>JBEKZD010000003.1:0-185425 GCA_049510215.1 Verrucomicrobiia bacterium
CGATGAAGCGAGTGAAACCTTGCGCGATGAGCCACTGCATCGATTCGCTCCAGCGCACCGGCGAAGTTGCCTGTCGGACGAGCAATTCCTTGATTTCGTCCACCGTCTTTGCGGGATGTGCTGTCACGTTGGACACGGGTGGACGACCTCGACACCTTCACCTAGGAACGCACCGACAAAGTCACCGCCCTGAAGAAGGCCGTGAAGTAGTCGCCGCTGTTTGCAGATGGGTTGTAGGCCGACTCTGTGAGTCGGCGAAATCGCACAGGAAATCGACCACACGCCGCCTCGTTCACCCCGACATCGGATGTCGGGGCAGGGAGGCGGCCTACAAGTATTTGAGGCGCAATCACTCCGCGGCTTTGACGGAGTAGCCGCCGGACTTCGCGTCGGGATCCAGTTTCAGGAGACCGCGCCTCTGCGCTTCCAGAAGCAGATCGTTGAACGACCGGAACCCGTACGCGCGCTCGTTGAACCCGGGGTTCCGCCGTTTGATGGCCTGCTTGATCATCGAACCCCAGATGCGCTCGTCCTCGCCGCGTTCCGCGGTGATGGCTTCCAGCGTCTTGACCACGATCTCGAATGCGTCGGTGACCGGCGGGCCTTTGCCTTCGCCCTTGTCGCCCTCGCCGGCCCTGGCGGTGGTGGCGTGCGCCGCGCTCCGCTGCCGCGCCTTCGGCGGTTCCGGGCGGACCAGATCGTCGTAATAGAGGAATTCGTCGCAATTGCTGATGAACAGGTCGGACGTGGAATTCTTCACGCCCACGCCGATGACGGTCTTGGCGTTCTCGCGCAGCTTGCTCACCAGCGGCGAGAAATCAGAGTCGCCGCTGATGATGACAATGGTATCCACGTGGCCCTTCGTGTAGCAGAGATCGAGCGCATCCACCACCATGCGGATGTCGGCGGAATTCTTACCCGACTGTCGCACGTGGGGAATCTCGATGAGTTCGAACGCAGCCTCGTGCAGGTCCCGCTTGAACGCCTTGTAGCGGTCGAAGTCGCAATACGCCTTCTTGACGACGATGTGCCCTTTGAGCAGGAGACGCTCAAGCACCTTCTGGACGTCGAACTTTGGGTAATGGGCATCAAGTGCCCCCAGAGCGATGTTTTCGAGATCGAGGAACACCGCCATCGTCGTGTTGGTCTCAGGAGCGCTCATATCGTTATGCGGGACAGTGTACTACAGTTCCCTCCCCCGCGAAGCGAAAAAACGCGAGAAAAACGGCTCGGTTATTCATGCCCATGTCATCGCTTGCCCGGCTGTCCCAGTTCAGCTAAGGGTGTAGAGTGAACGGTGGAGCGACCTGACCTTACAGCCCCAGTGAGTCGCACGCAACGCGAAGCGTGATGGATGACGGTTTGGCTTGTCTATTCACCAAGGCCGGCAATAATGGCTGACCACATCGGATGAAACCAATTGGAACAGGAGCCCGGATGTTGGATTTCTTGAAGAGATTTCTTGCCCACCGTTATCTTCCCGCAGTTCTTGCGATTGGGGCGATACTGGTGATGTTGCCCGCCTTGAAGACCGGCTTTGGGGGGGACGACCTGCTTCAGCGGGTTGTCGAACTCAAACCCAGCCAGTTGCCGCCGCGAATGCACGAGACGGGCATGTTGGCTCCGGGTTCCGGCAGTTTCTCGACTGTCCTCTGCGACCTTTTCCCCGGCTTCTCCAACCGGGATCCGCGATGCGTGGCACTAGCCAAAAGCTACGGCATTTTGCCGTGGTGGACAGCGGACAATTTTAAAGTGCGTCTTTGGCGGCCAGTCACCGCGTTCACTCACTGGCTCGATTACCGGCTGTTTCCAGACTCACCGGTGTTGATGCACGCCCACAACATCGCCTGGTTTGCGGCCATCGTGTTTCTCATCACGATTGTTTACCGGAAGTTGATGGGAACGGGCTGGATCGCCGGACTGGCGGCCCTATTGTTCCTGCTGGATAGCAACACCTATTTTCCGGTGGCGTTCATCGCCAACCGCGGCTTCATGCTGTCGCTTTTCTTCGGTCTGTTGTGTCTTTATGAGCATCATCAATGGCGTTCCGCAAAATCCCGTTCCGGACTGATGTTGTCCGCCCTGTTCCTCGCGCTTTCCCTTTTCGCGGATGAAGGCGGAGCTTCCACGTTTGCCTTCATCCTCGCGTATGCCCTGGTGCTCGAGCCGGGTTCTCTTCGCAACCGGGCGCTGACGATTTTGCCTTCGATTTTGGTTATCGTTCTGTGGCGAACCATCTATACACTCTCCGGCTTCGGTGTGTTCCATTTGGGCATTTACATTGACCCTGCCAACGAGCCGCTCCAGTTTGCGCAGGCAGTGATCCCCCGAGCCATCGCGCTGCTCGGAGGCCAGCTTACCGGCGTGCCGCCGGATTTTTTGATCGCGGTTAACCCTTTATTGCAGCCGAAGGTCATCGCCTTTTATTGCGTGCCCATTGTCGCAGCTTTGATCGTGTTTCTTCCCCTCCTGCGCAGGAACAGAATCGCTGCATTTTGGTTTGCCGTCATGGTTCTCGCAGTCATCCCTGCGGCAACCGTAGTGCCATTGTCCAAAAACCTTGGTTTTGTGGCCGTCGGAGCTTATGGACTGATCGCCAGTTTCGTTGCCGGCCTGATCACCCGGCCAAACCGGTTGCCGGAATGGTTGGCCTACCGAATTCTGGCATGGGCAGCTTGTGCTCTGCTGATTCTGGCGCATGTTCCGGGAGCAATCGCCGGAAGAGTCGTAATGGTTAAAGCTACCCCTTTCGTTTTTAATTTAATGAAAGGCGCCGTCAGTCTCGGCGATTCACCGGACGCGGAAAACAAGAATGTGATCGTCGTCAACGCACCCTGCCCGCTCGCGGCGGTTTGTGTACCTTCTTACAAAGCATATTATCACCGGCCACTGCCAAAGACCTTGCGGGCGCTGGTGCCGGGTTGCACGAGCTTCGATGTCCAGCGGACCGATGACAAAACGCTGGTGATTCAATCCAAAGCGCTGAACATATTCTCCTGCGACGATGTCGGCCCCGTCCATTTAGCGTACCTCTGTAGGTTTGGCAACCTCATAGGGGACCCCAGATGCAAAAAAGGCGACCGGTATGACCTGGGCGGCCTCACGGTGGAAGTCTTGGAATCGGATGCATCGGATTTGGCTTCCCGCGTTGCTTTCCGGTTCGACACCTCGCTGGATTCGCCAGATTTCAACTGGATCCAGTTCGACTGGCGAACAGGGCGCCAACCCTTTAAAATTCCGGCCATCGGACAAAGCGTCACGCTGTCCGGCCCGCGGAGGTGAAAGTGGCGGAAGCCCTCCGGTATACCTTCGCCACGCCATGAAAGGGCGTGGGCTCACATCTCACTAATCACTATTTTGCGGCAGCGTCGGCGACACGGTGCAGCGGTTGGCCCAGCAGGCAGCGCGCGACAAGAGACTCGGCCGATTTCTTGAACAAGCCAAAGCCAGATTGCAGAATGAATAGGCGTGATCCCTTTGGCTTTCTATGCTAAAAACCACTGGGCTATGGAGAAGTCACGGAAAACCCATCTGCTGATCTCTTTGTTTCTGTTGGTCGGCGGCCACTGGTTTGCGGCTTATCCCTGCACGACATTTGTCCTGCACCGTGGCAACGAGTTGGTGCTGGGCCGGAACCTCGATTGGCATACGGGGACCGGTCTGATCCTCGCAAACCAACGCGGACTCGAAAAAACGGCGTTGATCGATGCTCCCGAGAAGCCGGTGAAATGGACCTCCAAATTTGGCAGCATCACGTTCAATCAGGTCGGTCGAGAGTTGCCGTACGGCGGGATGAACGAAGCCGGGTTGGTCGTGGAACACATGACCCTCGACAAGACCGCGTATCCAGCCAAAGACGATCGCCCGGCCATCAACGCATGTCAGTGGATCCAGTTCCAACTCGATAATTACTCGACCGTGGACGAAGTCATCAAGAGTGATGGATTACTGAGGATTGCCGAAGCGCAATCTCATTTCCATTTCCTGGTCTGCGATCGGTTGGGCCGCGTGGCGGCGATCGAATTCCTGAACGGCAAGATGGTGTCGTACACGGGAAAGAATCTGCCGGTGGCGGCATTGGCCAACAGCACCTATGCCGAATCTCTCCATTGTCTCCAGAGCGGCCAAAGCACTGCCACGGACCGGTCCCTGTACAATTTCACCACCGCGGCACGCGGCGTGAACCAGTTCGGTTCGACCAATGCCGATGCCACGGTGCAACATGCGTTTGATACCCTGAGCGCGGTGAGCCAGGGCGTGGGGACAAAGTGGAGTATTGTGTACGATGTCCGGCACCTGCGGGCGCATGTGAAGGTGTTCGAGACACCGACCCTCGTGGGCGACCGCGTGATCTTCCTGAAAAAACCCGGAGAAACGAAGATCAAGATTGTTGACCTCAAGGGTTTCGATTTCAGTTGTCTCAAGCCGGCGAAACTGATCGACCTGGAATCGAGTGACGAAGGAGTTGTCAACGACCGGTTCAAGGATTACACGACCGCTCTCAACAAAGAATCGATTGCGAAAGCCTTCAAGTTTCTCGCGAAGATGAAAGTATTCCCGCCGATGCCCGACGAAACCGTGGACGGCTTGGCCAGGTATCCAGAATCGTTTCGGTGTGGCGCAGCCCGGTGAAGGCGCAGTAGCCGTATATCGGTCGCTTGTAGCCGCGAGCCTGCTCGCGGCTTTTGCAGTTGCCTCTGTTCGGCGAAGGTCTCCTGACCTCGCCGCCGCGTGCGACCGCAAGGACAGCGACCGGGTTACATCTCACCAAGCATTATTCTGTTTAGGGAGGGCATGCAGGATGTTCCCGTGATGAATAATGAGACGACGCGGATCAGCGACTGCGGGATTTCGCGGACTACAACGAACCGACGTGAAGAGTTTTATGATGCGACAGATTTGCTGCATCACGATGTTTTTTATGATAGTGGCGACCGCGGGTACCCGATCTTGGGGTGCTTGGCCGCCGGCCGGGTGGGTGATGGACGCCGCGTACAGCAATGCAGTGGTGAATGCGTCTGACTACTCGCAGTTGCCCGTGGCCCATGATCTGACGTGGATTTGGGATTCCTCGCACAACCCCAATCCGTTCCTGGAGTGGAGCAACGACACGGATTGGGTCAAGGTTTCGGTCTTCACCCGGGCCAGCTATACAAATTCCTACCATGTCGGTGGGCTCACGACCAACTCGTGGGGCATGATCTGGGTGGCTACGACTGCCGATTTCAAAGGTTTCTTTGGTGACACCAACTACTACCAGCCGTCGGTGATGACCAACGTGTACCGACGCGTGGAACAACTGTTCGGGTTGCCCAACGATTATGGTTGTTCCAATGTCGTGGAACTCTTTGTACACCCGGAGGATTTGTCCCGACCGGCGTGGGATTACCAGATCACCAATCAGTCGGTGGCGTTCGGCTGGCCGAACCCCATGCCTACCGTTCCACCGGCGGGATTTGCCAGCGTAAGCGACTATACGACGTGGTTCAGCAACCGTCTGGACACGATTTACACCTTTGGCAGCAACAGCGTGGGCTACCCGTGGACCGGCTTGGGGTACACCTACGATTGGTACTACAGCACCGACGATCCGCGCCGGGTCGGGCCTGCAGAGTTCATCGTGGGCAAAAACTCGGTCTTCTACACGGCCGGGATTTACGAACTGTCCGACTACGTACAGTCCATCTTGGTTGATGATCTCATTGCACAGGTGCAGCAATCGCCGCTTCCTAAACTCGGCAAAAAGAGAATCCTCATTCGCCAGATCAATCTTATGGACCGGTACTTGAGGATGGGGAAATGCCATAGGGCGAACGCGGTGGAGAGAGCATTCGCCTCGCGTCTTCGGAATTTGGTCCGGCACGACAAACTGGACGCCGCCACGGTCGCGTGGATGACCGCGTGCGTGGAGCAGTTGCTCAGAGATTGCGGTCGCCCGGCATAGCTGGGGACTTCTTATACAAACTCGCAACGGTAAACCAACCGCTATGCCTGGGGCTTCTTGCGACCGTGTTTCACAAGGAGCGGGATGAAGAGGTTGTCTTCCCGTGCGGCGTGTTTCTGAAGTTTGCCGAAGAACGTCCGGAACGCCCGCTCCACCCGCGGCACGTATTCGCCATCGTTGAGATCCCCATGCAGCAGCATCTCGTTCAGTGCCTTCGTGTCCTGCAGCAAAACCTTGTGCTCTTTCAGCAGTTCGGCAACCAAGTCCCGCGTCGTTGGGTGAGGATCGACCGCCAGCAGTGCCGGGAAGGCGGTGCTCTCCTCGAACGCGAAATGTTCCACGACATGGCTCTGGAGAAACGTCCTCATCCCCCCGATCTTCCGGGCGACGTCGTTCTCGCGCAACAAGGGAACCAGTTGGTCGAGATTGGCAACGTACTCGGAGACAGCTTCGTGGGTCCCCAGAGCCTTTCGTATGGCTTCAAGCGCATCGGCTATGTCCATCATTTTCGTCCCTCATAGAATCATGCCCGGAAAGGCGCTCCGCACTGGGCGCACTTTCCCGGCACGCCACGGCTTACATAGTCCAGGCGGCGGCGCTTCTCAAGCGGTTTCTCGGCACCCCGACGCGCGTCCCGCGTGCGGCAAACCTTTTTCGTTGATTTGGCTGGCGGGTGCGGCTACCTTTCGCGCGCTCGGCGCTTCGGACGGAAGCGCCGATTTGCAGGAGATCACACAATGGGAGTCAAAATTCCGCACGACGTTAAAGACATTTCGCTGGCAGCCCAAGGCCGATTACGCATCGAATGGGCGGACAACTACATGCCGGTGCTGGCGCTGATCCGCGACCGGTTCGCCAAGGAGAAACCGCTCAAGGGCCAGACGCTGGCCGCCTGCTTGCACATTACCACCGAGACGGCCAATCTGCTGCGCACGTTGCAGGCGGGCGGCGCGAAGGTGTTCGCCTGCGCGTCGAATCCGCTCTCGACGCAGGACGACGCGGCGGCATCGTTGGTGAAGGATTTGGGCATCTCCGTGTTCGCCATCAAGGGCGAAAACAACAAGACTTATTACAATCACATCCTCGCCGCGCTCGATGCGCATCCGACGATGACGATGGACGACGGCGCGGACACGGTCGGCGTGTTGCACACCAAGCGCACCGATCTCATCAAGAACGTCATCGGCGGTACGGAGGAAACGACCACGGGCGTGATTCGGTTGCAGGCCATGGCGACGGACGGCGCGCTGAAGTATCCGATCATCGCTGTCAACGAGGCGAACACCAAGCACATGTTCGACAACCGTTACGGCACGGGCCAGAGCACGATTGACGGCGTGATTCGCGCGACGAACGTGCTGATGGCCGGCAGCAAGGTCGTGGTGTGCGGTTACGGCTGGTGCGGGCGCGGAGTTGCCATCCGTGCTCGCGGACTCGGTGCTCACGTGATCGTCACGGAAGTCGACCCGTTGAAAGCGTTGGAAGCCGTGATGGACGGCTACGAGGTGATGCCGCTGAAGAAAGCGGCGGCGGTCGGCGATATCTTCATCACGGTCACGGGCGACAAGCATGTGATCGACGCGCCGCACTTCAAAGTCATGAAGAACCGAGCGATTGTCTGCAACAGCGGCCACTTCAACGTCGAGATCAACATCCCGGCCCTGGAAGCCGTCTCGAAGTCGCGCCGCACGATTCGGCCTTTCGTCGAGGAATTCACGACTCGCGATGGCCGGAAGATTTTCCTGCTCGCTGATGGCCGTCTTATCAACCTCTCCGCCGCAGAAGGTCATCCGGCGGTGGTGATGGACATGAGTTTCGCCAACCAAGCGCTGTGCGCCGAGTATATCGTCAAGAACCATGCGAAGCTGGGGAAGAAGGTTTACCCGGTCCCGCACGACATCGACGAAAACATCGCCGCGTTGAAGCTGAGGGCGATGGGCGTCGAGATCGACAAGCTAACCGCCGAGCAGAAGAAGTATCTCACGAGTTGGGAAGAAGGAACGTAAACGGCAGAATTCAGAAGACAGAATTCAGGAGACAGGAGCGCCAAGCGTCGCTTATTCTGGATTCTGACTCCTGTCTGTATGCACTGCATCGTGATTTACTCCAATCCCGGTTGCCATCTGTGCGAGCGCGCCAAGGAGGTAATAGCGCGCTGCCAGCAGCAGGTCAATTTCGTGCTGGGGGAAGTGGACATCTCTCAAAAACCAGAACTCTTCGAGCGTTGTCGCAACGATATCCCCCATCGTCCTGCTTGACGGGCAGGAGGTTGCCCGCCATGTTGTTCGGGAACACAAGCTGCTGGAATTGCTGCGGCAGAACAAAACCGAATCGGAGGATGTTTTAACAATGAAGGCCAAATTATTCGTGACAGTTGCAGTCGCCGCCCTGCTGGTGGCGGGAACGTTCGCCATCGCCCAAGCGCCGGCGCAACCAAAGCCTGCCCCATCCGACACGCGCATCGACAAGCTGCTCGAACAGAACGAGCAGATCCTGAAAAATCAGCAGGACATCTTGAAGCAACTCGGCGACTTAAAGGAAAGCATTCTCATCCTCAAGCGCCGCTCAAGCTGACACCGCGCAATCGGCTACCGCGCCGCTTCAGCCATTTCCGTCGTGACCCGCAGCGCGGCGGCAGTTGGTTTTTCTGCAGCGATGATCGGGCGGCCGACCACGATGTAACTGGCGCCAGCGGCGACGGCCTCGGCAGGCGTCATCACGCGTTTTTGGTCACCGGCTTCGGCCCAAGCAGGCCGAATCCCTGGAGTCACGATCAGAAACCGTTCTCCAAGTGTGCGGCGGAGCGGCATGATTTCCTGAGGCGATGCCACCACACCGTTCAACCCGCACTGCTGCGCCAGCTTGGCCAGGCGCAGGACTTCCGCCTGGACGTTGCCGCCGACGCTGGTTAATACGGTCACACCGAGGATCACGGGTCGGCCGGGAATCATTTGCGCCGCGGCTTTCAGCATCTCTGCACCGCCGCTGGCGTGCACCGTCAGCATGAACACGCGCAGCGTCGCCGCCGACTCGACGGCTTTGGCGACGGTGTGGGGGATGTCGTGGAATTTCAGATCGAGAAAGCATTTCTTGTTTTGCTCGCTGATGAACTCGACGATTTTCGGTCCGACGCGCGTGAAGAGTTGACTCCCGACCTTGAAGATATCGACAACCTCGCGCAACTCCTTGACCAGCGCTGTCGCCTTTTCATAGCTGTCGACGTCCAGCGCCACGATAAGCTTTGATTTCATTCCAAGCGCATGCTAGGGAAAACGCCGTGTCAACTCAAGCCCAACTGACGGTGTTTTCGCCTGCCAAGATCAATCTGTACCTGCGCATCCTGGGCAGGCGCGCCGACGGCTATCATGATCTCGAGACGGTGATGCTTCCACTCGATTTCGGCGATCAGATCACGCTGCAGTTGGCGGAAAAGAACGTGACGCTGGAATGCGACGACCCGCGTTTGCCGACTGACGACACCAACCTGGCCTTGCGCGCCGCGAAATTGCTGGCGACGAAATGCGGCGGCGAACAAGGCGTGAGAATCCTTCTTCAGAAGCGTACACCCCTGGCGGCGGGCCTCGGCGGCGGCAGCAGCAATGCCGCCGCGGTGCTCAAGGGACTCAGTCAGCTTTGGCAAGTGGACACGCCGCCTGACATGCTCGGCGAACTCGCCGCGAGGATCGGCTCGGACATCAATTTCTTTCTCGCGGGCGGCGCGGCGCTGTGTCGCGGTCGCGGCGAGCAAGTCGAACCGATCGCGTGCAAACTGTCCGCAGCGATTCTACTGGTCAATCCCGGGTTCGGCATCTCAACTAAATGGGCGTACGAAAGCTGGTCCCGCTCTGAGCGGGACAGGGCGAAGGCAGCGGCGGGGTTGACACCCAAACCACCCGAAGTTAGTCTCCTGCTGCGCGCGCTGGCAGAGAACGATTTGCTGGGCGTCAGCCGGTGTCTGTTCAACTCGCTGGAGGCGCCGTCGATCAAGAAGTTTCCCGTCCTGCGGTTGCTCAAAGACGCAATGCGAGCGGGCGGCGCGACGGGCGCATTGATGAGCGGCAGCGGCGCGACAGTGTTCGGCTTGTTTGCGGGTGCCAATGCAGCGGAAGAGAGCGCCAAGCAGATACGAGAAGAATTTGGGCCGAGCATGTGGACGCAAGTCACCGGGTTCGCGCAAGTGTCGCCGCCGTGATGAAAAGTTTTCAGGGTTGCCCGGTAGTGTAATCGGTAACACAGCGGCCTTTGGAGCCGTATTTCCTGGTTCGAGTCCAGGCCGGGCAGCCAATTTCTTAGCCTGCTTATCAGCGACTTGGCAATTAGTCGCGGGTCAGACCGTAGAGGCGGGCGACCAGCGCAACGCGAATCCACCCCCCCTCCCCCGGCCGTGCGCCCCTTGACGCGCCAGCGGCCATTCTACGCGCAATGCCCGCCACTGTAGAGGTCGAACCTACGTTGAGACGCATTGCGAGATCGCGCCGCATCGAGATCGGAGCACCACGACCAAAGCAGACCAGTATAACGGACAATGAGATTGGGGTCGCTGCTTGAAACGTTTTGTTCACAGGCGCATCGAACAAGAGGGGAGCGGTAGTGTAATGGAAGAGGGGTGCTTCCAGTTGGGTTAGCGCCCCAGGGATCAACCACACTGCCGCTCCGCCTTTTACGCTAACTGGAATCCGTGTCAGCGTCCATCGTGGAAAGCGTCAGAATAGCTTGGCCAAAAATGCGAGGAGGGGCTGTGGACAGGCAACACGCAGGCGGATATCCTGAGCGCAACGCCGGCCACTGTAGAAACTGACCGTGAGTTGCTCGCAAGATCGGACTCGCACCGCAAGTGTTCGACTTCATTGCCGGAAATTTATTGCTGAGTCTTGCTTACTTGGCCGAAAAAGAACGGACAAGGTCAGAAAATTCTCACCCGTTAAAAATCTCTTGCTTGCCGCCAAAGTCTTGTATTTATTGCCTTCCCAAGCCGGGCAGCCAATTTGCGTGGGCCGTTCTGACGCGTCAATCCTTCCCGCCGTGGCATATCCCCTGCTTTCACAGTGATGGCGAGCTTGGAGTGCCCAATATTATGGCCAGCACTATTTCCGAAGAAGAAACCCAACAGTTGCTTCGAACGGTTGAAATGTTCGAGGCGATCACCGAATCCCAGCCTGAAGATTGCCAGTCGCTTGAGATTCTCAAGGAGGCGTACAACAAACTTGGGCGACAAACGGACAGTCTGCACATCTCCAAGAAACTGGCCAGCGTCTATGTAACTCTGGGACAGATTTCACAGGCCATCTTGGAGTACGAAGGCATTCTCCAAGAATACCCCGAGGACGCGAATGCGATTGCCGCGCTGGCGGAGTTGGAGGCGAAGACTTCCAAGATCAGTGTTCCCCATCCCTCTGCGGTGCCCTCGTTGGCTGAAGACTCCAAGCCAACACCACCTGCTGGTGTGCCAGCGGGGGCGCCTACTTCTGCGGATATTCACGCCACAGCCGTTGATGGCGATCAGGCTCTGGCCAATGTGCTCATCGCCGAGAAACTCATCACTCCGCAGGCCGCCGAGCCGATTCTGCAAAAGTTGCAGGCGATGCGCACCAACACGACGAATAAAAGTCAACCGCTGTCGCTCTGTCAGTTGCTGGTCAACGAGCAGATCGCCAAGATGGAGGACATCCTCATGACGCTTTGCGACAGATCGGGTCTGCCGTATCTGCCCCTGTCGATCTACGATGTGGACCGCGACATCGCGTGCTTGCTCCCGCAGGAGGTGTGCTGGAAACTCTGCCTGATTCCTTTCGATTTGATCAGCCGCTCGGTTTTGATCGCGACGGCCAATCCGTTCGACCAGGAAGCCCGGCAACAAGTCGCGGCGATGCTCGATTACAACATCTTCTGGTACGTCACCTCACCGATGGAGATTGCCAACGCGATGCAGCGAGCGCTCGGATTCGGCGACACGCGCACCCAGCAAGTGAAATCATGAAACCATTCGGCGAACGGATTGCGGATGGGTTGATTGCGGATGGGTTGCTGACCAGGAAGCAACTGAACGAAGTCATTGAGTCGCAGAAAAAGCAAGGCGGCCGCTTGCTGAAGCTTCTTCTGGATCGCCAGTTTGTCACCGACCAGGACATGATGGTCAGCACGGCGCGCTGTCTGGGCACGCCGCCGGTGACGCTCGCCAAGATGCGCGTCCCGCATGATGTGATCGATCTGATCCCGAAGGACATGGCGCTGAGCTACAAGATGGCCGCCGTCACCCGTCTCGGCAAAAAGCTTTACGTCGCCATGGCCGATCCACTGAACGTGTTGGCGCTGGACGATCTGCGACGCGTCCGGCCCAACATGGAAATTGTCCCGCTGATCAGCACTGAAAAAGCGGTCACGGATTTCCTGAACAACGCGCAAACGCAGGTCAGCGGGGGCATCGACGAGATTTTGAAGGACGTCGATGTCAACAACGTCGAGTTGGCCAAAGATGGGCAGGAGGAGATCAACCTCGACCGTCTCGTCGAAAGCAGCGAGGAGGGTCCGGTCATCAAGCTTGCCAACCTGATGCTTGTCCAGGCCATCAAAGACCGCGCGAGCGACATTCACATTGAGCCGTTTGAAAAGCAGTTGCGGCTGCGCTACCGCATCGACGGCGTTCTTTACGATTCCGCGGCGCCACCCAAATCACTGCAATCGGCCATTGCGTCGCGCATCAAGATCATGGCCAACCTCGACATCGCCGAGCGACGGTTGCCGCAAGACGGACGGTTTCGCATCAAGCTGGCGGGATGCGAAGTCGACTTGCGCGTTTCGGTGTTGCCGACGATCCATGGCGAAAAAATCGTCATGCGCGTGCTCGACAAGGGCGCGCTCAACCTGAATCTGGAAAACTTGGGGCTGGATGCGGAAGACTTGGAGAAGTTCAAACGCGCCATCGATGCACCGCATGGCATGATGTTGATGACCGGTCCGACGGGCTCTGGCAAAACCTCGACGCTTTACGCCGTGCTCACGCAGTTGAACACGACGGACGTCAACATCGTCACTGTGGAAGATCCCGTCGAATACCAGTTGCTGGGTGTCAATCAAGTGCAGGTGAAACCCGAGATCGGAATGACGTTTGCGAACGGGTTGCGCTCAATTCTGCGTCAAGACCCGGACATCGTGATGGTCGGCGAAATCCGCGACTCCGAAACCGCCGACATTGCGGTGAAGGCAGCCTTGACGGGTCACTTGGTGCTTTCGACATTGCACACGAACGACGCGCCGGGAGCGATCACACGCCTGATCGACATGGGGATCGAGCCGTTCCTGGTCAGTTCCTCGTTGCTGATGGTTTGCGCGCAGCGGCTGCTGCGCAAAATCTGCCCGCACTGCAAGGAGGCGTTTCAAGTTCCCCCGGATGTGATCAAACGTCTGGGAATCAGCGCAGAGGATATCGCTACCAATACGTTTTATCGCAGCCACGGTTGCTCCCGCTGCAAGGAGACTGGTTTTCTCGGCCGAATGCCGATTCTGGAAGTGCTGGCGATTACCGAAGCATTGCGAGAGGAAATCTTGCACAGTTCAGGTGCGAAAACCATCAGAGACCTGGCGTTGCGTGAAGGCATGAAAACCCTGACGCTGGCTGGTCTGAACAAAGCCAAAGCCGGTTTAACCTCGCTTGATGAAGTGCTACGCGTGTCCGGAAGCAGCGGTTAACCCAACCAACTTTGTTCCTGACAGGTCGCAAAGTTGAGATTCTTCTCCTCCGGGATCGATTCTCCGCTCAGCCTTGGACACCTGAGTTTTACTGGCACAGTGGTTGCTAAAAACAAACGTATTACTGATCGAGTGGCACACAGATGAGCGTCCTGTTTCTAAAGACTTCCAACACACAGCATCCAGAACCCAGCAAGACTTCGGTCACACCGACTCGTGTAACCGTCACCAAACCGCAAACTTCGACACAACCAGCGGTAAAGGAAACGGCATCCCCTCACTCAACGGCAGTCGGTGTTGTGCCCTCGGTTTCCGTGTGTCTTGGGTCGATCCTCTCGCAATTGCCGTCCCAGTTTTTCAAGAAAATCGGCCGCTACATGCGTGAACTCCGAGTCGGCCAGATTCGCCGGTTCACGATTTTCACCGATCAGCAACTCTTGAGCATCTTTCGCGCGGGTGAGGTGTACCCGATTGTGATCCACGACACCCGCCACTTCAGTATAGCGCTGCTGCGTCGATGCGAACGCATCAGCCAGGAAATCGCCCGCCTGTGTCGTCAACGGGCCATTGTGTGAGGAGACAGAAGTACCATGGCAATCATCAATTACGCGAACAAGGAAGTACAATTCAAAGTCGTCTATTACGGGCCAGCGCTGAGCGGCAAGACAACCAATCTGGCCTATATCCACGGCCATGTCAACGATGCCAACAAGGGCAAACTGGTCTCGCTGACCACCGCCGCGGATCGCATGCTGTTTTTCGATTTCCTGCCGCACAATGCTGTTGTCATTAAAGGATTCAGGACGAAGTTCCAGCTCTACACCGTGCCGGGGCAGGTCATCTACAATGCCACGCGCCAGCTTGTGCTGCGCAGTGTGGACGGCATCGTCTTTGTCGCGGATTCGCAGTGGGAGAAGATGAAGGAAAACGTCGAAAGTTTCAAGAATCTCCAGGACAACATCGCCCGCCAGGGCCAGACCTTGGACAACATTCCGTACGTCCTCCAGTACAACAAGCGCGACATCCCCAATCTTGCGCCGGGTCACAACCTCGAGCACATTCTGAACAATCGCAAGGTGCGTGTGCCGAGCTTTGTAGCCGTGGCTACCACAGGCCAGGGCGTATTCGCCACGCTTAACGCCGTATCGCGGCTGCTCTTGCAGAAATTTGCCTGGGAGAATGAACAGGCTGTGTCCAAATATCAGCGCGCGGGCCATCTGCCTGCAACGACCTCGCTTTCGGGAATTGCCGCGGCTCAACCCCGGCGTTGAGACAAGCGTCAAACCTTCACGAAATCAGCAGCCATGCACATGATGCCAATTCTGACGATTTTCGGTCCGCAGACGACGCTCGGCTTGGTAAGGTTCTACTCGGCGCGCACGGTCAAACGAATCAGCGCGGCGTTGCAGGAAAGCCGCACCAATCAACGCATCGTGCCTATGTTCTCGCCGCAGGACGTGCGGTCAACCCAGAAACTTTTCGGTCACTGATTCAGCCGCACGTAGCGGCTTCGCCAAATCGGTTTGCCCTGTTCCCGAAAAATCCGCTCGAATTCCGTCATCGCTGCTGGAGGCAGTTGTTCTGGCGCGGTCCGGACAAATCTCCCTCCCTTTGCCATCAGTTTCTCGATCTGAGCAAAGTAACTTTCGTCATCGGTCAACACATTGACCAGCCCACCCTTCTGCAGGGTCCCGTGCAAATCGTCAACGAACCCGGACTGGAAGAATCGGCGTGCCTGATGCCGACGTTTGGGCCAAGGGTCGGGAAAATAGATGTGGTATACCGCGACTGAATCATTCGGCACGAGTTTGCCTATGCAATAGCTGGCTTCGACGCGGATCAAGCGAACGTTGGTGAGGCCCAAACGCTGGATTTTCTTCTCCGCTTTGCGCAGCCGCACGAGTTTACGCTCGATCCCGAGGAAGTTTGATTGAGGCCGTGCCTGCGCGGCCCACAGCAGAAAACCGCCTTTGCCGCAGCCGACGTCGATTTCAATCGGCTGAGGTGTCGCGAACATATCCTGCCATCTCAGAGGGACAAACCAATCGGCTGGCCTGTAAATCGCAGTCTGCACTGTCCGACTCAGGAGACCTTGTCTTCGAGGATGGGATAAGCCACCGCCGTAAGGTGCGAATTGATGTGTTTCAGATTGGTGAGCACATCAAGATGAATGGCGCTGGTCTCGATCGACTCCGCAAGCCCGGCATGCAAGCGATGAAAATGGCGGTTGCGCAACTCCAGCTCGTGCTCGTTGAGATTATGCTTGTGGCGCAACAGTTTCTCCGCCAACTCACGGTCATGACTGGCAAACGCCGCCACCGCGATCTCAAGGTTCTCCAGTACCTCGTGGAAAAATCCGTCCAACTCCACCCAGCCGTCCTTCGAGAAATCAACGCTCAAGGAGATTTTTTTCTTCGCCAATTCGACTAGGTTCTTGTCGATGATGTCGCCGATGCTTTCCAGTTCGTTGCAGAACGCCAGCAACGCCACCTCGCGTTTGGATTCCTCGTGATTCAGCGCCTGTTCGGAGATTTTGGTGATGAACGCTTTGATCTCGGTGTCCAACGAGTCCACGATGTCGTCGTGCCGCTGCACCGTGGCACACAAATCCACATCGGCTTCTTTGAAGCAGCGATACGCGTCGCGGAACATCGCCTGCACGTGATCCGCCATGTGCAGGATTTCCCGCGTCGCCTGCCCCAGCGCCAGCGCGGGGCTTTCCAACGCGGCAGGATCGAGATAGCGCGGCCCGGTTCCCCCCTCGCCCGGCGGCGTTGACGGAATCAGTCGCTCCAGCAATCGCGCCAGAAGCGGCACCAGCGGCAGGAAAACCACGGCCAGCGCCACGTTGAACAGCGTGTCGGCGTTGGCGATCGCTTGCGTATCGCCGCTCGGACTCAACGCTCGCAGCGCCGGCACCAACACGGGCACCAACGGGACGCACACGATCACACCGGCGAGCGTGAAGATAAGATTGCCCACCGCCATCCGGCGCGTGTCCACTTTGGCGGACCCCGCGACCAGCGCCGTCAGGCCAAGCCCGAGGTTGGCGCCCAACACCACCGCCACCGCCCCCTCGACCGGCAAGATTCCCTGCGCGCACAACGCCAAGCCGATCCCAATGGTGGCGGTGGGGCTTTGCAGAATGATGTCCAACACCATCGCGAACATCACCAGCCAGACCGGATGACTGGCGAACACCCGCATCACCTCGCCGACATCGGCGTTGCCCTTCAGCGGCGCCACCGCGGCCGACAATACTTGGAGCGCCAACAGCAGAAACCCGGTTCCGAGCAGTGCCTGACCG
The DNA here is from genome assembly GCA_049510215.1 of Verrucomicrobiia bacterium. Taxonomy (GTDB): domain Bacteria; phylum Verrucomicrobiota; class Verrucomicrobiia; order Palsa-1439; family Palsa-1439; genus JBEKZD01. The sequence goes on from JBEKZD010000003.1 coordinate 16,938, forward strand.
GCTCCGCGCACGTTCAGCCGCTTGCCGAACAGGTAGAACGGTGCACCCGAGACGATAAAGACCGCGTTGTAGATGTAAAACTTGAACGCCAGCAGTTGAACCGTGACAGTGAACCCCACATTCGCGCCGAGCATCAGCACCAGCCCATGCTGAAACGTCATATAGCCGGCGTTGATCGCTTCCATCGACAACAACGCCACCGCCGTGCTGCTTGGCATCACGATCGACACGAGCAATCCCGCCAGCAACGAGCGCCCGCTGTCTTTGGTTGCCGACTGCAGCAGCCTCCGTAACCGCGCGCCGAACAATCGCTCCGAGCCCTGCCGCAAGCTGTGAATACCCAGCAGCATCAAGGCGATGCCGGCGAGAAAGTTAAAGTAATTGAGCACTGGCCATCGGCTCCTGTCGTTCACTCACGGTGCTGGAAGAAAACTGGTGGCGAGGGTCAGAATCGAACTGACGACACCTGCATTTTCAGTGCAGTGCTCTACCAACTGAGCTACCTCGCCACCGCAAAGCAGGCCGACTTTATCCAACACCCCCAGCCCTGTCAATCTTCAGCCAATCACCGCGTGTGATTCAAAGTATTGGGCGGCCCCTCTACCCGCATTGCGGGGCGATGGGAATAAAATGCCTGCCTCCTCTCCGCCGCTTACGGGGGAGAGGATACAGAGCTTGTCTTGGGCTTGCCGAAGGATGAGGTGGCACTTGGTTGCTCAACGGTTTGAATCGCACTCCCAAATCCAGCGCGTGACCCAAGATGGGCGAAACGTTATTGCGCAACCTCGACACGGATCTCGTCGCCATGGCGGATTGATTTCAGCGCCCGAGGATTGCCTTCGAGCTTGCCCAGAACGTTTACCCTCGTCACGAGGCGGCACTCGTTGCCCCGCGAAACCGGCATCGGCCCAAAAGGGATCGCCAACGACCGACCTTCCATTCAGAAGCAGATGGTGCCCGGCGGCACCACTTGCTGCGCGTCAGGTTCCAACTCCGCGCTCACCGGTACGCCGAAATAAACTTCCTCGCCCCACGTGTTCGCGCTGGAAGAACACGGAAACGCTCTGAACAATTTCCTCGAAGTCGGCGTGTCTTTCATAACGCCGAACACCTCCCATTTATCCCAAGAGATTCGAATGCGCACGAAAACCTCCGCCGGCTGCTCTGCCACGTCTATTTCTTTGGATAACCCACTGTTTGTGAGAGGATCACCTTCTGGTCCGGCCGCAACTTCATGGCCTTCGCCAAGGCGGGCCTGTCAATCATCGCGCGCACAACAGTGACCAGACCTTCGGAAGCGCAGTACAGGTACACGTTCTCGCCAATGAAACCGGTGGCGGCGGCCGAATAGAAATCTTTTTGGTCACTTGCCGCCTGCCCCATCTTCGAAAAATCCGCCACGTAAACGAGGTTGACAGGCGCCTCCTGCACGAATGGCTGGCGACCGGTCAGAGCGCGGATATCTTTGGCTAGAACAGGCTGCAACACGTGCGCCTTCGCATCGTAAAGATAGAGACCATCGGCGGTGGCAACGTAAATGTCGATTTCCTGCTGATTCATCGCCGACGGCGCGGTGCGCTGTCCCGAATCCGGCCGGTTGACTCCGAACCCTGCCCAAAGCAAATTTGCCAGCGTTTGCATGGGCAATTTCTCCGTGCTGAACGCGCGCGACGACCTTCGATCCTTCAGCACCTCCATCAGAGGTCTGCCGCCGTTCATTTGCGGCTTCGGAAGCTGGATCGGCTTGAGTTCCTGTGCGGAAGTCAAACCGGAGCAAATAAGCAGAATGGCTAATCCTCTCCGAGCAGCTAAAAACGATCCTGTATTCATGATAGTCCTCCACCGAGTTTGACAATCATCCACGCGGTCACCCGTTTCCCAAGCTTCAAGCGTTGCGATTGCCCAATCAGCCGAGAAGACTACGCTTGGCTGCAGCCTCCGGTCAACCCTCAACAAGCCGTTGAAAAACCGGTGGCGGGGACTGTAGCGGCGGTTTGCCGCCGTGACTCCTCGGCTTCCACTTGCGTCGAGTTCGCCTGTCGAAATTCTGCGGAAGAACGACGACTCGGCGCTCACAGGGCGCCGTTACAGTATGTTCTTCAACAGCCTCTCAAGAGCCTGGACTTTTCTCGCTTTTTCCGAAACTGATTGAGGCGGACTGTTCGCCTTGAAGATCCGGGTCAGGCTGTCCCAAACGTTTGCGTGTTGTCACAGTGCGTCATGGTCAGACTGACCCAAGAGGCGAATAGCATTTTCTCCGTCGTTAGCGTAACGCATTCATTTGCAGCTGCATACGAATTCAGCGAACTTCCCGGCACACCCGCTGCTAAACCGAAAAGCAGAGATGAAAAGGAAAAGAGAAAGGAGGAAACAATCATGGCACTGATACGTTGGACACCAAGAGGAGACCTGTGGGATCCGTTTGCCAACCTCGCAGACATTCAAGAAGAAATGAACCGCTTGTTCGGTTCATCGGTCCGTCGGTTCGGACGCGGCGACTTTGATGGCGCATTCGTTCCTGCAATCGATGTCGCAGAAGAGAAGGACCGCTTCCTCGTCGCAGTTGACCTGCCGGGGTTGAGCAAGGACGACGTGAGCGTCACGTTGCAGGACAACTGCCTCACGATCAAGGGCGAGAAGAAGCACGAGACCGAAACCAAAGAGGCGAACTACTATCGCCGCGAGCGTGTCTCTGGATCGTTCAGCCGCACCATCGAGTTGCCGTCAACCGTCGATGCGAAGAAGATCGACGCGCAGTTCAAGGACGGCGTGCTGCACGTGCGGCTGCCCAAGACCGAAGAGGCCAAGCCGAAACAGATCGACATCAAAGTCAGTTGAGCAAAATCAACTGTCGGACGCGTTGGGAGCCGGGCCTGCAGCAGGTTCGGCTTCCGCGTTTTCTTGAGGTCGCCGTGGCGGCTGCAACAGTTCCGAGACGTGCCGCTGCACCTCGTCAAGCTGGTCGAGCCGCAGATGCGGATCGGGAACCGTGAACGATTCGCCGCTTTGCGCGTGCTCATAGACAAGGATGTCGTTTCCGTGGTCGTCATGAACCGTACCGCGGTGCCGGAGGATTTTCTTCCGCTCCAGCATGACCGCAAGGATGTACCGCGCCCCCGCGTGAATTGGATCGGATGATTCAACCAGCTTGCGCAACAAGGTTTCCGCCGTGTCTTTCTGGATCGCTTCGGGCAGCGGTGGCGGGGGCAGCTTGTACTCCCATTGCCAATACGAAATCACCCCGTCACGCTGAACGGTCGCGTAACAACCGGCACACAAATCGCGCCGTTGATAGCCCTCCGCGTTGATGGCGAGCAGCGTGTGGTAGGTTTGTTTCTCCGCGAACGGCGCGCGACAGACGGTGCACGCATCGGAGCGCGGTTGGATGTCCCATTCAATCATTTTTGTTGCGGATTTTGCGCGCGATTATATGATGCACGCGATTCTTTGTCACGTTCCGCATGAACCACACTGGGAGAAATCTTTTCGTTGCCGCTGCGCTGACAATCTCGGTCATGGGCTGCAGTCGAACGCCGGAACAGCATTTCCAGAAAGGCGTCGCTTATTTCAAGGAGCAGAAGTATTCGGCCGCCGCCCGTCACCTTGAAAAAGCGTTGGCGGGCGCGCCTCCCACGGCGCAGGCGTTGAACTTCCTCGGCGTCTGCAAACTCCAGGAGGGCAAACCCGACGAGGCGACTCACGATTTCTTGGAAGCGATCAAGCTCGACTCCGGCTACGTTCCCGCGCGCTACAACCTTGCGCTCGCCGCACTGGAGAAAGGACAGGCCGAAGACGCCATCACGCAGTTGCGGTACGTTGTCCAATCGGATGCTGCGCCGCCGGATGCGGCGTACCATCTCGGCCTCGCCTACATGCATTCATCCGCCTGGGCGCAGGCGCAGCAAGCTCTCGACAAGTATTTGCAGACGAAACCGTCATCGCTCGACGCGCTCAACAACCTCGGCGTCGTCAGCACTCGACTGCGCGACTACAACAAGGCCAAGAGCTGTTTCGACCGCTGCATCGCCGCCAACGCGGAATTCGCTCCTGCCTACCTGAACCTCGCCGTTCTGGAACAACATCATCTCGGCCAGAACCAAGCGGCGGCGGACCACTACAGGAAATATCTCGACCTGCTTCCCAAGGATCAGCAGCGCGAAGACGTTCGACTTGCCCTCGTGCAGATTGAGCAAGAACTGACGGTCAAACCGAAACCGATTGAGGTCGCTTCCGCTCAGCCTTCGAAACCAAAGGAAGCGCCGAAAACTGCAACGACAGAATCTTCTCAAACCGCCACGCTCGTGCCGACCAACGCGCCGCAGTCGCAGAAACAACCGGCACCGAAGCCGGCACCGGTTACACCGCCGCATGCTGCGCCAGCAAAGCCTGAGATCGTTGCGCAAGCGACACCGCCACCTCCTCCAAAACGCCGCACGCCCGTTGCTCCGCGCGTTCTGAAGCCGGGCAATCGCACGCAGGCAAAAACCTATTTCAATCAAGCGGTGCAACTCCAGCAGCAAGGCAAGTTGGCCGCCGCAATCTCGACCTACGGCAAAGCCATTGCAGCAGACCCGTCCTACGCACAGGCCCATTACAACCTCGCAATTGCTTATCGCGACTCGCGCCAGCCCGATCGTGCCCTTGACAATTACGAACTGGCGCTGACGGCCAACGACAAGTTCACTGACGCGCGCTACAACTACGCGATCCTGCTCCAAGAACAAGGCTACATCGAAGACGCGATTGCCCAATTCGAAACATTGCTTCAGGGAAACCCCAACGACGCTTCCCTTCATTTGGCCGTCGCCGCGCTTTACGCCCGCGACCGGGCGACCGCGCATAAAGCGCGGCAACACTACGAGGCCTACCTCAAGCTCGTGCCCAACTCTCCGGTCGCGCGCGACATCCGCCACTGGCTCGATCAAAATCGCTGATGTCGTGGGAGCGGTTTTCCACCCGCGACCAGCCTATCGTTTTCCACGGAGAAGAAGGAGATGACCTCCCGTTTTCAAGTTCTACTTCACGACGGTTACGTGCTCTCCCTTCAGCCGGATACGACGAATCTCTTCTGCGCCGATTCGTGCCCGACGGGAACGAAAACGGCCAAAGCCGATGCGCCACTCCCCGGCCACGCGCCGTTCACGGGATCTGCGACTCAAACTGATATCTGCCCGAGCCGACGCGGAACACAATCGCGCCGTCTTCCGAGCGCAATGGCGAGACTCCGCGCGAGCGCGCGGCCGGCGCGCCACCCTCGGTGACTTGGTCGGCCGCGCTCGCCGGCACATAGACCGTCGCCGTGGTGTTCGGTGGCACGGTCACGTTGAGGCGGAAGCGCCCGCCGTCGACCCGCCACGCACTCTCGATGCGCCCGGCAGCCGACTCGTAGGCGGCCCGCGCGTGCGTCAGACCCGCGGCAACGGCCGGGTGAATCACGATCTTGTGGTACCCCGGGCCATCGGTGTCGATGCCCGCCACCTGTCGGTAGAGGTATTCACCCACCGAGCCGAAAGCATAATGATTGAACGAGTTCATTGCGATCGTCTGGAAACCTTTCTCGGGCGTCCAGCCGTCCCAGCGTTCCCAGACCGTCGTGGCGCCGTTTTTCACCGGAAACAGCCACGACGGATAGGTTTCCTGCAAGAGCACCCGATACGCCACGTCGTCGCGGCCGGCGAAGTGCAGCCCCGGCAGGAGCCGCGGTGTGCCGATGAAGCCGGTGGCAAGATGCCAGTCGCGTTTCCGCAGTTCTTCGACGAACTTCTCCGCGACCTTCGCCTTCAGCTCCGCCGGCACCAAATCCATCGTGAAGGCGAGCGCATAGCCGGTCTGACCGCTGTCCTTGATGGCCCCGTCGGGCAGGATGAAGTCGCGTTGAAAGGATGCCTTCGCCTCCTCGCTCTGCGCCCGATAGCGTGCCGCATCGTCCGCGCGGCCGATGGCCGCCGCCATCTCCGCCATCAGCGCGGAGAGGTGCGCGAAGTAGGCGCGCTGGATCACCTCGAGGTCGGCGCCGCCCCCGAGGTTGAGGTGATCGCCGAGCGTGCGCAGCGTGAGTCCGCCGTCCTTCCGGCCACCGCCCAGCCACGTGAGGTAGCGGGCCAGCGCGTCGTAGTTGCGCTCCACGATCCGCGTGTCGCCGTACACGCGATAAATCGTGTACACGCAGCGGATCGCCGCGTCGCCTCCCCACCCGGCCGAGGCCCAGGGCGAACCGAACTTCGGCGCGACGTTCGCTATCGCGCCGGAAGGCAGTTGCGAATCATGCACGAGGGTCGTCAGCCAGCGCGTGAAGAAGGCCGCGACGTCGGCGTTGTAGGCCGCCGTGCCGACGAAGAACTGCGCGTCGCCGCTCCAGCCGGCGCGCTCGTCGCGCTGCGGGCAGTCCGTGGGCACTTCGAGGAAGTTGTCGCGCTGGCTCCACGCGATGTTCCGGAAGAGTTGATTTACGAGCGGACTCGAACACTCGAACTCACCCGTGCGCTCCATCGGCGAGTGGACGACAACGCCCGTGACGGCGTCGAGTCCGGGTTTCGCGTCAAGTCCGGTCACTTCGACGTAGCGGAATCCGTGAAACGTGAAGAACGGCTCCAGCGTCTCGAGACCGTCGCCGCGCAGGTAGTAGACATCGGTGGCATTGGCACCGCGGAGGTTGGAGGTGTATAGCGTGCCGTTCGGATTCAGCACCTCGCCGTGGCGCACCATGATCTTCTGGCCGGCGCGGCCGTGTATCTTCAGCCGCACCCAGCCGGTGATGTTCTGTCCGAGATCGAAAGTCCACGCGCCCGGCCGCGGTTCGGTGACGGTGCGCGCCGGCATCTCCTCGGCGATCCGCGCCGCGTCGGCGTTGGCCGCCTCGACAGCGAACGCCGGCAATGGCTTGTGCGGGTCGAGCACGCGCAGCCCGGTAGCGACCTGCTGCCATGCGGAGGCGTCGAAACCCGGCTGCGTCCAGTCGTCCTGCCGCAGCCGCGCATCGTAGGTGCAGCCCGCCATCAGGTCGGCGGAGCGGATCGGACCGGTCGCCGCGCGCCACGTGCCGTCGCTCGCAATCGTTTCGCGCGTGCCGTCCGCATAGTCGATCTCGAGTTGCGCGAGCAGCCGCGGGTAACCGCCGTAGAAGTAACGCTGGCCGGTGTAGGACAGTACGCTGGCAAACCAACCGTCGCCTAGGATGGCGCCGAGCGCATTGGTCCCCCGGCGCACCTGCGCCGTCACGTCGTAGGTCTGGTATTGCACGCGCGACCGGAATTCCGTCCAGCCGGGCGCGAGGTAGTCGCGGCCGACGCGCGCGCCGTTCATCTGCAGTTCGTAGACGCCGAGCGCCGTGCTGTATACGGTGGCACGGCGCACCGGCTTGGAGACCGTGAACGTCTTTCGGAGGAACGGCGCCGGTGGCAGAAAATAAGTGAACGTCTGCGGCGGGCCGTTCCACGGATTGCGCCGCTGCGGGTCGACGAACAGTGGCTTCCATTCGCGATCGGCGAAGCCCGGCAGGTTCCAGCCTGTCGGCGCGGTCGTCGCAAACTTCCACGTCGCGTCGATCGGCACGACCTGCACGCTGCCGTCGGCGAATTGCAGATCGACCTCGCCCAGCGCCGCCGGCTGATAGCCGTCGTGTTGTGTGATCGCGAGGCCGATCACGTTCTCACCCGGACCGAGCGCCGCTGTGAGATCGACCGGTCGTATTTGCTCCCAGCGGGTGACTTTGCCGGCAGGTTTGCCGTTGACCGTGATCGTGCAGACCTGGTCCGGCGAAAGCGCCAGTCCGGCGCGGGCCAACTTTTTATCCGGCGGTAGCGTCAGCACGCCGCGGACAAACGCCGCGAGCGGCGCCGTTTTCGACTCGTCCAGCGGAGCATAAGCCCATCGCTGCTTTTGCAGGCGAGCCCGGGCCTCGTTGCTGAGCTCCGTCCCGTCAGCCGGTGCGGGCGTGTCGAATCCGATCCACTGCGCCTGCCAGTCGGCCGGCTGCACCAGGCCCATGCTCCAGCGGGCCGGTGCGCTCCAGGCCGACTCGCGGCCGGCCTCGTCCCACACGCGGACCTGCCACCAGCATCGCTGGCGCGAACCGAGTGGCTTTCCGGCGTAGACAATCTGCTGCGTCGCGTCGGAGGCGACTTTGACGGTATCCCACAGGTCGCCGCGGCCGCCCGCGAGCAGTTCGACCGACGAGGCAACGAGGATCCGATAGGCAGTCTGGCGGACGCCGCGGGCGTCGGCCTCCGCCTCCAATCCCCAGCCGAGACGTGGCGCCGGCTCGCTAATGCCCTCAGGATCGACGCGATACTCGCACCGCAAGCGGGTCGGCGTCAGGGCGCCGGATGCGCCCGGCGCGGCAAGACCGACAACGCCGGCCAGGAGAAGAACGAGGCGACAAACACATTGATGGTTCATGGGTCAGATCTATCCATTATTCAATTCCTTTATAGCCTGCTGTATTGAACTTAATCATCGAAAGCTTTCGGCGAGGGCGACGGCTTTGATCATGGCTTTGGCTTTGTTGACGGTCTCGTTGAATTCGTATTGCGGATCGCTGTCGGCCACGATGCCGCCGCCGGCCTGCACGTACGCGATGCCGTCCTTCAGCAACGCGGTGCGCAGCGTGATGCAACTGTCGAGGTTGCCGTTGAAGCTGAAGTAGCCGACCGCGCCCGCGTACGGGCCGCGCTGCGTGGCTTCGAGTTCGCTGATGATCTGCATCGCGCGAATCTTGGGCGCGCCGCTGACGGTGCCGGCGGGAAACGTGGCCCGCATCAGATCGTACACGTTGCGGTGCCCATGCAATTTGCCGGTCACGTTGGAGACGATGTGCATCACGTGTGAGTAACGTTCCACCACCATGAACTCGTCCACTTTCACGCTGCCGTAATCGCAAACGCGGCCGATGTCGTTGCGCGCCAGATCAACGAGCATCAGGTGCTCGGCGCGCTCTTTCTCATCCGCCAGCAATTCCTTTTCGAGCCTGGCGTCTTCCTCGGGCGTCTTTCCTCTCCAACGCGTCCCCGCGATGGGACGAATCTCGACGTTGCGCTCCTCGCAGCGGACGTGCACTTCAGGCGACGCGCCGACAAGTTGAAAATCTCCGAAGTCGAGCAGGAACATATACGGCGATGGATTCACGGAGCGTAACGCGCGATAAACGTCCAACGCCGACGCGTTGGTATGCGCCTGAAACCGTTGCGCCAGCACGACCTGAATGATGTCGCCAGCCCGGATGTATTCCTTGGCGCGTTTGACCATGTCGGCATGGCGATCGGGCATCATGTTCGAGTCCACGTGGACCGGCTTCGGCTCGCGTTGAAATTCCAGAACGCGCGCGGCGATGGGTTGTTCTAACTGCGTTATGATTTCATCAATCCGCGCGCATGCGCCCTCATAAGCCGCTTCGGGCTTACCGTCGATGAGCGCGTTGGCGACGATCTTGATCGTCTGTCGCAGGCGGTCAAAGATCAGAATCGTGTCGGCGATCATGAAACAGAGCGACGGCGTATGCAGATCGTTTCGCGCCGGCGCGTGCACGGTCGGCTCGATATGATGAATGTATTCGTAGCCAACGAACCCGACTGCGCCACCCGTGAACCGGGGCAGGTCGGGCACGCTGACGGGTGTGAACTTGGCCATCTCTTCTTCAACCGAGCGCAACGGATCGCCGGTCGCGCCCGCTTCGGCGCGAATCACCTTGCGCGGGCGCGTGCCGAGAAACGAATAACGTCCGATGTGCTCGCCGCCCTCGACCGATTCGAGCAGGAACGAGCCGCCGCTCTTGCGAAGTTTCTGAAACGCCGACACCGGCGTCTCCGCGTCCGCCAGAATCTCGCGATACACGGGGATCAGGTTGCCGCGCTCTGCCAGTTTCAAGAATTCAGTTTTGGATGGAGTGAACATTTTTTCCGTGTCATTCCAAGCGAAGTGAGCCGAAGCCCTGAGTCCGCGAAGGGGAAGAACCTCTGCATCGAAAATCCGCGCGTGGGCAAACATTCAGAGGCCCTTCGCTACGCTCAGGGTGACAAACTGGAGCCGACCTCATTTTTTTCCGTACACCTTCTCCGGATCTACCAACCGCGGCTCCGTGACTCTCACTTCTCCTTTCACGATGCTGCGGAAGAAACAGGATTTGTAGCCTTCGTGGCAGGCTGCGCCGGTCTGCTCGACCTGAATCAGCAGCGCATCCTTGTCGCAATCGAACGCGATGTCCTTCACCTTCTGCGTGTGCCCGCTCGTCGCGCCCTTGTGCCAGAGTTCCTTGCGTGACCGGCTCCAGAACACCGTCTCACCGATCTCCAGCGTCTTCTTCAGCGATTCCTTGTTCATCCACGCCACCATCAACACGCGCCCCGTACCCGCTTCCTGCACAATGGCCGGAATCAACCCGTTCGCGTCGTACTTCAATTCATTAACGATGCTCATAATCGCACCGGTATTCCCTTCTGCCTCAAAAACTGTTTTACCTGCAGCACGGTGTACTCGCCAAAGTGGAAAATCGACGCCGCCAGCACCGCGTCGGCCTTGCCTTCGCCCAGCACGTCGGCCATGTGTTCCAGAGTTCCCGCGCCGCCGCTGGCAATAACCGGAATCGACACCGCTTCGCTGACCGCCCGCGTCAACTCGACGTCGTAGCCGCGCTTTGTCCCATCCGTGTCCATGCTTGTCAACAGGATTTCGCCCGCCCCGAGAGCTTCCACGCGACGCGCCCACTCGATGGCATCAAGCCCCGTGGGTTTCCGGCCGCCATGCGTGAATACTTCCCAGCGGGAGGCGCTGGAGTGTTGGAGTGTTGGAGTGTTGGGGTGAATGCGCTTGGCGTCGATGGCGACCACGATGCACTGACTGCCGAATCGCTCCGCGCCCGCTCGCACCAGGTCCGGATTCTGCACTGCCGCGGTGTTAACGCTGGTCTTGTCAGCGCCGGCCTTGAGCATCGCACGGACGGCTTCGACGCTGCGAATGCCGCCGCCGACCGTCAGCGGCATGAAACATTCGCTCGCAGTGCGCTCGACCACGTCGATCATCGTAGCGCGATTCTCGGCGCTGGCCGTGATGTCCAGAAAGACCAATTCATCGGCTCCCTGCCGATCATATTCCTTCGCACACTCAACCGGATCGCCGGCGTCGCGCAGGTTCAAGAATTTCGTTCCCTTCACCACGCGCCCGCGATCCACATCGAGACATGGAATGATTCGTTTGGCTAACATAGGCAAGAGAATACACCAACGCCTTCGGGTTTGTCATCCGCAGCGCGTCCCAGGATTTGGAAGGAAGCTGCCGCGCCGTTTGGGAATCTGCGCTTCATAGAAGCGCAGCTACAACAAACTCCAGACCGTCAATGTAGGGGCGCTTCTGTGAAGCGCCATCGACCGTCTAATCACTCGTCGGCCCGGCGTTTCGCTTCTGTCGGTCGCCGCCGCCTTCTCAGTTCCCTTCGCCGCGACGCTGGCCACGCTCTTGTTGGTCGCGTCTCTCCTCGCCTTTGGGCGGCTGACTGTAGCGTCTGATTTGTTTGGCGAGGCGGTGACACTCAGCGGGGGCGGTGTTGAGGAGGCGCGGTTCGGGCACGCCGTGCTTGCTCGCGTAGTCGGTCCTGCCCCTGACGATTCTGAGTGAGGCGGACTGTTGTTATTTGCCGCCCAACCGAGTGGGCGGGAGACGTTCTTCGGTCATCTGGCGGACGGTCTGGCCGTAGTGCTGGTGCCGTTCGACGGGGTCGGCAATATCTTTGCATTTGAGCAGGGCGCGGACGCGGAGGCACAGGTCCTGCACGTCGATGGGCTTGCAAACAAGGTCGTCGGCGCCCGCAGTCATGGATCCCTCAATCTCTTCACGCGAAGTGGACCCCGTGATGACAAGGATGGGGATGTGTTCCGTCTTCTTGTTCGTCCGAATCGCCTTGCAGACAGCCACCCCGTCCGGGGCGGGCATGCGCAGGTCGAGGAGGATCAAATCCGGCTTGTTGGTGATCGCTTGTTGGATGCCGTCGTCGCCAGTGGCCGCTGTGAGGACAGACATACCCTCGGTCGCTAGAACTTTCTTCAGAAAGCCCCGCATCTCTGCGTCGTCCTCTACGACTAGTAGTGTTGGTTCGTTCAAGGGCTGCGACCCCCTTGCCGATTGCACCTATTTACCCCAGCGTGGGGCGGCTTGGCAAGCGTATTTTTCGAAATAACCTCCGGCAAGCCTCGAAGAGGATCCGAGGTGAACTCATGACAGACGAGGGAGAGCGGCTCGGCGGCGGCGTGGCGGGCAATGATGTCCATCGTGTTTACGGAACTGTCGGGTGGACGCTAGACGGAGTGGATCGAACACGGTGCCGTGACGATCTGACAAACTCGTCGGTCGATCAGCCTGTTGAAAAGCTTCGCGCCCGACAGTAGAAGTGAGGATAATCCAGACATGGATACACCGCCCAAACTGCAGAAGCGAAAGAGCCTGCGATTCGCTGCAACGCTGAACTTTGTCGTGCCCGGCGCGGGTCAGTTCTATCTCGGCCAGCGCGTGTTCGGCGGCATGTTGGCGGTGACATTCCTCACCTGCTTCGTGGCGATGATCGCGCTCTTTTTGCGCGGCTACGGGGAATACATTCAGGCCGTTACCGGCGGTGACATTTTTCAGTCCGACGTTTTGGAACGATTGGGCACTGTTTTCCACGTCCGTTGGCTCATCGGCTTGCTCGTTGCGTCCCTCGTGATTTTCGTAGTGTCAATGGTTGGCCTCGCAGTTGCATCCAAAAGCGCGAGCAACGACCGGACCGCTGACCGCTGACTGCTCAGCCGCCCTCAGCCTTCGACATCGCCGACGATTTCCTCGACGATGTCTTCGATGGTGACAATGCCGAGATGTTGCCCCTCGGGGTTGATGACGACACTGATGGGATTATGGCTGGCGCGCAGCACAGGCAGGACACGATCGATCCGGTCCGTCGAACGCACAAACTGCGCATTCTGCATCAGTTCATGCGCGGTCTTGCCATCGCGCGCGACGTTTTCAAAGAGAATCTCGTACACGTTCACAACGCCTGAAATCTTGTCGCCCTCGCGCACGGGAAGCCGCGCGTAGCCCGTGCGCTGCGAGATCTCGAACAACTCCCGGATCGGCGTATCTCGCGCGACGGTCACAGTCCGTGACAGTGGGACCATGATCTCGTGAACCGTTTTGTACGGGAAATCGAAAACCCCGTCGATCATCTGGCGTTCATCGGTCGTGAGCGCGCCGCCCGCCTCCCCCTCCTTGGCGAGTTGCTTGAGTTCCTCGCGCGTCACAAAAAAGCTTCTTGGCTGTTCCGCCCTCCTCCCCACCCGAGCGATCGCTCGCATCAGCACGCCGAACAGCCCTGCCAACGGCGCAAACAACCACGCCGTCGCGTTCAGGACATCGGCGCACGTCATGCACAAGCGATGCGTGTAATGGCGAAACAGCGTCTTCGGTGTGATCTCGCTGAGGATAAGGAGCACCGAAGAAGCGACAACGGTCGCGGCAAGCCCGATCAGCGCGTTTGCGCCGAACAGATGCGTCGCCAGCACCGAGGCCGAAACCGCCACGGCCACGTTGGCCAGATTCGTGCCGATCAGCGTCGTGCCCAGGAGCCGCTCGGTGTTCTCGACGAATGTGCTGAGGATCATCGCGCGACGGTTCCTGCGTTCGACTTCGTGACGAAGACGCACACGATTCAATGAAATCAAACCCGTCTCGATGCCGGAGAAGAACGCTGACGCCAGGACACCGACAAGAATTGCGAGCCAATACCAGTAGAGCGCCATCTCAGTTGTCCTCGACCACGAAAGTTTCGGGGTCAATCTGCAACACCACTTCTCGAACGCGGTTCTTGACCACTTTGCGCGCGGTCACGCGCACGTTGTCGACCTTCACTTGCTCGCCGTCCTTCGGCAGCGAACCGAGTTGGGCGATCAGCCAGCCCGCGATCGTTTCCACATCGGCGGCCCGCAGTGAAAGGCCGCACTGTTCGTTTACCAATTCCAGCCGCGCCTTGCCGTTGATGAGATAGCGCTGCTTGTCCAGCTTCTGCACCATGATTTCGCTGGCGTCGAATTCATCCTCGATCTCGCCGATGATCTCCTCCAGAATGTCTTCCAGCGTCACCATGCCATGCGTGCCGCCGTACTCATCAACGACAATCGCGACGGGATGTTCTTGCTTGCGGAAATTCTTCAGCAACTTCGCCACGCTCATCGTGTCGGGCACGAAATTCGGCAGTTCGACCACTTCATCGAGTTCGCGCTCGGGATGGATTAGGAACTCCTTTACGTTCAGGATGCCTTCGACGGTGTCGGGCGAATCATGGATGATCGGGACACGGCGGTGTTTGATCTTGCGCAAGGCAGCCGCCATTTCTTCTCGACTCAGGGCGTCCTCGACACATTGCATGTCCACGCGAGGGGTCATGATCTCCTTGACCTGCATGTTTTCCAGGGCGAGGATCTTGTTGACCATATCGCGCTCTTCTTTGCGCACTACGCCCGCGCGTTCGCTGACTTTTAGCAATGTGCGGTACTCGTCTTCCGTTGGTGCACTGGTGCGTGCCTGGCGCGCGGAGAAATACGGGAGGCGCTCGATCCATCGCACCAGAAGTTCTGACGCAGCCTCGGCCACGCGACGGAGGCGCGACGTCGAGGCAACCATCCAATGTGTGATCTGCGCCAAATGCACGGCGCAAAACTCAGGGCTGCGGATGACCAGTGTTTTGGGGGTCACTTCCCCAAACAGCAGAATCAGAAGGGTCATCACGGGGACTGCCAGCTCTTCGGCTTGGAGCGGCCAGACGGCTGCGATGATGTTGAAGCCGACGACAGCCGCCGCGACGTTGGCGACGGTGTTGCCGAGCAAAATGGTGGAGAGCAGGCGATGCGGCTGATCAAGCAGTTCACTGATCTGCTGTCCCTGCCGCGGATGCTCCTGACGCAGTCGCCGCACCTGCAGCTTGCTCAAGGAGAAAAGGGCAATCTCGGTTCCGGAGAAGAATGCCGAGAGCGCCAGCAATCCTCCCAGAACCAGCAATTCGAAAATCGCGGTTGTCAGCATGCGCTGGTTAAGAAGTCTATGAAACTTCCCACGTCAGCGTCAATCGCCCGGCGGCGGGCCCGGCGGTCGCGTCCTACCACGGCGCATCAAATGAGATGTGACAGAGCACTACGGCTTCGGTGCCGTCACTGCGGGCTTTCCCGCCGTAGGCGGTGCCTGCGAAGGAATTGCACTCGGCTTGGAATCGCCGGGCACAGCTTCGATGGGCTTCAGGAAGACCTCGACCTTCGTCTTGTCGCGCAGGCCCTTGATGTGTTGTTGGGCGACTTCAGTGCTCTTGGTGGAACGCAGGAATTTTTCGATGTCGCCTTTGACTTCATCGAGCGTTGCTTCCCGCTCGGGTTTGCGATCGGTGACCATCAACAGGTGATAACCATATTGCGTGGTCACAACATCGCTCAATTCGTTTGTCCGAAGGGAAAAGGCTACGGCTTCGAACTGCGGCACCATCTGGCCGCGCGTGAAAAAGCCGAGATCGCCGCTGTTGCTGGCACTGCCCGGGTCTTCCGACACCTTTCGAGCTATGTCCGCGAATTTTTCTCCGCCTTTGATCAACGAACGGGCTGCTTCGATCTGCGCCAGCTTTGCCGCCTTGGTCTCTTCAGATGCGTCGGGCGACATGCGGATGAGGATGTGGCTGGCCCGGACTGCTTCGGGTTGCTTCATTTTCTCGCGATTGCTATCGTAGTATGCCTTGATTTCCTCTGGCGTGACCTTGATTTCGCGGTCGAACACGCTTCGCATCGTCTCTTGAATGATCACGTTTTCGCGCGTGCGCTTGGCGTATTCGTCGGGCGTCACACCAGCCTCCTGCAACGCTTTCGTCAGACCTTCCTCGCCGCCGAGTTGCGATTTAACTCTGTCGAGTTGCTGCTGAACCTTCACGTCAACGTCAGGGGGGACATGGGCAAGCCCTTCCTGCAATATCAACTCGTGGTTGATCATGTCGTCGATGATCTGATGTTCGAGCACCGGAATCTGTTGCTGCGGAAACGAACGTCCGCCTTGCGCAAGCCGGGTTTCCACGGTTTGCACGGCCAAATCCAATTCCTTGCGCTTGACTTCGTGGCTGCCGATGCGCGCGACGACTTCATCGAGATTGTGTGCAGGTGCCGGCGTCACCGCCGGCGCTGCCGCCTGCTGGGTTGCTTTCGGAGCGGGTTCGGCGGAACCAACGGTCTTGTCTTCACCAACCACTGGCTTTGCGGCGAGGGCGACGGCAAAAACGATGAGGGCACATGTGATTTTCATTTAGGATACTTTCTTGAGTTTCGGATTCCTTCTGCGTCTGGTTGTTTCAAAGCTGTAAACGGAGGCACGCTAACACGCGCGGCGGGAATCGTCAACACTCACGCGGACGAGCGCGGGCGTTCATAATTGTGCAGGTTTATTAACGAAAATGGCCGCTATGCCAACTGTGGGCCAGTTCGCGCGGAGTCAGGGGTTGTTCCGCACCCGCCAGCAATGCTCGCAACGCCTCATAGGCCACTGCATCGATTTCCTCGTCCGTCACCCCCGCCTTCATGGCAACCGCCACCAGATGCTCGTAGCGCCAAGTCGCTCCCTCCACAATCGCAATCCTGAGCGCCTTCAACGCGCTGCTCTTTTCGGTGCGCGGACTGGCTTTGAGTTGCTTCATCGGTTACGTGCCAGCCAAAGCACTGCCCGCGCCAACTCTCGAGGCGTCAAGCAAGAAAACTGCATGCCTTTACAGCACGATGGCCTCGCCGTATGTTTAGAGTGGGCACGGAGGGAAAAGAAAAATGGAAAGCAACTGGTTCAACAAATACTTTCCCTGCCTCCTCACCCTTCTGGCGGCTGCGAGTGTGGGGCTCGCGCCGTCTGCAACGATGCAAGGCCAGCAATCACAGTTGCTGGTGGACTACGTGCCGCCTTCGTTCGCGCAAACGAATCACATCTCCGCCGTTTCATCGCTGCCCGAGCTCTTCCCCGCCGATTCAACGAATCGCACAATCGCCAGCGCCCCCACGCGGCACACCCCGGTGGATCGCTGGGAGGAATTTGAAGCTGAATTTGGCATCAAGAAAACGGAGCCGTCATTCGTGAAGAGCTCAATCGAATCCACGAAATACAAACTGGACGAGACCGTCTTCGCCGCGAAGGAGTTTGTGGAGAGTTTTCGATACGACGTATATCTGAAAGATTTGATGACCAGTTCCAGTTCGACTGCCCCGTTGCGACGGTACTATTCCGATCCGATCCTGGACTCCTTGGAAAACGCGCAGATCAGGTCCGGCGTCGACTGGGATGCGCACGCCGGCCGTGCCTTTGTGGGCGTCAGGCTGGTGTTGCCGCTCGGAGATTAATGACTGGTCGTAGAGGGCGACGGAGAAGAGCGCGCGCTTTTCGAAGGAGCGCGTCGGAACCCGTGCGAAAACGCTAGCAACCACACCATCCATAGCGCCTCGCGCACAATCTTTCCCGACATTTTGGACTGTCCTGCATACCGATCGACAAACGTAATGGGAGTCTCCGCGACGCGAAAACCCTTCATCCAAGCTTTATAGGTCATTTCGACCTGGAACGCGTAGCCATTGCTCCGCACTTTGTCGAGTTCGATGGCTTCCAACACTTCCCGACGAAAACACTTGAAACCGCCCGTTGGGTCTGTCACCGGCAATCCCGTTATCAATCGGACATACCAGGCTGCTCCTTTGCTCAACATCAGGCGCGACAACGGCCAGTTGATCACGCGAATCCCGTTCCAGTAACGCGATCCCAGCACCAGATCCGCCTCTTCGATCTTCTTCAGAAAATTCGGAATCTCATTCGGATCGTGGGAGAAATCCGCGTCCATCTCCATCAAATAGTCGTAGCCCCGCGTCAGTCCCCATTTGAATCCTGCGATGTAGGCCGTGCCCAGTCCCAGTTTGCCTGCGCGCCGCAGCAGGTGCAACCGCGGCTGCTTCCGCGACATCTCTTCGACAATGTCCCCCGTGCCGTCGGGCGAATTGTCGTCAACAATCAACAAGTCGATGTCAGGCGACTGCTGCAGGGCCATCTCAACAATGCCGTGCATGTTTTCGCTTTCGTTGTACGTCGGAATGATGACTAACGTTCGTTTCTCCATTTGCCTTTGTTCAGCCTTTCATTGTTGTGTTGGCTACGCGAATCGCGGATTCGCCAGCACGATGTAGGCTCCATGATGGAACACGACCGCCCACTTTTCGTTTTGGGTCTGCTGCACCACTTCCCGCACGCCCCGCAGCACGGGTAAGGTATACACCGCGTCGATGCCGACTGGCAACTGCATGCGGCGACCGTCGGGGAGCGTTCGTTCCTCCACCCCGTACTCCAAGACGAGGAACTTCGCCTGCTGCAAGCGGCAATCGAACCAGAACAGTTCACGCGGAATGTGCGCCGGCACGGGCGTGTCGTTGTCCACGCCCTCGTAACGGGCGCAGAACGTCAGCATGCTGCGCCGCCCGCACCGCGCAAGCCAGTAGATCTGCTTCGGCACAATCACGAAGTCGTCCTTCGTAGTGTGCGCGTTGACGAACGCCATTGCCGCCTCGGCGTCGGCAGCGGACTGCTGCGTCCACATGTCGATTCGGGTGTGGAAACGTCCCAACGCCCCTGATGCCGACTCCAGACCGAAGCCGGCCAACACGACGACTGCGATTGCCACAGGCAACACGTTGCCCAGCTTCGGCGCGACGCGTTTGGCCAGTCCCCCCGCCCATGCCAGCACGCCCGCGAAGCCCACCGCCATCAGCGGCAGGAAGATGGTCGCCGGATAGAAGAACAGCGGCACGTTGTTGAGCTTCTTGAACACGCCATACATCAGCACCAGCAGCCAGAACGGCATCCACAACCGCAGCCGCCAATCTCGCGTTGGCAGGAACACAAACCCGATTGTTGCCACCGTCAGCCACCAATCATGTCCCGACCACGGCAACGGTGGCCCTTGCGTCGGCGTCTTGAATCCGAGGTTCCACACGTTCTCCGCGAACCGCGCCGCTTCTCCCATCAACGTCGGCTGCGTTTCGTTGCTGGCGACGCTGGTCAACAAGGCGACGTGGGACCGAAGTTGCACCGCGCCGTGGACCGCCACATACCACAACACGAATAAGGCTCCGTACGCGCCCGCCGTCGCGCCCGCCACCAACACCCGCACCAACCGCCGCTTCAGCGTCTGTGGGAGCGGCGTTCCCGCCCCGACCGGATTCACCAGCGCCGCTGTCACCACCACTGCACCGATCAACGGATACGTGAAGTAGTTCGTTGCTGTCGCCAGCGAACACATGACTCCGGCCCACGTGATGTCGCGTCCCCGCCTCTCCTGCACATAACGGATGAGAAACCCAACTGACGCCAGCGCGAACGTCCCCGCCATCGGATGCGAGCGCACCCAACGGAAATTGACGTTCGCTTCGCTGTAAACCAGAAACGCCGCGGCGCAAAGGAAGCCAAAATTCTTGTCGCGCAGCCGCGACCCGACCCAAAACAAAATCGCCGCCGCCGCCAACGCTGTCACCGCGCCGAGCGCGCGGCCCATGACGATGTCATCGCCAAAGACACGCAGCAGCGCGCCGTTGACCAGCATGTACAACGGCGGATACGGATACGGGAAAACGAAGTCGTCGATGATCGGCCCGACGCGCGGCGTGCCGTGAATGAAGGTCCAGCACTTTTCCATCCATTCGCCTTCGTCGCCGTACCAGTTCGGATTCGTCCGCAGATTCGGCAGAAACAAAAAAGCCCACAGTGCTACCAAAGCGATGGTGACGTTGCGTTCCCAGTTTGTCTCGAAAGGCAGCTTCATGGTCTGCTGATGACGTATATTCGCATCGGACCGAAGTTGGTGCTCAATCCACCGAAGTTCACCCGACTGGCGTCAAAACTCGTCCGATTGTCATCCACGACGAGCACGAGTGAATTGGTCCCCAACTGACCACCCTGGCCATGCAACATGGCCAAAAAAGGCACATCCAACTGCGCCGGTTCCACCCGCTGCCAATGATCCATCTGTAGCAGCCGGTTCTCTTTGAAAAGCCTGTCAACGTCCGCGCGTGCAGACACAAATTCCGCCGCCTCCCGCTTAAAACCAAGCCCCGATCCGTACGTGCCTTGTGCCCCACCATACCGGTTCAAATAGCGATTCGCATCAAGCATGAAAATGACGTTGCCCACCACAAAGATTGCCACCCCCGCAATCACGATCTTCGCCGGCAACGCGCGCTGGCCAAGCGCCCCAAAAATCAGGAAATGTACCGGGTACAAAATGACGTAGTAAGACAAATACGTCCACAGCCCGGCCACGAGATATACGCCCAAAGGCACTACAAACCACAGCGCCAAAATCCATGCCCTCTTCGATTCCTCATCCGCCGTCACTTCCCGGCGGAGAACGGCCCTCAGAGACTTCGCCACCACCACGCAGAACCACACCAACGCCGCGAGAAACGCCAGCCGTTGCGTCGCCGGCAACCAATCACTCATCGTCAGCGACGACTCAAAATACCGGTTCTGTCCCGCGCCCTTGCCGACCCAAATTCGATTCGGGTCAAACTTCTCGCTTGTGCTCAATCCGAACACATCCTCGATCTCGCCAGCATTCATGATCGCCAACGCATGTTGCCACGCCTCCGTTGGCCGCCGCGGAAACGGGTAACCGCTCTGCGGATTGATCGTCATTCCCGGCGGAAGTTGCTCCCATTGACGGCTGCTGCGCTCTTCCGACATCCGCTTCCACCCGGCCCAGCCGGTCTTCTGTTGCTCGATCACGTAGGGCAATGCCAACATCACTGCCGCCGCCACGCCGGCGATCGCCAGCCGCCAGTCAATCTTCGGACGCAACAACAAAAGAATCGCCACGGCCGCCGCCGTCAAAGCAAACCCGCTGTAGTGAATCTGAATCACGCACAACGGCAGGCACAACACCCAAAACACCGCTTTCGGTTTCTTCCCCAGGACGAGCGCATGCACTGCCCACATCGTCGCCGTCGCGAACACGGGCACGAAATCCTGCGCCCAAATTTTCCGGGAATAAATGACCGCCCACGGCGACGTTGCGAACAATGCCGCTGCCACCAAGCCGGTCAATGGGCCGTAGTATTTCCGCCCGATCCACCATGTGGCGACAACCGCGGCCAGCCCCAACCCGGCGATCATGCAGCACACCACCGCGACGTTCGACGTGACGAAAAACATCGGAATCAACAGCCAGATGAACAGCGGCGGATTCGTCACACCCACGCTCGACATCAAACCCGACGTCGGCAGCTTGCCGCCCCGCACGAACTCCAGCGCCCGATTCGCCGCAAACGCCTCGTCACCTTTGAACTCCAGCAGATCGAGATGCGAGAACCGCAGCCAGGCACCGGCGGTGACGATGAGAGCCAGAAGAATCCATTCGCGCGCCGTGATGTTGGCGGGCGTTCGCGCCATCAAGTCCTCACCTTCAGCGGCCAGCCGATGCGCTGCGCCCGCCGGATTCGGAACAACTCTGCCCAGATGCGCAGCGCGCGCCGCAAGTTGTACGGGATGCGCGTGTCGGGGTCGTGCACCCATTGCACCGGCAGTTCGGCAACGCGACAGCCTTCGCGCGTCGCAACCACCAGCATCTCGATGTCGAATATCGCCGTGTTTGATGTGACCTGCGGAAAAACCTTCTGCGCCACCTCGCGTTTCATGCACTTGAAACCGCACTGCGTGTCATGGAAGCCGCGAACGCAGAGCAATCGCGTGCCGACGCCGAACAGTTTGCCGGCGAGCGCCCGATACCATACTTGTGGCTGCTCGACCTCCGCGCCGGGAATCGAGCGCGAACCCATCGCCATGTCATAGCCGTCGTGCTCCAGCTTGACCAGGAGCTTGTCCACCTCGCCAATCGGTGTACTCTGGTCGGCGTCCGTGAACAACACGTAGCGGCCTCGCGCGTCGAGCATCCCCGCTTTCACTGCCCCGCCCTTGCCGCGGTTGGGCTGCAGATCGATCAGCCGCACCATCGGGTGGCTCTTCGCCAGTTCGCGTGCGACTGCTGCCGTGTCGTCCTTGCTGCCGTCGTTGACAACGATAATCTCGAATCTCAAATTCTTCCCTGACAAATAAGCAACAATCCCCGGCACCTGTTTCCGCAGCCGCTCCTGCTCGTTATAGGCGGGAATAACGACGGAGAGATAAGGCGCGGAGTCCGTTTCCATTCAGCTGGCTTTCTTCAACGCACCGAGTTTGCGCAGCGTGGCCAGCGCTTCGGCCGCGTAATCCTTGTCGAGTTTCTGCTTCCGGATCCATTCAACGTACTCGCGAACACTGTCACGCGGCGTTTTGGTCGGTTGCCAGCCGAGCCGTTGCAGTTTGGAAATATCCGACACGCTGTGCCGCGTGTCGCCGACACGGTACTCCCCCGTGATGCTGGGCTTGAACTCCTTGCCCAACACCTCCGCGACGATCCGCGCAAACTCCAGTACCGTGTAGCCGCGTCCGCCGCCGACGTTGAACACTTCGAAATTCGCCTCGTCGCGTTCGAGAATGAGCAAATTGGCGCGGGCGACATCGGAGACGTTCACGTAATCGCGGAGTTGCTGGCCGTCCTCAAACACGCTGGGCGGCTGGCCTTGGAGCATCTGCAGTGTGAAAATGCGCAGTACGCCGGAGTAGGCGTTGCGAAACGACTGACGCGAACCTTGCACGATCGAGTAGCGCATCGCGGCGCTGGGAATCCCGTAGTTCCTACCCAGCGCGATCGCCATCAACTCCTGCGAGTATTTGGCTATAGAATACTGGTTCCTCGGATTCGCGTGCGTCTCGAGCAGCGGCAGCGGCTTGATTGCGCCGCCACACTTTGGACAAACCGGTTCCCACAAACCGTTCGCCAGCCGTTGCGGATCCCGGCCGTCGGGAAACACTTCACCATTCTTGGCGCATCGGTAGCGGCCTTCGCCATAAACGAACTGCGTGCTGGCAACCACAACTTTGCGCACCGGCAGTTTCTCGGCAACGATCAACTCGTACAGCAGCGCCGTTCCGACGGAGTTGACGTGGAAAAACTGCGAGAAGTTTGGAAGCAAATCTTGGTACGCCGCAAGATGGAATACCACGTCCACTCCGTTCAGCGCCTTGTGCCAGTCGTCGCGATTGCGTACGTCGCCGTGCACCCGCTCCACGTGCTGCGAGAGCCACGCGGGCCATTCGCTGGTGGAGGCATGCACGGGCGTCGTGAGACTGTCCAACGCGCGCACGTCGTAGCCTGCGCGCAGCAGTTCCTCCGCTGTGTGCGATCCGATGAACCCTGCTCCCCCGGTGATGAGAGCCAACCCTTTGCTCATGGCGAAATCGTTAAAAGGGTTAAAAGGTCAAGAAGGTTAAAATCGTTAAAACGGGTAAAAGGTGAAGACACGCCAACACGCACAATCCACCTGCTAACTGTTTTAACCTTTCTAACGATTTTAACGATTCTCCCCTTTCAGCTTTTCGTACAGGTAACCGGTGATGATGTGATCCAGGATCATATGAACATCTTCGACAGGACCGTAGCCATCGGATGGAACAATAAACGCCACGTCAGCCAGCTTCGCCAGTTTGCCGCCACCGAAACCGGTCAAGCCGACCACGCGAACGCCCATTTGCTTCGCGGCCTCAACGGCGGCGAGGACGTTCGGCGAATTACCGGACGCCGAGATCGCGACAAGCAGGTCGCCAGCCCGCGCCAGGTTCTTCAGCGGCTCGCTGAAGATGTGGTTGTAGTCAGTGTCGTTGGCCCACGCGGTCATTAGCGAGACGTTATCGGTGAGCGCGATAACGCGGAAACGCTTCCGCCCCGACGAGCCTTCCTTGTCGGGGTTGTGGCCCAGCGTGCCTTTGCACAAATCGTTCATCATGTGCGACGCCGTCGCCGCGCTGCCGCCGTTGCCAATGACAAAAATCTGTTTACCGGCCGTGTGCGCCGCTTCAATGGCTTCCACCGTGCGATCCACTGCATCGAGTGGCAGCCGATCCAAAACCGCTTTCAGTCCGTCAACGTACTTCCGCGCATATTCCGAGGCTTTTACCATAATTTTATCACCACGAAGCTCACGAAGAGCACGAAGTCTTCATGGACTTCGTGTCCTTCGTGGTTCTAATACCGTTGCATGTTGAACACAACCCGGCTACCGCCGCGTTCGAGCCGAAACGGCATCTCGCGCAGGTTGGAAAGCGCCTGCCGCACCGCTTGGCGTTTGTCGCTCGGCACGCAGAGCAGGAAAAATCCGCCACCACCGGCGCCGGAAATTTTGCCGCCGAGCGCGCCCGCTTTCACTGCCCGCTCATATATCTTATCCATTTCGTTGTTGCTGATCGACTGCGCCAGCTTCCGTTTAGCCTCCCACCCCTGATGCAACAGTCGCCCCAACCCTTGGACGTCCCCCGTCTCAATGATCTGGCGCGCTTCCTGCGCTTGCCGCGCCATCGCGCGCAATACGTCCAACTTCCCGCCGATGTTCGACTTCTGCTCGGAGAGAATCGTGGCGGCGCTGCGGGTCCTGCCCGTGTAAAACAGCATGAGCATGTTGTCCATGTCCTCAAGAACTGCGCGGGACATCTTCACGGCGTTCACCTTGATGTCGGGGCCCGGCCCGAACTGAAAGCAGCGCAGGCCGCCGTACGCTGCGATGTACTGGTCTTGCACGCCGATTGGCTTCTTCAGAATCTCGATTTCGATCTCACACGCCTCGCGCGCCAATTGCTCGGTCGTCGGGGTTTCGTCCACGAGGTGGTACAAGGCGTTGAGAACGCCGACCGTCACGCTGCTGGACGAACCCAGGCCTGAACCCTCGGCGGGAATGTCGGAAAGGAAGGAAATCTCCACTGCTTTCGTCACGCCGACCTTGCGCATCGCCTCGCGCACGAGTTCGTGCTCCAGTTGGTCCACGGAATCAACGATCTCCTTCTTCGAGTAACTGACGTAAATCTTGTCGTCGAATCGCTCCTTGACAATGCAGTAAACAAACTTGTCGATCGCCGAGCTGACGACGCAGCCGCCGTGCTTTTCAAAGAAATCGCGGAAATCCGTGCCACCGCCGGCAAACGACACGCGCAAGGGTGTCTGGGTGATGATCATGGCCGGAATGGAGTACTGGGGAATTGGAGCACTGGAGTACAGGGACAAACTTCTTTCCCACATCTCCACTCTCCATCACTCCACAACTCCATCACTCCATCACTCCTTCCTCGTAGTCTTTCTGCGCCTTGGCTAATCGCTCGGGCGTGCCGACATCCTGCACGTATGCCTCTGGTTTCATCGCGTACAACGGTTTCCTCTCCGCCAGCAGTTTGGGAAACAAATCCTTCCCGAAGTCATAAAACTGACCCGCGGAAATCTCGTTCAACACTTGCGGCTCGACCACAAAAATACCAGCACTAATGAGGTTTGTCGAAACCTGTTTTGGATCGGGCTTTTCGATGAACCGCAAGACTCGCCCCGCCGCATCCGTCTCCACTACCCCACCCGTCCACGGCTCAGGCGACTCGAATAAGGCGATCGTCGCCAATGCTTTCCGCGCGCGGTGAAACTCCAGCAGCGGCGCGAACCGGATGCGCACGAGATTGTCCCCGTAAAACACGATGAACGGGCCATCGCGCAGCAAATGCTCCATCTTTTTTACCGCGCCGGCCGTGCCCAGCAGCTTCGGTTCAAGCGAGTAGGTGATCGCTACACCAAACTTGCTCCCGTCCCCGAAATAGCTCGTGATCTTTTCTGGCATGTAGTGGAGGTTGATGATGAGCTCACTAATCCCCTGCTCGCGAAACAACTCGATGTGGTGCTGCAACACCGGCTTGCCGCCGATCGGCACCATCACTTTGGGCACATCCAGCCCCAGCGACCGCAACCGCGTCCCCAACCCCGCCGCGAGGATAAAGGCTTTCATGGAGAGGACGGCAATGAGGTTAAAAAGGTTGAAGAAGTTAAAGAAGTTGAAGAAGTAAAAAGCGTTAGACAGATTGAGAACGTTGAAACTCTGAAGTGAGCGTGTGGCCGGCGGTCTTTAACCCTTTCAACCACTTTAACCGTTTTAACCTCTTTAACGGTTTCGCCGATCTTCATTGCCGCTCCCTCAAATACCGGGACAAAACCGCCCACGCCTTTTGCAGCGCCTTCGCGCGATGGCTGATTCGGTTCTTCACGTCAGGCGACAGTTCTCCGAACGTCTTTACCTGCCCGTCGGCAATGAAGAGCGGGTCGTAACCGAAACCGCCTCCGCCGCGTTCCTCCTCGATGATCGTGCCATTGCAGATGCCCTCGACCGTCTCGACCAACCCGTTTTCGTCCGCAATCGCGGCGACGCAACGAAACCGCGCGGCGCGTTTTTCCATCGCTACGCCTTTCAACAATCCCAACAACTTCTTGTTGTTCTCGTGATAGCTTCCGTCGTCGCCTGCGAACCGCGCCGAGCGCACACCCGGTTCGCCGTTGAGCGCGTCCACTTCGAGTCCCGTGTCGTCGGCAAGCGTCAACATCCGGGCCGCCTTCGCCGTCTCGACCGCCTTCTTGACGGCGTTGTCCCGAATCGTCGCGCCGTCCTCGTCGATTTGCGGCAATCCCTTGACGTCCGCCGCCGAGACGACTTCCAACTTCAAGTCAGCCAGAAGCGCCTGAATCTCCTTCAACTTGTCCTTGTTCCGCGTCGCTACCAAAACTTGCATGGGCGGGGATTATAGTTGCGCCTGTGAAAAAATGAAGGATAGATTGCGAGCTGCGACAAATGGGGCGCTGGGGCATTGCAGTGATGGAGTACTGGATTACGCCGCCATCGCTCCACTGCTCAGGCGTCATCGTATTCTCAATGTTGGGTAGTGTCCTGATTTGCAGTTTGGAGGGACGCGCTCCGTCGCGTCCGTTCGCGAAATGCGGCCACGACAGAGCGTGGCCCTCCAGATTAGGACACTGCCCAATGTTGAACCAGCTTTACATTCTCTACCTCGTGTCGTTGTTGATGGACATGAGCGTGGCAGGGGTGTCGTTTGCGATCAGCCGACGCGCCGCCGAGCTCGGCGCCAGCGCGTCGGAACTCGGCTGGCTGGCGGCGGTGTGGATCGGCGTGTACGGCGCGCTGGTGCTCCTGACAGGCCACCTGTCGGACCGGGTAGGCCGTCGCAAGCTGGCCGTCATCGGTTGTCTCATTGCGTCGAG
The DNA here is from genome assembly GCA_049510215.1 of Verrucomicrobiia bacterium. Classification (GTDB taxonomy): domain Bacteria; phylum Verrucomicrobiota; class Verrucomicrobiia; order Palsa-1439; family Palsa-1439; genus JBEKZD01. The sequence goes on from JBEKZD010000003.1 coordinate 44,104, forward strand.
CATGACGTTGATTTGTTCGTTCACGACGCGCGTGCCGTTGCTGCTCTGGTTCAGCGCGGGAATCGGCGCCGGCATCGCGTGTTTCTGGCCGTCGATCATCGCGTGGCTCGGCGAAGGATTGAGCGGCGCGCAATTGGCGAAACGGTTGACCACTTTCGGCGTGGCATGGAACGCCGGTCTCCTCTTGGGTTTCGGCTGCACCGGAGTCATTTTCAAGCACTGGCCGCAGCCGGCATTCTATGCGCCGGCAGGCGTGATCTTGCTCATTGCCGCGCTGTTGTTCATGCATGTTGAAGGTAGGGCTCGACCGCCGGGCGAGCTGAACGACTCGGACGGCCCGGCGGTCCGTCCCTACCAAAAACCTCACGTGCCGGCCGGTCGTGGATTCCGCAAAACGGCCTGGCTGGCGCTGTTCGCGACGAACTTCGCGCTCAACGGCACAGCCGCGCTGTTCCCGCAACTGGCGACGCATCTCGGCATCAGCGCTGACGTGCACGGTGCATTGTTGGCAGCGGGACGCGGTGCCGCCCTGGCGGCATTTGTCGCACTGCAACTGCTGACGTTCTGGCGAACGCGGCTGTGGCCATTGTGGGTGGCGCAGGCGTGTTGCGCAACCAGCATCGTGTGGATCGGCCTGGCTAACGCGACGTGGATGTTCGCAACGGCGTGGGTGATCGGCGGCGTGGTATCAGGTTACGCGTATCAGGCGAGCATCTACTTCACGCTCGAAGAGATGAGTGAAAAAGGCAAAGGCAGCGGCTTCCACGAAGCGATGCTCGGCAGCGGGATGTTTTTCGGGCCGATGTTGGCGGGCTGGGTCGGCAACAATCACGGGTTGCGCACCCCGTACTTGTTCTGCGCCGCGGCGCTGCTGGCGCTCATCGTGGCTCAGATGATTCTTGTCTTTTGGAGACGCACCGCAGCCGCGAACGCCATCCTCCGCCACGACTGACTCGCCTCGCTAGAACGGGAACGGGAAGCTGCTGCCGCCGCCGCCCTTGCTCGTGTTCTGCGTGCGGGCACCGCCGGTCAGGAAAATCTTCGCGCCGCCGGGGTTGTCGGTCTGGATCATGCCGACCGCCTTGCCTTTGGTGTCGCCCGAGATGACGATCGCGTACGTCTCGGCGCCTTCCAACGTTTCACAACCGCTCAACGGCGTGCCGTTGCCGGACTTGCAGGAGTTGATGTCCGCTGCCGAGGGCGCGTTGATCGTCATCGTGCCCGTGCCGTCGCCGTTGGTGCTCACGCTGTAGGTGCCGGTCCAGTTGTAGTCGATCACGACCGTGGATATTCCATCGTCGGTGGTGGAAATCGTCCGCCCGGTCAAATTGCCTTTCCCATCGGAGGCGAACACGCCGACCCGCAGGATGTCCTGACGCGGCGCGGTGGCGATGCCGGAATTCGTTTTGCCCGCCGTGCCGTCGTAGAACGGCGCGAAGCTCGTCACGCCGTGAAGCTGAAAGACGAACGCCCCCTTCAAGCTACTGGCCTTAAACTTTGCCGCTTCGCTCGCTGTGGCGACGGCCAGAGCCAGCGCTGCGAACCCGAGATATTTCACCGCTCTCAACATAATGATTTGCATCGAAGTCTCCTCGTAGTAAAAGGTTGTTGCCAGCCAGTCTATTAAGACACAACTCGCTGGAGATTGCTCGTTAAATCTTCTTGCACTAGACTCTGCGCCATGAACGTTCCCAACCTCCGCAGTTGCCACGATACGGTCGGCGGCATCGTTTACTTCGGGCGCATGCTCGACAAAATCCGCCTCCACGCCCAAGGCAAACTCCCCGCTGATTACCACGAAAACCTCGGCAAAGGCTTCGACGGCCGCTGCTGCAGTTTTCTCCACGTCGCACACGACGGCGTCGTCTCGCGCGTCAAACAAGGCGGCACCGACGAAGAGATTTTGCGCTGGTGTTTCGCCCACGGCCGCAAACCGACCGACGAAGAAATCGAAATCTGGAACGATTACATGCGGAAACGCGGCTGGCGCGATTCCTCGAGCAAACGATTGGCCGAACGCCTCAAGGAAAGCGGCCTCTCCCACCGCACCGACATCCAGACCTTCTTCGACTACATCGACGCCGACGAAGGCCGCGAATTGCGGACCTAAAGGTGTTAGCAAGACCGTTTTGACTCGTGGGAGCGACATTCCTGTCGCGATCTTTCGCCGTGATTCCGGTCGGGGCAGGAATGCCCCTCCTACAAGGTCGTCCGCAGCATCTTCGTGATTTCGGCTGGCGTTCGCGGCGGGCTGTCGGTATTTTCCCGCCCACCGAATGGCGACCAGAAAACCCAAGAAGAGGACCTCAAAAAGGGCAAAGGAAACGTTGCGCGTGCTGTTTGTCGCGTCGGAATGCACGCCGTACGCTAAAACGGGAGGACTCGGCGACGTCGTTGCGGGTTTGTCGAAGGCGTTGCGTCAACTCGGGCACGACGCGCGCGTGCTGGTTCCGCTGTATTCGTCGATCGACCGCGCGAAGTACGGCCTGAAGCCCGCACCGGGCGCCTGCGTGCACATGGGCGGTGGCATCGAGCATTGGGTCGGGCTGCAAGAGGCCCGGCTGGACGACATCGTGCCGGTGTGGTTCCTCGATTACAATTCGTACTTCGGGCGGCCTGGAATTTACGACGGGCCTTTCGGGCAGTATCACGACAACGCGTTCCGGTTCGCGCTCCTGTCGAAGGCGGCCCTCCAAATCTGCAAAGACCAGCAATGGATCCCGCACGTGATGCACGGGCACGATTGGCCGGGCGCGCTGGTGCCCGTGTTTCTTAAAACGTGGGACCACGTTCTCTCGCCGCTGTCGAACACGGCCAGCGTGTTGACCATCCATAATATCGGCTACCCCGGCGTGTACGACGCGAACGTCCTGCCGTACGCAGGTCTTGGCAGCCAGTATTTCACGCCCGACATCTTCGAAGACCACGGCAAGGCGAATCTGTTGAAGGCGGGCATTTGGTTCGCCGACGCGTTGACGACTGTTTCGCCGACGCACGCGAAGGAGATTCTCGATCCTGTCGGCGGCATGGGACTGACCCCGTATGTCAGCAACCGACGCGCCGATTTCTTCGGCATCCTCAACGGCGCCGATTACTCGCTCTGGAATCCCGAAACCGACCGCCATCTTCCCGCGCGCTTTTCGGCGAATGACATCAGCGGCAAGGCGGTCTGCAAACGCGCCCTGCAGGAACATTTCCACCTCGAAGTCACTGACAAGCTGCCGCTCTTTGGGATCGTCAGCCGGTTCGCGTACCAGAAAGGGTTCAGCCTGTTGCGCGACGCGCTGCCCGCGGCGCTCGACGACATGCTGATGCAGTTGGTCGTGCTCGGCAACGGCGATCCCGACACGGAGGATTTCTTCCGTTGGTTGCGTTCGGCGTATCCGGGACGCGTCGGCGCGCACATTGGGTTCTCGATTGAACTCAGTCATCTCATCGAGGCGGGCAGCGATTTCTTTCTCATGCCGTCGCTCTACGAACCGTGCGGACTCAATCAGATTTACTCGTTGAAGTACGGCACGTTGCCTGTCGTTCGCGCCACGGGCGGCCTCGACGACACCGTACAGAACTATAACGAGGGCACGGGAGACGGGACAGGGTTCAAGTTCTGGGAACCGTCAGCTCGCGCGCTGTACTACACGATTGGCTGGGCCGCCGCGACTTGGTTTGACCGCCCGCAGCACATCACCAAGCTCCGCCAACAAGCCATGGCGCAGAACTTTGATTGGCGCACCGCCGCCCAACACTACATCGATGTCTACCACCGCGCCCTGCGCAACAAGCAAGCTGCGGCGCTGGGTTAACGCACGGCTCTTGCCAGCGCTTCGCCGCGCCGATATAGTCGCAGCCTGATTCCATGCCCGAAATCCGAAAGAAATATCCGTTCGACAAGATCGAGCCGAAGTGGCAACGCTATTGGGCCGAGCACAAGACGTTTGCTGCCGTTGACCAGTCACCGATCCCCAGTCACCAATCACCGAAGTTGTACGTCCTAGACATGTTCCCGTACCCCAGCGGCGCAGGGCTGCACGTCGGCCATCCCGAAGGCTACACCGCCACCGACATTTACTGCCGATTCAAACGGATGCGCGGATTCAACGTGCTGCATCCGATGGGCTGGGACGCGTTCGGTCTTCCCGCCGAACAATACGCCATCGACACCGGCACTCAGCCCGCCGTCACGACGCGCAAGAACATCGACACCTTTCGCCGCCAAATCCAGATGCTCGGCTTTTCCTACGATTGGGACCGCGAAGTGGACACGACCGACCCGAATTACTTCAAGTGGACGCAGTGGATTTTCCTCCAGCTCTACAACAGCTACTTTGACTTCGAACTCGAGAGGGCGACGCCGATTTCGCTCCTCGAAGATGCTCTCTCCGAGACTCCGCAGCGCGAGACCGAGTGGAAGGACAATGCTTTCCTCTCTGGAACCCGCGCGGGCTTCTTCAAACGGCCACGCCACGAGCACGACAACCTGCGCTGTTCATTTATCCGCAACATGCGCCTCGCCCGCGAGGCCGAAGTACCCGTCTGGTGGTGTGAAGGCTGCAAAGCCGTTCTCGCCAACGAGGAAGTCAACGCCGACGGCACGTGCGACCGCAAAGGTCACAAGGAAGTTTATCGCCGTCCCCTTCGACAATGGATTCTCAAGATCACCGCCTACGCGGAGCGATTGCTGAAAGATTTGGAGTTGGTCAACTGGCCAGAATCCATCAAGGAACAGCAGCGCAACTGGATTGGGCGGAGTGAGGGGGCGGAAGTAGACTTCCAAATTGCCGGTGGCACAGGCGTCCCTGCCTGTGACAAGATTCGTGTGTTCACCACACGACCTGACACACTCTTCGGCGCGACGTACATGGTGCTCGCACCGGAGCACCCGCTCGTCGAGAAAGTCACGACATCCGAACAGCGCGCTACCGTGATCGCCTACCGCGAGGAAGCTCAACGCAAGAGTGAGCTGGAACGCACGCAGTTGGAGAAGGAAAAGACCGGCGTGTTTACCGGCGGCTACGCCATCAATCCGGTGAACGACGAGAAGATTCCGATTTGGGTCGCCGATTACGTGATGATGAGCTACGGCACAGGCGCCATCATGGCCGTGCCAGCGCACGACACGCGTGACTTCGAGTTCGCGAAGAAATTTGGTTTGGAGATTCTTCTGGTAGTAAAACCCCTTTTTGAGAATGCAGAGCATCTCAAGCGTAACGCCGAGTTTTGGGCACGTTTCGACGAGGATTATCAAAGCGAGGAAGAGTTCGCGAATGCTATCAGAAAGGAGGAGAGATCCTGGGGTAAGGGTGAAACACTGCTGAGCCAGATTGTTGACAAGAATACTGGTGAGGTTCTCTCTCCTTTCGTCGGGGACGGCACGTGCTTCAACTCTCCAAACAAGAAAGATGCCGAAGCGTGGAGGCGTGAAGGCCGAAGCTTTTGTGAAATCACCGGCCTGCCCACTCCCGAAGCCAAGAAGAAGATCACTGCTTGGCTCGAAGAGCGCGGCCTCGGCAAGGCAACCGTGCAATACAAGCTGCGCGACTGGTTGTTCTCGCGGCAACGGTACTGGGGCGAGCCGATTCCGATTGTCCATTGCGAGGGATGCGGAACGGTTGCCGTGCCTGAGAGCGACTTGCCGCTCACGTTACCGGAGATGAAGGATTACACGCCGACGGGCAATGCCGAGCCGCCGTTGGCCAAGGCAACGGATTGGGTCAACACGAAATGTCCGCAGTGTGGCGGCCCAGCCCGGCGCGAGACGAACACGATGCCGCAGTGGGCGGGATCGTGCTGGTATTACCTCCGTTACATTGACCCGAAAAACAAGGCAGCGTTCGTCGGGAAAGAGAAGGAGAAGTACTGGATGCCGGTCGATCTCTACGTCGGTGGCGCGGAGCACGCGGTGTTGCATCTGCTTTACTCGCGATTCTGGCACAAGGTGCTGTTCGATCTCGGCCACGTCTCGACGCCGGAGCCGTTCGTGCGGTTGGTCAACCAGGGCATGATTCTCGGCGAAGACAACCAGAAGATGTCGAAGTCGCGCGGCAACGTGATCAATCCCGACGACGTGGTGCGCGAGTGCGGCGCGGATGCGTTCCGCATGTACGAGATGTTCATGGGGCCGCTCGAAGCGACGAAACCGTGGAGCACGGAAGGGTTGCAGGGCGTGTATCGGTTCCTCGGCCGCGTCTGGCGACTGTTCTGCGATGAGGACGGCAATCTCATCGTGGACGACGAACCGAATCCCCCTCACCTTGATCCTCTCCCCCAAACGACGGGGGAGAGGAAACAGCAAGGAATCCCCTCGCCCTTGCCGTCCAAGGGAGAGGTTTACCCGCCGCAGGCGGCGCCAAAGGCGACCAAGGGTCAGGGTGAGGGTTCCGTTGATCCCAAGCTGCTCAAAGCGCTCCATCAGACGATCAAGAAAGTCGGCGAAGACACCGACACACTCAACTTCAACACCGCGATCTCGCAGATGATGATCTTCGTCAACGAAGTCACGGCGCAGACGGCCCGTCCACGCAAACTTCTCGAACCGTTCGTGCTGGTGCTCGCGCCGTACGCGCCGCATCTGGTCGAGGAACTCTGGGAAAAGTTAGGGCACAAGCAATCGCTCGCCCAAGAACCGTGGCCGAAGTACGACGCCGCGTTGCTGGTGGAGAGCACCGTCACGGTCATTCTACAGGTCAACGGCAAGTTGCGCGACCGCATCGAAGTGCCGGCCAACGCATCGCAGTCGGAACTCGAAACGCTGGCGCTCGCCAACGACCGCGTGAAGGAATTCCTCGCCGGCAAGCAAATCAAGAAAGTCATCGTCGTCCCCGGCAAACTGGTCAACATCGCGGCGGGTTGAATCCCGGTCCCGCCAAGGCGAGGCAAACGCGCGCGCAAAAAAAGTGGTTGTGATGCCGGGGAAGTTGGCTGATATTGGTGTGTGCGAAGGTGGAGATAGGGTTATGGCTGGGTTACAGTCAGCAAATGTTCAAACTTACCAGGCAAGAGCAAATGATTGTGGCGTTCCTCGTGGGAGCAATCCTGCTCGGCACAGTCGTTCGGCAATGGCGTGCGCGGACCGGTTCCAAGGAGGCGCCGGCCGCCGTAACCATGGAGAAGAGGGATAGATAGATGCAAAAGCCTAGTTTTTACGAATCGGTCGATGAGATTTTGCAGAGGGACGGACGTTACGATCGGGACTCCTACTACTTTGTGCGGGAAGGATTGGATTACACGCTGAAGATGCTCAGGAAAAACGCACACACGCAGCCCGCTCTTCGCCACGTCACGGGACAGGAATTACTGGAAGGGCTGCGGCGCTACGCACTCGATCAATTCGGCCCAATGGCGAAGACGGTGCTGGCCTACTGGGGCATACGTCGGTGCGACGATTTTGGCGAGATCGTCTTCAACATGGTCGAAAAAGGCATCCTCGGAAGGACCGAGCAAGACTCCCGCGAAGATTTCAAAGGCGGTTATGATTTTGATGAAGTGTTCGTTAAGCCGTATCAGCCGCTTGCGCGGGCCGCCGGCAGCCGTCCAGTCACCGCCCACGCCAATCCCGATCGCTTTCGTGACAAGAGTCGCAGTTCGGGCGCGGAAAAACTGAGCGGCGGTTCCAACTAGCTGTCTCATTCGACATGCGATTCAATCCCGTCGCTTGTTGTCTGATGGCAGCCTTGGCCGCAATGGCGACCAATTCCATGGCAATCACGCAGACAAACCATACGTTATCGGCGCGCAAAACGATTCTCGACAACGGGCTGACCCTTCTCGTCAAAGAAGACCACAGCGCGCCCGTCGTGAGCGCCCAAGCCTGGTGTCGCGCGGGCAGCATTACGGAAGGCCGTTGGATGGGCGCGGGCTTGTCGCACGTGCTGGAGCACATGCTCTTCAAGGGCACGACCACGCGCGGCGTCGCGCAGATTGCGCAGGAGATTGAAGACAAGGGCGGCTACATCAACGCCTATACCTCCTTCCAGCAGACCGTTTTCCACATCAACATCCCGTCGGAAAATTGGAAGACCGCTGTCGACATTCTCGCCGACTGCATGATGAACGCCACCATTCCCGAGGAGGAACTGCTCAAGGAGAAGCAAGTCATCCTCCGCGAAATGGCGATGAACGTGGACGATCCCGGTCGTCGCTCCTCGCTGATGCTGTGGGCAACGGCGTACACGACGCATCCGTTTCGGCATCCCGTCATCGGTTATCCCGACATTTACAATCGCATTACGCGCGACGACGTGGTGGCGTATTACAAGGAACATTACGTGCCGAACAACCTCATCTTCGTCGTCGTGGGCGACATCAATGCCGACGAGATCGAAGCGCGCGTCCGCGAGTTGACGAAAGATTTCAAGATGGGTGCGATCGAGCCGGCGACGGTTCTGCCCGAGCCGCCGCAGCTCAGCACGCGCGAACGCCACGAGGAAGCGCCGATTCAACTCTCCAACATTCATCTCGCCTGGCACATTCCCGCGTTGACGAATCCCGACGTGTATCCGCTGGACGTGTTGGCGATCATCCTCGGCCAGGGCAAAAGCTCGCGCCTGTACCGCGAGGTGCGGCAGAAACGCGGTCTCGTGCATGCGATCGACGCCAGCAGTTACACGCCGTCTTATCCCGGCGTTTTCGAGATTGAAGCGATCGCCGACGCGGAGAAGCGCGACGAAGCCATCGCCGCGATTCGAGGCGAGGTCAGGAAACTGATCGCCGAATCCGTCACCGACGCAGAATGCCAGAAAGCGATCAAAGCCTCCGTCAACAATCATCTCGAAACGTTCAAGACGATGGAAGGCCAGGCGGTCGACCTGGCGCAGAGCGAAATTCTCGTGGGCGACCCGAATTTCTCGACGGTTTATCTGGACCGCGTTCGCCAGGTCACACCGGCGGACATTCGCCGCGTCGTGGCGCAGTATTTTGCCGATGCCAATCTGACGATCACGTCGCTCGATCCCGAAGGCACGGAAGCGAAGCCGCCGGCAGAGAAAACGGCCAGGACCGAAATCAAGATTCAGAAGTTCGAGTTCCCGAACGGCCTGCGATTGCTCGTGCGCGAAGACCACAAGCTGCCGTTCCTCGATCTGCGCGCGTTGATGAAGGGCGGCGTCATCGCCGAGACCGGCGCCGACAACGGCATCACCAAACTCACCGCGCGAATGATGTTGAAGGGAACGAAGACCCGCACGGCCAACCAGATTGCCGACGCCATCGAATCGGTTGGCGGCGACATCAGCTACATGTCCGGCAACAACAGTTTCGGCGTGTCCGCGCACGTGATGGATGAAGACCTGGATCTGGCGCTGGACGTGTTGGCCGATGTGTTGCAGAACCCGACGTTCCCGGAGGACATGCTCAAGCGCGAGCGCGACGTGCAACTGGCCGAGATCAGGGCGGAGCAGGACCAGGTTTTGCGCGCGGGCCAGCAGTTGTTGCGCGAGGCGATGTACGCGCATCACCCGTATCGCTTGAACCCGCTCGGCAAAGCCGAGACGGTCCAGAAACTGACGCGCGCGGACGCGGTGGATTTCCACCGGCGCTACGTCGTGCCGAACAACATGGTGTTGACCGTTTTTGGCGACGTGAATGCCGAGGAGATCCGCCGGAAGGTGGAAGCTAAGTTCGGCGGCATGAAATCGGTGAAACCGGAGTTTCCGCGCACCGGCCCCGAGAAGCTGGCTGCCTCGTCGGAGAAAATCGAGAACAAACCGAAGGAGCAGGCGGTGCTCCTGATAGGTTTCAGCGGCACCGACATGTTCAGCAATGACCGCTTCGCCTTGGAACTTCTCGACGAAGCGTACTCCGGGCTAGGCTCGCGACTGTTCCTGCGGATTCGGGATGAGTTGGGTCTGGCGTATTACGTCGGCGCGTACCAACAGCCCGGACTCGATCCCGGTTATTTTGCGTTTTACGTGGGAACGATGCCCGAGAAGGTCGATCTCTGTAAGAAGGAAATCTTCGCCGAACTCGACAAGCTCAAACAAGACGGTCTCAGCGCGAAGGAGCTTGAGCGCGCCAAGAACAGCCTCATCGGCCAGCGCAAAGTCCGGATGCAGGATAACGCGGATTTGAGCCTGATGGTTGGCCTCGACGAGTTGTACGGGCTCGGCTATAATTTCTTCCAGTCGATGGACGAAAAATACAACGCCGTCACTGCTGACGACATCAAGCGCGTGGCAAACAGGTATTTCACCGATCAGCCGCACGCCGTCGTGGTGATCAAACCCGTGGAGAAACAATGATGTAGTGGCGCTTCCCTGCCCCGAAGGCTTTCGGGGTGAACGAAGCGCCGCGAATTAACAACTGCGCTTCATAGAAGCGCAGCTACACCGAGAGAATCAACATGGCTGAAGTCCAAAAAGACACCGTCGGTTCGCGCGAGGACACGCTGCGATTTCTCGACATGGTTGGCCTGTTCGGCAGCCAGGCGATGATTTGCCTCGGCAAGCTCGCCAATCCCATGACCGGCAAAGCCGAGAAGAATCTTCCCGCCGCGCGCCTGTTCATCGACACGTTGGAAATGCTGGAGCGCAAAACGCAAGGCAATCTCACTGCTGACGAAACCAAAGTCTTGCACGCCACGCTCACCGATCTGCGGCTGATGTACGTCGAAGAATCGAAACAGCCCGAAGAGCGAGGAGCGAAGAGCGAAGAGCGTCCCTCAGCCCCGGAACAAGGAAAGCCAGACGTGTCCGCCGAAGCCTCGGCGAAGCCGGACGTGTCCGCCGAAGCCTCGGCGAAGGCGGACGAGTCCAAGGTCAGGTTCCGCAAGACCTACGAGTAATACGACCGCCCTTGGCTTATGCTGAGAGTCAATCGTTGGCCCGCTCACACTGCTGTCCGCAGATTTCATAAAGAGTAAGGCTTCGCCCATCCCGCGCCTTGGCTCAGCGATCCGCCTTGACAGATCAGGCGGCATTCGGGGATTGTCTCATCCGCTGGGAGACGGCAAACCGAGGAGGAATGAATATGGGGCAATTGCCTTCAGAACAAGCCGGACCAACCGCACCCCAGTCGTCGCTGATGGGACGGCTGGCGAATGTTTACGCCGCACCGGGCGAGGTCTTCGATCAAGTCAAAGCCAGCCCGCCTTCCACCGCCAACTGGCTCGCACCGGTTCTGATCTTTATCGTCGTGGGTTGGGTGGGAGGGTGGCTCGTCCTCTCGCAAGCCTCGGTCAAACAACAGTTGCGCGACATCCAGGAACAGGCCATCCAGAAACAGGTGGACAAAGGCCGTCTGTCCCAGAAGCAGGCCGACTCCGCAATGCAGGCAGGGGAGAAGTTCGCCAACATCGGCGCCATAGCTGGCGTCGCGGTTGTAACACCACTCGCCGCCTTCGCCTCTCCGCTTTTATGGGGCCTGGCCGTCTGGCTGGTCGGCGTCAAGATCTTGAAAGGCAACTTCACTTACATGAAAGCCTTGGAAGTCGCGGGCTTGGCCAACATGATCGGCGTGCTGGGTTCCATCGTCTGGACGCTGCTCATCCTGATCACGGGCAACTTCTTTGCTTCACCCGGCCTGATGCTGCTCGTCAAGGATTTCGATCCGCAAAATAGCCTCCACTCCGTTCTCGCCGCGATCAACGTCATGACTTTCTGGGGGCTGGCCGTGAAAGCGATCGGACTGTCGCGCCTGAGCGGCGCATCGTTTGGCAAGGCCGCAGTGTGGATCTTCGTGATTTGGGCCGCTTGGACCGGCTCGATGATTGGCATCGGTGCCGCATTCCGTGCTGCCTTTGGCGGGTAACGCCTTCGGGGTAGGGTGCGCTCGCTGAGCGTGCCGCTCCGGAGGTTCGGGCAGCCCGGCGGTCTGCCCCTACCAACACCTGTCAGATCAACTTTGACAGAAGCCCGCTCGCGCAATCACCAACGACTTTTTCAACAGCTTCATCCGTCTTGACAGAACCGTCAGCATCAGGGGATTGTCTCACTCGCTGGGACGGCAAGCCGCCGGGAAACACCATGGATCAATTGCCTTCAGACCAAACCGGGCCAACCGTTCCCCGGTCATCCCTCATCGGACGGCTGGCGAATGTTTACGCCACACCGGGCGAGGTCTTCGACCAAGTCAAAGCCAGTCCGCGTTCCATCCTCAACTGGCTCGTGCCGTGCCTGATCCTCCTGCTCGTGGGTTGGCTGGGAACGCGGTTCGCCCTCTCCCAAGCCGTCATCAAACAACAGTTGCGCGACTACGAGGAACAAGGCGTCCAGAGACTGGTGGACAAAGGCCGAATACCGAAGGAGCAGGCTGACGCTGCCCAGGAAGCGGGGCAGGCCAGCCTCAATGTCCGTATCTCGTCTGAACCACTGTACAACGCGATCGCAGTCCCGTTTTTGTGGGCCGTGCTCTTCTGGCTCGTCGGGACCGTGCCCTTGAAAGGCAATTTCACCTACCTGAAAGCCTTGGAAGTCGTCGGCTTGGCAAGCATGATTACCGTGCTGGGTTCCGTCGTCAGAACGCTGCTCATCCTGGCCACGGGAAACTTCTTTGCCTCACCCGGCCTGATGCTGGTGGTCAAGGAATTCGATCCGCAGAACACGCTCCACTCCGTTCTCGCCGCGATCAACATCATGACCTTCTGGGCGCTGGCCGTGAAAGCGATCGGGCTGTCGCGGTTGAGCGGCGCATCGTTCGGCAAGGCGGCAATCTGGGTCTTCGTGCTTTGGGGCACTTGGACGGCCCTGCTGATTACCGTCAGCGCCGGAGCCCGCATCGCCTTCGGCGGATAACGCCGGGTGTAAGGCAATCAGTTGGCAGCGGTCGTGGAGAAAGTGCGGCGGCAATTATTTCGTAACGAGACCTGACCCGATTACTGCTCCAGCCGTGCCCGCTCAGGCCGCCGTGTTCTACAATGGCAACTAGGTCTTCAGCGGCGGGTCGATTCTCGCGTGGCGAACACAGACATCCTCTTAGCGTTCTATTAGGGGAATGTCCATGGTCTGACAATTGGGTATTGACAAGTCCCTTATTATTCGGTATAAATCACACGCACAGTGAATATGGAAGGTGTGACTTAAAACTAAGGAGGAAGCTCAATGGAAGGCGATGTGCTTAAGAGGATCGACCGCAAGCTTTCAGCCGTCATGGCGCTTATGGTCGAAGCGCGAGAAACTCGAACGGATGCGGAGTTGGATAAGATCGAGCTACTTTTGGGGCGGTGTGGGTTGAGCGCACCCGAAATATCGGAAATCGTGGACAAATCGACCGAAGCAGTACGGAAGGCGATTCAAAGGGGACGGAAAGCGAAACGGACATAGGAATGTAATATGGACGAACAAACAAAAACGGAAGCATTGCTGGAGGAAGCGGTTCGTCTGCTTGCCATCCTGGCCAAGCGAGGCATGAATCAAACGGCGACAATCGCTGAGCTAAGTAATGCAGGCTTTCAGCCGAAGCGGATTGCAGAGCTTCTCGGGACGACGGCGAACACTGTAAGCGTCACCCTGGCCACATCGCGAAAGCGGAAGAAGGGTAAGCGGTAGACGTAGGTAAATCCGGATGAAAGTAGGTGGTTGGAATGAGTAAAGCCAAAAGCGATAATGAGCTATTAGAGGAAATCGGCGGGAAACTAGATCTAGTAATCGCGTTGCTTGCGATTCAAGGTAAGGAGCAGGGTGCACAGATTAAGATCCTGTATTCTCTCGGCTTTGATTCGAACACGATTGGCCGCTTGGTTGGCATGTCAGGAACCGCAGTCAGAGTGAGGAAATTCCGCGGACGTAAGTGAGGTTCCGCGTCAGGCATCATGGACTTACAGGAGATGATTCTTCGCGGGCGCTTTATTTTTTCGGGGGCTGGCCAGCGCCTCAGGGTATATGAACTGGTAAACGGTAAGCGGAACACTGCCGAAATCGCCAGACTTGTTAAGCGTCATGTGAACAACGTCCGTCGGGATCTTACGATTATCAATGATGCAGAGCTGATCCAACCAAAGATGAAAAATGGTCAGTCGTTAGAGTCGAATGGCTTTCCGGTCTACGAAAAAGTGCCGCTTGGTAGGACTGTCCCCCTCAGCTACTTCGAGGGGCCGCCGGCACGCCTTCCCGCTTCCTCGGTAACGGCCACAGCGAAATCATCTTCGAAGGGTTATGTGACCAAGAAGCCCTCCGCTCTCGGGCTGCCAAGCGAGACGGAAATTCTGGATATCTGTAGGAACGGCGAGGATCAGATTTCCGAGTTCAAGGGACAAGGAACTGACTTTAATAAGATTAGCCGTGAGGTGGCCGCAATGCTCAATACTCGGGAGGGAGGCAGGGTTTTTTACGGAATCGACGACGCGGGCACAATTCAAGGCAGCGACATTTCTCGGCAACAATTCGACCAAGGGCTGCAGAATTCTATTCGAAATACAATTTCTCCGGCTGCGACGGTGAGACTACACTCCGTGTCCGTCGTGGGCTCGGAGGTCCTTGTGGTCATCGTGCCTCCGTGGAACAGAAGTGATGTATATCAATTCGAAGGGCGTGTTCTCCTTCGAAAGGGCACAAATGTCTTCTTCGCGAAACCGGAAGAAAGCAAGAAACTTCACAAGGGGATTTACGTCGTCTGACATGAGAGGAGGTTATTCTACCAATGCCGAAGACTAAGAGAAACTCCACGCGAGAAGATCCAGCACTCAAAGAGTTGCAGCGGATCAGAAATCTGCTGATGCTTTGCTTAATTAAGTTGGGGGCCGATTCAAAGGAGCTTGATTTGGCTGTCGGGATGGGGTCCAGCAACATTCGAGCGATGCTCCCGATCAAGCAAATTGAGAAAATTCTAAAGGACTAGTCACGCTGCAATAAGGCGGTTCAAGGAGTTCTTGGGCGAGGCGTTGCTTCCCTGTTCTCTCCCGTCCGGCCTAGACCTTCCCGGTTTCGAGGCCGAAGTAATCTTTCGCGTTGCCGAAGCAGATGTTGCGGACCATCGTGCCGAGCATTTTCATGTCGCGGGGTAGTTCGCCGTTGACGACGTCGCGGCCGAGGAGGTTGCAGAGCAGACGGCGGAAGTATTCGTGCCGCGAATAACTCAGGAAACAGCGCGAGTCGGTCAGCATGCCGACGAACCGGCTGAGCAGACCGAGGTTGGACAGCGCGTTGATCTGCCATTCCATCGCTTCCTTCTGATCGAGAAACCACCAGCCGCTGCCGAACTGGATTTTGCCGGGCACGCTGCCGTCCTGGAAATTGCCGAGCATCGTGGCGAAGGCGTAGTTATCGGCGGGATTCAAGTTGTAGAGGATCGTTTTCGGGAAACGATTGGTCGAGTCGAGCCGGTCGAGATAACGCGCCAATGCCTCGGCCTGCGGCCAGTCGCCGATCGAGTCGAACCCCGTGTCGGCGCCGAGCGTGCGCATCAGGCGTGTGTTGTTGTTGCGCAACGCGCCGAGGTGCAATTGCATGACCCAGCCGCGCGCGGCGTAGAGTTCGCCCACAAACAGCAGCATGAAGCTGCGGAACTTGTTGGCCTCCGCTGGGGAGACCTTCTTTCCACTGCGGGCGTCTGCGAAAATGCGCGCCGCCTCGGCTTCGGTGCAATCGTCGGCATACACGTGATTCAACCCGTGATCGGAAAGGCGGCAGCCGTTGTCGTGAAAGTAACGATGCCGTTTCCTGAGCGCGTCGAGAAAGCCGCTCAAACTGCGGCATTCCACGCCACTCACCTGCCCGAGCTTGTCCACCCAGGCGTTGAACGCGGCTGGCTGGTCCACCGTCAACGCCTTGTCGGGCCGGAACGCCGGGTACACCCGCGTACCCAGTGGTTTGGTGGCGCGGGCGTCCCTGCCTGCGGATTGTGATTCGCGGATCTTCCGGTGATGTTCGAGCGAGTCGGTCGGATCGTCCGTCGTGCAGACGACCGCGACGCGATTTGTTTCAAGGATCGTGTGCACGGGCATTTTGGACAGCTTGGCGTTGGCCGTATCCCAAATCTCTTTCGCGGTGGACTCGTCAAGCAACTTGGTGATGCCGAAGAACCGTTTCAATTCGAGGTGCGTCCAGTGATAGAGCGGATTGCGCAGCGTGTACGGCACCGTACGGGCGAAGGCGAGGAACTTCTCCCAGTCGCTGGCGTCGCCGGTGCAATACTTCTCCGACACGCCGTTGGAACGCATCGCGCGCCACTTGTAATGATCGCCCCCCAGCCAGACTTCATAAAGGTTGCGGAATACTTTGTTGGCCGCAATCTGGTCGGGCGGCAGATGCGTGTGATAATCGAAGATCGGCTCGTGCTTGGCGTGGTCGTGGTACAACTCCCGCGCCACGTCATTCTGCAGCAGAAAATCATCCGTAAGAAAAGTTCTGGTCGTCTTGGTTGTCTTGGCCGCTGGTTTGGTCTTGGTGCGTTTCATGGTTGCCTCCTAAATCTTAAGCAGTAAATCCGAAATCCGAATCTCGAAATCCGAAAATGAAAATCCGACCAGCGTGGCCCTATCCCTGCCGTCGTTTGTAAAATTGTAGTTTTCCTGACTTCCACTTGTTTCGGATTTTGTGCTTCGAGTTTTCCCCTACTGGCTCCTGCGGTAGATCGCTCCGAAGATGGTCATCGGTTTCTCGCTGGTGGCGTCACTGTACATTTCCGAGCGCGCACTGGCGCCGACCGACGGCGTACCGTTTGCGGTTCACAGCTTAGCCCTTGCTCAAGAGAGAGAGATGCTTGCTGAGGTGTTTGTCGAGCAACTCCTCGTGCAACGCCGCGTTCTTCTGGAGGACACCGAGGATGCGCGGCTTGAACTGCGGGTTGGTCAGCACCGAGCCGAACGTGACGTGCAGTAACTGCCGCCCCGGTATCTCGTCGAGAAACACAGGCTCATCCTTCGGCCCGCTGTACTTGGGCAGCGCCTTCACCTGTGCCAGGGTCGTCGAGATGTGATAGCTCGCGCGATCCGTGTCGAACCTTCCGCGGCAGAACTCGACGATCTCACCAAACAGTTTTGTGTCCGTGCGTGCCACCACCCGCAACGCTTCCAGGTAACTCGTGCCCGCAGTCTTCACGTGCAACAGGTCGCCGCAGACGCGGCCGAAGATCGGATACACTGCGAATTTGTCCGAGCCGCTGTGGACGCTCATCTTGTACGGGCCGCAGTGCTTCGCGATGGCGGCGTGTTGCACCAATGCTTCCTCGAACTTCTTCAGGTCGCCCTTGTAATCAATCCCTTTCTCAAAATCGCCGATGAATCGCGGAGCGACGCTCACAACGTTCGGCACCTTGTGCCGCTTGAGTTCCATGCCGATGAATAAATGCTCCAGCACGCTCGTCGGTTCGTCGGTCTCGTCCACGCTGACTTCGATCTCAAACGGGCGCGCGCCCATGGTCTTCGCGATGTGACGGCCCATGGCGCCGACGTGCTCCAGCGCGGCAGCGTACTTCGCCGCGGCGCGCTGCAGCGATGCGCGGTCAAACTGCGCCGTGGCAACCCCCGGCACGTCGAACTTCTTGCCGACGTAGAGCGACTCCAGTTCGGCAGTCAGCGTGCCCTTGCCGACGTACGCCGACGGATCAATCGTGAAAAAGCAGAAGCCTGCCGCCGCAGTCCGATCCACGTGTTCCGGCAACTTCAGGTGATCGGCGTCGGCGCCCCACGGCTTGGTATAGCCGAGTTTTGCCAGCGCGGTCTGGGCCGCTTTCATCACCTCTTCGGGTGAACGCTGGGTGCGCTCCATTTCGCGGATGGACTGCTGCGCGAAGATCGGAGCAAAATCATATTTCTTTGAAGCACTGAGATGACCGGGAGTCGCCAAGCCGGTGCGATCGCCGAAGCCAAAAGATTTCTTGAGTCCCAAAGGAACAGCGTTGGTAATATTCATTGCAGTTGCATCCTAAGCGATGTGGCTCGTCATGCCAATTCCTAATTATACGCGCTTCTGTCCGTAATACGCGCCCGGCCCGTGCTTGCGCAGAAAATGTTTGTCGAGCAGGACCTTCTGCATGGGTCTGACCGATGGTTTGACCCGCAATGTCTCGCTCGCCAGACGCGCCAGGTGTTCGAGCACGGCCGCGTTCTCGACCGCCTTCTCAACCGTTTCGCCCCATGCAAACGGTGCATGGCTGGCCACCAACACGCCGGGGAAACGAAGCGGGTCAACCTTCCTGAACTTCTCAACAATCACGTGCCCGGTGTTCGCTTCATACTCGGATTTGATTTCCCGGGCCGTGAGCAACCGCGTGCACGGTACCGGCCCGTGGAAATAATCCGCGTGCGTCGTTCCTAGCGGCGGAATCTCGCGCCGCGCCTGCGCCCACGCGGTGGCGTACAGGCTGTGCGTGTGCACGACGCCGCCGATACTCTTGAAGGCACGGTAAAGAATGCGGTGCGTCGGCGTATCGGAACTGGGCTTCAGATCGCCCTCGACGACCCTGCCTGTTTCCAGCGACACGACCACCATGTGCCCGGGTTTCATCCTGTCGTAAGGCACACCCGAGGGCTTGATCACCATGTTGCCGCTGGCGCGGTCAACGCCGCTGACGTTGCCCCAGGTCTGGATGACCAGTCCCTCGGCAACCAGTTTCAGGTTCGCCTCACAAACTCGCTTCTTCAGTTCTTCAAGCATCGCAAAACCTTTCCCCTTCACCTTGATCCTCTCCCTTGTTCAAAGGAGTGGGTCAGGGTGATGGTTCGTGTCACTTTCTCACTTGCATCCGTATCTCCAACAGCTTCTTCATCACGTCGTACAGGTTGCCGTTCCACTCTTTGGTGCCGAAGGCATCATGAAGCTTTCGGTACAGCGGGTAAAGTTCACGATAGACGCTATGCGCCTGCGGATTCGGCGTGAAGACGCGCTTCTTGACGCCGGTCATCGCCTTCTGGGCATCGGCGTAATTCCTGTGCGCTCCCGCAACCACCGCACCCGCGATGGCGGCTCCGAGCGCGCACGTCTGGGCGGAGCGGGAGACTTTCATCGGACGGCCCGTCACGTCGGCGTAGATTTGCATCACCAGCGGATTCTTCTCCGCAATGCCGCCGCAGTTGACGATCTGCGCGACTTTCACACCATATTCTTCGAACCGGTTGATGATCGTCAGAGCGCCGAACGCCGTTGCCTCGATCAACGCGCGGTAAATCTCGGCGGGCGTCGTGTAGAGAGTCTGACCGAGCAGCAAGCCCGTGAGCCGCTGGTCCACAAGGATCGTGCGGTTGCCGTTGTTCCAGTCCAACGCCAGCAGCCCTGACTCGCCGGGTTTGAGTTTCGCCGCACCGGTGGTGAGATTTTCGTGGCTGCCGGCGCGGATGTAGTTCACAAACCAGTTGAAGATGTCGCCGACCGCCGACTGGCCGGCTTCAAGCCCGTAAAATCCGGGTAAGATGCTGCCGTTGACGATGCCGCAAAGGCCGGGGATATCAGCGAGCGGTTCTCCAACGGGCGCAACCATCATGTCGCACGTGCTGGTGCCGATGATCTTCACCAGCGTGCCCGGCGCAATCCCCGCGCCGACACCGCCAAGATGCGCATCAAACGCGCCGACGGCCACGGGCGTGCCGGCCCGCAAACCGGTGCGCTTCGCCCAGTCCGCCGTCAATTTGCCGACGGCGCGGTCAATCGTGTGCGCTTTCGGACGAAGCCGCGCACGCAGTTCGCCAAGCTTCGGATGCAACGAACCGAGGAATTCGGCATCGGGGTAGCCGCCCCAGTTGTCGTTGTACATCGCCTTGTGGCCAGCGGCGCAGACGCCCACGGTCAACCTGTCGGGTGCTTCCGTGCCCGTCAGCATCGCGGGAATCCAGTCGGCGCATTCGACCCACGTGTGTGCCGCATCGAACACCGCCGCGTCCGTGCGCAGGCAATGGAGGACCTTGCTGAAAAACCATTCGCTCGAGTACGTCCCACCGCACTTGGCGAGATACTGCGGACGCATCTGTCGCGCGCGCTCCGTGATCTCCACCGCCTCCGCCACACCGGTGTGGTCTTTCCAGAGCCACGCCATCGCGTTCGGGTTCCTGGCAAACCGTTTGTCCAACGCCAACGGCCGACCGTTGCGATCCACGGGAATCGGTGTGCTGCCCGTCGTGTCCACGCCGATACCGACGATTTGCTCGGCCTTGAAGCTCTTCACAGCGCGCTTGGCCTGCGCCAGCGCTTTCTTGATCGTCGTCTCCGCACCCGTGACGTAATCGGCAGGGTGCTGGCGGGCGAGATTCGGGTCACGGGACAAAATCACGCCATGCGTCCCGTGCGCGTACTCCCAAACCGCCGTGCCCACCTCGCGGCCGTTGCTCGCGTCCACAATCAGGCAGCGGACGGTGTTCGTTCCGTAGTCCAAACCGATGGAGTATTTGGCGCTCATGTGAAATCTCCTTTCCAATCCACAGGGTTGTCACCCTGATCCCGCCGTAGCGGGAGAATGGTCTCTGTTGTTTCTGTCCAGACGACTGAGATTTGCCGTCGCGCGACAGACGGCCCGCAGCGGTTTCGCTCCGCTCAGAATGACAAGTGGACAGGATATACGATGAATCAGGATGTTAGTGCTCAATCATCACCTTCACCACCTTGTCCCCGTACGCCGCATTCAGCTTGAACGCCTCCGTAGCACGCTCCAGCGGAAAACGGTGGCTGATGAGACTTTGTAAATCAACACGTCCCCGTACTGCCAGTTCAATCGCGCGCGGGTAGACGTGTTTCATCCGTCGGCTCATCATAATCGTCAGACCTTTGCGACGGGCAGTTGAATGTTTCATCTCGAACCGGTCGTCTGAGGGGATGCCCACCGCAACCAGTCGCCCCCCCAGCCGCGCCATCTCGGCAGCCTGCTGAAGCGAATGACCAGCCCACGCCGCTTCAAAGGCCATGTCCACACCATGCCCATCGGTTTCCTTCAATACACGCTGAACAGGATCTTCCGAATCGCAGTTGATCGGAATCCCACCGAAATGCTCAGCCAATTGCAGACGCCACGAAAACTTGTCGGAGATGAAAACCAGTCCCACACCGGACAGTTTCACGACCTGCAGGATCAACAACCCAATCGGCCCCGCGCCAAGTATCGCCACGCTGTTGGCCACGCGAATCCTGGCGAGATCGACAGCGTGCATCGCAACGCCGAGCGGTTCGAGCATCGCAGCAGCTTCATCATCGAGTTCGTCCGGCACGGGAAAGCAACTCCGTGCCGGCATGTGCATCCACTGGCACAGGCTGCCGTTGTCGGGATAATTCCCGCAGAAGTGCAGCCGACGGCAGAGATTCGGATGCCCCCGTTCGCAGAGGTCGCAACGACCGCATGGTTGCGCGGGATCGACGGCCACGCGGGCGCCGATGCGCAACGGCTCGAAATTGCCGTCGACCGAATCGGGCCCGACTGCCTCGACCACACCGGCAAATTCGTGGCCGAGAATCAATGGCGACTTCACAACGCTGTCGCCGATGCAGCCGTCCTGATAAGAGTGCAGGTCGCTACCACAAATGCCCGTGGCGGTCACGCGCAAAAGCACTTCGCCACGTCCGGGCGGCCCGGGGTGTGGCACTTTCTCGACGCGCAAATCCTTGGATCCATGAAGCCGTGCAGCCAACATTCGACGTATTGTGGTAGGGCGCGACCGCCGGGCGCGCCGCTTCTGTTGTTCTCGGTTTCGGACGGCCCGGCGGTCCGTCCCTACCAACGGCTATTGGTGATGATAAACTTCCCAGCCCAGGTACTTCGTCAGCGCTTCCTTGACGCCTGCAGCGGTGTGCGTGGCGTTGATCGCGACGTGATGTTCGAATCCGTTCTCGCAAATGTAGGCCAGCAGTTTCTGGAAATTCGGGATGTGGACGACGCCGTAGCCGCCGAACGTTTTCAGCGGATCATCGGTCAGTTCGCCTTCGCCGATGTAAGCGCGCACTTTACCCGCAGCATCGTCGGTACTGACGCGCAGATAGGTGAACGGCGCGGCTTTGACGCGGCCGACAATCGTGCCGTAGGTGTTGGCCTTGCCGACGGTGCCGGCGATGATCTCCTGATAATCCATCACGGGTTTGCCTTCGCCCCTTTCGACGAAAATGTCCTTCGGCAGGTTGCTGCAATGGAACACGACGCCTTTGTCGGGATCGTCGCCGTAGTTGTTGTTCCAGTCCACCAACGCGCTCGGTCGGCCGCTGCCATGCGCCATCGCGTACATCGCCACCGTGCCCATGATGTCCACTTCACACGCGCTCGACATCAGCGTGTTGCTCATCATGCTCATCAACGTGCACGGCACCACGCCGAAGAATTCCTCCATCGCCGTCCAGCACTGGACGGCGGTAGCGTTGAGCTTGGTCCGCTCCATCCAACTGTCCACGGCGACGCCGAACTTGGCCATCTTCAGCAATGACGCCGGCGGAACGGCTTTGGCGTTGACGTACTCGCCGATCTGCTTGAGCTTGGCCTTCACCGCCTTGTCGTCGTCCTTCAGTTTGCCGACCCAGCCAAACAACTCGAACAGGTCGAGGGTCTCGATGCTGATACCGCTTTGTTCGAGCAACTTCTCGCTGTAGCGAACTGTGTTGAATGCTGTCGGCCGAGCGCCGAGAGCGCCGATGCGCAGGTTGCGCAGGCCGCGCACCACACGGCAGGTCACGGCGAAATCGGCGAGGTCCTGTTTGAAACTGTTGCTCTTCGGATCCGTCGTGTGCAGCCGCGTGAGTGTGAAGGGGATGTTGTACTGGCGCAGATTGTTGCAGACCGACATCTTGCCGCAAAAGCTGTCACGCCGGTTGTCGATCAGCATGCTGCCCGGCACATCGGGGAACGCGTGGATCAAAACCGGCACCCGCAGGTCCGCCCAGCGCAGCGCGTTGGCGACTGCGCGCTCGTCTCCGAAATTGGGCAACGTGACGAGAATGCCGTCGATCTCATTGCGGTGTCTGCCGAACAGGTCGGCGCACTTGCGCGCGTCGTTGTGACTTTCGATGCTGCCGTACTTCGTTTTCTTCGGAGCGAGCGCGACGACTTCGAAGCCCGCTTTTTCCAGCACTTCCAGAATGAGCGCCCGGCCCTTTTCACAAAGATGAGCGGGAAAAAAGCCGCGGTTGCCGACCATCAAGCCTAACGTGACAGGTTTCATGTTGCTCTCCTTTGACACCGGGTAATCCATAAACTTATGCACTGGGTTTTCAACAGGCTCTCGCAAGACGCCGAAAATCCGGTTCATCTTTTGCCATATTCCTGCTACAAACAGCAATACCAATCTCACTGATGGATGCGATCAAAAGTGGCGGACGCCAAGCACACTCAACCTCCTCACCTTGATCCTCTCCTCCGACGAACGGAGGAGAGGAAATCCCCTCTCCCTTGCCGTTCAAGGGAGAGGGTCAGGGTGAGGGTTCCGGGCCGCCGCTGCACGTGATGCGGGAGGCAGTTATGGCACGCTTGTTCCTCGGACTCGATTCCAGCACGCAGAGCCTGTCGGCCATCGTGATCGATCACGATACGCGGAAGGCCGTGTACGAAGCGTCGCTGAACTTCGACCAATCGCTCTCGCACTACGGCACGCAGAACGGCACGTTGCGCAACAAAGACCCGCTGGTCGTGCACAGTCCGCCGTTGATGTGGGCGGAAGCGCTCGACCTGATGTTCGTGCAAATGAAGAATGACGGCCTGCCGCTCGGCGACATCCTGGCCATAAGCGGCAGCGGTCAGCAACATGGGTCGGTCTATCTCAACGACCGTGTTGCCGATGCACTAGCCAATCTCGACCCGGCCAAGAGCCTCGTGGAGAATCTCAGCGGCACATTTGCACGGGCAACGTCGCCGATCTGGATGGATTCCTCAACCAGTGCCGAGTGCGCCGAGATCCGCCAGAAACTTGGCGGCATCAAGGCCACGGCGCAACTGACAGGCTCAGACACTTTCGAGCGATTCACCGGGCCGCAGATCCGCAAGTTCTACAAGACCGAGCCGGAGAACTACGAGCGAACCGCGAGCATCGCGCTCGTGAGTTCGTTCATGGCGTCCATCATCGCCGGGAAGATCGCACCGATCGATCACGGCGACGGCGCGGGCATGAACCTGATGGACATCAGGAAGAAGACGTGGCATCCCGACGCGCTCAAAGCCACCGCGCCGCGCTTGAAACAGAAGCTTCCGCCGCTCGCCGAGTCATCGAGAATCATCGGTTCGGTCAGTCCGTATTTCGTGAAGAAGTACGGACTCAATCCTGATGCACAGGCGCTGGTCTGGTCGGGTGACAACCCGTGCAGCCTCATCGGCCTCGGCCTTATCAAGGAAGGCATGGTCGCCATCAGCCTCGGCACCAGCGACACCTATTTCGGTTTCATGAAACGCTGCCCCGAAGGCTTTCGGGGCGAAGGTCACGTGTTCGGATCTCCTACTGGTGACTACATGACGCTCATCTGTTTCAAGAACGGCTCGCTCGCCCGCGAAAAGATCCGCGACCAGTACGGCCTCGACTGGAACGGTTTCAACCGCGCGCTGGCCAGCACGCCACCCGGCAACAACGGCGGCATTCTCCTGCCGTGGTTCGAAGCCGAGATCGTCCCGCGTGTCAACAAGCCCGGCATCCACCGTTTCGACCTCGACGAACGCGACGCCGCCGTGAACTGCCGGGCGGTCGTCGAAGCGCAGATGATGTCGATGCGCCTCCACTCGCAATGGATGAAAGTCGCACCGAAGCGCATCTACGCCACCGGCGGCGCCTCGATGAACACCGCGATCCTTCAAGTGATGGCCGACGTGATGAACTGTCCCGTCCTGCGCATCGAGGTCGCTAAGAGTGCCGCGCTTGGCGCCGCGTTGCGCGGCGCCCACGGGTACTTGGTAGCGCAAGCCTCCGCGCTTGCGAAAAGGGGAAAGATGGTAGGAAGGGATCACCGCCGAGGCGGGACAGGCGCCCGCGCCACCAATCTCTGGCAGGAAATCGTCGCCGGCTTCACCAACCCGATCACCAACAGCGAAATCAAACCCAACCGGAACTCCGCCGAGGTTTACGACAAGCTAATCGGGAAGTATGCCTCGTGCGAACGGCGGGTTCTCCAAGCCTGTCAGAACGAAGTGTGACACGGCGCCGCTGCTGATTGACAACCGGAAGGGAATCTTAACGTCCACCAACCGACGGATTGAAACCCACGTCCTCCGGTTTGCTGCCCGACCTCACCTGGTTCACATAGGTGACATAGGCCTTGTCCGAGTCGTCCCGGTAAATGCCGAACGTGAGATACGGCCCGACATCGTCGTTGTAGCCAACGGGGCCATGGTATTGCACTACCGGTTTGCCCTGCCACCAAACGTTAATGAATCCATCTTCTTCAAAGGACCACTTTGCTTGCACCACAAAATCGTTCCATTCATTGAGAGGAAATGAGTTCGTTCCGAATAGTTCCTTGGATAGGACGGCGTCAGCGTCGCGAACCACGCGCTCGGCACTGTGCCGTAACGTGATGAAAAAGCGTCCGCTCCGGTACCGAAATGCCAGGACCGGGCTTCTGCCCACTTCTCCCAGATACGTCTTGTCTTCCCCATGCCATTGGGCCAGCACCAACCGGTTATTCTCGATGGGGAAGTCTTGCGGCAGGTAAAGATCGAGCCGGTACCATCGCACGGATTTCATTGGGGGGTACTCGTCGGTATCCACCTCCGTACGAAAGGTCCTCGACCCGCTTCTGTTCGCCCAATCTTCTCCCTTCCTCAACTCAAACCGCAGTGAATCCTCTCCATGGAGCGAGGGTTGTGAGACTCTTTGAATGGACCAGGGCTTGGCGGGAGACTTCAAAACCCATTTGGAACCGAACGGCTTCAACCATCCGCTGTTGGCGTCCTTCGACGGCGTCGCGGCCGACCCTGCGTCTCGCGCCAACAGCCAAATCGCCACCAGCGAGAGAAGCGCCCCGACTGTTGCACGACGGAAGCATGTGTTCATCGTTATCCATCCAGAAGTCGATTGGGTTTTCAGGTTGAAACGGATGCGCTTGTAACAGGAAGGCGTTGCAAGAACAACCCAATAACTGGCTTTGGCGGTTCACGGTTGATCGTAACCCAGAACCTTTACCCCGAGTCCTTTTCGGCGCTGGACGCGGCAACCCCAGGCCAAGGCGTCAGCCTCCTTTAGAGTAGCGATTTCGCTTGTACTCGAATACGAGCAAGCCCCAAAACGGTTGAATTGTAACGGCTAGGCATGGCCTTTCCAAACAATGCTTGGTCGATAGGATCGTCCAGAGGCAGAGGCTTGGTGTGGCCGCCCGTCATTGTTTTTACACCCGCCCGACGAATCCGGTAGGCCAGCAGATCGGCTGCTTGGAGGGGCAGTCCTTCTAGCGCCCTTTTGTCGCGGAAACGGATTTCGGTAATTCTACGATCAACCGCCTTGAAATCAGAATATGTATCGTGGATCAAGTGCTTCCAACTTTTGTCCGTGGTGTCGTCAAAAATAAAGGTGAAGTTTTCAGTACACAGTGGCCAGCGGTCATTCACTTCTTGGAGGAAGGACTCAAAAAAAAGTTTGGGACATGATCTGCGCGGGTCTCCCTTCGATGCCAGCCGATGAAGGCTCCTGACGTTGATTAAACCGCCAATATGAAATCTCGGCCACCTACCGGCAATCTCTGCCAGTTCTACAAGGAAGGAATCAACCCGCGCTTGGGGCCATGCGTGATATATTGACTTCCTATCTCTGTCCCTGAACCTAATCTCGCGGTAATGAAAGTATGGGGGTCCGTATTCACCCAGCTTGCTTTGCCACTCGCGGCAAAAATTCAGCCAGTCTCCGCGCCACGCCACGAATCCAGCCAGTGCCGCGACCTTTGATCCCGGCTCCATGCCTTCACGGTCATGTATTCCCGATTCATCGGCGTAAATGTCAATGCTCACTATCAAGCTTCCTGAAAACTCTGGAGCAAATCTTTGTGGAGAGACGAGATTACTTCTTCCGTCTCGGCGGGGCGTGGACGCAAGTGCCATGGAGGGCGTGAGCGGCTTCCATCCATGCTTCGCTGAACGTCGGATGCGCGTGAATGGTCTTGCCGAGTTCGGCAGCGGTAAACTCGGCGCGGATGGCCGTCGTCGCTCCGGCGATCAACTCCGTGGCGTGCGGACCGATCGCGGCTGCACCGAGCAGTTGATCGGTTGCAGCGTCGGCGATCCATTTGACGAAGCCGACCGTTTCGTTAACTGCCATGGCGCGGCCCAAACCGCTGAAGCGAAACTTGCCGGTCTTGACGGCGCGGTTCTGTTTCTTCGCGTCTTCCTCGGTGATGCCCACCAGCGCGACTTCGGGTGACGTGAAGATGACGCCCGGCACGAGCGTGTCGTGTCTCTGCAGCCGATGGCCGCAGGCATTGGACGCAGCAGCAATGGCTTGCGCCGTCGCGTAGTGCGCCAGTTGCACCTTGCCCGTGACGTCGCCGATGGCATAGACCGTGGCGACGGCAGTGCGACCGTACTCGTCGGCCTCGATGAATCCCCGATCATTCGTCTTCAGCCCGGCGTTCTCCAGTTTCAGGCCGTCCGTGACCGGCTTCCGCCCGACCGAGACCAGCAACAACTTCGCTTCAAGCATTTCGTCACCGCACAGGCCGCGCACACCGTTGTCGTCCGCAGCAATTTTCTCCAGCGCTTTGCCGGTGAGCACGCGAATACCGAGCTGTTGCTCCATGTGCGCGCGGACTTCGCGGCGCACGTCGGCGTCGAGCAACAGAAGGATATCCTCCAGCAATTCAACAATCGTCACCTTTGCTCCGCATTGCGCCGCCATGCAGGCCAGTTCGCAGCCGATGTAACCGCCGCCGAGAACCAGCAGCGATTCCGGCAGCTTGTCGAGATCGAGGAACGCGCGGCTTTCGACCACGCGGGAGTGTTTGGGCAGAAACCCGGGCACGGCAGAGGTTGAGCCGGTGGCGATGATCGTCTTCTTCGCGCCAATTTGAATGGTGGCACAGGCCTCCGTGCCTGTGGCAGTACTGCCAGTAATCTCAATCGTGTTGCGGTCCTTGAACGATGCCGTGCCGCTGAATTGTTTCACGCCATTGGCGGTGAGCAACTGCTTGACTCCGCCCCGCAACTGGTCGACCACCTTGTTCTTGTGGGCGATCATAGCCGCGTAATCGACCGACGCATCTTTGACCGTGATCCCGAGCGCGTCGGCGTGGCGGATGTGTTGATAGAGATCGGCGGCGGCGATCAGCGCCTTGGTCGGGATACAGCCCCAGTTAAGGCAAGTGCCGCCGAGTTGTTCCTTCTCGACGATAGCGACGGACGCGCCGAGTTGCGCCGCGCGGATGGCCGCGGGATACCCCCCCGGCCCAGCGCCGATGACGACGATGTCAAATGTGTCCATGTTACTGTTCCTCAGTTTGTAGCCGCGAAACTCTTTCGCGGCCCTTTTCCCGCCGCGAATACGATTCGCGGCTACAAAATCAGAGCGACGGTGCTACGCCGTCAGCCGTTTCCACAATTCCAAATCCTCCAATTTCTGTTTCACGGCGTTGGTGAACCGCGCGCCGAGCGCCCCGTCCACGATGCGGTGATCGCACGACAGCGTCATCTTCATCATCTGGCGCACGACGATCTGGCCATCCCGCACGACGGGCTGCGGTTTGGTGCTGGCGACGGCGAGGATGGCGCCCTCGCCGGGGTTGATGATCGCGCCGAAGTTCTCCACATCCAGCATGCCCATGTTGGTAATGGTGAACGTACCGCCGCTGAGATCGTCGGGCGTCGCTTTGCCGGCGCGCGCTTTCTCGGCGAGTTCCTTCGACCGCTGACAAAGTTCCAGCAGCGGCAATTGCTCGGCGGCGCGCACCACCGGCACGACGAGGCCCTGATCGAGCGAGACGGCAATGCCGAGATTGACGTGGCTGTGCCACCACGCGGTCTTGCCGTCGGTGGAACTGTTCACGCCGGGGAACTCCTGCAACGTCAGCACCACGGCCTCGGCAATGAAATCCGTGACCGTGTACGGCGCGCCCGCCGCCTTGAGCTGGTTTCGATAAGCGATCAGGCCGGTCATGTCCACCGCGACCGTGACGTAGAAATGTGGCGTGTCGCGGAAACTCTGCGTCAACCGCTGCGCAATCACCTGCCGCATCTTCGACATCGCTTTCGGTTTCTCGGCGACGGCGCGCTGCACATCGGCGACGGCAATGCGCCCGCCATCGCCCGGGGTGACGCCGAGCAGGTCGATGTTCTCCTTGGCCGCGAGTTCCTTCGCGGCGGGACTGACGCGGAGCTTGTCGTAGCCGCGCGACTCCAGGTACGCTTTCACGTCCTTCTCGACGACGCGCCCCTCGGGCCCGGTGCCGACAATCTTCGTCGGATCGATCACCACCTCTCGCACCAGCGCCCGCGCGCGCGGAGAAATGCGGAAAACTTCTGGAGTTGTGGCCGCGCTTGTGACAAGCGCGGGGGCCGCAGTCTTTGGAGGGCTCGGCTCCTGCCGAGCCGACGGAGTGACCGGTCGCGGCGGGGACGCCGCTCCCACAGATGGTTCAACTTTTTTGGGAACTGCCGGTGCGGGCGCCGTCACTTCCGGAATCGGCTCGCCGGGGTTGCCGATAAAACCAACCGTGGTCTGCACGGGGACGCTGACACCGGGCGGCACGACGATTTTCAACAGTGTGCCGTCGCTGAATGCTTCGACATCCATCACCGATTTGTCCGTCTCGACGGTGAAAAGAACGTCGCCCCTGGCGATCTTGTCCCCTTCCTTCTTGCGCCACTCGACGATGGCGCTCTCCTCGGTCATCTGACCGAACTTAGGCATGGTAATGGGCGTGGGCATGATTAGTAATCTAGGCTAGTCTGTGATTTTAATTCCCTTATCAGTCGCTTTCACCAGCCCTGACCAACTCGCGCCGTCCGAAGGTGTTGGCTGACTGGTGTGCGCAGCCTTGAGTATGTACTTACCGGCTTTCTTGATATCGTAGTAATTGTTGAAGTTGAATCTTGATTCGACACTCTTACCGGGTTCAACAGTAGCCCAAGATGGAGGAAAGTCCTTGAATGGGCCTGCATAACGAACGCTCTCCCCGTCCCGTACCACGGCAAACGTCCACAACTCATCCGCCTGCCCGTCCGACTTAACAACTCCAACACCTGCACCCGGTGCATGCAATTGCGCGACCGTGACTTTGTTAGTAGATGTGTTGGTCAACCTCAGTATAACCATTACATATTCGCCGACACGATAAGAATCCTTGTCTGTAAGTATCTCGTATCGGAAAGGAACATCGTCGGTTGCTGCATTGGCAGGAACATGACAAATCAGTACGAGCAGAGCGAGTGTGATGATTCTCATGTGGCCATAATCTCCTCACAAAATTGCGTTGGCAGCCTGCATCAGGTCGTTGACGTTCGGCAGGAATGCCGCTTCGAGGATGTGCGACTGCGGCGCGATGCCGTTCTTGGCACCGACGCGTTTGACCGGCGCATCGAGGTAGTCGAAGGCCGCGTCCTGAATCGTCGAGGCAACCTCGGCGGTGTAACTGCCAATATGGATCGCCTGGCTGGCCACAATGCACCGGCCCGTCTTTTGGACGGAGCGGACAATCGTGTCCACGTCCAGCGGCACGAGGCTGCGCAGGTCAACAACCTCGGCGCTGACGCCGCGCTCCGCCTTGAGTTTGTCGGCTGCTTTGAGGCAATCGTGGACGACGGGGCCCCATGCGACGAACGTGAGATCGCTCCCCTCGCGTTTCACGTCAGCCACGCCCAGCGGGACGAGGTATTCGCCCTCGGGCACCGGGCCTTTGACGCCGTAGAGGCCTTGCGACTCGACGAACATGACCGGGTTGTTGTCGCGGATGGCCGCCTTCATCATGCCCTTGGCGTCGTAGGGCGTGGCCGGATAAACGACGTAGAGGCCGGGGATGTGGCAGAAAACGGATTCCAACGTCTGGCTGTGCTGGCCGCCGTAACCTTTGCCGGCGCCGACCGACGCGCGGATGACCAGCGGCACTTCGATCTGCGCGCCACTCATGTAATGCCACTTGGCGGCCTGATTGCTGATCTGGTCGGAAGACATCAACGCAAAATCCATGTACATCAACTCGACCACGGGCCGCAGTCCTTTCATGGCGGCGCCGACCGCCGTGCCGCAGATGCAGGCTTCGCTGATCGGCGTGTTGAATACACGATCACGCCCGAACGCCTCCAGCAAACCCTTGGTCAGCTTGAACGCGCCGCCATACTCGGCCACGTCTTCGCCATAGAAAATCACGCGGGCATCGCGTTTCATCTCCTCAACCAACGCCTCCTTGATGGCGTCGCGGTAGGTGATCTGGCCATCGGTGCGTTTCACCACGGGCAATGCACCGACCAACGTGACCTTCTGGAACCCGACCGGCACGGTCTCGCACTTTGTGTCGGTGTACATGTATTTGATCACGTCGGCGGCCGGAGGATCGGCGGCGGCGGCCGCGCGTTTGGCGGCGCGGGTGTTCCGGTCGCGAACGCGCTGCTCGACGGCTTCAATTCCAGCTTTGGCGAGCGCCTTGCAGTCGAGCAGTTGTTTCTTGAATGTCTCGATGGGGTCCACGGCCTTCCACGCGGCTTCCTCTTCCTTGGTGCGATACTCGTTGCGCGGGTCGCTGAGCGAGTGTCCCCAGTAACGATACGTGTCCACGTCGAGCAACACCGGCCCTTTGCCTTCGCGGCAGAGCTTGGCCGCCCGCTGCACGGCGTCGCGAACGGCGAGCACGTCCATGCCGTTGACAATCTCGGCGTGCATGTTGTTGTTGGCAAACCCCGCCCCGCGCCGCGCCATCTGGTCAATGCCCATCACCTCGTCGTCGCTGCGGTGGGTCATGCCGTAGTGGTTGTTGACGATGAGGTAAATGATCGGCATACCGAACTTGTGGTCGCCGGCCAGGTAGTTGGTGAACTGCGCTTGCGTGGACCAGTTGAGCGACTCGAGCACCACGCCGTTGGCAAACGCGCCGTCGCCCGCAAAACAGCACACCACGCTGTCGGCCCGCAGATAACGGTTGGCCAGCGCCGCGCCCGTGGCAATCGGCACGCCGCCGCCGACGATGGCGTTGGCGCCGAGGTGGCCGACGGTGAAATCCGCGATGTGCATGCTGCCGCCCCGGCCTTTGCAGTAACCGTCGTCCTTGCCGAACAACTCGCAGATCGTCCGGTAAAGGTGTTCTTCGAGCGCCGCTTCAAGCAATTCCTCGCGCGTCGTGGCCGTGCAACCCGGCACGCGCGCCTTGAGCTGCTCGGCGCTCATGTTACGGATGGCCACCGTGCCTTTGGCGAGCGATTCGCCGTGGCCGCGGTGCGTGCTGGTGATGTTGTCCACAATCCGCAACGCCGCGCACGCGCCCACCGCCGTGCCTTCCTGCCCGACCGATACATGCGTCGGCCCGCGGTAATCATAGGCCGGCAACGGTTCGTAGCCGCCCGACCGCAACCTGACGATCATCTCCTCCAACTCGCGGACGATCAGCATGTCCTCCAACAGCGCGACGGCCTCTTCCTTGGCGATCGTCTTGGCCTTCAATGCGCTCTTCAGATCGCCGGCGTAGCGGTAAGCGGGGATTTTGCCGCAATTGATTTCAAACGGCTCGAAGTCCGGCCGCATGTCGCTCAGATAAACTGGTGATGCTGCTTCCATGATATGTTCCTTTGGGTCGCCTGGGTCAGGCGCGCACGATTTTGATTCCTTTCTTGATCAGTTCTTTTGCGAAATTCTTGTCCACCCGTTTGTCCGTGATCAGCACGTGCACGTGGTCCAATCGTCCCGTGCGCGCGAACGACACTTTACCAATTTTGCTGCTGTCAGCCAGCAGAATCACCTGCCGGGCCTGGCTCATGACCAATTCCTTTGTGTACGCCTCGCTCGGGTCGGTCGTCGTCACCCCTTCTTTCAATGTCAATCCGATCGTCCCCATGAACGCTTTGTCCACGTGCAACTCCGCCAAGGTCAGTCGCGTCAACGGTCCGACCATCGTTTGGCTCAGCCGCCGCAGTTCGCCGCCGATCAAGATCAGCCGCGGCCCGCGCCCCGCGAGTTCGTGCGCGGCGCGCAAGGAGTTGGTGACGACCGTGATATTGGTCCGGTCGCGCAACAGCCGCGCAAACTCCAGCACCGTGCTGCCGCCGTCGAGATAGATCGTATCGCCCGCCGCGACATAATCGAGCGCCGCCCGGGCAATCCGCTGCTTCTCCTTCGTGGACATGGAGGCCTTGTCGTCAAACAGCGGCTCGTCCATCCGGCTGTCCATGCTGACCGCGCCGCCGTGCACGCGCTGGATTTCGCCCAGTTCCTCCAGCCGCGCCAGGTCGCGGCGCACCGTCGCGGGCGAAGCGTGCAGCTCGCGGCACAGATCCTCCACGCGGACGACCCGGTTTTGGCGCAACGCCGAGCGCAGCCGGTCCCACCGTTGCGGCGCGAGGTCTTTTTGATCAAGCCCAGTCATGATTACTTGTGATTAGTTACGCGCAAATCCAATCACAGTCAATCATAAAATACCGGACGCTAACCGCTGATTACGCCGAATCCGCGCAATCCGTGAAATCCGCGGTTTAACTCATTCTTCGGCCGCCGGTATTAACCACTGATTACGCCGATGACGCTGATCGGCCGAATCCGTGCGATCTGCGAAATCCGTGGTTTAATCCATCTCCTGACTGCCGGGCCTGCCCGCGCGAGGGGTGGATTCCTTTTCTTCGTGCTTGAAAGTCATCGCCCTGAAGCACAGACTCGCGGTGATGGCGGCAATGTTTCAGGAAATCAAACAGTCCCTCCATCGGCTGTACGGCGAAGATGCTCACCCGTGGATGATGAGGTTGAGCAGCAGGAGCACTGGCACCGTCGTCGAACGCGACAAAGCCAGCGAAGGTTTGCTCGCTGCCGGCGACGAACGCATGGAAGACATGATCGCCTTCCGCGACCCCGCCAACGGCTTGAAGCCGTCCGGCACCAGTGAATCAGATGACGCTTGGTATTTCGTACAAGCGATCTGAAAGGACGTAGCATGGCAATCAAAGATGAAATTCGGACGATGGCCAACCGGTACGCTGCGGAGCTCAAAACCAGCATTGATGCGCGCGTTGTCGAGATGGAGCAGGATGACCGCTCCCACGTCCTTATTTACCGAGTGCTTGGGATTAGTGAACCGGAAGGCAAGCTCATTGACGTTTATCAGAACAAGGGACGGTTCGTTTACAAGTATGCTGGCTCATTCCTTGAAGAGGCTGCAAAGCTTTGCTTCAAGAAGAACTTCCCGCAGTCGGGATCGCTACGCGTCCCAAACACCCACGGGCAACGACCGAAAACATTTGAGATTGATTGCTTGGTTGGCACTGACGCTTTGGAAATCAAGTGGAGGGATGCAACGACAGACGGCGATCATATCACGAAAGAGCACACTCGGATAAAGGCGATATGCGACGCTGGGTACAAGCCAATCCGAGTGATGTTCTATTATCCGAATCGTGACCAAGCGATCCGGATTCAGCAAGCGTTGGAGAGTATATACAAGGGCGTGCATGGAGAGTATTATTACTCAGACACTGCATGGGATTATGTGAAACGGCGAACAGAAATTGACCTGCTCGGAATCCTTAAGCAACTTGCTGGGGAAAGGAGCGCACAACGTGAGCAGTGAGGTCCGGCAAGGTGACTGCCTGGAGGTTCTGCAGAGACTGGATTCTCAGTCGGCTGATCTCATTTATGTTGACCCGCCTTTTTTCACCCAGAAGACGCACGCTCTGGTCACTCGTGACCGTACCGCGACTTTTCAGTTTAGCGACGAATGGAATTCCCGCGACGAATATTTGAACTTCCTTCGTGATCGTTTGGTTGAGTTCAACCGTGTGCTCAAGCGCACCGGCTCGATTTTCTTTCATTGTGACACGAACGCATCCCACCACATCCGCTGCCTGCTTGATCGTGTATTTGGAGAAAGTATGTTCCGCTCCGAAATCATCTGGCACTATCGTCGTTGGTCAAACTCCCAGCGCTGTCCGCTGCCGTCGCATCAGACCATCTACTTCTACAGCAAGTCGGACGACTACAAGTACAATCAGGTTTTCGAAAAATACTCGCCCTCGACAAATGTTGACCAGATTTTGCAGCGCCGTCGACGCGATGAACATGGCAAATCCGCTTACGCACGCGACGAGAACGGCAATATCATCTATGATGGGCACAAGAAGGGCGTGCCAATGTCTGACGTGTGGGACATCCCCTTCCTGAATCCCAAGGCAAGGGAGCGAGTCGGTTATCCGACTCAGAAGCCAATTCTGCTACTCGAACGCATCATCTCTCCGGTCACGAACAAGGGTGATTTCGTGCTCGACCCCTTTTGCGGCAGCGGCACAACGCTTGTCGCTGCCGAACTTCTTGGACGGAATTCACTTGGCATCGACATCGCCGCCGAAGCTGTGAAACTTGCTGCGGAGCGATTGAAGCAGCCGATAAAGACATCGTCTGAGTTGCTGCGAAAAGGCCGCGATGCCTATGTTGAGTCCGACGAAGAGGCATTAGCCTATTTGCACGGTTTACAAATAGTAGCGGTTCAACGGAATCGCGGGATTGACGCGATCATTAAGACACCTCCAGGCGAGAATCCTGTTCTTATCCGAGTTCAGCGGCAGGGCGAGCTACTCCTCGATGCGGCAGAGCAACTCCACCGCGCCGGGCTGAGTAAACAGCCAGCCACACTTATACTTATCGCCACGGATGAGACGCAGTCAGCAGGGCTCTTTGACCTGCTGCCCACAGGAGTCACGGTTGTGAACTCGACGCGCAAGGAAGTCATGGAACTACTGAACACTAAGGTGTTCAGCAACTTGTTCAGATGACCCATCGCAGCATCATGCCATGACAGAACTGAAACAAAGTCTCTTTGCTGAACTGCCTTTCATCTTCGGATCGGATTTCCTTCGCGACCATGCGGGGCATCTTATCTCAGAGCCGCGCATAGCCATCGTTGAGTTGATTGCCAATGCGTACGATGCCGGGGCAACCGAAGTGAAAATAGCGTGGCCTGACGAGGCAGGCGGTCACTTCGAGGTCGCTGACAACGGGACGGGGATGACAGCCGAGGAATTTCACCGCCGGTGGAGGACTCTGTGCTACAACCGCATGCACGAGCAAGGTCAAATTGTCCAGTTTCCTCCCGGAGTAAAACAGAAGAAGCGAATCGCATTCGGCACGAGCGGGAAAGGGCGGCACAGCGCATTTTGTTTTGCTGACTCTTATGAGGTCGAGACGTGGAAGGATGGAAGGTCAATCACTGCGCTCGTAAGAATGACAGAAGGCGGTAACGAGCCCTTCCACTGCGCGGTGCAAGGGGAAACCGACAAGAAGGGTCACGGAACAAGGCTCTCGGCGGAGGTTGCTCGACGGTTGATACCGGTCGAGCAGATACGGGAATGGGTCGGCTCGAAGTTCGCCGTCGATCCGTCCTTTGCAGTTGTTATCAATAGGCAGCGTCTACAACTACTCGATCTGAAGGCTCTCACGAGCAGTGAGATTGATGTCGAGTCGTATGGAAAGGTCGTGATTCACCAGATTGATGCCGCTGCCCAAGACCGGTCCACACGATTGCGGGGCATTACATGGTGGGTCAACAAGCGAATGGTCGGACAGCCATCTTGGGACGGACTCGATGAGAGAGGCGCGATTCTGGATGGTCGAACGGCTGCGGCTAAGAGATACAGCTTCGTTATCGAGGCGGACTTTCTGAAACCAGACCTGAAGGACGACTGGACTGGTTTTCGCGATACTCAACGGTCGAATGTGGTGCGGGAATCTGTGCGCACCCATGTGATCAGGTTGTTGAACGATCTGCTTGCTGGTACTCGCAAGGAAAGAAAGAAGGCTGCCTTGGCAGAGAACAGGAAGGCACTGGGCGAGCTTTCACGGCTTTCGCGGAAGGTCCTCGGGCATTTTGTAGATGAGATTCAAGAAAAGTGTCCAACGCTCTCCCAAGGAGATCTGGCCCGAACCGTAGAGGTGTTCACAAAGATGGAGCAGGCCCGAAGTGGCTATGACCTCCTATACCGGTTGGCAGCGTGTTCGCCCGATGATCTGGACACTTGGAATAGGCTGATGCAAGAATGGACCGCGAGCAATGCCGAGGTCGTTCTTAGAGAACTCGGCAGACGGCTTGAGCTAATCAAGCAGCTTCAGTCGCTCGTGCATACCGCGACGACAGATGAACTGCACGACTTGCAGCCGCTATTCGCACGCGGGCTTTGGATATTTGGGCCAGAATACGAGGCGGTCGATTTCGCTTCCAATCGTGGCATGGCGTCGGTCATTCGTGAACTGCTTGGTGGGACGGAAACTGAGGTGGCTCGCCTCCGCCCCGATCTTGTGGCTTTACCAGACAGGTCTATCGGTGTGTATGCAGCCGATTCGTACGATGAAAGCGGTGAGGTGGCTGGCATCAGAAAGGTTTTGATCGTCGAACTCAAGAAGGGCGGCTTCACAATCACGCGTGAAGAGCTTCGACAAGGTGAAGACTATGCGCTCGAAGTCCGAAAAGCGAACTTGGTTCGTGCTGACACTGAGATAATCGTATATGTCTTAGGCGATTCATTAGGTGACGATGCTCAAGAAAGAACTGTCGGAAAGGCGACGAAGCTCATACCGATGATGTACGACACAGTTCTCAAGAAAGCACACGCTAGGACGTTTAACCTCCAGAAGAAACTCGAAGCAAACCAGCTTCGGATTGAAACAGATGTAGAAGTCGAAGAAGTCCTTGCCCAACCGGAACAGCAGGAGCTTCCCGAACAGGCTAACTCAATTCTTGGTTAAGTATGTGTCGAAGGATGCGTTTGTGGTCACGGCGTACCTGACCGATCAACCAAAAGCCGGAGAGGATTTATGGCCGACAAAGTAAAAATCTGGTTCGATGCGGAAGCGGATTACCTGGAGGTCCGGTTTGCCGGGGCCGCCGGCTATATGAAGGAAACCCAGCACGATGCCGTCATGGAGCGCGTGGACGCCCAAGGCCGTGTGATTGGGTTCAGCGTTTTGGGCGTGAGCCGTTTCAAGAAGAACAAGCCATTGGAAGCCGAGCTAGTCTCCACTTTTCCCCCGGCAGTTGTGCGCGAGAAGCCTGGCAAGAAGTACGGGAAGTAAGGTTTCTCTTTTCGCCTATCCGCTCAATCAGCGAAATCCGTGGTTCAACTCATTTCCTAACCGCCGGTATATTAACCGCGGATCACGCCGATGACGCTGATTGGCCGAATCCGCACAATCTGTGAAATCCGTGGTTCAATTCAGAGAAGGGGGTCAAAAACGTCGCTCACTTCGGGCTGAACCGCCGGACGATGATCTCGGGCAGATCAATATTATCCGGCTGTTTGAGGAGGAAAACGACCATCGCGGCCACGTCGGCAGGACGGATCATCTGCTGGCCTTTCAAGCGGTCGCCGAGGTAGGTGCCCTTGATGAAATCGGTGTCCACCCCGCCGGGACAGAGATTATAGACGTGGATGTTGTGCGGCTTGGCTTCGATTGCCAGGC
The DNA here is from genome assembly GCA_049510215.1 of Verrucomicrobiia bacterium. Classification (GTDB taxonomy): domain Bacteria; phylum Verrucomicrobiota; class Verrucomicrobiia; order Palsa-1439; family Palsa-1439; genus JBEKZD01. The sequence goes on from JBEKZD010000003.1 coordinate 82,469, forward strand.
TGCGCGCGAACCCGAGCAGGCCGTGTTTGCTTGCGCAATAGGCGGATTGATGCAGATATCCCTGCACGCTGGAGGTGCTGGCGAGGTTGATGATGCGTCCTTGTTTGCGGGCGATCATGTGCGGCAGCACCTCGCGGCAAATCAGGAACGGCGCAGTGAGATTGACGCGCATCACTCGCTCCCAGTCAGGCAGCGAAATCGCCGGAACCTGTTTTTCGAGGAAGATACCGGCGTTGTTGACGAGAATGTCACAAGTGCCCAAGTGTTTCATCGCTTGAGTAACGGCGCCGGGGATCTGCTTCAAGTCGGCCAGATCGCATTTGATGAACTTGGCGCGGACCGTCGCTCGGGATTTGGTGCGCGATAACAGCGCGAGCCGCACGCCTTCCCGTGCCAACGCCTGTGCGATGGCCAGCCCGATCCCACGGCTTGCGCCGGTGACGATGGCAGTCTTGCCTTTTATTGATAACGACATTTCTTTGACCGCGGATTACGCTGATGACGCTGATTGCGCCGAATCGGCGCCCTCATTGGTTATCCGTGCTATCTGCGTTATCCGTGGTTCGTTCCCTCTGCGTTCATTTCTTTAACTGCGGATAACGCTGATTGCGCCGAATCGGCGCAGTCAGTGGTCTGCGCTCCTAATCACGCGTTTCCACTCCAATTTGGCGCTCTTAAAGTTGAGCAGCAACGCCAGTTCAAGACCTGTGATGGCCAGATAACCGGTCATTTGCGCAATGTGCGCATCAATGAAAGCCGTGACGACCTTGGTATCCACGATCACAGCATTGTCCACGATTAAGTCGGGTACCATGGTGCCCACAAGTTTCCCGTCATAGTGAACAGGGAATTGACTCTGTTGCTCGACTCTGTGGCCACGTTTCTGAAGCTCAATGACCAAGGCGTTTTCGTAGAGTTTCTCGTCAAGACCGGGTTTCAGGATGTTCAGCACCTGCATTGCCGCGCCAATGATCTCACGACTGAGTTCCTCATGGATTAACTTTTGGTTCATCGCATCGCGCGGATAACGATTCGTTATCCGCGCCATCCGCGTGATCCGCGGTTCATTTCTCCGTCAATTCATTTCCTGGCCGCCGGTGACGCTGAGGGCGATGCCGGTGATGTACGAAGCCGCGTCGCTGGCGAGGAAGACGAGGGTGTTGCAGACGTCGTCGTAGGTACAACCGCGTTTCATGGGCACCTGGTTGACGTATGCCTGACGAACATCCTCGACGGACTTGGCACCCGGCACTTTGCCGGCGCGGAGATACTGGACGAACAAACCTTTGTCGGGATCGGTCCAGAGCGGAGAGTCGAGCAGGTTGCCGGGACAGATGGCGTTGCAGCGGATGCCGTGAGGCGCCATTTCGAGCGCGACGCTTTGCACGAGGCCGATCCCGCCGAACTTCGTGGCGGCGTATGCGGAGTTGGCGGCGCTGCCTTTCTTGCCGGACTTGGAGTTGATCTGGATGATCGCGCCGCTGCGCTGCGGTTTCATGACGCGGCAGGCGTGCTTCATCGTGAGAAAATTGCCAAACAAGTTGACGTTCATCACCGCCCGCCACTTTTCGGCATCCGCTTCGGCGATGGGTTCGGCGATGAGGATGGCGGCATTGGAGACGACAATGTCCACGCGCTTGAACGTCTCGACGGCCTTGTCGAACAGCGCCTTGACCTGCGGCTCCTGTGTGACATCCACCTTGAAGGCGAAACTGCGGCCACCGATCTCCTTAGCGGTTTGTCTCGCCCCGTCCTCGTTCATGTCGGCGACCACAACCTCACAACCTTCCTGCACGAGCCGTTGGCAGATGGCCTGGCCGAGTCCCTGCGCCCCGCCGGTGACGACGGCGATTTTGTTTTCGAGTGTTCTGTTCATGATCGGTTTAGGAATTTGTAGCCGCGAATCTCATTCGCGGTGAGTGGCAAGAAGCCGCGAAAATGTTTCGCGGCTACAACATCGCTGGCAGAACCGTTCATCATTTCTTGAATTGCTCCAGTAACGCTTTCTCAGCCTTTTCATTCCAGTGACCGTTTTCGAGCGGCAGTTTGCCGCCCAACTCGGTCAATGGCGTCAGTTTCAGCCCTTTGCACATCGGATAGACAATGATCTTGCCCGGCATGAGGTTTTTCTCCACCGCGCGGATGCCGTCGATTGCGCCGTCGATGCCGGACACGGCAGCCACGGAAAGATTCGTGTCGAGCTTGCGTGAAGCAACCTTCTTCAAGACGGCCTTCATGTCGTCCAGTGTCGAACCGCTTGTCCCGATGAAATAACACTGTTTCTCGATGTAGGCGTCGAGGTCAATTTCGCCGGTCACGTTCGCGGGAATACCGGCAAAAATATTAATGATCGCGCGCGGCGCGGCGTCCTTCACTGCTTGTGCGACCAGAGCCGGCACGGGCGCCATGAGCACGATGTAGTTGAATTTTTCCGCAAGCTTGTCCTTCTGCGGATTGTAAGGGTGCAATGCCACCCCGTTCTTCTGTGCCAGCGGGGTTGCCAGTTTCTGAAGCATCGCCAAGCGCTCGTCGCTCAGGTCGCCGGCGAAGACGCTCACGCCGGCAACGCCCTGACAAAGATCGCGGATGACGTGCATTGTGCCCATCGGACCGGCGGCGCCGATGATGTTGATCTTGTCGTTGGGACGAATCTCGGCGGTGGCGGGAATCGCAGCCAGGGCGGCGGCGGGGTCGTTGCCCGTCGTGCCTATGACGCGAATGCCGCCGTAGTGGACACGACCAATGGCGCTGAAGACCGGGCGTCCGAACTTCCTGCCGCACTGGGCAACAACGAACAAGCCGTTCGTTCCGACGTTGGCGAAGAGTTTTTCGGCGACAGCGGGATCGCTACCGAAATAAACCACGTCGTCGAACGTTCCGCTCGGGAGCGCGGATGGCTTGGCGCGGGTGACTGTTCCAACATTGGTGAGTTTCGGTTCGTCGTCCGCGACGATCAGCGTTTTACCGTCGCGTTTGAACACGCGGCGCTGTTTCTCGACGTACGCGTCTTCCACGCAGGCCCACGGCTCGCACAATGCGATGGCCGACGCGGACAAATCTTCGGGCGCGGGAATAAACATGGATTCACCGTCGGGCGCGGTGATGACGCGTTCATCCACCAGCACGTACTCTTGCAGTGCGCCCTCGAAATTGTAGCCAAACGCCGAGTTGGAGTTGGCCGTCGGCAGCCAGCGGTAGTCGGTCTGCACGAGGTAACGCTCGCCAACCTTGTGGCGGGTGACCTTGTTGCCGACCTTGACGATGCGGATCACCGTTTCGTGGCCGGGCACGGTCGGTTTATCACCCGGCACGTAGTGAGGCATATCCAGCAGCGCGTTCTGCTCGATTCCTCCGGTGATCTGCGATTTACGGGCATGACCGGAAAACTGTTTCAGCAATTTGAGATCGGAGAAGCACAGCCCGACGACTTCGACCCGCCCCAAAATCTGGTGCGGGCCGGGTTGGAAGACAGACTTGGCCTCGTTGATTCTCAATTGATCCGGACCGACCAATTGCACGGCACGTTGTTGTTTAGGAATGGTCGCGGTTGCCATCGTTTCCTTTTAGCGAATCTTCGATAGTATCGTAGCCGGAGTGGCGTCGGCGGGCAAGCTGCGGAGATGATCTTCCTGCGCCGGTTGAAGTTTGCGGCCCAGCTTCTCGAAGAACTCATTCCTTGCGACCACCGACGCAAATGTCTTTCGCGCCCACGAGCTGAGATAACCGAAGCCGCTCTGCCGTTGCAGCACCGAGTGGGCATAAGCGATGTGCGCCCCCTTGAGGAATACCGGCACAAACGGATTCAGCTCCGCTGTCTCGAACGAGTCCACAAACTTGTTGCCCGGCGCGTTCATCTCCGTGCCGACGATGATCGGGAAGTGGTGCTTCTCTGCCAACGCGACCACGTCGCGCAGATTCTGCAGTTTCTGATCTTTCACGCCCGGCGTGTAATTGCGGTCCGGAATTATGTTCAGCGCTGCAGCCCCTGACGCCATCGCAACCTGGAAAAGTTCTTCGATGCACTTCTCTCCATCGGATGTGCCGTCGAGCCACGTCAACGTCGGGATCGCGCCGGCTTCAAGCACAAACCGGTTCATTTCGGCCATCAACGGAAACGATCCCTTGCCGGGCTGGACGTAGCCGACGCCGCCACGTTTCATTGTTTTGGCACGGATCAGCGCCTGCAACTTGCCGCTTTCCGACGGACAATCACCGAGTTTTTCCCGCCAACACTTCTCCCGCGCGGCACGGTCGGGAAACATCGCTGCCGCTTTGCGCTCGTATGCCTCGCAGACGTGGCGCTCGGTGGCGTTGCCTTTCGGCGTCAGCGGCAACGCATCCTTTTCGTAATCCAGTTCGACGGGGCGCATGAACGTGTTGACGCGCGCGATCAACTCGCGGTTGCGTTGCTCCGCCGTGCGGCGCATCGAGGCGAGATACTCCGCCGCGTATCCCGATAACCTGGCTGAGGTGAATCCGACGCCCATGTGGTAGGCAATGCCCGGCTCGCCGGGTGAGTTGATGACTCGCGTGGCAAACTCCGGCACGAACACGCGCGACTCCAGGCTCACGCAGGTCTTCAGACCGAGCAGACGTCCTGCTTCGAGGAATTCTTCCAGGCCGTCGAGCACATCAAAATCCACGATCCCTGCTGCTGTCAGTCCAGCTTTGCGCGCCAGCCACGCGAACTTCGACGGCGAGTAGCCGTAGGCGTTATAGGAGAATAAGGTGTGGCTGTGTAAATTGACGATGGGTTGAACGGTCGGCCAGAGGCCGCCCGTTGCCCTGGCGTGCTCGCATAACTGAAGCAACGCCTGTCTTCTGACGCTTGGCTTGAAATCATCAAGCGCTTGTTCCAGTTGACTGACTTCGTGAGTTTGCATTGGGAAGATCAAGTTACGCCCAGCAAGTGGAAATGATATTCGCAAGGGGCGTGCGGCGCGTCAAGCACAAGCCCGTCGCTCAGCAACACGGCGAACGACTGACTTCAATGAGAGAAGTTGCGCGCCATTGACCAAATCCATCATGACGCGGCACAATGTGGTCGCATTGGACGCGCTTGAGCGGCTTGCCGTCCTTGGAAGCCATATTTCTGGACTTGGACGAAAACGTCAGGCAAAGACCGACGCGGGCCTCCACTTCCCTGACCGATTTCGTTTCCAAAGACCGTTATCTGCAAGAACTTCGGGTTTTTATAGCAAATTACGGCATGTGTGGTGCTCTTAGTGCTGTCAAAGGAGCGAACGGAGTTTCGGTCAATCCAGTGAACATATTGGCGGAAACGGTCTTAACTCAATATGACCAGTCGGGTCTTCTGTTCCCGCCTGAGTGGGTCCGAGCCGCGTTGGTTCTGGCCCTGATCAGCATCTGGGTGGTAATCGGGCTCTTCGTCTACCTCAATCGCACCACCAAGGAATCCTATTTCAACCTCTGGACAGTCGCTTGGATGTTCTACTCCGTGTATTTGGCTGCCGCGATCGGCTTGGAGGAAACACCGGACACGCCGTTTCTCGTCATGGTGCGGCGCGCGTGCATCGGGATCAGTGCGCTGTTCATGTTCTGGGGCAGTTTTCAGCTCACGGGTCACAGCCGCAATCGATGGGAACTCGGCTCGGCGACAATCCTGATGCTGCTCTGGAGTTGCGTCGCAGCCTACAAGGTGCAAGCCCGACTCTGGATCACGACTCCCGTCTTTGTGCTGCTGTCGGCTGCGGGCATCTATACGGGCATCCTGTATATGCGCCACCGCAAACGACATCACGGCGCAAATATTCTGGCTGTGGGGTTTTTGCTCTGGGGCGTGCACCTCCTGGCGTTTCCATTCGTCGAACGATCGCCCGCGCTCCTGGCGGGAGGGTATCTGACTTCTGCCGCGCTGTCGCTATTGATTACGGTGGGCATGGTTGTCGAACATCAATTCACCCTGTCAGAGCAGAATTACCGGGAGCTGTTCGACTCGGCAGGCGACGCCATGTTTCTGGTGGATTATGAAACGTTGCGCATTCTGGAGGCAAATCCCTCCGCGCATCGGTTGGCGGGCCATGAAAATGCGAAGCTGATTGGTCGAAGCATCCTTGATCTGTTTCCAGAACTGCGCGAAGGAACCGGCCGCGGGCAAGATGGGCAAACCGCAGGACATATGGAGTACAACCCGCTACGCGAATTGCGCCTGCCACGTCCCGATGGACAGTATCTTGTGTACGAAGCCACCGCGAACATGATTTTCGGTCCGCAGGGGCCGGTGCTGCTGATTGATGCCCGCGACATCACGGAGCGCAAGCGCGCGACCGAAGCGTTGCGAGAAACCGCACGTCAGCTCGAGCAGGCGCTCATCGATTTGCGGGCCACACAGCAGCAGGTCGTTCAGCAGGAACGTCTGCGCGCGCTGGAAAAGATGGCCAGTGGCGTGGCGCATGACTTCAACAATGCGTTAGCCAGGATTCTTGGCTTCAACGAACTCCTGCTCACCGGGCCGGAGAACCTCAAGGATCCGGAGAAAGTTAAGAAGTACCTGCAGATGATAAACGCCGCAGCGCTCGATGCCGTGAAGATTGTCAACCGCTTGCGCGAGTTCTACCGTCACCGCAAGGACACCGAGGTTTACAAACCGGTGGATCTGTTTCAAGTGATCGAGCAAGCCGTCGTGCTTACGCAGCCCAAGTGGAAGGATCAGGTCATGGCCAGCGGCGCAACTGTAAGGATCGAAACCGACCTGCAAGACGTTTCATTCGTGCGCGGCAGCAGCACTGACTTGCGCGAGGTGCTGGTCAACCTAATCTTCAACGCGGTCGATGCGATGCCCGACGGCGGGACGCTCACCATCGCCACCCGGGCCGATAACGCGCACGTGATCCTTGAAGTCCGCGACACGGGTACCGGCATGACCGAGGAAGTCCGACAGCGTTGCTTTGAGCCGTTCTTTTCGACGAAGAAAGAAACCGGCACCGGCCTCGGCCTCGCGATCGTGTACGGCATCGTCCAGCGCCACGGGGGCGAGATCGCAATCCAGAGCGAGGTCGGCAAAGGCACAACCGTCAGCGTGCGCCTGCCGGTCCCGGCAGAACAGCAGGCCGAAGATGCACCGACCCATACGGCCGCGCGCTCTCCGCTGAATGTTCTGCTGGTCGAGGATGACCCGTACATCCGGGACATCGAAGCTGAGTATCTGCGTGGCGACGGACATGCCGTCGCGACTGCGACAAACGGAAAGGAAGGCTTGGCAAAATTTCGAGCCAGCCACTTCGACTTGGTGTTGGCCGACCGTGCGATGCCCGAAATGAATGGCGATCAAATGACCGAAGCCATCAAGTCGCTCATACCCGGCATGCCCGTGATCATGGTGACAGGTTTCGCCGACCTATTCAAGAGTGACCGCGAGAAATCACGAGGCCCAGACCTTGTACTATCCAAACCCATCACACAGGAAACGTTGCGAGAGGCAATTGTGACAGTGACAACCCGAAGCGAAATCCGTCGATAGACGGCATGTAACGTGCTCTTACAGAAACCTGTCGTGTAAGAAGTTGAGGAAAGAACGGCTATGAGGAAGAAACGAATCCTGATTGTTGACGATGAAGTGGCCACGACCCGGCTCCTGAAGTTTGGCTTGGAAAAGACCGGCTTTTATGAGGTCAGGGAAGAAAACAACGGCACGAATGCTATTTCGACAACCCGTGCGTTCAAGCCTGACTTGATTGTCCTGGACGTTTGCATGCCGATGGTCGCCGGCGGCGATGTCGCAGCCCAGATCGCGGCCGATCCAATCTTGAAACACATTCCCATAGTGTTCTTGACCTCCATGGTGTCCGAAGAAGAAGCCGGCGAGAAACCTCTCCTCAGCGGAGGCTACAATTTCCTCGCCAAACCCATCAGTCTCCGTAGGCTCGTCCGCTACATCGAGGCCACCGTGCCCAACGAGCCGGAGCCATTCGAGTCTGCTCCGCACGGCTCATCGACTCCGACCGCCTCTGTTTCCTGAGCCACTCCGCACACAATACCTGCGCCTAGCCGGGGAACCCTCGCCTCCCCTTGCCAAACCATGGTGTTTCCACTATGCTCTGCGTGCCCGTACTCCCATGGACTACGTCAAACGTGCCAAAACCATTTTCGACATTGAGATCGACGCGCTACGGCAGACCCGCGCGCGGCTCGACGAGAGTTTCTCCGCCGCCGTCGATCTCATCGTCAAGGCGCTGCGCAACAAGGGCAAGGTCATAGTTACGGGCGTTGGCAAGTCGGGCAACATCGGCCACAAGATTGCCGCCACGCTCACCAGCACGGGCACAACCAGCGTCGTGCTCGACGCGGTCAACGCGTTGCACGGCGATCTCGGCCTAATCGGCGACGGCGACGTCGTGCTGGCGCTCAGTTACTCTGGTGAGACGGAAGAACTGCTGCGCATTCTGCCCGCGATCAAGCGCTTCGATGTGAAAATCATCGCCATGACCGCGCACTCGAAGTCACGCATCGCCCGTTACAGCGACGCGATCTTGAATGTGCACGTGAAGAAGGAGGCCTGTCCCTTTAACCTCGCGCCGACCTCCAGCACCGCCGCGATGCTGGCGATGGGCGACGCGTTGGCGATGTGCGTGCTCGAAGCGCGCGGGTTCAAGAAATCCGACTACGCGCGGTTGCATCCCGCGGGCGCCATAGGCAGCACGATGCTCGTGCAGATCAAGGACATCATGCGTACGGGCGGCCGCAACGCCCTGATCGCCGAATACGAATCCGTGAAGGATGCGTTGCTAGTGATGACGAAGGCGAAATCGGGCACCATCAGCGTGGTGGACAGCAAAGGCCGCGTCGTGGGTGTGTTCACCGACGGCGATTTTCGTCGTCACATCGCGCGCGACCCGAACGTATTGCACGCGCAGATCAAAACTGTGATGACGCGCAACCCGACCACCATCGACCAGAGCGCGCTGGCGGTTGAGGCGCTGAAGATTTTTCAGCAACGACAGATTGACGATTTGATTGTCGTGGATGAGAATAAACGTCCCGTCGGCATCGTCGATTCCCAAGACCTGCCGAAGTTCAAAATCATGTGACAACAACGGCCTTTTAACGGTTTTAACAATAGGAGCAGCAAATGCCGTCAGCCAACGACCTCCGCAAAGGAATGGCCATCAAATACAATAACGACGTCTGCGTCGTACTCGACATGCAGCATCGCACGCCGGGCAACCTGCGCGCCTTCGTACAGGCCACCCTGCGCAGCCTGAAGTCCGGCAAATCGTCCAACGTCCGCTTCACCTCCACCGAGTCGATCGAGGTCGTGTCGATGACCACGCGGCGACTCGACTTCAGCTACAAGGACCACAACGGTTACCATTTCATGGATCCGGAAAACTACGAAACCACCACGCTCAGCGAGGAATTCGTCGGCGAAGCGTCGAAGTATCTCACGGAAAATCTCCCGTGCACATTGATGGAAGTGGAAGGCAAAGCCGCCGAACTGGAATTGCCGCCAAAAGTGAAGCTCAAGGTCGTCGAAGCCCCGCCGGGCGTTCGCGGCGACACCGCCACCAACGTCACCAAACCGGCGAAAGTCGAAACCGGCTTCGAAGTCGGCGTCCCTCTCTTCATCGATGCGGGCGACTCCATCGAAGTGGACACCCGCACCGGCAAATACCTCAACCGCGCGTAAACGACCCGTCGAGCGTTGAGCGAAAAGCGTGGAAGCGTGTGACAACAGACGCTCAACGCCGCACGCTCCACGCTTCACGTCCTCACTCTCTCGGCATCGGACGCGGCATCGGCACAATCGGCGGATGCTCTTCGACGCGCGGCGCAGCAAACAGGCTGGCATGAACCACGCCTCGTGCGCCCCGCTGTTCGTGCCAGAGCAGCACTGAACCGTATAGCCCTTCTCCATTGACCGCGCACAATCGGCCAATACCAATCGTCTCCTTCGGGGAAAGCTGCGCCCGTTGAGCATTCCGAAGGAATCGTTCGACTGCTCCTCGGTCTGCTGCGAGTTTGACCGGGTTGGTGACCTCGATGGCGTCCACAGCGTAGGATCGTAGCAACCTGTCGCGCAACCTCGCAAACGTCTCGCTGTCGCCAAACAACTCCACGCCGACGACGCGACCGCCGATCATCACCGCCATGCCGTTGGCGTCCTCCGTCCATATGATCGCCTTGGTGTAATCGTCGAGATCACGCCTCACGTCGCCTGATTCATAGATCTTCCCGAGGTAATGCGTCTCGTTCGGAACCGTCGCGGCAACCGCATCAGCCTTCCGAGCCACCTCGTTCCACACGACCGACTGCGAGACCGCTGGCGCATTCAGTTGTTGCCGCAGTTTCCCGTGCGCCAACTCTTTTTCCGCGCCGAAATACTGCGTCCGCTGCGTCCACCTTCCCTGCTCCACGCAAAACACGCCCAGCCCGATCGGCCCGCTGCGCGGCGCCAGCAAGATATCCTGCGAGACCACGCGGTTCTGTTTCCCGCCCGTCACGATCTCGCCCGCCAACAGAAAAATCGGCTCATCCGACTGATTCTCGACGAGCAACTCGGGCACGCTCCCGCCGCCTTTCTCCGAAATGCGGATCAACTCTTTCGCCAACGCCTGATCCAGTGTCCAGTACCCCCGCCGCGTGCGGTTCGACGTGAACAGCGGATACACCACCAGATTCCTGTACGACTGGCCTTCGCCAACCCGCGTCTCCGCGATCAATCGAGACAACCCGTTCGTCGGGGCGGGCGGCCGCGGCGGACGGGGCAGCATCTCCTCCTCGCCGAACCCGCGCACCGTCACCAACACCATCAACGCAATGAGAACTTGTTTCATGACAGCTATTCCTTTCTACCCCGACTCATGTCGAGGCCTGCCATATCCGACACCAACTTTTGGGAAAAGTTCCGTTCTGGTCGAATGTCTACCTAGCTCCTCGCTTCCTTCTTGGCTTACTGCAACTGGGCTGATAATCTGGTCAGCGCATCACGTACCTTCAATCGCTCGGGCGTGACGTGGGTGTGGAGTTGGGTCATGGAGAGGTTGGCGTGGCCGAGGAGTTCCTGGACGCTGCGCAAGTCCGCGCCGGCCTCGAGCATGTGCGTGGCGAAACTGTCCTTAGTCAATGTCAACGTGCTGCTCTTTACGAAATGAGCAGCCTGTCGGGACTGCAATGGTGTCCTTGCCATTTCTCCTTCGCGGACGAAGGTAACGCGTCCTTTCTCCGCCTCCGCCAGCACCCTTCCCTGATATATCGCCTGGCTATATATCAAGCGGCCATCAATCAGCCGAAGCGGCGAGGATACATCAGTATCTGAGGTATCGGCGAAACCCAGTGCTTTGTTAAAATTCAGATGAAGGGTCGTTGGAGGGACGTGTTCCGTCGCATCCGTTGCCGGGATGCAGCCACGACGGAGCCCTGGTCGCCTTCGGCGCCGCCAGAGGCTGGTAAACGTGGCCCTCCCAATCAAGTTCGACAGAGGACCAGGGTTTGCCCGAGCTTTCGTGGTTCGTGCCGGAGAAAGTCTCCATTGTTTTGTCGCAAAAACGCGTCGGACGTCACTATAAAATGGCGGTATGAATTCGCTGGAGAAGGACATGGCATGGATCTAACCGACAAGGAATACGTGCAACGCTGCCGCGACGGACATCCGGAGGATTTCCGCCTGTTGGTGCACCGCTATCAGGCACCGTTGTTCTCTTATCTGGCAGGCCGACTGGGGGATCGGTCGCAGGCCGAGGAGGCAGCGCAGGAATCGTTCGTCCGGGCTTTCCAGTCCTTGAAAAAGCTCCGGAAACCGGAATCGTTCTATTCCTGGCTTCTGGGCATCGCCGGACGGGTGGCGAAAGAACAGTTCCGCTTCCTGAAACGTCGCCAACGAGATCGCGAAGTCGCGGAAGCCATGATGCCCGAGCCTGCCGACAACCACGCGGAGTATCCGTTGGATGAAGCCATTGCTGTCCTGCCCGAAACCTATCGCCAGGTGATTCTGCTGCGGTATTACGAAGGGCTGTCCTGCCAAGAGGTGGCCCAGCGACTCGACATGCCGATCGGCACGGTCACGAAGACGCTCTCGCGAGCTTACGCCATGCTTCGTCAGGAGCTCCAGGCCCGCGAAAGCGCGGAACGAACAGTCAACCAAACGGAGCAACCATGAACTGCGCTGAATGCCGGGACAATTTGATCGCCTCCATCGAAGGATTGCTCGGCCATGAGGAATCTCTCCAGTGCCAGGCACACCTTGAAACGTGTGCGGCTTGCCGCGCTGAATGCGCGGCCATCCTCCGCCTGCAACATCAGTTGGTCGCGCGCGGCCAGGCTGCCGCCGACGTGTCCATTGTCGAGCCGGTCATGCGCCGGGTTCTCCAAGAACAGACAAAACCGGAAAGAAACACAATTATGAGCCTGTTATTGAAACATCGCTGGGGATTCGGGTTGGGCACGGCTGCGGGTGCGGCTGCCGTCATGCTAATCGTCCTCTTGGCTTCGCCCAAGACACAAGCCACGGCCGCCGAGGTCATGACCAAAGGCGCCCAAGCGGTGGCCAAACTCACCAGCATCCACTTTCGCGGCCAGGTGCGCACGGCGCCGCAAGACAACTTCAGCTACATCAATCCCGACTTCGACTTTGTCACCGTGGAATTGTGGAAACAGTTCGGGCCGGACCTCAAGTGGCGGGTCGAGAAACCTGGACTCGTCGCAGTCATGGACGGCCAGTCCACGGTGCTTTACATGAAAACCGCCAATTTCGTAGCCAAGCGTCCACATCCCTCGCCCAGCGCCTTTGACACCGATTGGCTGCAAAGGATCGCCAACCTCAGCAACGCCATCAGCAATGAGCTAAATAACGCGCAGGCCAAAGGATGGAAGATGGGCACCACTGAAGAAACCGCCGCGAATGGGAGGGTGAAGTTCATCGTCACGATACACGCCAAACCCGGCATTCCGGAAAATGACTACGTCAAAAACGCTTTCTTCGAAAACGCTGACACACGCCGGGTATATCGCTTCGATGCCCAGACCGAACTGCTGGAAGCCGTGCAGGTTTATCTGGTTCGTCCATCCGGTGAGGTGCTGATTTTCGAACTCACTCAGATTGACTACAACCCGCCGATCGAATCCAGTGTGTGGCAGATCGAATTGCCGGCGGATGTGAGCTGGAGCCAGGAACCACAAAAGCTGCCCGACAACGAAAAATACGCCTCCATGACCGCAGAGCAGGCCGCCCGCGCTTTCCTCGAAGCTTGCAGCCGCGAGGATTGGGATGAAGCCGGAAAGTTCACGTCACTCATCAACGAGCGCGTGAAACAGGCTTACGGTGGTCTCGAGATCGTCAGCCTCGGTGAATCCTTCACTTCCAAAGCTTACAGCGGCCGGTTTGTCCCCTACGAAATCAAACTTCGACCACAAGAATTCAATGTGCGGGTGTCCAACGCCAACCCGGCAAAACGGTGCGTGTTAACGGGATTTTATGACAGCAAACTGCGGCTGCAACAGGACTTTAAATGGTCCAGCGAGCCGGAAATCCTGACCAACAACGATGCCTATGCCCGGCTGACACCCACGGAAGCAGTGCAAGCCTACTTCCATGCCCAGTCAAAACTGGACTGGGTCGAAATGCGCAAGTTCACGTCGGAATCAGACGTCGAGCAAACCAAAAGACAAGTTGAGGCGGCGGAGAAGCAGGGCATGGACGTGCATAAACTGATGCCGGTCATGGAGGCGGGCGAAGCCACTTGGTCGGCGGAGCAATCAGCCTGGTTTGTGAAGTGCCGTGCTTCACAAACCAAGAAGTGGAACATGGCCGTGAGAAAGGACAATCCGGCAGGCCGATGGCAGGTTGACGGCGGAATCTAACCCGCCTGTTCATCAACCGCGCACAACTCGGAGTCGGAGCGGAACTCGCGAGGGTTCCGCTCCGCTCATGTTGAAAGGGGGTACATGCCGAAACTGCAACGGTGTCCTTGGTGTTTCTCCTCCGCGCTGGAAGGTAACGCTTCCGTTCCTCACCTCCGCTGCGACCTTCCCTCATATATCGCCTGGCGATATATCCGTCGTAGTGTCGGGGATACATCAGTATCTGAGGTATCCGACGAAAAGCTGTGACGAGGCGATTCTGTCCGCAGTCACGGCAACGGCGGTGGGCGTGTGGACAACTGTCTCAGTGCACGGGCTTGGAGCGTCTGGCAGAACCTACCGTGCGCGAAGTAGTTGGTTTGTAGGAGGGGCCGTGGTGCCGCCGCCCTGCCTTCGCCCGCCGAAGCGGGCTTCGCGCAGGCGGGAGCTTTTGCGCACCGGCGGCTTGCCCCGACCGGTCGCGACAAGAATGTTCACCACGTTCTACGCGGTCGCTCCCACAGCTTATAGATCATCATTTCAAGATTCTATTAGGCGCCCTTACGCTCTTGGGTGCGCCTTCTCATATACCTTCTTGAGGCGTTCGGGCGTGATGTGCGTGTAGATCTGCGTGGTGGAGAGGTTGGCATGGCCGAGGAGTTCCTGGACGCTGCGCAGGTCGGCACCGGCGTCGAGCATGTGCGTGGCGAAACTGTGACGCAGCTTGTGTGGCGTAAGTGACGGGTCGAGTCCGACGGCGAGCAAATATTTCTTCAGCATCCGCTGCACGCTGCGCGCGGTCATGCGACCGCCGAACCTGTTGACGAAGAGCGGACCGCGTAAACTTCGCCCGCGCAGTTCCAGGTACTTCTGCAACGTCTCGACTGCCGGACCGCCGAGCGGTGCGAGCCGCTCCTTCTTGCCTTTGCCGCGGACGCGGACGACTTCGCCGAGCAAATCGACGTCGTCGTCGTTGAGCTGGACCAGTTCGTGGATGCGCAAGCCCGCGCTGTAGAAGGTTTCGAGAATGGCCTTGTCGCGCCAAGCTGAGAAGTCGTCGGTAGGGCGCGACCCCCGGGCGCGCCGATGTGTTTCAGATTTCAACGGCGCATCCAGCAGCGCCTCGATCTGTTGCACGGTGAGAAACTTCGGGAGTTTGCGGTGCTTCTTCGGCAGCGTGAGACCGATGAGCGGGTTGTCTTTGACGCGCTCGGCGCGCACGAGCCAGCGGTAGAAACTCCGCAATGCGGACATTTTCAGGTGGATCGTGGCGCGGTCATAGCGGCCTTTGCTGAGGTAAACGAGATAGCCGCGCAAGTGAAACGAGTCGATGCGAGCCCAGTCGGGTGGATGTTTGAATTTTTCCTCGAACCAACCGCGGAACGCATGAATGTCGGCGCTGTAATTGCGCAGCGTCAGAGGCGACGCGTCGCGCTCGGCGCGAAGGTAATCGAGGAACTGCTCGACCAGCGCGTCGCTCACGCGGTGGCTGGCTGAAGTTTTTTGATGTTCTTGCACTTCGGGTAGGCCGAGCAGCCAAGGAACTCGCCGAAGCGGCCGCTGCGTCTGACCATAGGCGCGCCGCACTTGTCACATTTCTCGTCCGTCATCACAGGCGGGGGTTTTGGCGGGGCTTCCGGAAGCTTTGCTTTCAGTTCCTCGGGGAGCGGTTTGGCATTCTTACACTTGGGGTAACCGGAACAGGCGAGGAACGGACCGCGGCGGCTCATGCGGATCACCATCGGCGAACCGCACTTCTCGCATTTGGTGTCCACTTCGGGCATCTTCGGCTGCGGTGCACGCGGAAGTGGAATGACCTTCCCCGCTTCATCGCGACGGAAATTCAGCGTGGTCTTGCATTCGGGATAACCCGAGCACGCCAGAAACTCACCGCGCCGTCCCGACCGCACGGCCATCGGCTTGCCGCAATTCTCACACTTGATGTCGGTCAGTGTGGCAGCCGTAGTCGCCTCGAAATCGAACTCCACCTTGAACTCGCCGTTTAACTTGACGATCGTGTCGAATCGCCTGTTGGCTTTGCTGCGAAATCCACTGAGCGGCCCGATCTTGCGGTCCTTGATCAGCGTCTCGACCTCGGCGCGACTGAACATGCGGCCCGCGACCGTTTTCCAGACCACAAAATCGCAGTCGTCGTTCGTGCACTCGAAGGTCTTGAACCGCTCCTGAAGCGGCTGCCCGCACTTCGGGCACGCGCCGAACGGCTCGGCGTTCTCGACCTGCTCGTCGGGCACAAAGTTCTTCGCCCCCGTCACGATGTGCGCCGTGAGATCGCGGATCTCCTTCATGAACTGCTCACGCCCAAGCTGCTGGCGTTCGATCTCACGGAGCTTGAATTCCCATTCGCCCGTGAGTTCGGGGCTGACCAGTTCGGGAGCAACATTCTTAAGCAGGCCGATGGTTTGCATCGCCTTCGCCGTGGGCTGCAGTTCCTTGCCGTGGCGATTCAGGTAACGCACGGCGACAAGGTTTTCGATGATTTGCGCGCGTGTAGCAGGCGTGCCGAGGCCGCGTTCCTTCATCGCTTCGGCCAGTTCTTCATCGTCCAACAGTTTGCCCGCGCCTTCCATCGCGCTGAGAATCGTAGCTTCCGTGTAACGGGCCGGCGGCTTGGTCTTGTCTTCCTTGACCTCCACACCCTCGGTCGTTACTTGCTCGCCCTGCCGAACGGCTGGCAGCGTGGCCTCGCCATTCTTCTCAGTCTCCTTGCCGTACACTTCCAGCCAGCCCGGCACGATCATAATCTTGCCTTCGGTCTTGAACGGCTCGCCCTCGACGCGCGTGATGCGCGTGGTCACCTCAAATTGCGCCGCTGGATAAAAAATCGCGATGAAACGTTTGGCGACCATATCGTAGATCGCCTGCTCATCGCCATCCAAACCGGATGGCGGATTGGCAGTCGGAATGATCGCAAAGTGATCGCTCACCTTCGCGTTGTTGAAGATGCGTTTGTTCGGTCGCACCCAGTCCTGCGCCAAAACCTTCGATGCGAACGCGCCCAACGCGGATCCGCCAAGCGCCTTGAGCGTCTTCTTCACCGTCGGCGCATAATCTTCCGGCAAACAACGCGAGTCCGTGCGCGGATAGGTAATCGCCTTGTGTTTTTCGTAGAGCGCCTGAGCGATTTGCAGGGTGCGCTTCGCAGAAAAGCTGAACCGATTGTTCGCCTCGCGCTGGAGCGCGGTGAGATCGTAAAGCAGTGGCGGCGCTTGCGTCGTCGGTTTCTTCTCTTCGACTTCAACGATGCCGGGCTTGTCGAAACATTTCTTCCCGATAGCGCTGGCGATCTCGCGGAACCATAGCCGCGTCGCGCCGCGGTGTTCATCCCAGAGCGAACCATGCTCCTCACCAAGCCGTTGTTCGGCGTCTGCGACGTTCAACCCCAGCCGCGCGAGCAACCGCCGGGTGCGGTCGAGTTCGGCCTCCTCCTTCTTGAAACCTTCATCGAACCACCGTCCCGCATAAACGCCTGCCGCAGCGCGGAAATTGGCAAACACTTCACATAGATCGCGCGGTTTGAAGCTCTCGATTTTCTTCTCGCGGTCCACGATGATTGCCAGCGTCGGCGTCTGCACGCGACCGAGGGACGTGACCGTGCTGCCCTTCCCGCCGATAAGCCGCAGCGTGAATGCGCGCGTGGCGTTGATGCCGACGAGCCAGTCCGCTTCGTTACGGCTGCGCGCGGCCTCGGCAAGCGGCTGCATTTCCACGCCCGTGCGCAGGTGCTCGAAGCCGTCGCGAATCGCGTCGGTGGTCATGGATTGCAACCAGAGACGTCGAATCGGTTTGTCGGATTTTGCGTACTGGTAGATGTAACGGAAAATGAGTTCGCCTTCGCGACCGGCATCGCAGGCGTTGATGACCTCAGTGACTTCCTTGCTGGCGAGCCACTTCGTGAGGACTTTTACGCGGCTCTCCGTCTTCTCCTGCGGTTTCAGATCGAAATGCGGCGGCATGATCGGCAGCTTGTTGAGCGCCCACTTGTCCTGTTCCTTCATGGATTCGGGCACGGCCAACTCGAACAAGTGTCCAACGGCCCACGAAAGCACATACTCTTTGCTCTCGAAGTATTCCTTCGTCTTCTTGAATCCACCGAGCGCCTTGGCAATGTCCTGCGCCACGCTCGGTTTTTCGGTGATGATGAGTGTTTTTCCCATGCAACAATCAGTCGGAAGTGAGATGGCGAACGTACAGTTTGCCCGGCAACTGTCTGACGATGCGCTTCATTTCCAGTCCCAGCAACGTGGCGGAAACCGCCGCGCTTGTCAAACCGCTGCCGCGGATGATCTCGTCAATGGCAATCTCCTCTTGCCCGATCAATGCCATCACTTTCGCCTCCGTTTCCGACAACTTCAGAGCAGCTTCGGTGCCTCCATTGCGCGGCTCGGCGGCCTCGGCGCTTTCTGGCTTGCGAGGCAGGAGGTACTCGAACTCCGTCAGAACGTCTTCCACGTCCTCGGTCAGTTTTGCGCCGTCCTTGATCAATCTGTTCGTGCCTCTGGACAAAATCGAATCGGCCCGACCGGGCACCGCAAACACCTGCCGTCCCTGCTCCGCCGCTTGCGCCGCCGTGATCAACGCGCCGCTTTTCAGATTCGCCTCGACCACCACCACGCCCAATGACCAACCGCTGATGATGCGGTTGCGCATTGGAAAGTTTTGCCTGTCGGGCTTCACGCCGAAAGGAAACTCCGTCACCACCGCGCCGCCTTTTTCGACGATCTCATCCGCCAGCTTCTTATTCTCGGGCGGATACACGACGTCAATGCCGCAGCCGATCACCGCCACCGTCCGCCCCTTCGCCTGCAACGCGCCTTTGTGCGCCGCCGTGTCGATGCCGCGCGCCAATCCGCTCACCACCGTCACGCCGAGCCGCGCCAGTTGATACGCCAGCTTCCGCGACATTTCCTGCCCGTACAACGTCGTCCGCCGCGACCCGACAATCGCGATTGCCATCCGCTCGTTCTCGCGGAGCGCGCCTTTGACGTACAACACCAACGGCGGATCGTAAATCTCGCGCAGGTTCTTCGGATACTCCGCGTCGTCGCGCATCACCACGCGCACGCCGGACTTTTCAATGCGGGCCAACTCCGCATCGAGGTCAATGCTCTCGCGCCAACTCGTGATGCAGCGCGCCACTTCTTCGCCGACACCGTCCACCCGCATCAACTCCCCGCGCGACGCCGACAAAATTGCCTGCGGCTCGCCGAATCGCTCCAGCAGCGCGCGAACGCGAATCGGCCCGACGCCATCAACCATATTGAGAGCGATGTAAGCCTCGCGGGAAGTCACTTCTTGCGGCTCTTGGGTTTGAGCTTCAGTTCGAGTTGCGGTTCTTTGAGCAGGTCGTAGTTTTTCAGCAACCGCAGGATTTGGAGAAGGTCGGACTTCTGGTAGTTGCGGTTGGTGTGTACGCTGGCGATGAGTTCCTGAAGGATCGAACGGAACGAGATCACGCCGTCCACGCCTTTCGCGCGCAACACCTCGATGCTCTGCTGCCGCAGCTTCGCGTTGCGCGGCAGTCCGGGCACGACCAGGATTTTCAAAAGCCCCTCGCCGCCCACGAGCCGCGCCGCCTTGTCGAGCACGCCTTTCTCGACAAACCCGAAAATCTTTGGCTGATGTGCCAGCACGCCCGGGGCGAATACTTCCGTGTGCCAGCCCTTCACGGCCACCACCGCGCGCGCCACCCGGTTGAGCGACTCCGAAGCGATCTCAAACTCCAACGGCTCGCCGCCGGCCACGGCGCGTGGGTTCAGCACGACAAGGTCCACCTCTTCGTGCGCCATCTTCTGGCGCGCCTGCACGATGTACTTGCGCCGCTGGCACACCAGAAACTCGTGCGACTCGAAATACTCGCGCACAATCGTTTCATCAACGGCAGACATTCAACGTCTCCTCAATGTCCGCATCGGTCACCGCATCGGAGACAATGGCCTCCCCCAACCGTTTCAACAGCACGAACCGCAGCTTCCCTTCGCGCGCTTTCTTGTCCAAGCGCATCGCGGTCAGGAGTCCGTCGCGTGTAAATCGTTCTCCCAGCCGCGTCGGCAACCCGCTCAAGGCGATCAGCGTTTTTAGCCGTTCCGCCTCCGCGGGGTCGAATCCCGCGCGCTTGACCGACAGGTTGGCCACGCAGCACATCCCTATCGCAATCGCCTCGCCGTGCAGCAGACCGACGTACTCCGTCAGCGCCTCCATTGCATGGCCGATCGTGTGCCCAAAATTCAGAATCGTGCGCAGCCCCGACTCGCGTTCGTCAGCAGAAACGATCTCGGCTTTGATCTCGCAGCAGCGACGCACTGCGTGCGTGACCGCATCCGCATCAAGTTTCAACACGCGCTCGTACTCGCGCTCCAGCCACGCGAAGAACTCGGCGTCGTAAATCGCGCCGTGTTTGACCACCTCCGCGAAGCCCGCGCGCAGTTCGCGCTCGGGCAGAGTCTGCAGTGTGTCGATGTCGGCCAGCACAAGACGCGGCTGGTAGAAGGCGCCGACGAGGTTCTTCCCTTGGGGCAGGTTCACCCCCACCTTGCCGCCCACCGAGCTGTCCACTAGTGCGAGCAACGTCGTCGGCACCTGCACGAACGACAACCCGCGCAAATACGCCGCCGCGACGAATCCCGCCAGGTCTCCGACCACGCCGCCGCCCAACGCGATCACAAACGACTGGCGATCCAATCTGAACGCCGTAAGCTTCTCGAACAACCGATTCGCCTGACGCAACGATTTCGAGGCTTCGCCGGCGGGCACATCCAGGACCTCCGTCTCGAATCCGCCCTCCCGCAGCGCCTCGCGAACCGGTTTCGCGTACAGCCGGCCGACCTGCATGTCTGTGATGATGACGCCGCGCTTGCCCAATTTGAGCGGGCGAAGAAACTCAGGGAGGCGCGCCAACAGACCGCCGCCGATCACAATGTCGTAGCTGCGCTCCCCCAGATCAACCCGAACATGCCGCAGATTATTCTTGTGGCTGTTTCTGTGATTGTTCTTGTGGTTGGCCGCCATTCACGCTGCCAATACCCGCCCAAGGCATGACTTGTCAACCCCGAAAAAACCTGCCTTGTGGCCGCGAATGCGATTCGCAGCTACAATCTTGCCGCGCGCACCCACAACACGCGCTGGGTCTGCTGAGTCACTTTGAACGGCTCGGCGATGCGGTGGCCTGCAACCCAAGCGATGCGTCCGTCGAAAGCGCAGAGCAGCGGCACGCGACCACGCTGGAGCCGCGGCACTTTTTCGTCCACAAAGAAATCCTGCAGTTTCTTTTCACTGCTCATGCCGAGCGGCTGAAACCGGTCCCCGTCCTGCCACGTGCGCACGAACGGTTTGTCGCCAAGCGCGTCCGCATCGAACGCCTCCTCTTTGGAGTGCGGTGGCTCGACACCGCCTTGCCGCTTCCCTGAAAACGTCCCGAGGGTGCTCGGAGCGCACTCCGCAACGAATCTCACACCCAGTTCCCGGATTGTCGTTTCGCCGTCAAAGTTCATAGGCCACGCCCCCCGCACCGGCTCCAATTCTTCCCGCCGCGCCTTCTTCAATTCGTCGTACTCGCGGTACACGATGACATCGTCTGGCAAATGTACCTCGGCGCTTGGGCGCTCCGCCACTGCAAGTTCCCGCACGGCCTCGATGTGATCGAACGACAACTGCGGCCCGGTTTCCTCCTCGCCTCCAAGCCAGACCAGCAGCACGCGCCGTTGCACGGCCACCGGACAACCGGCCAATGTCTTGACGTTCAGCGAATCATCCCGGCAAGCCGCCGAATAAAATGCTTCCATGACGTGCTGCGTCAGGTAAGAATCCTCGTCCCGCAAGATTTCCGCCGTCCGCAGCAACACGCCGCGGATCGCAGGATTGAATTCCCGTTCGAGCAGCGGCAGCAGTTCGTGACGGATCCGGTTGCGCGTGAAACGCGCGTCAGCGTTCGTCGCATCCACGCGATAGCGCAAGCCGCGCCCTTTGAGATATTCCAACACTTCGGGGCGCGAAATGGCCAGCAGCGGACGAATCACGCGCAGCGCGCCGATCTGCCGCTCCGGCCAGATACCGATCAATCCCGGCGCGCCCGCGCCGCGCACCAATCGCAGCAAGAACGTCTCCACCTGATCGTCCGCCGTGTGTGCCAACGCGAGCTTGTCGATCCCCGAGCGCCGGGCGACATCGGAGAAAAATTCGTGCCGCGCGCGCCGCGCCGCGTCCTCGTCGCTCTCGACCGCCCGCGCTTCAATCGTGGACGGCAAACCGTAATGGCCCGCGATTTCGCGCACGAATTCTGCGTCGGCATCACTGTCCGCGCCGCGCAGTTTGTGATTCAGATGACAGACGTGTGGCCGCCAGCCCGACTGAACGAGCGCGTCGAGCAGCGCAATCGAGTCCGGTCCGCCGGAGACGCCGCATAGAAGTGGCTCGCCGGGGGCGAGCAAGTGTACCAGTGCCGTTCGTGCTTTTTCCAACATTGTCACCCTGAGCGGAGCGAAGGGCCTCGCAACCGCCAGCCATTCAGAGGTTCTTCGCTTCGCTCAGAATGACAAATCAGGGCGAGCGTATCTCCGTCACGCCTCCCATATAAGGCGCGAGCACCTCCGGCAACTTTACGCTGCCATCGGGTTGCTGATAAGTTTCCAACAGCGCGACGTACAGCCGCGCCAGTGCGGTGCCGCTGCCGTTCAAAATGTGAACGAACCGATTCTTGCCATCAGCGCCCTTAAACTTGATATTCGCTCGGCGCGCCTGAAAATCCTCGCAGTTGGAGCAACTCGATACCTCAAGGTAAGCGTTCTGACCCGGTGCCCACACCTCGATGTCGTACGTCTTCGCGCTGGCGAATCCCATGTCGCCCGTGCAGAGCAGCACCACCCGATAATGCAGACCTAGTAACTGCAGCACGCGCTCCGCGTTGGCCACCATCTTCTCCAATTCGTCGTAGCTGGTCTCGGGCTTCGTGTACTTGATCATCTCGACCTTGTCGAACTGGTGGACCCGGATCATCCCGCGAGTTTCCTTACCCGCCGCGCCTGCTTCACGACGGAAACACGGCGTGTACGCGCAGTAGTAAATCGGCAACTGATCCTCGCGCAGAATCTCCTCGCGATGAATGTTTGCGACCGGCACCTCGGCAGTCGGCGCAAGATACAACTCGTCGTCGCGCAGCCGGTACATGTCTTCCTCGAATTTCGGCAATTGCCCCGTGCCGATCATTGCATTGCGATTGACGAGGAACGGCGGAAACACTTCCGTGAAGCCGTGCTCGCGCGTGTGCAGGTCGAGCAAAAAGTTGATCAGCCCGCGTTCCAATCGCGCGCCGGCGCCCTTGTACAAAATAAAACCGGTGCCCGAAATCTTCGTTGCCCGGGCGAAATCGAGAATGCCGAGCTTCTCGCCGATCTCCCAGTGCGGCTTCTGTTGGAACGCGAACTTCGGCGGCTCGCCCCATTTCCGCACCTCGGGATTGTCCGCCGAATCCTTGCCGATGGGAACCGATTCGTGAGGAAGGTTCGGAGTTTCCAAAAGGAATCTCTTCAATATTTCTTCCCCTGCCATTACGTGAGCATCTGCTTCCGATATACCCTCGTTTACTTTTCTCACACAGGCCATGAGAGCCTCGGTCTCCTGACCTTTAGCTTTGAGCAAGCCGATCTCTTTGCTCAGACGGTTACGCTCGGCTTTCAAGTTGTCGCCCTTGCTTTTCCAGTCGCGAATCTGACCGTCAACGCTAAGAATCTCGTCGAGACGTGCCTCATCGCCTCGCCCGCACGAGGCAAGGCGTTGGCGGACGAAATCCGGTTTCTCCCGAATCAGTTTGATGTCGAGCATGGGACGGATGATACGGCGCAGGGCGTGCCGGAGCAAGCAACGACTGCCCCTCACCTTAATCCTCTCCCCGCACGGCGGGGCGAGGAGACGTGTACGTGTCCCCTCTCCCTTGTCGTCCAAGGGAGAGGGTCAGGGTGAGGGTTGCAAGAACTACACCCCGGCAATTCGCGGCACCGCCGCGAGCGCCTCGGCCAGCTTTTCGGGCTGTTTGCCGCCCGCCTGCGCCAGATCGGGCCGACCGCCACCGCCGCCGCCGCAGAGTTTGGCCAGTTCGCCAACGATTTTGCCGGCGTGCTTGCCCTGTTTCACGAGGTCGGGCGTGACGTGGCAAATCAACGAAACCTTGCCCGGTGGCGCAGGCGTCCCTGCCTGCGATTCGACGCCGCCGAGGACGACCACACCGCTCTGGAGCTTCGACTTGAGCACGTCCACGACCGCGCGCAACAATTCTGCATTTGCCTCGCCGAGGTTGCCGACAACGAGATTGATGTCTCCGTGTCTCTGCGTCTCTGCGAGAAGCCGCTCTGCAATCTCCGTTGCCCTACTTCTGGCTTCTGACTTCTGTCTCCTGTCTTCTTCCTTTTGCCGCTCCCGTGCCTTCTCCTTTTCAGCCTCGGCTTGCTGGCGCGATCTGGTTTTCTCGATGTACTCCAACGCGAATTGTCCGCACACCGCTTCGACACGGCGGACGCCCGCTGCAATCGCCGACTCGCGCGCAATCTTGAACAGGCCGATGTCGCCCGTGTTCCGCACGTGCGTCCCCCCGCACAACTCCATAGAAAACCCATCCAGCTTGCCCGGATGACCGCCTACCTGCAGCACGCGTACCACATCGCCGTATTTCTCGCCAAAGAACTGGCGGATCTGCGGATGCTTCTTGATTTCCGCGTAGGGCACCTCGATCCAGGATACCAGGGCGTTCTCCTTTATCCGCTCGTTGACCAGCCGCTCGATGTCGGCAATCTGCTGCTCCGTCAGCCGCTCGGGATGGTTGAAATCGAAACGAAAATGATCAGGGGCAACCAGCGACCCGCGCTGTCGTGCATCGCGGCTGACCACTTCCTGCAACGCCAAATGGAACAGATGCGTTGCCGTGTGATGGCGCTGGATGTTGGCCCGCCGCGCAGCGTCCACCGCCACCCGTACCGCTTCGCCGACTTCCGGCGCGCGACCGCTCACCAGCTTGGCGCGGTGCACGTGCACCTTGCCTTGCTTCTGCGTGTCGAGCACCTGCAGTTTGCCGATTTCCGTCCGGTCGTGCCCCGGCACATGGATCACTCCGGTATCCCCGATCTGCCCACCCATCTCCGCATAGAACGGCGTTCGATCGATAACGACGTCGAACTCCGACGGTTTATCGCCGACCATCACGATTTGAACAACCGTCTCAGCTTCAAGGTTGTCGTAACCGAGAAAGATGGTTGGAGAGAGATTCTGATTCTCTACAACCACCTTAATTGCGGTCTTCTTCTTGCCGTAGTCTTCACGTGCGCGTCTGCGCTGCTCTTCCATCGACTTCTCAAACCCAGCAACGTCAACTGTCAAACCGTGCTCACGTGCCATGAGTTCGGTGAGGTCGAGCGGAAAACCGTAAGTGTCATAAAGTTCAAAGGCTTTATCTCCTGGAAACACTTTCTCTAGTTTTAGATCCCTCAGGTCGTGATGAAGATCGATAATTGCCCCAAACTGATCGATTCCGCGGTCAAGTGTACGATTGAAGCTCTCCTCCTCAGCTTTGATCGTTTGCTGAATCTTCGCTTTGTTGCGGCGCACTTCGGGGAACACGTCGCCGAAATTGTCCGCCACAACGTCCGCGAGTTTGTAGAAGAACGGCTCGTGGAAGTCGAGATTCCGACCGTAACGGACAGCGCGTCGCAGGATGCGGCGCAGAACGTAGCCACGACCTTCGTTTGACGGCAGAATGCCATCGGCGATGGCGAAGCTGAGACAGCGGATGTGGTCGGCGATGACGCGGAAGGCGATGTCAGTTTTGATTTGGTCAAGTAGCGCGGCCGTCCCGGCCGTGTCGTTCATCCCCTCACGGTCAAAAACGGGCGAGACGCCCGCGCTACTATCCCGTGGCAACGTCGAGGTGTGTTTCTTCCCGCTGAGTTTCTCCAGTTCTCGGAAGATTGGCGTAAACACGTCGCTTTCGTAATTGGAAATCGTGCGCGTGAAATCTTTGAAGCCGTCGGTGCATTGGATGATGCCGCAGACGCGCTCGAAGCCCATGCCGGTGTCCACGTGCTTCGCGGGCAGCTCCGACAACGAGTTGTCGGGGTCGGCATTCGCGTTGAACTGGATGAAGACGAGATTCCAGATTTCGATGCACTGCGGTGTCCCAGCGTTGACCAAGCTTGATCCTAGTGGCACAGGCGTCTCTGCCTGTGCTCCATTCCCAACAGGCACGGAGGCCTGTTCCACCAACCCCCCAATGTTTGGGCGCAAATCAACGTGAATCTCGCTGCACGGACCGCACGGGCCGGTATCGCCCATCATCCAGAAATTGTCTTTGCGGTCGCCCGGAAGGACATGGTCGGCCGGCAGATAACGCAGCCAATGTTCTTTGGCTTCTTTGTCTTCAGGCGTTTTGTCGTCCCCACCGAAGTACGTGGCATAGAGCCGCTCCTTCGGAAACTTCCAGACGTTGACGAGAAGTTCCCAGGCCCAGTCGATTGCTTCGCTTTTGAAATAGTCCCCGAACGACCAGTTGCCAAGCATCTCGAAGAACGTGTGATGATAGGTGTCGAGTCCGACGTCTTCGAGGTCGTTGTGTTTGCCGCCGGCGCGGATGCACTTCTGCGTGTCGGCCGCGCGCGCTGGATTCCACTGCGGCTTGGCCTGGCCGAGGAAGATCGGCACGAACTGGTTCATGCCGGCGTTGGTGAACAGCAGGTTCGGCGCGTCAGGCAGCAGCGACGACGACGGCACAATCGTGTGCTGCTTCGACTTGAAGAAATCCAGAAAGCTCTGGCGAATCTCGGCGGATGTCATCATGGGGCTAATCTAGCAGTTTTGCCATTTTGAGCGAAGTGTAATTCGGGGAAGTCGCCGCTCTTTCAGCTGCAAGTTACAATGTGGCACGCAGTAGCGTGCCCTACGCGCCGCCTGTAGGGTACGCTACTGCGTACCTCGATCCGCCGAGACGGACGACTACTCCGCCGCCGCGCCGCCGATCCGCTTGCCCACGAGCGCCCCTGCCGCGACCTTCGCCTTGACCGCGGCGATGATTTGATCGAGCATCTTGGAGTTCTCGCGCAGAAAATCCTTGGCGGCTTCGCGGCCCTGGCCGATCTGCTGGCCGTCGAACGCGAGCCACGAGCCTTTGCGTTCCAATACGCCGAGATCGGTCGCTACATCGATGACAGAGCCTTCCTTGGCGATCCCAACATCGTACATGATGTCGAACTCGGATTCGCAGAACGGCGGCGCAACCTTGTTCTTCACGACCTTGGCGCGGACATGGCTGCCGATCACTTTGCCCATACTGTCCTTGATGATGTTGATACGGCGCATGTCGATGCGCACGCTGGTGTAAAACTTCAGCGCGCGCCCGCCGGGCGTCGTCTCGGGATTGCCGAACATGACGCCGATCTTTTCGCGGATCTGATTGGTAAAAATGCAGCAGGTCTTCGACCTGTGAATCGCGGCGGTGAGCTTGCGCATCGCTTGACTCATCAACCGCGCCTGCGCGCCGACCGTCGCATCGCCCATCTGACCTTCCAGTTCCGCCCGCGGCACCAGCGCCGCCACCGAGTCCACGACGATCACGTCCACGGCGTTGCTGCGGATCAGCGTCTCGGTGATCGTCAACGCTTCCTCGCCGCTGTCGGGCTGGCTGATCAGGAGATCGTCAAGATTCACTCCGATGCGTTTGGCGTAGGACGGATCGACCGCATGCTCGGCATCCACGAACGCCGCCAAGCCGCCGGCGCGTTGCGCGCTCGCGATGATGCTCAAACACAATGTCGTCTTGCCGCTGCTTTCGGGACCAAAAATCTCCACCACGCGTCCCCGCGGCACGCCGCCCACCCCGAGCGCCAGGTCGAGCGACAGCGCGCCCGTCGAAATCACGGGGATATCGACGCGGGCCGTCTCATCGCCGAGGCGCATGATCGAGCCGGCGCCAAATTGTTTTTCAATCGCGGCAACCGCCGCCTGAAGGTTCTTGTCCCTCGCGAGCGATTGCTTGGTTGATTCCTTTTCCTTCGTTTCAACTTTGGCCGGCATGGTGAAAGTCTCCTCTGACGTTTTGTTGTAGGCCGCTTCTGCGAACCCCGAAAGTTTTCGGGGCAACTCACAGAGTCGGCCTACATCGTTTTCAACTCGTGCGACGACAACTTGCTGTAAATCGATCCTTCGGGATGCAACTGGCTTTGGAACAGGTGAATGGCTTCCACTCGCATCATGCCGAAGGCCTCATCTCTAATGGAATCCAGTGCCCTTGTCAACGCATCGTCGGGCTTCGGGAATTTGACCCGGCCCAGCGTCAGGTGCGCCGAAAACTCGCGATGCTCAGGCTCGAACCCGAATTGCTGCATCTCCGATTGCACTGCGCGCGCCAGCGTCTTCAGCTTTCCTTCAGCGTCATCGCAAGCGACCCACAACACACGCGGACTCCTTTCGTTCGGGAACGCTCCCGCGCCACGGACCGGAATGTCGAACGCCGTGTGTTGCTTTGCCAACGCGGCCAGGGCCTGTGAAATCCGCTCAATCGTCGTCTCCTCGACGTGACCGAGAAACTGGAGCGTAAGATGAACGTTGTCGATCTTTGTCCACGACACTTTTACCGCGACATGCGCCCGTTTCAGTCGCGCCTGCGCGTCGGCAACTGCGGCGCGGATGTCGTCGGGAATATCAACGGCAATGAAGGCCCTGATCACAACTTTTCAGAACAGAATAGACAGGCTGATCCTCAATGTCACGTCTTCGCTTGGAGTGCTGCGGCTTGACGCAGCCTTGAACCACGCGAGCGACAGCGGTGTCGAGCCACGGCACTCCAAAGACCTACAGCAGTTCCCACCGCACCAAGTCCAGGGCGATCTGTGAGGCGAAGAATTTGAAGGTTTCGCGGTCGAATAGAAACATGTGTCGCTGCACGACGGTCTCTTTGCTGGTCGCAAAACCGATGTACACCAAGCCGACTGGTTTCTCTGGCGTGCCGCCCGCCGGACCAGCGATGCCAGTAGTGCTGAGGGCCAAATCGGTTTTGCTGCGCGCTCGCACGCCTTCGGCCATTTCCCGAGCGACCTCTTCGCTGACCGCACCGTGCCGTTCGAGCGTAGCCTCGCTGACGCCAAGCAAGCGCACTTTCGACTCGTTCGAATACGCGACGAGTCCATTGATGAACACCTCGCTGGAGCCGCTGACGTTAGTGATGCGGTTGGCGATCAACCCACCGGTGCACGATTCGGCAACTGCAATCGTCTTGCGCGCCGCGATCAGTTTTCCGACGACTACCCCTTCCAATCGGTCTTCGCCCATGCCGAAGATATGATCGCCGAGCGCCGTGCGAATTCGTCGCTCCGCTTCGTCGGCAACGGATTTGAGATTTGAGAGGATGCGCACCTCGACTTCGCCCATTCGGGCGCAATAGCCCAATTCAATCCCGGCGAGATCGGCCAGCACCGGGGCAACCTTTTCCTCGACGAGCGACTCCGCCAAACCTACGACTTCGAAGACGCGGCAATCGGGTCTGGCTTGTGCGCCGACGCGTTTATGGAGCAACGGAAGCACTTGGTTTTCGAACATCGGTTCGAGTTCGCGCGGGGGGCCGGGAAGGAGAAGGACGAGTTTACTCTCGTGTTCAATCGCAAGCCCCGGTGCGGTGCCGTTGGCGTTGAGCAAAACCTGCGCGCCTTCCGGCACAAGCGCCTGAACATAGATCGAATCCGGAAGTTTGATTCCGCGTTTGCGCATCCGCTCGCCGATATGCGCCGCCACCGCCTCGTCGTGCGCGAGCTTGCGACCGAGCAATTCGGCGACAACATTGCGCGTGAAATCGTCTGCGGTCGGGCCGAGTCCGCCGGTGATGATGATCACGTCGCTGCGCTGGAGCGCTTCGGCAACGACGGCGCGCATCTCGGCGCGGTCGTCGCCGACTGTGGTTTGGCGATTTAGCCGCCGCCCAATGCCGAAAAGTTTGCGCGCGATGTAGTTCAGGTGCGAATTGACGGTGAAGCCAAGAAGCAGTTCGCTGCCGGTGTTGATGAGTTCGACGCGCATCGCTCCGAGCCTAGCCAGCGGCTGAACGCTTGTCAAACGAAGCGGGATCACTCGTGCGGCAGCAATTCCTTTGGCAGGCGAATCGCACGATAGTTCGGCTTGTCGATCGTGCCGCCGACTTTGTATTCGAGGATTTGTCCGAGGATGGCCGAGAGAATGTTGATGCCGGGCCACGCGCGCAAAAACTGCGCCTTCACGCGGAAGTCGAGGCTCCCGTTGAATCCGACCTTGCCTTGGCTGGTGGCCGTGAATGGGTCTGCCTTAATCTCCAAATCATCGGTGACCACGGCTTGATCAGCGATGGTGAATGTGGCTTTCGCGTTTGTGGCCTTTGTGTTGCCGAGAATCTGCGAGAAAATGCCGAACAATGGCGCTTCCCAGAGCACGCCGTCGGTGATCTCCAGATTGCCGTTGCCGCGCAATGTGCCCAGATCACTTCCCTGCCCGCTCAAGTTCATGCGCCCGCTGAGCGTTCCCGTGACGCGGCTCTTCTTTTCTGGGTGCACCGCCGTGAGCATGGCCTGCACGTCACAACGCTCGGCATTGAAATCAAACCGGTAGTCCACAGAGTTGGTCAGCGCGAACACCGCTTGTCCGCGCAGCTTCCCGCCGTAGAAATCCGCATCGAAGTCGGAGATGCGCAGGATGTTGTTGGTGAAGATCAGATTCGCCTGTGCGCGATCAGCAGTAAATTTCCAGTACGAAAATCCGTCATTCGCGACCTGAGCCATCCACGCCGTGTTGGTCGGGTTTACAAAATCGATCATCCCGCGCGTCGTGGCTTGTGTTCGCGGGCCGAACCGATAAGGATGCATCACCGATGCGGCTTCCGGTCCGAGCAACGGCGCCATCTCCGTCGGGTTCGCCGTTGTCTCCAAGTCGAAGCTGACTTGGTGATTGTTGAAGTCTGCCAGCAACGTACCGCGCAACTCGCCCTCGTTGCGCCCCAACAGCAGGCTCTGCACGTCCAGATTGCCATGCAGCAACCGCAAGTGTCCGGAGGCGCGGTTCAACCCGACACCGCGGTAGCTGCACCGCCGCGCCGTCACCTGCGCGTCATACGCGAAGGCATCGGGATCAACGAAATCACCGGTCACGCTGGCGACGATGTGCGGCGGCGTCTCGAACCAACTCGGCTCGACAATCTGCTGCATCCGCGGCGTCATCAGCGACAACAGCTTGCGCGGGTCGAGCGTGCTGTCGAATTCGTAACTGAAATCGCTGCTCTCAATGTGATATTGGCCATGCCCGGTCAAATGTCCTTCGGGAGTCACAACCGTCGCGTCCAAGATTTTCACCTCAGGCCCTTGGTTGGCGAAGCTAAATTTGATGGAGCGAAATCTCACGTCGCGGATATCCAAGGCGCCCGTCTCCACCACGCCCTGCAATTGCGGGAGAGTGCCCGTCTCCGGCGACAACGTGTAGCGCGCGGAGATTGTTGGATTCTCGCGAAAGTGGATCTCGCTGAGCACCCTGGCGGCCTCGGGCGGCAGGGCAACGGCGAGCGTCGTGGGATCGATGGTGCTGTTGAAGCGCAGATCGAATCGTCCTTCGGCAATGTCATACCGGCCGTTGACGGAGATTTCACCGTTGCCGATTTTCATAAGACACTCGGCGATCTCGATTGCGCCCTCGTGCATCTGCACGTCCACCGACGCCGACCCGATCTCCAGTTTGCGATAGCCGAAATTCGAGGCCACCAGACGAGCTTTCATCTGCCCCATGAGCGGCTGCCCCAGATCGAGGTCGAAATTCAGATCAAGCTGCGGCGGCTTCGTGATCTGCAAACTGTTCAACTCGCGCAACGCTTTGGTCACAAACGTGAATCGCCCTGGACCGGCCTCGGGCTTCTTGGGAGCCACCGCGGCTGCGGCGCGTGGTTTGATCCGGCCGGTGACGTGCAAGGCGATCCCACAGTAAACGCCCGTGAGCTGGTCGATCTGGATCGTGCCGTCGTCCTCGATGCGGAGGGTGGCATATGCACTGGAAGCGGTGAATTGCTGCGGCCCGATCTCATCCGATGGAGTCGGCACGGAGATGGTCGCGTTGGCAATATGCAGGGCGTCGATCGCGTTTTGCTTGTGGATCAGCCTCTGCCAGTTCCAGTGCAATTGCACCTCGTCGATGCGCGCCAGCGTCTGTTCGGGCGCCTTTGCGTCTGCCAACACTGTGTCCGTCGCAATCACACCGCGCAACCAGTCGAGCCGAATGGAGCTGAACTGAATTGCGTAACCCGAGCGCGCGAACTGACCGATAACGAAATCCTTCAGGAATGGCGGAAAACCATAGACGCCGAGATAGATCAAATAGCCGATTGCCGCCAGCAACAACAAGAACGACAACCGACCTGCAAATTTTACAAATGACTTCACTGCGGGCATTCTTAAACTGTGTCGCCAGGGCGCGTCAACGCTGTTAATCACCTTCAGTCTTCACGTTGGACTGAGAGCAGCGTGTTGGAATTCAAACTGATTCTGGTCCTGTCGCGTTGGCCACGTGGGAGTCGCGGCGGCGGTCACGGTGTGAGCAAGCCCTGGCGCTTCAAGAAGTGCAATACATTTCCCCGCTTAAAACTTAGAACACCCACTTGCCTTCGGTTGGGAACCGGAGCGTGTCTACCGAAGAGGCGTCGTTACGGGCGCGACATTCGTGGCCGCGGGAACTGCGTTTGTTGGCGACACAGCCGCCACGGACGGCGTGGCAACTTCGGCGGCATGGGGTGTGTTGGTCGGGGTGGAAGCAGCAGCGCCGGGCATTGTTGTCACGATCTGTTTGGTAATCGGACCAAGCTCTGCCGTCGCAACGGTAAACACCAGCGGCGGGTCGCTCCAGAGAGCGTATTGCAGCCCACCGTCAAGCGGTTTTCCCAAAGCGATGGTGTACGTCTTGTCGCCGGTCTGCGCAGCCAAAGTGAATTCAGGCGTATCAAGCCCGTACTCGGCGAGGTTATCGCGCCCTTCGCTAAGGAATTTCTCCGCCGATAATTGCGCGACAGTTTCGAGCAACCGCTGCAGGGAGTCGCTGTCCAGCACACCCTGCGCCGGTTCAACCAGCCGCCATTTGTTCTGCGCATCGCGCTCCAGGATGGCGCGGCTCGATCCTTTTTGAATGGTCAGTTTCTTGATCTGCTCCGGCTGAATCTCGGCGAGCCGACGCGCGCGGACGGCGAGGGCGTTTGCGGGCAGCCATTCGAGGGCGTTGGATTCCACCCCGTAGATGAACGGTTCGTCGGCGCGCTTGACGTAGCGCAGCGTGTGTGAATCGTCCAAGCCGCCGATGAGCAATTGTGCAATCGCGTTCGTTCCTTCGCCGCGGAGCGTGACCGCAGCCATCGGAGCGGCGAGACCGAATTTGTCCAAATCGATTGCGACGTCGGCAGCGAATCGTTTGACGGTCAGATCGCTGAGACCTTTGAGCGTCTGCTCGACAATCGATTCCTCAGCAGGCATTGGAGTCGCTCCGGCCACCTTCCATCCTTTATCGCCGCGCTCGATCGAGACTGTGTTGGTGCCCTGAAGCAGATCGATCCCGAAGACATCGGGTTGTGAGAACGCCAGGACATGCGGATCGCGCAGGTCGTTGATCTGGATCGCAAACTTCTTCGCCTGCTCTGTGGAAACCGTGAAGATGGAGTCCGCACTCTTCAGTTTGGCGTAGACTTTGGTCGGATCGTTGGTGAGCGCGTGGCCAATCAGCAAGGTATTCCCGACATCACCTGTCCAGGCTGTCACCTCGCGTTCAGGATCTTCGAGTTGGTAGGTGTGCACGTCCTTCGGATCTTCGCTGAGGAAATCCTGGATTCGCAAATCGCTGAGATCGGTGAGCAACTCGCTCACTCTGCCCTGGTCGGCGCGCGCCGCCAACGGGCGGATGATTGCCCAGCGCGGCTCGGCGTTTGTCTTCGCAGCGGTCTTGGCAAGCTCGATCACGCGATCAACGCTCTTCAGTTCCAGCCGCGTGGCGGCGGAGGGTGTGAACTCCACCGCCACGTGGCTCCGCAGGGTGTCCAAACTTGTATTCAGCCGGTCGAGCAGGGATTTTGGCGTGATGTCAATCTGCTTTTGGCCCTGCAACTGAACATAGACTGCGTCTTTGGTCGGCGTCTCCCTGCCGACCAGCAGGGTCATCGGCCCTTTTTTGCCCTGCAGCGTGACGCGAATCCGGGGATGATCGAGACCGAAGTCGGCTGGATTCACGTCCTTCAATTCCTTTTCAGACAGCGTGCGATCGCGGTCCGCGAACTCCAGATCGGAAAGAATCGAATTCACCGCGCCGCCATCAGCAGGCACGGACAATGGCTTTTTGATGTCCCATTTGTCGCCCGACTTCTCGAGAACGATGGTCTGGTTGGTGTGGGCCAATTCAAGCCGCGTCACGTCGTCGGATTTGAAGCTGAGGATGTGCTTCCCCTTCTCTGCTGCTTCTTCGGTGGAAGTGCCTTTGTAGTGATCCCAAACGACAATGAGGCCAACAATGACCACAAGAGCAACCAGAATCAATGTCGCGCGCGATTTCATGTTCGTTCCAGTTTGTCACCCTGGGCAAGGCGAAGGGCCTCTGCTGCCTCGCTCACCGGCAGGCGAATGATACAGAGGTTCTTCGCTTCGCTCAGAATGACAACAGAAATGGATTTCATCATTTTCTTCGGCGCGTCCAGACCACGAGGCCCATCACCGCCACCGCCAGCGGCAGGCCGACAATGACGAACGCGTAAACGGCGCGAACCTGCTGCACCGACATGTCGAGGTGGAATTCCTCAGGCACCTTTGGTCCGACGGCGATCAATTGCTCACGCTGAAGCAGCCAGTTCAGCGCGTTCATGAAGAAATCGAGGTTGCCGCCCGTGAGGCTGCTGTTATCGGCAAAACTCGATGTGCCAACAACAACCATCCGCGTCATGCCGATATCGACGTTCGCGCCCTGCGGCTTGCCAGCTTCGACCGCGACGGCCAGTGGCAACGGACCAGCGATGTCGGTGGCAGGATCGAACGCGGCGTGCTCTGTGTCAGGATTGGTCTCGCCCCAGTAGGCGGACGATGTCTTGAGGAGTTCGGTCACGCGGGGCTGGTCGGCACCACTCCGGCTGCGTTCCAGCCCGCGGATTGAACGGGCGTAAGGAAACTCGGTATTAATGTCCTGCTCTTGGAGTTTGCTGGTGATGGGATGCCGCGCGTATTCGGCGGCGACGGCGTTGACATCGAGCAACTCGGTGCCGAGCAGGCTGCCCGCTTTGCGCAGTGCGAGGTCATCGTCGACCTGTACGCCCCAGCGTTGCAGCAATGTTTCCAGCCCGATGCGCTCGTGCGGGTCAAGCATCACAAACAGGCGGCCCTTGTTCTTGAGGTGCTGATCGAGCGCGTTGATCTCGATTTCGCTGAAATTCTTTTTCGGACCCGCGATGACAATCGCTGCCGCATTCGTGGGGAACATCTGTTGCTCCAGCAAATTCCATTTGGCAACGGTGATGTTGTCGCGCTTGATGTAAGTGGCCAGCGTCGAATAACCGCTGCGCGGATCGAAGCTCTCGGGATCACGCTCGCCGTGACCCGTGAGGAAATAGATCATCGGCGACTGTTCCTCGGTCACGGTCTGGATCGCCGAGAGAAACGCACCTTCGGCCTTGAACGCGCGAATGCGCGAGACCTGACCGTAGGCTTCCATGTCGAACTCGACCATGTCGTTAATGCCGACGTACTTGTGGCGCGGACCGTTGGCGAAGATCACCAGGGCTGGTTCGCGCACGTCAAACTTGTACTCCTCCACGATTTGCCGCGCGCGTGCGACGTCGCGGTATGGGTCAACGTACTCAATCGAGAGCTTGTCTTTGCCGAAGAATTGAAATTCTTTGAGCAGGTTCCGAACGTCCTCGTAAAGCTTTTCCTGATACTCAAGCTCAGCAGTCGGCTGCAGATAGACAATCATCCTGATCGGCTTCTGCAGATGCTGCAGCACTTGTTTGGTCTTGTCGGAGATTTTGTAGTAGCCCGACTTCGTCCAATCGACGCGTGTGTAGTGACGGTAAACCAGCCAGTTGACCATCACCATGAGGACGAGCATGGCGACGATCTGCAGCAGCACGTTGGCGCTGATCAACAGGCGGCGACGGCGAAGCGTTGGAGCGGTCTCGGCAGCCATGATCACTTCCACTTCCTCGACTCGACGACGCGGGTCGCCACGAACAGCGCCCACACCGTGCCGCTCACGTACAGCACGATCGGACGCAGATCGAGAATCCCGCGCGAAAAATCTTCCATGTGGTCGAACGGCGAGACGGCGCGCACGATCTTATTGATCGGCCCGCCCTGAAACAGAAACCCCAGCCAGTTCACGACGATGACGACCAGAAAGATCACCGCGAACGACATCAGGGCGGCCGCCACCTGATTCTTCGTCATCGACGACGCCAGCACGCCGATCGCAATCAGGAACTGGCCAATGACCAGCACGCCGATGTAACCCGTCGCGATCGGTCCGAGATCCAGCACCGCCGTTCCGCGCGAGAAATGCCAGAGGATCAGCACGTACAATCCCGTGAGCGCCCACATCAACGTGTACAGCACCAC
Organism: Verrucomicrobiia bacterium; assembly: GCA_049510215.1. Taxonomy (GTDB): domain Bacteria; phylum Verrucomicrobiota; class Verrucomicrobiia; order Palsa-1439; family Palsa-1439; genus JBEKZD01. Next base: position 118,885 of record JBEKZD010000003.1, read on the forward strand.
AGCGCCGAGCCACTTGGCAAACACCACCTCGAAATCCGTCACGGGCGCCGTCATCAACATCTCCAGCGTGCCCGCGCGTTTCTCCTCGGCCAGCAACCGCATCGTGATGGCCGGCACCACCACCAGCGACGGCAGCCAGAACATGCTGAACATGATTTTCATCGCCGTCAGTTGCGTCGGCCCGCGGTTCAGGTAACTGACAATCACGGCGAACGTCACGCCCATCACCAGCAGAAAAAACATCAGCACCACGTACCCCAACACCGACGCGAAACACGCGTTCAATTCACGCCGCAACAACGCCGGAACGTTTCTCATCGCAAACCCCTCCGCTGTTCGCGTCGTTCTTCTTCGGCTTCGTCTTCCTCGCTCGTGATCTGCACGAAAATATCTTCCAGCGTCGTGCGCGTCCGCGACAATTCGCGCAACGTCCAACCGTTCGCCGCGACGACCTTGAAAATCGCCTCGCGCGGATCGGCACCCGCCTTGGGCTGGATCGTCACGCGCACGAACCCATCATTGCCGGCTTCCACCTCGACCGATTCCACGCCATCGACGCTGCGCAATTTGACCTGCACTTCCGCTCCCGGCGCGCGCACTTCGACCCGGACGAGTCCGCCCGCGTGCAGCGTCTTCACGAGATTGTCGGGCGTGTCGGACGCCAGAATCCGGCCACGATGAATGATGATCACGCGATTACACGTCATTTCCACTTCGGGCAGGATGTGCGACGAAAGTAAAATGGTGTGACGCTTGCCGAGGTCTTTGATCAGTTGACGCACTTGGCGAATCTGTACGGGGTCGAGCCCGATCGTCGGCTCGTCAAGGACCAGCAAGTCCGGCTCGGCCAGCAACGCATCCGCCATACCGACCCGTTGGCGATAGCCTTTGGAGAGATGGCCAATGACACGGTTGCGCACATCCGTCAGGCCACACATCTGCAACACTTCCTGGATGCGGTCTTTGCGGTCGGCGCGGGGAACGTCTTTGAGCTTGGCGCGAAACTTCAAGTACTCGCTCACGCGCATGTCCACGTACAGCGGATTGTTCTCGGGCATGTAACCGATGTGGCGGCGCACCTCCAGCGAATCTTCAAACACATCCAGCCCCGCCACCTCGGCGCGTCCCGACGACGCGGGAATGAATCCCGTCAGGATGCGCATCGTCGTGCTCTTGCCCGCGCCGTTCGGACCGAGGAAACCGACGATCTCGCCCCGGTTCACTTCAAACGAGACGTTGTTCAGCGCGGTCAAGCCTGCGTACCGCTTCGTCAAATTCTCAACTTTAATCATCGGCTGCATCGGGGAAAGTTGTCAGTTCTCAGCTTTCAGCTTGTGCGTCTCCGGTCGTTCCTTGGTCGCATGCTGACTACTGACGGCTGAGTGCTTCTTCCTTAACACACCGCGTTAGACTTTGGCAAGACTCCGCGCGTTCAACTGGCGGCGAGAGCCGAAACTCGAAGTGGTCTCATCAATCTCTGGTGGCACAGGCGTCCCTGCCCGTGCGGACGGGCGGCCGATTCAGCCGCGAACGGAACGAACACCGACAGCGTGACGATCTCCTGCAAAATCTTCAGTTGGGCCAGGCTCAGCGCCGTGTACCCGAGGCGATTCGCCGGCACCTGCAACAGATACTCGAAAAACGCGATGCTCCAACTCAACACGGCAGCGACGTACCACTTCTTATCATTCCAGTTCCGCAGATGCGCGTACTAGGCGAACGTCATGAACGTGTTCGAGAAGATCAGCAGCAATGCGGTTCTTAAAGCAACGGATAATTTCATCCTCTGAGCATAGCAAAGAAATCTCCATCGACAACCCGCGGCTTGCTGGAGAATTACTGCATCTGCTTGAGGAATTTCTTGATGTGTGCAAAAGCACTCGCAATTCCACCCAGGTAAAGTGCCGCGAGGATGGAGATGATGGCGATGACGCACAAAAGCTCGGTCAACGTCATGCCGGCTGCTCGATTACGCCTTTTCTCCATGAGCACCAAGACCTCCTATGGCCCCCGGTACTAATGCAACAACGATGGCGCAGGACAAGACAAGGTTGGCCAGAAGCGCGGATCCAAACTGCCCAAACTCATCGCCGAACCCGCTGAGAAAGTGGCTTGAGATGACCGCGATTCATCCCCCAACTTTCCCCTTGCGGACCGCCTCAGACCGGATGGTTGGGCCGCTTCGTGTTCAAAGGATGGCCTCCACTGTCTCTACCACCGTCCTTACACAACCTGCGCAGGTCTTGTTCAAGAGATCGTTCTCCTTGAAGTACCGCTGTCCATCGGGTGTGTTCAGGTCGCATCCCTTTAGCAGTGTGCGACAGATGCAGGTGCCGTGCTTTGATTCGAATCGAGACATCAGCTCCCGCACTTTCCCGTACGTTGCCTCCGTTGGCGCTCGGTCCTGGCCCTCGCCGCGTCCGTGCTTGAGTCCGATCGTGAGGATGCCCCCGGCGACTGCTCCGCACACCTCTTGTTTCCTCGCCATTCCCGCCCCAAACCCACAGGCAAGTCTGAGGGCCGCGTCCTTGTCGAAACCAAGGTCGTCGCAGAATGAGAAGAGCACCGCTTGGGCGCAGTTGTACCCCGCCAAGAATTTCTCCAGGGCAATGTCGCTTCTTGTTTTCATGGGCATGATGCCGCCTATCAACATTATTATTGGGACAAAGTCAGGGGCGATTGACAAAGCGCCTGAAGCTTTGTCCGATGAATGCAGGATAGGATTGTCCTTGGAGGGCGTCAATCTGAATCCCAAGAGGGGTCACGATCTACCTGTCCATCTCTTTCAACGCACTTTTGCGCTTGCCCGTGTTCGCTTATTCTTGGATGTCAAGCCTCACCTATATCGTTTGCCAGCCGTGGCGGATCATGCTGACGGCGATGGCGGCAAGCAGCAGCGAGATGATTTTCGAGATGGCGTTGAGCCCGGTCATGCCGATCCATTGCGCCAGCCGGTCGCTGAAGTGCAACGCCAGACTCACCAGGCACAGATTGATCACCAGCGCCGCCAGCGTGAACGGTATCCCCACCGAATCCATCAGGATCAACAAGGTGGTGAGCGTGGCCGGGCCGGCAATCAATGGCAGACCGAGCGGCACGATCCCGAAGTCTTCCGGCAATGGTGTTACGCTCGGCCCGGTTTGCAGCAAATGGCGTGATGCCAGCACCAGCAGAATCAGACCGCCCGCAACCTTGAAATCGCCGACGCTGATCCCCACTGCTTTGAAGATAAGCTTGCCGAGGAACATGAATCCGACGGCCACAATCGCCGCCGTCCAAGTGGCTTGGTGGGTAATACGGTTGCGCCGCTTCGCCTCGATCCCCGCCGTCATTCCGAGGAAAATGGGGACAACGCCGACGGGATCGAGCGCCACGAATAGTGGAATCCAGGCCAAAAGCAGTTTCTCCAACCAGTCGATCATGATCGGCTCAGTTCTTCGGCTTAACAGAAGTTGGCGCGCAAAGCAATCACGGGCTGCAGGTGCTCGCTGGCGAAGCAGATGACTTGGTGTAAAGTAACGAAGTATGAATCGACAAAGATGGTGGTTGGTGGGCGTCGCAGGATTGGCATTGATCGTAGGCTGCGGGCGGCCGCGGCCTGTGCCGTTGGAGAGTGTGCAGGTCACGCCGGTGAAGGCGCAGGATGTTTTGCGCGTGGTCAATGAGCCAGGAGCGAAAGTGGTGCTGGTGAACATGTGGGCCACGTGGTGCGGACCGTGTCGCGAGGAATTCCCAGCCCTCGTCAAGCTGGCGCGACGCTATCAGGTGCGCGGATTGCGAGTCGTGTTCGTGTCCTCGGATGTCGAAAGCGAGTTGCCCAGCGTGAAACAATTCTTGGCGAAACAGGGAGTCGATTTCCCATCGTACCTCAAGGCGGAGAAGGATCAGGAGTTCATCAACGGGGTCGATCCGCGCTGGAGCGGCGCGTTGCCCGCGACGTTTATCTACGACGGTAGCGGCAAGTTGAAGCATTTCTGGGAGGGAGGGGCGAGCTACACGGAACTCGAACAGAAAGTGCTTGAAGTTTTGAACGAATGATCGACGATCATGGTCTGTCATCAGGGTTGATCAAACCGAAGGAGCTCAGATGAAAATGAACCGATTGATTGTGGCAGGTATTGTTGCAAGTCTCGTTTTGGCAGCCGCTTCCGCGAATGCCGACAGCCTTAGACTCGGCGACAAGGTGCCGATGACCGACGTGAAGATGAAGAACGTCGACGGCAAAGACGTGTCGATCGCCGATGTGGCGGGCAAGAATGGCACGCTGGTTGTTTTCTCCTGCAACCATTGCCCGTTCGCCAAAGCGTGGGAAAGCCGCATGGTCGAAATCGGCAACGCCTGCCTGAAACAGGGCGTAGGCGCGATCGCGATCAACTCCAATGATCCGTCCGCTTACAAGGAGGACGCGTTTGACATCATGCAGCAACACGCCAAAGAAAAGGGCTATCAATTCCCCTACGTTGTCGATGCTACCTCTGATGTGGCCCGTGCCTTCGGGGCGACGCGGACACCTGAAGTGTTCCTATTCGACAAGAACGGCAAGCTCGTTTACCACGGGGCGATCGACGACGACTCGGACGCCAAGAAAGTCACAAAGAATTTCCTGCGCGACGCTCTGGACGCGTTGGCCTCAGGCAAGGCGATTCCCGTCTCGGAAACAAAGTTTATCGGCTGCAGCATCAAGTACCGCCCGAAAGCCTGACGCGCCGCACGCCTCTACGGGCCCTGCTTGCGCGAGGCCAGCCATTGCATGGCGTCCAGTTCACGGAACTGGACCAGTCGGTTGACGTACTCGCCGAATTCGGCTTCGCCGAGTTGCGGCAAGGCGGATTGACACGCCGCCGAGAGGGTTTCGATCTGCTCCCTTTGCTGCTGGAGTTGGGCGAGGCGAGCAGCAGGCGACTGGCCCAGCCAATCCAAGGGTTCATCGGGAGGCAACTGTTTGAGGAACATTTCCTCGATGGAGATTCCAGCCATCTGACTGATCAACAATCGCCCGCCGCTGCCAAGGTTCATCTGCCGCCCAAGGTCAACTCCTGATTTGGCAAGGTCCTGCGCAGACGCAGAGTCGCCCGCAGCCGCATAAGCAGCCTGGGCACCGGCTGCCGCCTGGCCGAGATCTCTCATGGTTTCCACGTACGGTTGCAGCATTAGGAATACGGCCGCGAAGCCTTCTGCCTTGGCATCAATCGGCGAAGCGCCGGTCGCCAGAAACAATTCCTCGCACTCTTGTAAGGCGGCTGTCATGTAATTCTCGAATCCCTGCTTGCTCGACGCGCCGACCATTTCGCCGACGGCTTGGTCCGTTTGGTTCTGACGAAAGTACTCGTTAGCGGCGAAGTAATTGGCCAGTGGATTGTACAAGGACGATTGCTTGAACAGAGCGATCCATTTGCTGCGATCGTCGGGGAACGCATCGCTCGCCAGCACTGCGAACTGCACACGCGGATCGTTCTCGAACCGCGTCGCCGCTTCTCGCAGATGATCAAGATTGCCGCTCACCTGCCAGGCCGCCAGAAGGCTGGCCGCACTCCGACCGTGTTGCTGCAGGTAGAGTTCGATCGCGGCGGCTGAAGGTCTGCGGATAGGGGTGACTCCTGCAAGCATGTCCAGCAGAAGTTGACCATTCTTTTCTGCTGGCATACCCGGCAGCCAAATGCCGGGGGGGACGGGCGCAGATTCTTCGGCTTCACCTGGAACTGCCGGTGGAGACCTTCGTGCAGTTCGCTTGAACATAAGAGACGTCGGCGGAGGCTTGGTATTCGTTCGCGGGAGCTCACTGCCGCGCATCATCAGCCAAACGGCAATAGTGAATACGATGCCGAGCAAGCCCACTCCGATGAAAAGCCGGCCGAGTTTCATTGATCCCACTCTAACAAAAAGCCACTCGATGCCAAGACAGTTTCCCCCGTGCTTCGAGGCTGGTTCGGATACCGATCTCAATCGTTAACCTGTCAGGAAGGATGACGGAACGCGGCGGAGCGTGACGCGCCGGACATTCTCGGGTATGCTGCACGGCTGATGAGACCACGTGCCCGAGCGACGCTGTTCCTGACGATTGTCTGTCTTCTTTTTGTTTTCCACGTTCATTTCAAGACGTCGAAGATCTTCGCAAATCCGACCTGGGACCCGGGGAATGAGGTCGGACAGTTCTGGAGCGAGTTTGCGTTTCACTACCGGTTCGCCAAGTTCTTTGCCACGCACCCGGTGCGCGACTGGGAGCAACTGGCACATGACCGCGACGTGCAGTATCCGGACTCGATTGACGACTGGGCGGAGTTTAGCGTGGCAATGGAGGTGCCGGTCGGCGTGCTGTACCGCTGGCTTCAGCCATCGACGCCATTTCATGTGTTCGTAGTGTGGTACGACTGCATCGTCTCGAGTCTTTCGCTATTCGGCGTGTTTTTCCTGGCGCGCGCGCTGTGGCGAAGTGATTGGGCTGGCCTGATGGCAACCGTCTTGTACGCGACCCTTTATCCGAGCTACGGACGGACGGTAAAGAACCTGTTTCTGCGGGAGGATTTTGCGATCCCGTTGATCCTGTTTGCGCTGTTCTTTACCGTGCGCGCTCTGCAAGCCGCTGCGGTAGTGACGGAACGCCGGGCCGTCCTCAACCTCGGCGCGCTCCCGCCGTGGCGGGATCGCGCCCTACCACAAATTCTCGCCGCCCTCTTTTGGCTGGCCGCGCTTGCGAGTTGGCATCTGACACAGTTTGTGATGATTGTCGTGATGGCGGCGGTCGTGCTGGTTTACTTGGGAAAAGGCAAGACGCCACGACGACCGTGGCTTGTTGCAGTGATGACAGCCGGCGCACTGCTGATCCCTGTGTTGCGCGCGAAGCAGTTTTACATTTCGCCGACGATGGGCGCGCTCTACGCGTTGTCATTGGCGGTGTGGATCAATGGTGGGCGCAGGAAAGCGATCAAGGTCTTCGTGGGTTCGCTGGCGGTTTTCCTGCTGCTTGGCGCGCTCCTTCAGAAATCCTACGGCGAGTACGGGCATGTGTATGCGCTCTTCCTCTACAAGCTGCGCTTTCTGGGAGTTAAACCCGGCAATCCCGCGGCGCTGCCGTGGGAAGCGCGGCTCTTGTGGGAAGGCGCGTTCAACACCGCGGATGGGAAGGAATTCTGGCACAGCTTAAGGCTCTGCCTGCCGTTGTCCCTGCTGGCGATGTGGCTTGTGCGGCGCGAAACGGAGATCGCCACGAGAATCTTCGTTCTCTTCACCCTCCTGCTGTTTCCGCTGGCGTGGATGGTAGTGCGGTACTTTACGTTTCTTGGATTCGCTGCAGCAGTGCTGGCTGCGGGCGTACTGACGCAACGGCGGATTTGGTGGAAGTTGGTTGTCGTGCCGGTAGCGGCCGTGCAGTTGACAATGCTCGACTTCAAGCCGCCGGAGCGCATCCAACCGCAGCCGAGCGAATATGTGCCGGTCGTGCGCTGGTTGAATGAGCACACGCCCACCAATGCAGTAATTCTGACCACCATCACGGAATCGCCTGTGTTTTTGGCGCACACGGGACGACCGATCATCCTCCATCCGAAATTCGAAAACCATGACGTCCGAGACCGATACCATCAGTTTCTGGATTCGATTTACAGGAGCGAAGATCGATTCTATGAGTTCGCGCAACGGTACGGAGCGGATTACTTCGTTTACGACATCAGTTTCCTGCTGGACGCAGAAGAGTCGCGCCGTTACAAGGCTGACAAACTCGGCAATCTGCCTTCAACTTGCGCTGCTGTCATCTTTCAGGAACATCCCGAGCAACTGAAGCACTTTAAGCTCGAACTGGCGGCGGGGAGATTCTCTGTATTTCGCGTCCTGCGCTAGCGGCATACCGCCGTGAAAACAGGCGCCGCGTCGCAGTTTGAACGTGCAGGGGAGCCCATCGGGGCTGATCGTCCACGACGTGGCCAAACAGGGCTACATTTCGGCGGTGCCGGTTCCGAATCGAACCAAGCCTTCGCAGACGTTGTTTAGAACCTTGACCGATTCACTGTCGTCAACGTCAGCGGGATCGAGTTTCTGCGAATCAGCGCCCCGGGCAAAGATTAGCGTACTTGGTTCGGTGGTCGAGGCGTGTCTGCAGCCGCTGAAACACAGCATTCGGGTGAGGACTAGGCAGAATTGCCGATTCATAATTGAATGGTAACCGAGGAGGTTCGCAGCGACAAGCAGGCAGCGTTGACAGTGGGTTTTGTCGTCATTAGACTGCCGCCCAAGGAACAGTTGTGAAAAGAATCCCTCTTGGACCAATTCTATTGGTCTTTGTCGCAGTGGCGGTGCGCGTTGCTTACGTATCGACTCTGGACCGGCAAAAACTGACGTGGCTAGACGAAATCGCGTATGACAGAATCGCTTGGCATCTGGCGCAGACCGGGCAGTTCGTGTCAGGAGCGTATGAGGCAACGCCGGTTCTGCCTGCCTTCCTTGCCGGCGTTTACAGCATCTTCGGGCACGACTACCGGGCCGCACGATTTTGCCAGGCGATACTCGGCGGCGTGTTGGTGCTGGCGATGTTCGGGATTGGGGTGACGTTATTTGACCGCAAGACTGCCTACTTGGCCGGCGTTGGCACGGCGTTTTATCCACAGTTCATCTACCTATCAGGCGTATTTTACGCGGAGCATATGTTCGCTGTATTGATGGCTGTCACCGTTGTCTGCTTCGCACGCTGGCAAGCTCAGCAGCCTCGAAGTTGGCTAGTGGCCGCCGGGTTGATGATGGGCCTGACGGCGCTGTGCCGGCCGGTGTTTCTTGCGTTCTTCCCGTTCGCGTTATTGTATGTGTGGTGGCGCGCAAGAAAGGGCGGGAAGTGGCGACCTTCCGCAGCAGTGGCAGTGGTGGCTCTTTTGACGATCTCGCCTTGGACATTGCGCAACGCCGCCGTTTTTGGGCGGTTCGTTCCCATTTCGACAGGGATGGGATTGCATTTGTGGCGAGGCAACAATGAATTATCCTTGGGAGACGCAGATGACCGTCATCTTAACCTAATGGACTCTCTTTGGATAGAACGGGCACAGACGCTGCTGAGTGAGACGCAACGCGCTGAGTTGACCTCGCGCACAGCAAAACTGGTAAATGAGATGGAATCGCTCGATGAGGTTTCCGGAGATCGAAGGTTGGCAGCCGAAGGGTTTCGCTGGCTGAGGGAACATCCACGTCGGTTCATTTGTGAGAGTGCGAGCCGTCTGTTGACCTTGTACTCCGCTTTTTCCAAGACAATCACCAAGGCAGAGGTCGTGAGCCGACGGAATGCCCTGATCGCGGCGGTTGGTTTCTACCCGGTGCTGATCTTGGGCACCATCGGAATGTTCTTGGCTGTCCGAAGGAACCACGCCAGTCTTATCGTTCACGGGGCGATACTGGCCAATTTGTTGGTGTACGTGCCGATGACAGCTTGCACGCGGTTTAGAGTGCCCATCGACGGATATTGGATTCTATTCGCAGCCCTGACGGTAACAACCGCCACAGGGAAAGCGTCTGGCAACGCGTGGCGTAGTGTTAAACCGAGTGAGGTTGTCAGCAGCGGTTTGACATCGGGATGACCAGCAACTAAATTGGGAATGTTTTTCTCCTCAAGCTACGCATGACTAACGAGACCTCAGTACTTGCAGTTAGATTTCCTTCCGCTTTTCCTGACTGGGTGCGGGTGGCACTCAGTTTGATAATTGGGGTGCTCGTGTATTACGCCTATTGGGTGCAACCAGTGGGGCGGGGCATATCCTGCTATCAGTGGCTGATCGCTCATTGGAGCAATGTTTCCAACTATTCCCACGGGCCGCTCATTCCCTTGATCGCGCTCGGGCTGGTGTTCTGGAAGCGCAATGAGCTAATGGCCCAGCAGATCCACCCCGTCAACTGGGCGCCCGCCGTGGTGGCACTCGGGATGGGTTTCTACTACGTCGGCGTCAAGGCCGTCCAACCGCGCGTAGTGGTGTTCTCGTTCATTGTGCTTCTTTACGGACTGGCTCTCGCGATGGGGGGACGCGGGGTGTTTCGCGTCTTGTTCTTTCCGATCACTTTTTTGCTCCTGATGATTCCACTGAATTTTCTCGACGAGGCGGTTGGGTTTCCATTGCGGATCTATGTGGCACAAGCTTCCACGGCCTTGCTGAATTGGCTGGGCATCGAGACGGTCCGAGTCGGCACGGGAATTTATTCGAGCGTTTTCCGGTTCGACGTGGCTGATCCGTGCAGCGGCATCCGCTCCTTGATGGCGCTGACGACGGTCACCGCTGCATACGCCTACGTCACGCAGAAAAGCCAGTGGAAACGATGGGTGCTGTTTCTGAGTTCCATGCCGCTGGCGGTGTTGGGCAACATGGCCCGGGTGGTCTCGATCGCTTTGGTCGCACAAGTCTACGGTCAGGAAGTGGCAGGAAATATCTATCACGAGTGGTCAGGATTCATTCTGTTTCCCGTGGCGCTCGGAACAATGGTGATCCTGGGTGTTTTGCTGAACTTCCCTTATCGTCGCCTCTGGGAAAGCTGGATGAAGCCCATCGAACAACACGAGACGCATGAGTGACGGACAAGAAACGGACACGCAGACAAGCGTGTCTCAACCACAGCCGACGGTCGCGGTACGTCCGCGAAACCGATGGCCGAGCGTGGTGCAAATCGCGGTCGTGGTTGCGATTCTGGCAGCAGGAATCGTCCTGACCGCATTGACGTCGGATGTCACGCGCGTCTCAGAACCGGGCGTGCGCATTGTGGACGGGCAGCCGTTTCTGCCTGAAAAAGTGGCTGATTGGAACGGTGGAGAACTCCAAGGCTTAAGCGAAAACGAACGCAATATTCTGCCCGCTGACACGGAAGGGGCGCGGAGACTTTATACTGACAAGGCGGGCGATAAAGTGTTTTGCTCGATCATACTCGCGGGCCGGGAAGTCACCAGCATCCATCGTCCCGAGCTCTGCCTGCCAGGCCAGGGCTGGAAGATCGAAAACGAATATACCGAACCCATCCACACAGCGGCGGCAGATGGTGGACAGTTAAACGTGATGCGCATGAATACGACCCGCGCTGTGAATTCGCCGGACGGTCGCGCGATGCCAGTCCGATATGTTTTTGTCTATTGGTTTGTCGGAAAAGGGCGCGTTACGCCGTACCACTGGCAACGGATTCTTTGGACGGCCAAGGACCGCGTGCTGTACAACACGAATCATCGGTGGGCGTACGTTCTGATTTTCGCTCCCGTGACGAATGGGCAAGCAGGAAGCGATCCCGAGCGATCGGAAGCCGAGACGATGCAGTTGATCACGCGATTTGTGCAGGACATTTATCCCGCGCTGGTTTCGGGTTAGTGAGGTTGACTAAGCGCGGGGACGAGCAGTCGGCACGATTTTGGGTTTCATGCCAAGCAAGCAAAGAGAGCTGTTCATCCAGTTCAACCAAGTCAGCGACGCGCTGCTGATCGCCGCTGTCTTCTGGCTGTCGCACGCATTTCGTGAGGAACTCGCTTTCCGGTATCCCCCGCACTTCAGCTTGATCGCTCCGTTTCGGTACTACAAGTGGCTGTACCTGATCATCCTGCCGCTGTTTCCGTTCCTGCTTGACCTGAACGGATTTTACACCCGTCCGCACGGCTATCGCCGTCAGTTGACGCTCTGGATCTTGGTCAAGAGCGTATCGATTTGCACGCTGATCGTTATTGCGGCCACCTATTTTCTCGGACTGACTGCCGGGAGCCGCGGCGTGATCACATTGTTTGCGGCCTTCAGCGTGGTGGCGCTTTTTGCCAAGGACCTCGTTTTCCAAGCGTACATGCAGGCCAATGCCAGACGCGGAAGAATCACCCGCCCCATCATTTTAGTCGGCTCCGAGGAAAGAAATGCCGAATTTGAGAAAACGCTCGATGAGCATCCCGAGTGGAACTTCGGGGTGGTGGCCAAACTCGATCCGAGCCGGCACTCGCTGCAAAGATTGCCCGAGATGCTCCACAGCCAAGCGATCAGTTGCGTGATCTTCAACGTCGCGCAGACATACTTCAGCGAAGTGGAGAAGGCGATCCTCGCTTGCGAGGTCGAAGGCATCGAAGCCTGGCTGGTGGCCGACTTCGTCAAAACCTCCATCGCGCGCGCCACCATCGATGAATTCCACGGCAAACCGGTGCTGGTTTTTCGTACGACTCCGGAAGTTTCCTGGCAACTGGTTTGCAAACGGCTCATCGATATTGTCGGGTCTGCGGTCGGGCTGACCATTTTGGGCCCGCTGGTCATGCTCCCGGCCGCCATCGCCATCAAGCTGACGTCGCCGGGGCCGATCTTCTTCCGCCAGAAACGAAGCGGCTTGCATGGACGGCTGTTCACCATGTATAAATTCCGGTCCATGGTCACCAACGCGGAAATGCTCAGGGCCGAATTGGAGGCGTACAACGAAATGTCCGGCCCTGTCTTCAAGATGAAGGACGATCCGCGGATCACGCCCGTTGGCCGGTTTCTACGCAAGACCAGCGTTGACGAATTTCCACAACTGTGGAACGTGCTCCTGGGCGATATGAGTCTGGTTGGGCCGCGCCCGCCCATTCCCGGCGAAGTGCAACACTACGATCCCTGGCATCGCCGCCGCCTGTCGATGAAGCCCGGGCTGACCTGCCTGTGGCAAATCAGCGGCCGCAACAAGATCGGCTTTGAGCAGTGGATGAAGCTTGATCTTCAATACATCGACAATTGGTCGCTCTGGCTCGACCTGACCATCCTTCTCCGTACCATTCCTGTTGTGGTCAGTGGTTTTGGAGCGCATTGAACCCGATGCCAGCAACCACAACGACTCCGGTTTCGCTCGTCACGGGCGGTGCGGGCTTTCTCGGCTCGCACCTCTGCGAGCGTTTGCTCGCCGAAGGGCATCAGGTGATCGCCATGGACAACCTGATCACGGGCAGCATCGACAACATCGCGCATCTGGCCGGCAACCGAAATTTCAAATTCATCCACCACAACGTCACCGAGTACATCTATCTGGCGGAGCCGGTGCAGCACGTTTTCCACTTTGCCTCGCCGGCCAGCCCGATTGATTACCTCGAATTGCCGATTCAGACCCTCAAAGTCGGCTCTCTCGGCACCCACAATGCTCTGGGTCTGGCCAAGGCCAAGGGCGCCAAGTTTTTGCTCGCCTCCACATCGGAAGTGTACGGCGACCCGTTGCAGCACCCACAGTCGGAAGATTACTGGGGCCATGTGAATCCGATCGGCCCGCGCGGCGTTTACGACGAAGCCAAACGGTTCGCCGAGGCGATGGCGATGGCTTATCGTCGCTATCACAAGGTGGACACCAGAATTGTCCGCATCTTCAACACCTACGGTCCGCGCATGCGGCTGCGAGACGGTCGCGTCGTGCCGGCCTTCGTCGGCCAGGCGCTGCAGGGTGAACCCCTCACGGTCTTCGGCCACGGCTCACAAACGCGCAGCTTCTGTTACGTGACCGATTTGATCGACGGAATTTACCGGTTGTTGCAATCGGACTATCACGAACCCGTCAACATCGGCAATCCGACGGAGTTCACCATTCTGGAATTCGCCCGCTTGATCCTCAAGCTCACGGGAAGCAAGTCCGAAATCGTCTTTAAGCCGCTGCCTGTGGACGACCCTAAACAGCGTCGCCCCGACATCACGCGCGCCAAAAAAATCCTGGGTTGGGAGCCGAAGGTGAATTTGGAAATCGGATTGCAGAAGACGATCGAATATTTCCGCGACAAGGTATAAGCCACTCAGGAAATTACAGCGGCGTCTTGATTCCCATCGCGCGCAACGCGCACCAGCCATTGGCGGCTTCGAAGATCATGAAGCTGCCGACGACCGACGCCACGATACCGCCTATCAGGATTCCGGTGCCGCCGCGGAGGAAACCCGTGACAATGAGCGCGACCCCACACGCATCGACGAAAATTCCTCCGCTCAGCCGCGCCTTGCGTCCACGCCGATCAATATTGGAAGGCAGCTTCACTCGATGCTCACTTCCTCTTACTTGCCCTGCCACCTGCAAACACAGCCGCCAGCACCAGAAGAATCACCACGACCCAGCGAAACTCAGGCGGCGGTGACGCGACCTTCAACCACGCTGGCCAGATCGCCCAGAGCAGCGCCGCCGCTCCCAGAAACACCACACCGATCCAGCCAAGAAGCTCAAACGTCCGCCGTTCTTCGCGCACCGCGTCGCGGAGTCGGGCAATGGTCTCACGATCGACCTGCAGCTTCTGGGCAGCCGTCTGTTGCAGAATGTTGTCATCGGTCGCGGCCGACAGAAACTCTGTAACCAACTCGGCGGCCCGCTTGGCCTCATCCTCCAGCACGAAAATGCCGCAGGAGCGGTCAGGATCGGCGAATCCCGCGTGGACGGCGGACTCCGGCCCCTTCATCTTGCCCTCAAGCGTGGCCTCGATGCCGTTGTCGCGGAGATAGCCGATGAGGAGATTGCCTTCCCATTCGTCGCGCGCCCGATGGATTTCGACAAGGTTCTCCGACCTTAACCGTTCCTCCTCGCTCATGCCGACACTTTAGTCCGATTGCCTCTGGCTTTCCAGCACATTTTGGCCCGGGCAGCACTCGCCCAAATCGGGCGGTGATCAATCCCCGTTGATTTCCTCGCGCACGCGCTGGATGAAGTCGTCGAGATAAAATGGTTTCTGGAGGTAGCCGCGCAGCCCCATTTCGAACATCTTCCGCGCCACGCTATCGTCGCAGGCCGTCAGCAACAGCACGCGCACGTCGGGATTCACGTTACGAAGGCACTCAAACACAAGATCACCGGTCATCTCCGGCATCAGGTAATCGAGCAGCACCAGATCGATCTGGCGCCAGAGCCGTTCGTATAACCCAACGCCCTCCTTGGCGCTGGAGGCGGTATGCACCTTGTAACCTTCGGCCTCCAAGCATTCTTGGATGATCTCCAAGATGTCCTTTTCGTCATCAATGGCAAGGATTGCTCGCTGCCGGTTGTCATCATGCGCGTTCATGACTGCATTGCCAAAAGTGAGACAAACTTATATCATCCGGCGCTCGGTAAGAAATGAAAAATAACTTCCAAGGCAAGACAGTTGTCGTCACCGGCGCGTCGAGCGGGATTGGACGTGAGACCGCCCTGGCGTTCGCGGAGGCCGGGGCCAACGTGGTCCTAGCCGCGCGTCGCTTGGACACACTGGAAAAGATCGTGGACGAGCATCCTGCCTGGCGCGAGCGAATGTTGATCGTCCGCACCGACGTGACCCAGGACAACGACGTCGCGCGGCTCGTAGAGCGCACCATCGCCGGGTTTGGCCGCATCGACATCCTCGTCAACAACGCGGGGATCGGCTTGCGCGCGCGCGTCGCTGATTCGCGCCCCGAGGACGCGCGGCGACTGATGGAATTAAATTTCTTCGGCGCGCTGCGCTGCATCCAAGCCGTCCTCCCGCACATGCAACGGCAAGCGGCCAGCCCCGAAGGTGTTCGGGGCCAAATCGTCAACATCGGCAGCGTCCTCAGCGCAGTCGCCATGCCACGCAACGGGATCTACTCCGCCAGCAAGTTCGCTCTGCGCGCCCTCAGCGACGCGTTGCGGATTGAACTGCGTGGCACGGGCGTCGACGTGATCCTGATCATGCCCGGCTACATCGACACACCATTTTTCGAAAACCAAATTCGGTACGATGGCCCGGTGCGCGTCAGCCCGATCAAGGGAGAGCATCCGAGCAAAGTCGCCCACGCCATCCTCCGGGCCTGCGTGCTTCGCCAACGGGAAGCCGTCTTGACGATGCCAGCCAAGCTCGGCGTGTGGACGAAGCGGTTTGCGCCTCGGCTGCTGGATTTCTTCTTGGCGCGCATCCATTAGATGTTGCGGAACGCATTTTCGAACACGCGGTGCGTCGCGTCGTCGTACAGGCAAAAGATCACCTGCTCCAACCCGGTTTTACCCCGCAGGCAATCGGATGCTTCCGCCAGCATCAGTTTCGCAGCACGCTCGACGGGAAACCGGTAAATGCCGGTGCTGATCGCAGGAAACGCGACGGACTTCAGTTTTTTCTCGTCGGCGAGAGCAACCGAATTGCGAATTGCCCTTCGCAACAAACGATCCGACTCCGACGGACTTTGGTCGCCCCAGATCGGACCGACGGTGTGAATCACAAACTTTGCGAGCAGTTTGCCGCCGCTGGTCATGACCGCGTCGCCAGTTTCCAGCGGCCCGCGCTCGGCGATGATGGTATCCGACTCCTGCTGAATCGCAGGGCCACCCTTGCGCGCAATGGCCCACGCCACGCCGCCGCCGTGTTGGAGGTGGACGTTGGCGGCGTTGACGATCGCGTCCACCTGCAGCGCCGTGATGTCGCCCTGCACCAACTCCAGAGTCGATCTCCCAACACGCTTTTGCATCCGCGTGAATTATAAAACGGCCCGTCTTCTTTTACACAGCTTTTACTTCTGAAAAGTGCGGGTCACGCGGTCGAGATCAACGGCGACGGACTGATAAGTTCTGCCGCTGTTTGGGTGGCGAGCCGCCAGAAAATGTCGCCGCAGTAATTGCAGTGCTCACATTCTTCGCAACGGGCGCGCACGTCTGGGGGTGAGGAGATGATCTGGCTGAAAAAGAGGGCGGCGGATGGCGGCAGGTTGCGGCATAAATGGCCGGGTGGGCCAGCGAGGAGACCGAGAAAAAGAACTCAAGGAGCGTCTGAACCTGCAAGATGCCGTCATCCTGCGCCGGCTGATGGACATCCTTGACCCGCCTGCGTTGCCCGTGCCGATGGTTGGGTCTTGGGCATCTGCGGCTTCGGTTTGCGGTGGGCTGTTGGTTGTGAGTTCCATGGCTCTCCACTGGGTTCGGGTTCATAGCTATGACAGATTTGTGCTGCCTCGATTGACCATTGAAAATAGCAGGCCAAGTGTCAAGACCTTGACCCCCACGGGAGAGGCCGTTATGATTCGAAAAATCCAAGAAAATGGCTCGTAAAGGCACATTTATCACGTTTGAGGGAGGGGAAGGCTGCGGCAAATCCACTCACATCGAGCAGGTGGTTGCTCGACTGCGAAAAGAGGGGCACCCCCTCATCTTTGTCCGCGAGCCTGGTGGAACAGGCATCGGCGAACAGATTCGTCATGTCCTCCAATACAGCAAGCACTCTGCCGCCATGACGCCCGAAACCGAGCTGCTGCTTTTTTGCGCCAGCCGTGCGCAGCTCGTGCGTGAAGTAATCCTGCCTGCGATCAGTCGCGGCCAAGTTGTGATCTGCGATCGCTTTTTCGATTCAACGACCGTTTACCAGGGAGTCGGTCGCAAGCTTGATCCGGGGAAGGTGGCGATGATCAACGCATTCGCCATTGATGATTGCCTGCCAGACCTGACGCTTGTCATTGATCTCGACCCGCGCATCGGGTTGGAGCGTGTTCGCGGTCGTGAATTGTTCGACCGGATGGAGAATCAGTCGGTCGAATTCTACGAAAGGGTGCGGCAGGGTTATCTCGATCTCGCCAAACGCGAACCCAAGCGAGTGAAAGTGATCGATGGCAGCCAGAGCATCGGGGCCGTCGGGAAACAGATTTGGGAGTTGGTGCGGCATGTCCTTAGGCGATCTGTCTGAGCATCGATCAATCGCCGAGCAACTGCGCCGCAGTCTGCAGCACGGTCGCCTGGCGCACGCGTACCTATTCGCCGGACCACGTGACTGTGGCAAGGAAGCGATGGCAAAGACTCTGGCCAAGGCGCTGAATTGTCTGAAGAAAGAAGCCGACTCTTGTGACCGGTGTGATTCCTGCAAGCGCATTGACGAAAACGTTCACCCCGACATTCACTGGGTGCGGCCCGAATCCAAGAGCCGGCGCATCACCGTCGAGCAGATCCGGGAGTTTGAGCGCTCGATTCATCTGCGTCCGGCGGAGGCGCGTGTCAAAATCGGCATCATCGTGGACGCCGACTGCATGGGCGAAGAAGCCAGCAACGCGTTCCTCAAGACGCTGGAGGAACCGCCCGCGCAAACCGTGATCCTATTGCTAAGTGCCGAGCCGCAACGATTGCTGCCGACGATTCTCTCGCGCTGTCTGAAGATCTCCTTCGGAAAGACGCTGCGAGCCGAGTCGCCGTATCGCACCAGGTTGCTGCCGTTGCTGGTGAGGTTTTCAGCACAGGATGAACGAGGAATCGCACACACGTACCGCTTGCTCTCCGAGTTGAGCGCGCTGTTGCAGGAGATTCGGGCGGAGATTCGGTCGCGTGTTGAGGCCGAAGAGAATCTGGAGCGGTACGAGGAACTCGACTCGAAAGTGCGCGAGCGCATTGAAGCCCAAATGGAGGGACGCATCGAAGGGGAGTATCGGGCGGCGCGCGGGCGGGTGCTGGAAGAAATTTACATGTGGTTCGGTGATGTGCTGCTGTGTGTCGAGGGCGCAGACAAGAATCTCCTCGAACATCCCGACATGATGCACGCCGCGCAACGGGCCGCGACCGGTTTGACCTACACGCGGGCGGCGGCTAACCTCGATGCGATCGAACAAATCCGTGAATCGTTGGCGCGCAACATCTCGGAGACGTTGGCGCTGGAAGTCGGTTTGCTGAAGATAGGAACGGCATGAGGATGTGATCGGTTTTTTAGCCCGCGAAAGTCACTGTCAACACATCGAAGAAGACGCTGCATGAAAACTTTCAGTCGTTGGATCGTCGCCTGCCTGGCCGCTCTGGCGTTCCTTGCGCCGCTGAAGTTCGGCACGCCAGTCGTGACCCAAGCGCACCTGATTCCTCCAGCCGACTTCTTCGAATGGGTGTTTTTCTCTTGGCCGAATCAAATCGCAGTGATCTTCGCTTTCGCCGCCTTGCTGTGGCTGGTGCTGGATTCGGAGCGGCTGGCGGCGCGTGTTGACGTGCTGTTCCTGTTGCCCGTGGCATTTCTCGCAACGCAGGCGCTGGCGGCGACGACTTCCATCAACCGCCAACTTTCGGCAGACACGCTCATGCACTTTGCGACCTGTGTCCTGCTGTTTTACACGGCGGCCTGGTATGTACGGGATGGCGCAGCCGCCGTGCGGATTTTCGGCGGGCTGGGCTTGGCGACGTTTCTCACGGTCATCCTTGCTCTGCAACAACATTTCGGCGGGTTGCAGGAAACAAGAGAGTTTGCGGCGCTTTACGGCGACCAAGCCGCAATGCCGCAAGACCTGCTTCTGCGAATGACAAGCAACCGGGTTTTTGCATGGTTCGGAGGCTATCCAAACGCACTAGCCGGGTATTTGGTGGTGGCGTTTGCGCCGACGCTGGCCTGGATTTGGGTGCGTGCCAGGAATTGGGATGCCCGAGTCAAATGGCTCACGCTGGTTTTCGTGGGCGGATTGATGGGTTATTGCCTGCTGCTTACGGGATCACGTGGCGGGTTCGTGGCTTTTGCAGTGATGATCTTTGTGGGTTTGCTTTGCTTCATCCCGAAAGGGGCGCGCCGCGGTCTTGGCATCAGCTTTGCAGTCCTTGTTTTCGTGAGCATGTTCTTGGTTGCTCAACACCGCAGACTAATCACGCTGGGGCGGAGCAGCTTGGAGGCGCGGGGCGATTACTGGCGAGGAGCGATGGCGATTGCCCGCGACCACTTCTGGCTGGGCACAGGACCGGGAACGTTCGGCTCAATTTATCCAAAGTACAAGACTGCCCAGACCGAGGAGGCGCAGCTCGTCCATAACAACTTCCTGGAAATGTGGTCGGATTCAGGCTTCCCCGCCTTCATTGTCTTTGCAGCCCTGTGGTTGCTGGCAATCAAGGATAGCTTTCGCCTAGCGGGACAACGTAGAGGCGATGTCGGGGCGGTAGCGGTGTGTGCAACGTTGACCGGTTGGGTGGTGCACGGGCTGGTCGATTTCGATCTGTATGTGCCCGGAGTCGCGATCCCCGCATTCCTGTTGCTCGGAACTCTGCAAGGTCTGAAAGAACTGCCGACTGTCAAACCGGTCGCGTTTCGAAGAAAGGCCAAATGGGCGGTCGGTTTGATCTGCGCGGTGGTCGCGGGCACGGTAGTCTGGATGGAGGGACAAGCTTTGGCGGCCAGTTTTCTGTATGGTCAGGCCCTCGGCTTTGAGCGGTTGAACCCGATGGCCGGCTTGGAGGAGATTCGGCGCGCCGTAGGTTTGTCGCCGAACAACGCCTCTTACCAAGCGGCTGCTGGCAATTTGGCGATCCGCTTGGGGAAGTTCGACGAGGCAATCGGGTATTACCAGGCGGCGATCGACAACGATCCGTTTCGCGCCTCCTACCATTGGCGACTTGCACAGGCCGAGAAGGCAGCACAAGGCATGGATGACAAAGCCCTGCAGCAGTTGCGGCAAGCAGTAGCGCTCAATCCGACTAATAAGCGCTATAGCCAGGCGCTGGCCGAAGCCGAGGAAAGCGTTAGACAATCCTCCAGCGATTTGCTACAGTTCTCGCCCACCAAGGAAAAATGAAGATTCTTTGTATTAATGGCCCCAACCTGAATCTACTGGGGTCACGCGAGACCGACATTTACGGGCGCACGTCGCTGGCAGAAATCGAGAAGCTGGTGCGGAGGCGCGCGTCAGAGTTGGGCGTGGAGGTTGATTTCCTGCAATCGAACCACGAGGGAGAGATCGTCGATAGAATTGGCCAATGCGCTGGACAGCAAGTAGAAGCGATTGTTATCAATCCAGCGGCTTACACGCACACGAGTATTGCAATTCGAGATGCAATCGCGGCCATCAAGATCCCTACGGTGGAAATCCATTTGTCGAATATCCATGCCCGTGAGGCGTTTAGAGAGAAATCGTTGGTCGCACCTGTGTGCGTCGGCCAAATCAGTGGTTTTGGTCCGTCAAGTTACGTGCTGGGATTGGAGGCGGCAGTTGCCGCAGCGAAGGCGATTGCGGCTGCCCCGAGCGGTTCTGGGCAAGCTTGACAGGTTTGGGAGGAAGGGGTAGAACATCGCCCCCTTTACAGAAGGAAGGCACCATGGAATTGGAACAGATCAAAGCCATCATCGTTATGATGAAGGAGAACGACCTCTCGGAGTTCTCCATGGAGCAAGATGGCTTGAAAATCCGCATTAAACGCGGTCCCGAAGGCTTTCAGCAAACCGTCTCACTACCTCCTCCGGCCGCAGTGCCTGTCGTTGTCGCCCCGGCCGCACCGACAGCCGTAGTACCTGCGTCCCCCACGGAAGCCGCCGCCGGCTCTGCCGACGAGATCAAATACATCACCTCTCCCATGGTCGGCACATTTTACCGAGGGCCTTCGCCTGAAGCGCCACCCTATGTGGAGGTCGGCAAGCAGGTGGATGAGGAAGCCGTCGTCTGCATCATTGAAGCCATGAAAGTGATGAACGAGATCAAGTCCGAGATCAGAGGCGTCATCACCGAGGTGCTTGTTGAGAACGCCAAACCAGTCGAGTTTGGCCAGAAACTGTTCAAGGTACGCGTCAAGTAGCGTCCGCCGAAAGGGATTCGGCGCTGTTGCGAGTGTTCAACCATGTTTGACAAAATCTTAGTTGCCAACCGTGGAGAGATCGCCGTACGCATCATCCGCGCCTGCAAGGAGCTTGGCATCCGCACCTTGGCGGTCTACTCGCAGGCCGACGCCGATTCGTTGCACGTCCAACTCGCCGACGAAGCCATCTGTATCGGTCCGGGACCGAGCACGGAAAGCTACCTGAAGATCGATCGCATCATCAGCGCGGCCGAAGTCGGCGACGTGGAGGCCATTCACCCCGGCTACGGTTTTCTTGCCGAAAACGCGCACTTTGCCGAGGTCTGCGAGAATTGCAACATCAAGTTCATCGGGCCGCCCAGTGCCGCCATCCGCGCCATGGGCGACAAAGTCGCCGCCCGCGAAACGATGCGCAAAGCGGGCGTGCCGATCGTCCCGGGCAGCGACGGCACCGTGGATACCGAAGCGGACGCACTGAAAGTCGCGCGCCGCATCGGTTATCCTGTGATTATCAAAGCCGCAGGCGGCGGTGGCGGTTGCGGCATGCGGGCCGCGCATAACGATCCCAGCCTTGTCAAAGCTTTTCATACCGCTCGTTCCGAAGCCGAACGCGCTTTCGCCAATGCAGCCGTTTACATCGAGAAACTCATCGACAGCCCGCACCACATCGAATTTCAAATCCTCGCCGACCGCAAAGGCAAAGTCGTTCACCTCGGCGAACGCGATTGCAGCCTGCAGCGTCGCCATCAAAAGTTGCTCGAAGAGTCGCCGTCCCCGATCCTCACCAGCGACCTGCGCAAGAAGATGGGGAAAGCCGCCATCAAAGCCGCGGAGTCGGTGAAGTACGTCAACGCCGGCACGGTGGAGATGCTGCTCGATGCGACGGGCGACTTTTACTTCATCGAGATGAACACCCGCATTCAGGTCGAGCATCCGGTCACCGAAGAGGTCACGGGCATCGATATCGTCAAGGAACAGATCCGCCTCGCCGCCGGGGAAGAACTCGGCTACGATCAGAAAAACATCGAATTTCAGAAAGTAGCCATCGAATGCCGCATCAACGCCGAAGACCCATTCAACAATTTCCAGCCGTGCCCGGGCCGGATCGACTTTCTCTACACTCCCGGCGGTCACGGTGTCCGCGTCGACACCCACGTCTACTCGGGCTATGTGATCCCGCCCACTTACGACTCGATGATCGCCAAGCTGATTTGCTACGGTCGCGACCGGCGCACGGCGATGGATCGAATGGCGCGCGCGCTGGATGAATTCATGATTCGCGGAGTCAATACGACAATTCCGCTGCATAAACTGATCTTGAAAGATCCCAATTTCCGTCGAGGTCGTTACTCGACGGCGTTTATCGATCGGTTGCTGGCGGCCACTCAGCCGTTGGTGCCAGCCGCCAAGACAGAAGAACAAACTTTGAAAACCCAGGCTGCATAGAATTAGAATCAGATTGCCATGAAAAAAATTGCCATGTTGACAGGCGGCGGGGATTGCCCGGGACTCAATGCGGTCATTCGCGCCGTGACTCGCAAAGCGTTGCTTGAAGGTTACGAAGTGATCGGGTTCAAAAATGGTTGGGCAGGCGTCATCAAAGGCGAATTCATCCCGCTCAACCGCGCGAGCGTGTCGGGTATTTTGCACCTCGGCGGCACGATCCTCGGCACCTCGCGCACTAATCCGACGGAAGATCAGATCGACGCGATCATTCGCAATTTGAAAGGGTTTGACGTCAGCGCGCTGATCGTCATCGGCGGCGATGACACGCTGAGCGTCGCGTCGCGTCTGTACAAACGTGGCGTGCCGGTCATCGGTGTGCCCAAGACGATCGACAACGACATCGCCGGCACCGACCAAACCTTCGGTTTCGACACGGCAGTGAACATCGCCACGGAAGCGATCGATCGGTTGCACACCACTGCCGAAGCGCACAGCCGTGCGCTGATCGTCGAGGTGATGGGGCGCCAGGCGGGCTGGATCGCGCTGTGGTCTGGCATCGCGGGTGGAGCGGACGTCGTGCTGCTGCCCGAGTTCCCCATGTCGCTCGCCGAAATCTGCACGATTATCAAAGCGCGACAAGCAGGCGGAAAGAATTTTTCGATCGTAGCCGTAGCCGAAGGCTTCAAGCTCGAACGGCATGAAGTGCTGCAGACAAAAGAACTGGATGAGTTCGGTCACGTGCGGCTGGGCGGCATCGGCGAGGTGCTTTGCAGGGAAATCGAGAAGAGTACCGGCATTGAAAGTCGCGCGGTGGTACTCGGTCACGTCCAGCGCGGCGGCACGCCCACCGCCTATGACCGTGTGCTCGGCACACGCTACGGCGTCAAGGCCGTTGAGCTGGCCGTGTCCGGGCAGTTCGGAAAAATGGCTGCCTTGCGTGGCACCGACATCATCGGCGTTGATCTGGACACAGTTGTCCCTGAAACCACCGACAAGAAGACGGGCAAACCGAAGCTTCGCGTGCGCAACCGCTGCGTGACCAAAGAGCTTTACGACGTTGCCCGAGTGTTTTTCGGTTAATGCCAGACCTGCGCATCGGCTCAGCTCGTCTCTACGGGTTTATCGACACCGCGTACTTGGGCGACCGCGACCCCGGCGACGTGACCCGCGCGATGATTGAAGGCGGCGTGGACATGATTCAGGTGCGCGCGAAGGAGATGACGCCGGCGCAACGGATCAAGCTTGGCATGACGGTGCTGGGCATTGCCTCTCGCTTCAACGTGCCCGTCATCATCAACGACGATGTCGCGGCCGCGGCCGAGATCAACGCTGACGGCGTGCATCTCGGCCAGGAAGACTGGTCCCGCCTCAGCGGGAGCGAGCAGCGCGTGCACTCACTGGCCAATATGCGCATCGTCGGCCTCAGCACCCATTCGATGGAGCAAGCGCTGGCCGCCGAGCGTGATGGCGCAGACTACATCGGCGTCGGCCCGATCTTCCCGACCGCGACGAAACCCGGTGCCAAACCGGTCGGCTTGGACTTGATCCGTCAAATTGTGGAGCGTGTCGCGACACCGTTCTTTGCCATCGGCGGCATCACGCTGGACAATCTTGACCAGTTGCTCGACGCGGGCACCAAACGCGTCGCAGTCGTGTCGGCGATTCTCAGCGCGCACGATGTACGAAAGGCCGCGGCTGCGTTTAAGCGGAGGCTGACGTAAGCGCAGTGAATGCCCCGTGAGGCGGAGCGTGGCTAAGGAACCAAAGCTGAGAAGTTCTCTATCTTGGACTTCTCATGTTTTGCCTACATCCGTCGCCGGGGAGCGTGGCCGTGGCGGTCGGAATTGCAGGGTTGCCAACGGTGGTGCGGCAGGTGCGCGCGGCGTTCGTTTCGGAAGGCGCGAAAGATTGCATGCTTGCAGCGAAAGCGGCCGGCGCGGGACGGTGGCGAATCGCGGTGTGGGAAATTCACCGAATGGCTTTGGGCCGATTCTGGTGCTGACTACGTTGACGCTGGGTGGCGCGGTGTTGGAGTCGGCGGGATTGGCGTTGCTCGGATTGTCGGGTCAGCCCGATGTCGCGGAGTGGGGGGCAATGCTGCGCGAGGAGCGGAGCGCGTTTCGGGTCGCGCCGTGGTTGTGCATTGTGCCCGGCGTGGCGATTGCCTGGACGGTGCTGGCGTTAACCTCATCAGCGACAGCTTGCGTCAGCGCTGGCGGTGAGTTAGGCTTGCCCCGAATTAGATTCGGGGTGGTGGCGGTTTTTTGGAAGGGTGCCAGAGTGGTTGAACGGGCCGGTCTCGAAAACCGGTATGGGCCTATGGTCCATCGAGGGTTCGAATCCCTCCCCTTCCGCCAGTTGATCCAACTCGGAGTGGTAAGGGATCGAGAAAGTTAAGAAGGCCGTCATCACGGCTGCAGAGCACCGTGAGTTGCCCTTCCTCAAGATGCGAATTCCCGCACGGCCAGGCTAGAAGATGCTGCGCGACACGTAAATCGAGTCGCCGGGCCGGATCGCAATGTCCTTGTTCGGGTGCTGGCGCAGATCTTCGCAATTGAAGGTCATCTTCTCATTGCCGCGCGCGACTTCCACCTTTTCCCGATTAGCATAATCCGTGAACCCACCCGCCGTATTGATCGCTTTCATCAATGTGATATCGTCGGTCCAGTTGTATCGGGCCGGGGCGCGAACCTCGCCGCCGATGTAGAAGAAGCGCACGGGTGCCAGGACCGTGGCATTGCAGCGGACGTAATAGCGCGGGACGTAATTGGCCTGGATGCGCTCGGCCAGTTCGCTCGTAGTGAGTCCTTCGGCTTTGATCCGTCCGATCAAGGGAAGCGAGGTCTCGCCATTTTCGTCGATCGCCGTGTCGATGGCTTGCGGTGGCTGATTGCCACCCATTTCCAGGTGAATCGACAGTTGATCACCGATTCGCAGCCTTGTTTCGGTGCCCTGAGTGGCGGTCGCCCTGCCAAAAGTCTTGGTCGAGCCTGAGTCGGTGGTGCTGCATCCGATAAAAAATGCGTTCATTGCCACGCCGACAGTGGTCAGGGCAACGATGAGGCCTTGCCTGAGTCGATAGGTCAGATTCATGGTGCGCGCTGCGGCTGGTTAGTACTTGCCCTGCAGCTCAATTTGGTCCCCCTCGTCTTTCTTTTTCTCGGGCGCCTGCGGTGACGGAGCGGTTTCGGGAGCGTGCACGAACGGCTCGTAATGGTCGCGGTAGTAATAGTAGTAGGTTTCATCCAGTCCGATGACGACGTTGTTGACCACCACGCCCAGCAGTTTGCCGCCGCCGCTTTCAACGAGTTGGCGGGCGCGCAGCGGCATCGCGCGCGGGAAACGACGGTGTTGAATGACCAGGATCGACGTTCCCACTTCGCGCGCCATGATCGCGGCGTCGCTGACTCCCAGCGCAGGGGGGGTGTCGTACAACACAACGTCAAATCGTTTGCTGAGCTCATCGATCATTTTCTCCATTCGGTGTGAAGTCAGCAGGGGCAAGGCGGATTTCGGTTTGCCTTCGCCGCCGGAAGTGATGATCAAGACATTCTCGACATTGGTCGGCAGAATGATCTCGTCCATGGTCTTCGTCCCCGCCAGATACTCGGCCAAGCCGATCGCGTTGGAAACGCCAAAAAAATGATGGATGCCCGGCCGCCGCAAATCGCTGTCAACGACGAGCACGCGTGAACCCTGCTGCGCGTAGACATACGCCAGATTGGCCACCGTGAATGATTTACCTTCTCCCGCGCCAGAGCTCAGGACGCAGAGCGAGCGGGTTGTGGCATCACCCTTGGCGAACTCGATGTTGGTGCGAAGCATGCGGTACGCTTCGAGGTGTCCCGACGACGCCTCGCTGCCGCTCAGCAGGCCGGCTTCCTGCGGTATCACGCCTAACACCGGCAGACCCAAGTAGCGTTCCACGTCCTCCATTTTCTTAACGCTCGTATCCAGGAACTCGATGAAGAAGCTCAACCCGACACCGAGGGCCAGCCCGACAATAGCTCCCATGGTGACGTTCAGCCAGACGTTGGGCCTGATAGGCGTGAGGGACGGCTGGGCGCGGTCGATCACCTCGACAGGACTGCGGGGAACTTCCAACTCAATCGAGGTCTGTTGCAAGCGAGACTTCAATGTTTCGTAGAGGTGTGTCTCCGATTCCTCGTCGCGTTGGGCATTGCTGAACGGCAGGTAGCGCTCGCTTTCCAATTCCAGGCTGGCGGTCTTGAGATCGTCGAGTTGCTTTTGCAGTTCTGTCACTCGCGCCTGTGCCATTAGATATTCGACTTCAAAACCGCGCATGATGCCGTTCAACCGATCGTCCATCTGCTCCTGGAGCTTATCGCGGCGGGCGATCGCGGCGCGGACGTTGGGGTGGTCGGGACCGTAATCTTCTTTGAGCACTTCGATCTGCAACTCCGCGTCCGTCAGGTTCTGCAGCAAGGTCTGGACGTTCGGATCGCTGATGATGGTCGCGATGGTGTTGCGCAACTGCTGCAAGGTGAGCTTCTGCAATTCTCTCTGCCGCGTTTCCTTGCCCACGGCTTCCATTCGCGCGGAGGTCAATTGTTGGTCGAGCTGCTGAATGGTCTGGTCGTTGAGCTTGACCGTGCCGAAGACCGGGACCTTGAGTTCCCCGCGTAAATCTTCGACATTCTTCTGTGCCAGGCGGACCTTCTCCTGTTGGCTCGCCAAGTCTTCCCGCAGTTTATCAATCCCCTTCATGGTCTGTTGTTTTTTAACATCGAGCCGCTCGCTCTCAAATAGGTCCGCAATGGTGTTGGCGATGTCGGCGGCCAGTACGCGGTCTTCGTCCTGGACGACGATTTCAATGAGGCTGGTGTCACGGTAGCGACGGACGCCCAACTTTCCTTTGAGACGTTGGAGGATGGCCTCCACCGGCAATTGTTGTTCGCCTACCGACCAGCGTTTCTGAAGATTCAACCGCTCGATGACGGGGTAAAGGATCTTCTGCGATTGAATGATTTCGTACTGGGTCTGCAGGAAATACGGATCGTAGGAGGGCAGATACTGTTGCTCAAATATCGCCACCGTCGGATGCTCTTGCTCCACCTTGATCCGCACCGTAGACACGTAAATCTTTTGTTGAAAAAATGTGACTGTTGCCGCCACCAGCACTACCAAGAGGAACACGACAAACACAATCGCTTTGCGTGTCTTAATGACGCGCCAGTAATCCAAGAAGTTCAGCCGCGTTTCTGGGGATAGTTGAGTTGGATCCATCGGTTAGCTTATCAGAGCGAGATACTAAACAACAGTTTTGGCCTCCGCGCAAGCGAAAAGTCGGGGAAAACCCCTCGCGGAGGGCGCACGAACAAAACCTGTACTGCGCGCTTCACACCTGCGTTTAGTGCAGGCTTCATGCCTACTTTTTACGCACCCATCAACGGTGCAATTACCACGCAGAACGAACCTTGTTCGTGGCACTTAGGTCGGGAGCTGGAATATTGCTGGAACGGCATTGGTGTATGGATGGCACGAGACTTCGACTTTACACAGACTTTTGGAGGCAGGTCAGCGATCTCTTTCTCGGCGGGACGGTGGATGAGGAACTGGCACGCCATGGTCAGCGTTTCTGCGGCAGTGCGCGCATGAACTCTCCAAACGGGCGCGAAGGCTCGTCGGCTCTCATTCGAAACGCCAGCAAGTTATAGAGGTCTTCCGCCAGGTCGTGGTGTTTCTGAAGCTCCTCGACAAACTTCGCCAGTGCCGATTCGTCGAGTTTTTCCAGTTCCGCTACCAGTTCCTGCGCGCTCATGATGAACCGACTCTGCCACAACGTTTCGTCCGCAGCAACCGGCAAAGGCGAGCAGGGCCTTGCCTGTTCAGCGAGACGACCCGTTGCCGGCCAGCGCGCGTGCATACTCCAAGACCTGTTTTTGCTGGCGGGAGCTTAGTCGCTGAAGTTCATCAACAATTTTATTGGTCAAAGTTGGATTCACCGTTCATTCCTCATGTTCTTGCCCGCTAATCGAAACGACCACCAGACGCCCGGTGAGGAGGCATTCCCGCTGATAGGACTTCGGTGGTGCTACCGCATCTTGCAATTTCTCCGCCGTTATCCCAAACTGCGCGGCGTGAACTCTCGAAAGAGGTCTCAAGACCCGCAGCAGGCAGCCCACCCCTCGATTTCGCTCGGGGCAGGCAGTGCCTACGCCACGGCGGGCGTGAACATTGATCTGGCGGACACGTTGAAAAGCGGGCTCAAGGAAAAAGTCCGAAAAACTCTCCGCCGCGAAGTACTCGGCGCCATCGGCGGATTTGGCGGTCTGTTCGCGCTCGACCTCAAGAAACACAAGCGGCCCGTCCTCGTCAGCAGCATGGACGGCGTTGGCACGAAGCTGAAAATTGCCGTCGCGATGAACAAGCACGACACGGTCGGCCAGGACCTCGTCAACCATTGCGTTAACGACATCGCCGTGCTCGGCGCTGAGCCGCTGTATTTTCTGGATTACATCGGGATTGGCAGGCTGGCGCCGCACGTGTTCAATCAGATCATCGACGGCCTCGCGAAAGCGTGCGCGGAAGCGGGTTGCGCGCTCATCGGCGGCGAGACGGCACAGATGCCGGGCATGTACGCCGAGGGCGAATACGACCTTGTCGGCACCATCGTGGGCGTCGTGGAGAAAGATAGGATCATCAACGGGTCACGCATCCGGCCTGGTGACGCGATTGTCGGTCTGGCTTCGACTGGTCTGCACACGAACGGCTACTCGCTGGCGCGGCAAATCCTGTTCGTCCGGATGCGGGTGCGGTTGGAGGACTACACGAGCCAACTCGGCTGCACGTTCGGCGAAGAACTGCTCAAGGTTCATCGCAGCTACTGGCCGGTTGTGCGGAAGATCCGAGATTCGAAATTCGAAATTCGAAATTGCCTGCATGGCCTCGCCCACATCACCGGCGGCGGGTTTTACGACAACATTCCGCGTGTGTTGCCGAAGAACTGCACTGCCGTCATTCGCCGCGGGTCATGGGACGTGCTGCCGATCTTCAAACTGCTTCAGGAAAACGGCGGTGTGGCTGACAATGAAGCCTATCGCGTTTTCAACATGGGCATCGGCATGGTGTTGATCGTTGACCCGGCGTTTGTGCCCACCGTTCACAAGACTGCCGCGGAGGCGGGCGTCAAATCCTACCTGATCGGCGAAATTCGAAAGGGCAAACCCGAAGTCCGCATGGAATGATGCGCCGCTGGCCCAAACGTCTGCTCGTTGTGCTGGTCATTACGGTGGCGGCGTGTGCGGCATGGTGGATCTGGTATTCAAGGCGTGATTACGGTGCGATTTTCCTGCAGCGTAAAGGCCAACTCCTCAAGTCGGACCAAACGGCCTCGGTCCCGACTTCCAAGACCACTGTTTATGATCTAAAGCTGATCTCGACGAGCAGTTTGGTGGCCGATGCCCGGATGCGCGTGCCGAATCGGCAGGGCAAATTCCCGGGCGTGCTGCTCGCGGCTGGATTGGAGACCGGCAAGCGGGTGATCGATCTCGTTGAAGAACGCGACGACATGGTGATGTTGGCGGTCGACTACGGATGGCGCGGCGAGTTTGACATCAGCACGTTGCCGAGGTTTTGTCGGGCAATGGAAACGATGCGCGGTCTTGCCGCCGATGCTGTGCCGCGGATGCTGCTGGCGCTGGAGTTTCTCGCACAACAACCGTACGTTGATCCGCAACGGCCCGTTGTGGTCGGTGTAAGCTATGGTTCGTACCTGGCTCTGCCCGCTGCCGCGCTCGACGCGAAGGTTAGCCGATTGATTCTCGTGCAAGGGGGCGGCGAAATGGGGGCAGTGATTGCAGCCAACACGCGGCGCTGGCAAGCGCCGTTCTCGCCGCGTATGACGGGGTGGATCGGGAAGATCATGTTGTTGCCCTATCAGCCCGAACGGTGGATTCGACGGATCGCACCGCGGCCGGTGACGTTTATTGCGAGCCGCACCGATCCTGAGTTCCCTGTGGCGGCAGTCGAAGCCGTGTTTGCGCGAGCCGCCCAGCCAAAGGAATTGGTCTGGCATGACACGGCGCACGTGGCTCCGGATGCGGCGGCGATCATCGCCGAACTCGGGCGCGTCGTGATCGGACAACTCGGAACGACTTGCCCACCGCGATGAAACGGAGAACAAAACTTTCGTTGGCGGTGCCGGCAGTGGCCGTCGTCCTGTTTCTTGTCATGCGGTTCGTCGTGACGCCGTACGTCGTCGTGGGCGACAGCATGCTGCCGACGCTGAAATCGTGGGATTTATGCCTGATGGCGCGCGTGCACGGATACCAGCCGAGACGGGGCGACATCGTCACGTTTCGCACTGCCGACGATCCGCCGTTGTATTTCATCAAGCGCGTGGTTGGCTTGCCTGGCGAGACGCTGGCGATCCGACACGGCGTGGTGACGGTCAACGGTCAGCCGTTGGACGAGCCTTACACGACGACGAATCCGATGTGGGAGATGGAGTCGGTCGAAGTCGCGACAGACAAGGTTTTCGTCCTCGGCGATGAACGGACTGTGCCGCTGGATGACACGCTGCATGGCTTGGTCGCGATGCGGTTGGTGAAAGCGCGGATGTTGTGGCATTGGAGGTGGAAGAAATGAAGTGGGCGCGCATTCTTATCGTGATTGCGCTGCTGGCGGCGGTTTGGTGGATCTGGCAGCGCGTGTTCGTCAGCGACGAGACGCGGATCCGCCTCCAACTGATCTCCATGACGCGCGCCGTCGAACAGGGCAATCTGTTGCGGCTGGAGGGTGCAATCACCGAAGATTACAGCGATGATGTTGGTCTCGACAAATCCTCGCTGCTGGCGGGTGTGCGCGCCTATCGCCAGCAACACGATGGGCTGTTTATTCATCTCTCCGACGTGCGCGTCGATGTCGGGCCCGATCATCAGAAGGCGCAAGCGGCGTTCGTGGCGAAGGTTGTCGCGAAGCCAAAGGGCGGCGCGGGCGAGACGCAATTATTTTCGGATCGATTTCGCCTGTTTTTCCGCAAGACCGACCAGGGCTGGAAGCTGTTTCGGGCCGAATCACCCCAGTTGAAATTCGATTGAACAGAGTCCGTTCCTCCGCTAGGCTGCGCAAGTCATGGGCAAGATCCAACGAGCACTGGTCAGTGTTTCGGACAAGACGGGACTCGTCGAATTCGCCCGCCAATTGCACGGCATGGGCGTGGAGATCATTTCGACGGGCGGCACGGCGCGCTCGCTGAAGGAAGCGCGCACTCCCGTAGTAGAGATCAGTGAGTTCACCGGCTTTCCTGAAATGATGGATGGACGCGTGAAAACGCTGCACCCGAAAGTGCACGGCGGGTTGCTCTACATTCGCGGCAACGCGGAACACGAGGCGGCAGCGGCCAAGCACGGGATCAAGCCCATCGACATGGTCGTAGTGAATCTTTACCCATTCGAGAAGACGGTCGCCAAACCCGATGTTTCACTGCACGAAGCCATTGAGAACATCGACATCGGCGGACCGAGCATGCTCCGCAGCGCCGCCAAAAATCATGCGAGCGTCACGGTCGTCGTCGATCCCGCGGACTACCGCGCCGTGCTCGACGACATCAAGGAACACGGCGGCAACACCTGCGAGATGTTCCGCTGGAAACTGGCCGTGAAAGTCTTCGAGACCACCGCCCGATACGATGCAGCGATTGCCCGGTATCTCGGCAGTGAACGCGCGAAAGCCAAAGGCGAAGCGACCGAAGAGCGTGGAGCGAGGAGCGTGGAGCGAAACGAAGCTGAATTCCCCGCCACGCTGAACCTCTCACTCAAGAAAGCGCAAGACCTGCGTTACGGCGAGAATCCTCATCAGCAGGCGGCGCTGTACGGCGATTTCTCGTCGCGCTTCCAGCAGTTGCACGGCAAGGAACTGAGTTACAACAACATTCTCGACCTCACAGCCGCCTTCGGTCTCGTTGCTGAATTTGAAGAGCCGACGGTCGCGATCATCAAGCACACCAACCCGTGCGGTGTCGGCAGCGCGCCGACGCTGGCTGAAGCATGGCGATTGGCCTACGAGACGGACAAGCAGGCGCCCTTCGGCGGGATCATCGCCGTCAATCGCCCGCTGGATGCAGCGATTGCGCAGGCGATTGCCGGGATTTTTAGCGAGGTCATCGTCGCACCCGGTTTCGAGACGGAAGCATTAACCGTTTTGCAGAAGAAGAAAAATCTGCGGCTGATCCGTCGGAGCGCCCTTCCGGGCGCCACCGGATCGGGCCAAGAATGGCTCTCCTACGAGATCCGCAGCGTCGCGGGTGGCGTCCTAATGCAGGAGCGGGACGTGCGATTGGTTTCGGCGGATGACCTCAAGGTCGTTACCAAACGAGCGCCGACGAAGGAGGAACGGCACGCGCTCCTGTTTGCCTGGCGCGTGGTCAAGCACGTCAAGTCCAACGCCATCGTCTTCGCATGCGCGGACGCCAGCGGGAGTCGAACGCTGGGCATCGGCGCGGGTCAAATGAGTCGTGTGGATTCCGTACAAATCGCCGTCTGGAAGGCCAAGGAAGCCGGTCTCGACCTCAAAAACAGCGTTGTCGCCAGCGATGCGTTTTTCCCGTTCCCTGATGGGCTAATCGTTGCCGCCGAGCCCGGTGCTACTGCGGCTATCCAGCCGGGTGGCAGTGTGCGCGATTCTGAAGTCATCGCCGCAGCGGACGAACGCAACCTGGCGATGGTGTTTACAGGCATCCGCCATTTCCGGCATTGAGGACCATCCGGCGGATTATGAATTTCGTTTTGGGTGACAAATGACCTCCTCAGCGGCGATTAGCATTTGGCAAAACGTCAATAGCGTGACCGACGACACAACAGAAGGGACGATGTGGCATCGGATGCTCCACCGGTGCGGGGACGGATTATTCCTGTATGCGCGGCAATTGTGCCGCAACGATGCCGATGCGGCCGATGTGGTCCAGGAGGCATTCCTCCGCGTCTGGCGCAAGCACGCGAACAATGGTGTCGCTGAACCGGATTTGCCGGCGCTTTGCTATGCGGCGGTGCGTTATGCCGTGCTCGACCGCCAACGACAGGCGGCCCGGCGTCGCCGGCGCGAGGCCGCCGCCGGGGAAACCTGGTACGACCGGCCGCCGTTGTTTGAGCCCGGCTTGGAACAGGCCGAGGAGCACGCCGCGCTGGAGACGGCGATTGGTAAGTTGCCCGTCGATCAACGCGAAGTGCTCACGCTGAAAATCTGGGGCGAACTGACTTTTCAGCAGATCGCCACCGTGACTGACGAGTCGCCCAACACGGTCGCCTCCCGCTATCGGTTGGCGCTCGTCACATTGCGGCAACGACTCGCGAGAGGTGCATCATGAACAAGGAATTCGATCCGTTGGAACATCAACTCGGCAATCTGCGTCCCGTGCGCCTGCCGGCGCCGGCCCGCCAGCGCATCTTGCACGAGATGCAGCGCCCGGCCACCGGGCACGGGGCGATCGTCTCGTTGTTGGGGCATCGCGCTGGTTTTTCGGTTGCTTTGGCGGGCGCACTGTCCCTCGCAGTGGTCGTGGGCTTGCACTGGCTACCCCGGTCCCCGCGCCCTGCGTCGCACGTCGATCAGCCAGCGCTCACAGCCAGCAACGCGCTGTTGCCATCGCTGGCTTTCTTGGAGGCCAAACTCGCCGTGGTCTCCCCGGTGGGCGCCAACTGCGTCGCCGTACTGCGTTCGCCGTCCATACTGACGAACACTCAAATCCGACGCTAATGCCTAACTCCCGACACTGACGAGCAACGATTATGGGCAAGAAAAAACGCAAGCCGACAGGTCCAACCCCTCCCCCCACCGCTCCGGTCGCTGCCGCCAAGCCGGCAATCGCCGGGCCGCCGGCCGCAGCCGCTGTTGCACCGTCTCCGCCGTCGCATCCAGCTTCGGTACGCCACTTTTTTGCGCCAGAGGACTGGATTGCCGCGGGCGGGACGTTCCTGATCTCGGGCCTGGCGTTTCTCTTTTACATGTCGCCCGAAGTGACGATGGAGGATTCAGGTGAACTGGTTACCGGCGCATTCAATTTCGGTGTGCCGCATCCGCCGGGCTATCCGCTCTGGGCGTTCCTGGGTTGGGTGTGGCGGCATCTGGTGCCGTTTGGCAATCCGGCCTGGCGAACCTGTCTGATGTCGGTGCTCACGGGTGCGCTGGTGGTCGGCGTGCTGACGTTGCTGATGACGCGCAGCGTGCTGATGCTGTTGCGCGCGGTAGCGTGGGCTGACGAGATCGAGGAACGGATGAAACACTGGATCGCGCTGACGGTGGGTGCGTCTGTGGCGCTGCTGTTCGGATTCAACCGCGGTGTGTGGCTCTGGGCGTGTGTGCCAGAGATGCGCGTGCTCAACGTGTTCATGTTCATCCTGACGGCGTGCATCTTCTTCGCGTGGATGATGCGGCCCGAGCGGCACGTGTTCCTGTATGCGACGATCCTGGTGTACGCGCTGGGGATTACGAACCATCAGACCATTGCAGTGATGGCGTTGCCATTTATGGTCGGAGCGTTCGTGGTGGGTCTGCATCAGATCTGTGAGTCGCGGCCCGTGGTGTGGCGGGCCGCGGTGGTGATGCCGGCGCTGGATGCATCTTGGGAGTTGGCCGTGGCGGCGTTGTTCTCGGCGGCGGCGGGATTCATCGTCTGGGCGTGGCTGGAGACGGGAACGGCAACGCAGTTTTTTGCGGATGATTTCTGGTTGCGCGCGTTGGTAGCCGGCGTGGCCGGCGTGGTGTTGTTGTTGGCGTTCGGCGCGCTGGGCTGGCTGAATCTGCGGAGGGCGATGATATGCACAGCCGCATTCTTGGTGGGTTGCAGTTTTTATTTCTACATGCCGGTCGCAGCTTCGACGAATCCACCGATGAATTGGGGTTATGCAGCCACCAAGCAGGGTTTTCTCCATGCGATCACCCGCGGCCAGTACGAACGGATTAACTTCTCCTGGCCGTGGCAGCCGGCGTTCTGGGTTCAGATTCGCCTGTTTAGGCAGGCGCTGATGCACCAATACAGCACTCCGTTGTGTCTCGTCGGACTGGTGACGCTGGTGCTGTTGGGGTGGTGCTGGAGGAGCATCCGATCGCGCGCACGGTCGTGGCTGATCTTCGTGTGGGCGGCCTTCTTCACGACGAGCTTTGGATTGCTGACCATCATCAATCCGGGGCTGGACAAGCAAAACCAGGAGATTAATCTCAAGTTCTTTGCGCCTGCCCACGGGTTCTTCGCCATGCTGATCGGCTACGGGGCGGCGTTGCTCATCGCCGCAGCGCTGGTGAGGTGGAAAACGCTTCCCCGCAACGCGGTGCGCGTCGGCTGCGTGCTGTTGTTTGCCTTGCCGATCATCCCACTCAAGCGCAACTGGGCGACCTGCGAGCAGCGCGGCCATGATTTCGGTTATCAGTTCGGCTACCGCATGTTTTACCCCGGCGGCGATTATCCGCCGATGGACCGAGATGCCGTGTTGTTTGGCGGCACCGACCCCGGCCGCTTCGTGCCGACCTACATGATCTTCTGTGAGAGCCGCGTCAGACCGCAGGATCGCTTCAGCGATCCGCACCTCGATCCGCAGGGCGGCACAAATTTCGATCGGCGCGATGTGTACATCATTACGCAGAACGCCTTGGCGGATAACACGTACATGAGTTACATCCGTGACCACTACGATTATTCGCGGCCGAATCCCACCAATCAGGCCACGCTGGCGAGCCGGTTCCTGCCCTGGCAGCAGGCAGTCTTTCGTTTTGCCTGGAAGTACATGCACCGCGACACCATGTACCCGCGCGAGCCGATCTACATCCCGAGTGAGAGCGATCTGCAGCGGGGGTTTCAGGAGTATGTCCAAAGTGTGCAAGCCCGCCAAAAAGGTGGACAACAGCCCCCACCGGACGAGCAGGTGCAGGTCGACGCGGCCGGGCGCGTGAGCGTTCGCGGGGTTGGCGGCGTCATGGCCATCAATGGCATCCTCACCAACTGGATCTTCGACCGTAACAAGGACAAGCACGCTTTTTACGTCGAGGAAAGCTACGTCATTCCGTGGATGTATACGTACATGACACCCTATGGCATCATCCTGAAAATCAACCACGACCCGATGCCGGCGCCCGCGCAAGTTCCTGAGCTCTGGGCGCAGATCGTGGCCCGCGACCGCGCTTACTGGGACAAGCTCTGCGCTGATTTCGAGGCGAGGCCCGAGTTCAGGCGCGACAGCGACGCGCAGAAAACCTTCTCCAAGTTGCGCTCCGCCATCGGTGGTCTGTACGCCTACCATCACATGACCGGCCCGGCTGAGTACGCTTACAGGCAAGCGCTTGCACTCTGCCCCGAAAGCCCCGAAGCCAACTTCCGCCTGGCGCAATTGTACATCGAACAGAATCGCGTCGATGACGCGCTCGACGTCCTGCGGGCTTTGCAGAAGCGCGACCTGCTGAATCGAAAGATCGGCGATGCCATCAACCAGTTGCAGAACATGAAGCAGCTCCGCGGCGATGTGCAGCAACTCGAGCAGGCGCATGCCGGCGCGCCGCGCGACGTGAATCTCGTCCTGCAGCTTGCCCAGACCTACTTCAAATCAGGACAAGGCGACAAAATCTTCCCGTTGTGCGACAGCTACCTCGCCCAAACCAATCTCGGCGCCAACGACATGATGCAAATCGCGCAGGTCTACGTGTCGTTGAACCAGCCCGAGCGGGCCGTGGCGACGCTGCAGACGATTGCCAGCCGGTATCCTCAAGACAGCCAGGCGTACTATGCGCTCGCGCTGGTCCGTTCCGCTCAAGGCAAAGCGGACGAGTCCCTCGATGCGCTCGGAAAAGCCGTTCAACTGACGCCAGCCCTTCGCGACCAGGCCAAGAACGACGCCCGGCTCAACAACATCCGCGCCAATCCGCGCTTCCAAAAACTCATCAGCCCATGATCCTCGCGCTGCGCCAAGTCCCATGACCGCCTCCCTTGTCGCGACCGGCCTTGCCAGCCGCAAAAAGGCGCAGACGGCGCAAAAACAGGCTGACGATTCGCTTCCGTTTTGTGACTCTTGAGCCTTTGCCGCAGCACGACGTGCGGCGTCTTCGGCTTTGCGGCCACTCCATTTCTTGTTAGCGAACCGGTAAACAAACCAAAAGCCGTTGACGGTTCAGCGCAAGCGGAGCATCATTCCCCCCGAAGACAGGAAGAGACAAGGCATTCGGAGTTCGTCTTTTCCCGGTAATATCAGCGATATGACAAACTGAGCTTGTCCTAATAACACTGTTATGCATTTGTGAAGGTTCGTCATGAAAAAGATTTACGCAACGGCAAGGCAATTCTTGGTTGAACGAATCCCGTCCACAGATGCGGAGAAAATCCTCAGTAGCTATCTGGAGCTTCCAGATCAAAGTCGAGAGCCTGTAGGTATAGACGAATTGTTCAGACGTCTTCTCGAATCGGCGCAAAATGCAAACATGAAGGCTGGGGTTATAGGTGAATCCATTGGCGGCTTTAACAATCTCGGGAAAGCACTGTATTCCTTCAATCTAAAGAAAACTCTGGAAGATTTTGAAGCCGCCCCTGACGTGTTACTTGACCATATCGTAAAACAACTTAATCCGCGAGGGAAAATCAGAAAGGAGCCAAGGAGTATTTGGCCAAAATATTGTAAGACCATCCTGTCTGCTGCGGCATTTTTTAATCAATTCAGTAGCGGCGAGGAATTCTACGAGTGGGCAAACAGTCTATACAGTAACAAGAGATCTATGCCTGCTTTGCCGTTGATTTTGGCAGAAGAAATTGAGGGCATTGGCTATCCGCTCGCATGTGATTTCCTGAAGGAACTCGGTTTTATCGAGTACGGCAAACCAGATGTACATGTCATTGAAATTTTTGTTGGCATCGGTCTGTGCCAAGCTAAGCCAAGCCCATATCAAGTGCAAAAGGTAATCTCTAAAATCGCAGAGGCGGCCGACGTCTCATCTTATAACGTTGACAAACTATTTTGGCTTATAGGTAGCGGAAAGTTTTATATGCATAAAAAACTAGGTAAAAATGGCTACATCGGAAGAATGAAAGAAGAATTTATTTCACAGTTCAATGCGTAACAAGTTGTTCAATCGGACCACGCTGTCGCGCGGCCGCTTAACTCCATCGTTACAACTCTATCGTTACTTCTTCTCCGCCAGCAGTGCGTTGACCTTGCGCATCACCTCGAACGCGTCGGCGACGTAGAGCACATCGGCTTTGCCGCGCGCCCAGCCGCAATTCGGGTCGAGGTTGACGGCGCGACGCTCGCTGATAAACCGCCAGCCGACGGCGTGCGGTTCTTCTCCATGGCAACAGGTCGAAAGCCCCTTCGGATGACGCGGAGTCGAACCGGTCTGGCCAACCTGATTCAGGTGCGACATGAACGGCAACACCGCTTGTCCTTCGCCGCTCAGGTCCACCAACGATTTGCTGCTGCCGAGCGACGCCTTCGTCAGGTCGAGGAACTCCAGAATAATCTTCCCCGCCTCGTCGGTGTGCGTCTTGCCGTCGGGCTGTTTCTTCGTCCAACCTGCGCCGGCCACGAACAACACCTTCGCATCGGGCCGGATCGTCTGCTGGTCTGCCGCCGGCGCGCGGATCCCGACCACCGTGGTGCGTTTGCAGGTGTCAGGCAGGTTGACGGCAACCGTTTCAATCTTGGCCGTGCCAGCGCCGCACTGGCACGCGGGTTGGCTGCCGGGATCAACCAGCATAAACCACGGGCGTTGGGCGCGGGTAAGCGTGGCCTCCATGCGCTGGCGGTAATACCAGCGATTAACTGCAATCTTGCCGTCGCTCACTGTCACACTGGTGACGTGTGTATCAGCGCGTCCGCCGACGCGCTCTGCCACGCCGGGCAGCGCGCGATTCCATCGCGAAGTCGCCGGAGCAATGACCAGCGTGGCTTGGGCCGCTTTGCAAATCGCTTCCGCCGCGGCCGAGTCGGTGGCGTATCGTGACTGGCTGAAGTCTTTACCGGCAACGCCGAAATACTTTGTAGCCGGGCATGCAGCGATGGAATTCGCCGCCGCTTGAACACCTTCGCCAACCAGTCCCACGACGATTTTTGAATCAGCAAGCGCTTTGCTCAGCGTGGCAGCCACGTGCAACGCTTCGCGGGCGGGCTTGGCCAGCGAGCCATCCGCTTCCGTATGTGCGAGAACAAGAATGGTTTCCATTTGTAATCCTCAGTTATCCGTGACAATCCGTGTGCATCTGTGGCGTCAATCGTTCGAAATCCACGCCACAATTTCTTTGGCGATCTCGTCGGCAGACACGTCCTTGACGATCTTGGTCTGGCGTTGCTGCTTCGGCAGCGCGACGCTCGCGAACTTCACGCCTTCCGCGCCGACCTTGGCCGGCTTGGCCTTCTGCAACGCCGGCATGATCGCGCGCATGTTCGTCATGCCGATCTGCGGATTGTTCGGCGGCTCTGGCAAGCTGCCTGTCGCCCAGCCGAACACGGCGGGCGGACCGACGCACTTCGACACCTGATGTTTGCCGCCTTCGACGCGTTCTAGGATTTCGAGAGAGCCATCCGCGCCGACGGTAAGTTTGTCCACACCTTGAAACTGGTTCACGATGCCGAGCCGTTCGCCGACGATCTGCATCGTCGCGCCCGCGCCTCGCGAAGCCGACTCCCAGCCGCCGAACACCAGCAACTTCGACAGATCAATACCCGGGATGCCTTTGATCGCATCAGCCAGCAACGGCGCGACCTCTGCCGCCTCGGTGAACCCGCTGGCCGGGCCGTCGATGGCCACCAACTCGAACGGCACCTTCTGCGCGACGTTCATCATGACCTGTTGCAGTTTGGTTTTCGGCGCGAGGCTGATTAGCCATACCTTGCTGCCCGGCGTGTTCTTGGCGAGATTGGCCGCCTCGAACAGCGCGTGCCCAGCCCACGGATCCAACACCGCCGGCAACATCATTTCATTCTTCAAGCTCGGCCCCGCCGGCCCGCTCACCGGTTCCAACGTCTGCAGCGGATCCGGCACGACGCTTCCGCAAATAACGATTTGGTACGCTGTGCTCATAAATCTTGCTCCTCTTGATTTAGCCGCAAAAAGGCGCAAAGGTGCGCAAGAGTAAGAGCGAGAGCAAGAGCGAGAGCAAGAGAAAAATCAGTTTTCGGCCGAGTGGAGGCCGCCGGGGGCGGCACGGAATTCGATGATCGTACGCTCGGGGTCTTCGGGATGTGGCGTCGGGCAATTCCAGACGCACGCGCCGCAGTGGACGCATTTTTCGCGGTCGAACATTGGGATACCACCCTCCCCGGGCGTGATGGCTTGACCGCTGCAGACCTCGACGCAGATTTTCGTGCCGCAAGTCTCACAAAGGTTCGGGTAGAGAAACACAACGTGATCGGCGTAACCGGCCGGAGCTTGCACCTTCCCACCCATCAACAAAGCGTCCTGGTGCGAGACGAGGAGTTTGCCGTCGAACGGGATCGCGGGCCAGCCGATCCGGTCCATGAGCGCGTTGTGGGCGCTAACGCCTTTAACAGCGCATTCGTGGCGAATCTTCTGGATCTCGGCGAGTCGAATCCGGTCTTTGTAGTACTCCGCCAGACTCGGCACATGTTCGCGCGGACGCCGCAAATGGACGGGTGCGGACAGCTTGCCTTTCGTTGCGCCGGCCAGCGCCATGCCGATCAAACCGGTGACGACGCCGCGGTGAAAACCGTCGCGGGATTTCTCGGCGACGCGGCCTTCCGTCTCGACCCAACTATTGCGGCGGCGCTTCACGTAGGTCGCTTCGAGGTTCTCCTTCGTGAACGGCTTTTTCTCTTTCAGCAACTCGACGACGGCCTCGGCGAGTTGGACGCCGGTGGTCCACGCTTCGTCCACACCGCTGCCCGTGAGAACGTTGGTGCTGCCAGACCCTTCGCCGATGCGCGCGTAACCGTTGCCGACGAGATGCGGCTCGCCGCGCCGGCCCGATTCCTGAAGCGTCTTTGCGCCCCACGAACGCAGCGTGCCGCCTTGCAGATAACGCCACAAATACGGGTGCAACATCCAGTGCTGGAGATAGCGGTACGCAGTGCGCACGGGGGTGTCGAACCAAGACGGCACGAAAATCCCCAGCGATGCCACGCGGTCGGGATAAACGTAGAGGAACCCGAAAATCTCCGGCTCAGGATAACCCAGCGTGTGCAACACCGTGCCGGCTTCGAGCGGACAGTTCTCGGACAGGTTGACGACAAACTTCATGCCGATCGCCCAGTCTTGCTTGTGATGGCCTTGGGGCACGCCGAAATGTTCATCGAGTTGTCGTCCGATCGGGCCGACGGGCCCGTCGCCGACCACTGTCAGCGCAGCCCGGATTTCCATGCCGGGCGTGAAACCGGCGTCGGGCCTGCCCAACTTGTCCGTGCCCTGATCCATCAACTGCACGCCGACGACACGATTGTCTTCAATGAGCGGCTTGGCCACGGGCGTGCTCGGCCAGATCTGTACCGTGCCGGTGCTCATCAATTGCGCGCCGACCCACTGGCTGAACTGTCCGATGGACAGCAACAGCCCGCCATCCTTGCGCAGGTACGGCGGGATGTAGGGCAACTCGATCGCGTCGCACTCGAACGGCAGCACGCGCTTGAACGCGCGAATCATTTTGTCCGCCGCTCTCAGTGTCGCTGATCGGCGACTCGCGCCAATCGGGTCGAGCAGGTACAGCACCTTCTCGTGCTTGACCGGCGCGCACATCGGAATCTGCATCGGATCGAGATCGGGAAACGTCTGCCGAATCCCGCGCGCCCGGGTCACCACGCCCGACACGCCGAACCCGATGTCGTCCGCCCGCTCGTAGCAAATCACCTGCGGCGGCATCCCCGGCGACACCGCACTTTCCAACTTCGGCGTCCCGTCGGCATTGACGAGTTCGCGCGACAGCGTCGTCAGAAACGCGCCCGTCGCCGGCCCGAAGCCGACGCAGACGATGTCCACATCCATGCTTTCCCGCTCCACGGTTGGCTGCCGCTCATTGTTGTCTGTGGTCATCGATTAGGCTTCCTGCAAAAGATAAAAACCTGGCTTATTTGTCAGTGTTATTGCGATTTCGCCAGCAGTTTCAACATGGCCAGAGTCAGCTTGGCGGAATTGGCGGCGGCGACTTTGACAAAGCGCTCGAAGTCCGCAATGGCCGTGGCGTCGGCTTTGTCCGACACACAGCGGATGACCAGACATGGCACGTTTTGCTGCCAGCAGACCTGGGCAACGGCAGCGCCTTCCATCTCCACCGCATCCGCCTTGAACAGTTGCCGCAACTCGGCGGTCTTGGCGGGCGAGGAGACAAAGATGTCGCCGGTGACGATCACGCCCCGGATAACTCGTGGCACTCGATCGCCCTGCGTGGTCGGCACCTTCTCCAATGCGGCATCCTTCGCCGCAGCTTCGGCCAATGTGAGCAGGCGTTCCGGCGCGTTCATCAACAAGGGGATTTGCTTCCCCGTGGGCTGAGGACGGAAACCTTGGGGCGTCAGCTCACCATAATCGTGCTGCGCGGTCTTCTCGCCGATCACGATGTCACCCGGCGCCAACTCCGGACTGATTCCGCCCGCCACCCCGGTGAACAAGACTTCGCTCGGCCGGAAATGATCAAGCAGCAACGTGGCGGTCATGGCCGCGTTTACCTTGCCAATGCCACTTGCCGCCAGCACAACCTTTCGTCCATTCAGCGTGCCCGTGTGGAAGGTGACACCCAGAAACTTCTCCGTCTGCTTGCCCTGCAACTGATCTTCAAGCATCTGGATCTCGACCGGCATCGCCCCCAAAATCCCTGTGAGCAACTCGGGCCTCGCCTCCTCAACCCAACCGAACGGCACGGCAATGAAAAAAAGAAAGATGGCGAGCCAAACCGGGCGACGCGTCAGCGTTGTCAAAAACCCGTCCGTTGCCGGACCGAATCCGATGCCGGCGGTGTCCACGTCCATGCGCTGGCACTGGATCGCCGGTGCCGTTTGCCGCTTGGTTCCTTCACTCATTGCGGTGGACTGATTTATCACACGATGGGAGGAGCAGACCGCCGGTCTGACCCTAGATCCGTCGACGGCGCGCCCGGCGGTCGCGCGCCACCGCACCATTCAAATGAAGATTGCAGCGGCACTAGTGCTCTGTCAAAGTTGATTTGATGGGTTGATTGGAGGGACGCGCTCCGTCGCGTCCGTTGCCGGAAGGCGGCCACGACAAAGCGTGACCCTCCAAATGAAGATTGACGGAACGCTAGAAATGGTGCACCCAGCGGAGATTGTAGCGCTGGCCTTCGGGCCGGTTCTCGGCGGCTAGCTCGTAGTACGCATTGAAGAAGATGTGATCGTTCTGCGAGATGTGCCAGACGAAACCGGGGCCGAGGCCCAGCACCTGTTCGCGCGAGTCGGGAACATTCACACCGTCCGCTTTCATGTCGGTGATCTGCTTGAGATAGTACCCGTTCAAGCCGATCCGCAAGTGCTTCGGCAACAATTCGTAGTCGGTGGCGAAGTTCAGGTGCACAGCCTGACCGGCCTGTGACGTGTTGAGTCCACCGCCCGGATTGTCGTTATCGTCGTTCCACAAATAGTGAACGCGCCACGAGGCCGTCCACATTGGGCGGATAAACCATGTCGCCGCCCAGTACGGATCGAGCGAGAAGAAGTTGCTGCCGGGATTGAGGGACTCGCTGCGGCTATAGTGACCGGTGGGCAACAGCATCTGGAATTCGATCCGGTGCATGAACACGGGACCGTTCTGGCCCATGATCGGGTCCCACTGGATGTACGGACCAACAAGCAGGTCGCCAAAGCCCGCGCCATTGGCGGTTAAGGGTGTCCCGTCGGGATCGAGGTCGAACGCCACGTACGGCACAATCACGTCCAGTCCCCATTTGCCGCCGA
Organism: Verrucomicrobiia bacterium; assembly: GCA_049510215.1. Taxonomy (GTDB): domain Bacteria; phylum Verrucomicrobiota; class Verrucomicrobiia; order Palsa-1439; family Palsa-1439; genus JBEKZD01. Next base: position 163,563 of record JBEKZD010000003.1, read on the forward strand.
GCAGAACCTGCTGGTTGGACTGATAGATCAACTGCGACAAGCTGATCCAAGCGTCGAGCTTGGCGCCGATCCCGTTCCCATGCTGGTCGGCGAATTTGTCAGCCGTGTACCACTGTCCATATTCGGTGAAATAAAACCCCGGCCCGGCCGGCGGTCCGCCGTCGAGGAAGCTGGTGAAACCGAGGTTCACCGACGGCAGGTCGTACGCCCCAGCGGGCGCCGCCAAGCCGGCGATAACACAACACACGACGACGACAGCCAAGTACAATCGTTTCATTCTGTCTCCTTCCTCACTGCATTTGTTTGTAGGGCACGCTGTCCCCAGCGCGCCGAATTCTCCTCGTGGCCCGACGGTGACGGCTGGCTGGGGACAGCCCGCCCTACCGGCTACTCGTCCCTGAGGCGACCGGACAAGTAAGCGTCGTACGACGCGAGATCGAGCAAGCCGTGACCGCTGAGGTTGAACAGGATCACTTTCTTGCGGCCTTCCTCGCGCGCCTTGGCCGCTTCGTCAACCACCGCGCGGATGGCGTGCGCCGCTTCCGGCGCCGGCACAATGCCTTCGGTTCGGGCGAACAGCAGCGCTGCCTCGAACACCTTCGATTGCGAGTACGCCACGGCGTCAATCAGATCGAGGTCATATAGATGACTGACCAATGGCGCCATGCCGTGGTAGCGCAACCCGCCCGCGTGAATCTTCGGCGGAATGAAGTCGTGTCCCAGCGTGTACATCCACAGCAACGGCGTCGTCTGCGCCGTGTCGCCGAAATCGTACCGCAACTCGCCCTTGGTGAGCGAGGCGCACACCGACGGCTCCACCGCAACGAGCCGGTACGGCTTCTTCTCGACGATCTTCCGGCGCACGAACGGGAAAGCGATGCCGGCGAAGTTGCTGCCGCCGCCGATGCAACCGATGATAACGTCCGGTTCCTCGCCGGCCAGTTCCATCTGTTTGATGGCTTCCTGGCCGATCACCGTCTGGTGCAGGCACACGTGGTTGAGGACGCTGCCGAGGGAGTATTTGGTGCCGGGGTGTTTGACCGTGTCCTCGATGGCCTCGCTGATGGCCATGCCGAGGCTGCCGGGACAATCGGGCTGCTCCTTCAGCAGTTTGCGGCCATATTCGGTTTGGTCGCTCGGACTGGGATACACCGTGGCGCCCCACGTTTGCATCATCAGTTTCCGGTACGGCTTTTGATCGAAGCTGACCCGCACCATATAAACACGGCAGTCCAACCCGAAGAACTGGCAGCCGAGCGCCAACGCCGAGCCCCACTGGCCGGCGCCCGTCTCGGTGGCGAGCCGCTTCGTGCCGGCTTGTTTGTTGTAATAGGCTTGGGCGACGGCGGTGTTGGGTTTGTGGCTGCCGGCGGGGCTGGCGCCTTCGTACTTGTAATAAATGTGCGCGGGTGTCCGCAGTTCTTTTTCCAACCGCACGGCCCGCAGCAGCGGCGTGGGCCGCCACAACGCGTAGATGTCGCGCACCGGCTCGGGGATTTCGATCCAGCGTTCCGTGGTCATTTCCTGCATCACGAGGTTCTCAGGGAAAATGGCCGTCATCATGTCCGGCGTGATGGGCTGCTTGGTGCCGGGGTGCAACGGCGGCGGCAACGGTTTGGGCACATCCGCCTGCACGTTGTACCAATGAGTCGGAATATCCGCCTGCGTCAGTGTGAAACTTGTTTTTGTGCTCACGTGTTCTCCTCTTGTTCTGCGTTTGAAGCCAACGTTGTCTCAGGAATGAAGCCCGCCGTCAATTCTTCCTTCACATCGGGTAATCCAGCGCTTCGGGGATCATCACCTTGGTTAACGCTTCGGCGGCGCGGTCCTTCGCGAGGCGCGAGCCGGCGAGCGAGCCGTCGAGTTTCACACGCGTGGCGGCGAATTCAGCGACCGCATCGGGCGCGAGTACGCGCCGGTAGCCGAATACCAGTTCGGCGCAGATGCGGCCGACTTCGCCGGCAGCGCGAGCGCATTGGACCTGGCCGAGGTCGGTGTAGAAATTGACGAGGCCGCGCATGCCGTCGGCGAGCGCAGGGTTTTCCGGGCCTTTGACTTCGAGTTCGCGGACGTCGAGGAGAAGCTGGCGCGCGGCTAGCAGCCATGCAAGCGCATCGGCCAGTGAGAATGTCACGCCCTGGCGGGTTTTGTGATAGAGCTTGGCGCCTGCGTCGTCACTGGCGGTCTGTAGATGCTGAAACGTCCAGAGCCAGAGTTCCATTGCGGTGGCGAGCGCACCGGCGCCGGTGTCGGGTTTTTCGGCGTCGCGGTGGCGCAGGTCGGCAATCCATTGCCGGAACTGAGCGAGGAACAGTTCATTGCCCATCGTGACGGAGAGCTGGAGCCGCTGGACGGCCTCGGGGCCTTCGTAGGTCGCCTCCAACTGCGCGTCCATCCACTTGTGGCCGAGAAATCCGGGACAATCTTCCGTGATGCCGTAACCGCCCATCATACTGACGGCCTCGCGCATCATGTTCGCGCCGTGGCCCGTGTTCCAGAGCTTCACGGCAGGGCACAGCACGTTGGCCAGCGAATCGAGCACCGCAAACTGTACCAGGGTGTCGGCATCCAGCGCCTTGAATCGTTTCGCGTCGCGCTTCTCCTCCGCCTGCGCTGACAGGCGGATAAATTCGAGCGCGTCCTTCTCGACCGCCATCATTGCCCTGAATTGCGCCCGCCCGCCTTCAATCTTCTGCGCCGCGAAAATCTCGTCCTTCTTCACTTCCAGCGGATCCACCTTGTCGAACAACCGCGCCGCAGCAAACCCAAGCGACGCGGCCGCCTCGCCGGTCGCCCACACGTCCACGAGACGATGCAGCACATCTTCCTTCATCTGCAAACCAAGTTCATAACGCGGCGAGCCCGGCGCGGCGGCGTCACCGCCACGGAACCGCCCGCGCTGATAGCGGATCACCGGCTCGACCGCAGAAAGCAATTTTGCGGCGGTCATCAGCCCGACGGTCACGCGTGTCCGGCGGAACACCGCTTCGATGACCTCGCCGTGCGAGTATTTCGGCACGATGACGCCCTCCTTGATCGTGTAACCGCCGATTATGCGGCTGGCGGGCACGCGCAGGCTGAACACGGGGTCGCGGGTCGAGGAAAGTTGGTGCACGAGCTTGCGGGTCGGGACACCGCGGTCGAAAGTGCCGGGATCGGTTTCTTCGAGGATGACCATGCAGCTTCCCTTGATCCGATCGTCGGCGGAATCGACCGCTGCGGTGACGAAATTGGCGAAGCCCATGTTGGTGATGAACCGACCGCGCTTTTCGACCTGCAGGATCGGCTCCCCGTCTTTCTTCCATTCGGCGATGCGCATCTTGCCGCTGAGCAATCCCGTCTCAACGCCCACGTACGGCAACGGTTCGGTCAGCGCGAAAGCGCCGCGCCACGGCATGCGAGTTTCGCCCGGCTTCGCCGGGGCGGCCAGGCTCATGTACCGCTCCACCTGTTCCGGCGTGCCGCATTCGTGGATCGGCGCCAGCGCGAGGTTGCCCGCGAGGCTGCCCGTGGCCGCGCCGCCATCCACCCACGACAATTCAAACGCCACCAGCGCCAGCGCGAGGTTCTTCGGCCCCGCGATGAATCCGCCGTGCTCCAGCTCCATGAACGCTGCGGTGACACCCGACTCATCCATCGCCTTGAGCAGTTGCGCCTTCTGGGCGGTCCATTCGTGGGAGTTACGCGCGCCTTCGGCGACCATGCGCGCGACGGGGCCGCGCGCGACCCGACGCGACGACTGCACGAGCATCTGCAGGTCATAACGGTCGGCGAACCTCCACATCATCTGGCGCACGTCGTCGCCGGGCAACGTGCGCAGCATTTGGACGTTCTGAGATTGCGTGTTTTTCGTCTCCATGAAGACAATCCTTTCTTCGCGCCGCGGCCCCGACGTCCGCCAGTTGGCGGATGTCGGGGCGCCCGATGATATAGGCAGTCCCGGCGACCGAGTCAATTAGATTGGCGGGGGTGTCAGCTACGACCTGCGTAGGCGGAACAAGTATCGGAACCGGCCGGCCTTATGAGAATGTTGAAGGCACAGGAGCACAGACTCAGTTCGTAGGACATCCGCGAATTAAGACTGACGTACCTAGTTTACCCTATACGTTAGCGTGCGTTAACAGCTCGCTCATATCTTGGTACTTTCGCGAGGTCTTTGCCACCGGCACTCTTCAAGGCTCGTATTCCCATACTTATCCGAAGCAAATCCGCGCATTTCCAATCTGTCGCGTTACCTTCAATACGCCGACGATCGAACGCAAGCGGCACGTGGCGAAAGGGCGCGAACTTTACGAACGTTGCCTTGCCGGGAGCGATGCTGCCAGCGTATTGGAGTTCGTCGAGAAGCAGTTGGCGGAGAAGCGTACCGATGCGATTCACGATCTGTTGGCGTTTCTGGCAGAGCAGATGATGAAACTCAACAGCGACAAGCAGACTGCCGCCAAACAATTCCTGACCGACCTCAAAGACTTTCACGGTGTCGACGCCCGGAGTCTGACGCCGAAGACCAAGCTCGACGAGTTCTGGAAGCTCCAAGCCGGTGAGGTGTTCGCCCATCTTCGCGCCAACCTCAAGGCGCTGGCCGCTCAAGGTATTCGCCTCAAAGACTCCGACGAAGAAAAAATTCGCACCCGCTTCCAGAAGGCCACGGACAAACTCCTCCCACTCGAATCGGAGATCGCCTTCACCGACACGCTGATTGACCAGATTGTCTATCGCCTCTACGGCCTGACCCCCGCCGAGATCAAGCTGGTGGAGGAGAACGCCCGACACTGACCGGGTCGTCGTCAAAACGCTATCTTCTTGCATTAACCCCACGGGTTAATAAGATTTGACATCACTGGTGGGACGTGGATATTCTCTTCAAGAACGACAAGCTGGCGAAGGAGTTTAATGATGAGCGGGCGCTCCTTCGCAATCGCGGCCAGCGGCAGGGCAAGCTGATCATGTTGCGATTGGCCGAACTACGGGCGGCAGGGGCGTTGGCGATCATGCGTGCTGTGCCGCGGGCGCGTTGCCACGAGTTGAAGGGTGACCGGAAACGGGAGTTGTCGGTGGACTTGGACCATCCGTATCGGCTGATCTTCGTGCCGGAACATGATCCAATTCCAACGTTGCCTGACGGTGGACTCGACTGGAACAAGGTCACAAGAATCAAAATCCTAGGTGTGGAGGACACCCATGAGTAGGAACATGACCAATCAATTTGAGCCGAACTACGCCGTTCCCCCGGGCGCGACACTTCTCGAAACGATCGAGGAGTTGGGAATGTCGCAGTCGGAACTGGCGCAACGGATGGGACGACCGCTTAAGACCATTAACGAAATCATCAACGGCAAGGCGGCGATTACGCCTGAGACGGCGCTGCAACTCGAAAAGGTTGTCGGCATACCGGCGTCATTCTGGAACAACGCCGAGCGCCATTACCGGGAAATCCTCGCCCGGCGGGAAAACAATCAAAAGTTGGCGGGGTACACCGATTGGCTCAAACAGTTTCCCGTTCGCGAAATGGCAAAACTCGGCTGGATTCCCAGTGGCAAGAGCAGGGCAGAGTTGGTCCAGGTGTTCTTGCAGCACTTCGGCATCGCGTCACCGGAACAATGGACGACGTTTTGCCAGCAGCAACAAGGCTCTTACCGGAAGTCACCGGCATTCAAGAGCGCCCCCGGTGCGCTCAGTGCTTGGTTGCGACAAGGGGAAGTGGACGCCCAGAAGATCGAATGTGCCCCGTTCGACGAAGCGAAGTTTCGGTCGGCTTTGATTGAAGTGCGGAAGTTGACGGTCAAACCGCCCCAAGTCATCGGCCCTGAGATGAAACGGCTCTGCGCCGAATCAGGGGTGGCGTTTGTGTTTGTTCCTGAAGTGGGCAAGACACACGTCAGCGGTTTCACACGCTGGCTCACTTCTACCAAGGCGCTCATTCAGCAGAGCCTTCGGCACAAATCCGATGATCACCTATGGTTCACGTTCTTCCACGAGGCAGGCCATATCCTGCTGCACGGCAAAAAGGACACCTTTTTGGAGGTTGACGGTCAGAACGATATAAAGGAAGAGGAGGCGAACAGATTTGCCTGCGATTTTCTCATCCCGCCTGCCGCCTACAGCCAATTCGTAAGCGTGCAACGGTCTAATTTCTCAGCGGTAGCGATTGCGGGGTTTGCCCGCAGAATCGGAGTGTCCCCCGGTATCATCGTTGGGCGATTACAGAAAGACGGGCACATTCCATGGTCTATGCACAACCGACTGAAACTACGGTTGCGGCTGGTTGTCTCCGATGAGGGCTGACGCGCTGGTGGGGATTGGTGGACAGAATCCTTGCCGCGAAGCAGCGCGAGGCCGGGGCGGACACGACGGCGCTGGAGCAGGAGATTGACCGGCTGATCTATGCGCTGTACGGCCTGACCCCCGCCGAAATCAAACTGGTGGAGTCCGCCTCCGTCAAGACTTCCGCCTTCGCCAAGGCTATGGCGGACAGGACTGCGGACAAGGAGAGCACACAGAAATAGGCGAGAGAATCTGCTTGCCTGTATTCCGCGTGGTGTTATAGTGTAATAGAACATTCGTGATAAACAACACCGTAGAGAGGAGCGGTGCGATGAAACCAACATTCGGAGACTTTCTGAAGGAAAGGCGCCTGGTACTCGACGTGAGTCTGCGCGAGTTCGCGAAGAAAGTCGGGATGCAGCCGTCGAACTACTGCAACATCGAAGCGGGCGTGTTGCCGCCGCCGCCCGCCGAGGGGCTGGAGCGGATCGCGAAGGCGCTCGGGTTGAAGAAGGGAACGCCCGATTACGAGACCTTTCACAACCTGGCCGGCAAGGGCCGCGATGAGGTGCCGGGCGACATCGAGCGAATGATCAAGGAGAACGAGCTGATCCCGGCGCTGTTGCGGACGGTGGAGTACGAGAAGGTCACCAAGGAGCAACTCCGCGGCATCATCGAGGACCTGAAAAGTGGCCGATACAAGAAAGCCCGTCCCCAAGGTTAGGGATTACCGGTTGTACGAATTGGAGCGGATCGCAGCGGAAGCGCTGGCGGAGGCACCGCAATGTGTCAAGGGGCTGCGGGTGGACATCGAACGGCTGATTCTGGAGAAGTTCAAGATCAAGATCGAGGCCTTCCATGACTTGCGGCGGCGCTGGGACACGTACGCTTTCATTGATACGACGGCGAAGGTCATCTTTGTGGATGCCGAGTTGATGGATTCCGACCGGCTGGAGAAGAAATACCGGTTCACATTGGCCGAAGAACTCGCGCATTATCTCATTCATCGGCATTTGTTCGCTGGTTGCCGGACGATGGAAGATCGGTTGAAAATCGAAGCCTTGTTCGATGAGCGAACACGGGCCTACCTGGAGAGCAATGCGAAGGCGCTCGCGTCGGCGATTCTGATGCCGAAGGCGACGGTCGAGCCGCAGGTCGAGGCATTGGCCGGGAAGCTCGTGGATGACGAAGGCCATATCTTGGTGGACGAACTGGTCGGCACATTGGCCCACGAGTACGACGTGAACTTTCAGGCGGCGAAACGCCGGATGATCAATCTCGGTTACCGGCAACGGTTGAACCTGGATCTGCAATAGCCATGCCCGCACACGACATCATAGACAACCGCAAGCAGAAGCTGGTTGACCACATCAACCGCATTCTGTCGTCCACGGAGGCTGGGCGGACACGATGGGGTGCGATAACCGCAGACGCGGGACAGGGATTGACCGGCTGGTCTATGCGCTGTACCTGCCTGCGCCGAGGCTACGGCAGGCGGGCGGCATGACTGAGGAGGAGATTCGGATTGTTGAGAGAGGGAACACGTGATTGCCCGTGCCAAGATCGGCGCAGATCAACCAGAGCAGCACTGAGCAGAATGGAGCGTACCGAATGAATTCGGAACTGTCACGCGGGTGGCGTTACAGCATCGTGTTGGTCATGCTTGCCGGCTTCGGCGTCCTGATCTGGATCTCCGTCCACACGTACACTGGTCACGTCGGTCCGCCTATCCCGGGACGCGTCGTGGACGTGGCCGGGCAAACGGTGTTCACCGGCGCAGACATCATCGCTGGGCAGCAGGTGTTCCTGAAACACGCGTTGATGGAGAATGGCACGATCTGGGGACACGGCGCGTACCTCGGCCCGGATTTTTCGGCGGAGTACCTGCACCAGTTGGCGCTGGACGCGAAGGAGCCGTCCGCCCTCGCGGAAAACCGCTACGACACCGGGACGGATACGCTGCTGTACACGCCGACAGAAGTTGCGTCGTATCACCGTCAGATGGAGCTGTGGAGAAACTACTTTGACGGCTCGACGGCCAGTCGTGGGTTGTCACCGAAAACCATCGCCGACCCGGAGGAACTGCGGCAGTTGGTGGCGTTCTTTGCGTGGACGGCGTGGGCGTCGGCGGCGCATATGCCGGGCAAAGCGTACTCGTACACGTTGAATTTTCCGTACGAACCGCTCCTCGGCAACGGACCGTCGGCGGACGCGGTGCTATGGAGCGGGCTGAGTCTGATTGCATTGCTGGCAGGGACCGCTGCAATATTGTTCGCCTTCGGCCGCTTCGATTTTCTCGGTTGGAAGGGCCAGCACGCGCACATCCATCCGCAATTGTTGCCGGGGCAGGTGACGCCGAGTCAACGGGCAACCTTGAAATACTTCGTCGTCGTGGCACTGCTGTTTCTCGTGCAGGCGCTGGCGGGCGGCGGCGTCGCGCATTACCGGGCACAGCCGGGAACGTTTTACGGCATCGATCTGGCGGCGCTCCTGCCGAGCACCATTCTGCGGACATGGCATCTGCAGTCGGCCATCTTCTGGATCGCGACGGCATACGTCGGAGGCGGATTGTTTTTGGCGTCGGCGCTCGGGTCGCGGGAACCGGCCGGACAGGTGCGGGGAATCAACGTGCTGTGGGGCGCATTGGTGTTGGTGGTGGCCGGCAGCATGATCGGGGAACTGGTCGGCATGAAACAGTTGGCGGGCAAACTGTGGTTCTGGTTCGGACATCAAGGCTGGGAATACCTCGAACTGGGCCGCGGTTGGCAGGTGTTGTTGGCCCTAAGCTTGACGGGCTGGGTGGCGCTGCTCGTGCGGGCCATTGGGCCGGCACGGCGCGACCCGGAACAGCGTGAGATCGCGATGCTGTTCCTGATCTCGGCAGCGACGATTCCGATTTTCTATCTGCCGGCGTTTTTCTTTGGGAGTACGACCCGGTTTACGGTGGTTGACACGTGGCGGTTCTGGATCGTGCATCTGTGGGTGGAGGCGTTCATGGAGTTGTTCGTGACGACGATGGTGGCGACGCTGTTCTACAAGCTCGGGATGGTGACGCGCCAAACGGCGGTGCGCGTGATTTATCTCGACGCGATCCTGTTCCTCGGCAGCGGCATCATCGGCACGGGACATCATTGGTACTGGACGGGGCAAACGGTCACGGCGATGGCGTTGTCGGCGACGTTTTCGGCGATGGAGGTTGTGCCGCTGATTCTGTTGACGCTGGATGCGACGGATTTCATGCGGCTGACGCGCGCGCAGTGCGATGTCTGCGGCAATAAGATCAATCTGCCGCACAAGTGGACATTCTATTTCCTCATCGCGGTTGGCGTATGGAATTTCGTCGGCGCGGGGATTTTCGGGTTTCTGATCAACCTGCCGGTGGTGAGCTACTACGAGGTGGGCACGAACCTCACGGCGAACCACGGTCATGCGGCGTTCATGGGCGTGTTCGGGATGCTGGCGGTGGCATTGCTGGTGTTCGCGCTGCGGCAGGTTTCGAGCGAGGCGCATTGGGAACGGATGCAGAAGTGGTTGCGGCTGTCGTTTTGGGGACTGAACCTCGGGCTGGCTGGGATGCTGGTGCTGAGTCTGTTTCCAAGCGGCGTGCTGCAGTTGCTCGATGCGATCAAGAACGGCTACTGGCATGCGCGAAGCCCCGCGTTTTCCGACCAGCCGCTCATCACGGCGCTGGAATGGGCGCGGCTGCCGGCGGACCTCGCGTTCATCCTGCTGGGCGTGGTGCCGCTGGTGATCGTCACACTGCTGACGTACCGGCATGCCTGCACAAAGAGATTTGAGAAGGAGACGATCCCATGATCGTCGGGTCGGCGTCTCTTCACTGGGGACAAAGCTGAGAGTTGACCATGAACAGTCAAGGGCTGGCCGGCAAACCGGCATATTGTTTGTTACCGATGGAGATCGATGGGTTCGATGCTCTGGCCGAGCTTGCCCTGGTTATGCGCTGGTCGTGGAATCATTGCGCGGACGAAAATTGGAGGCACCCAGGTCCCGCGCTGTGGGAACTGACGCATAACCCCCGGGTCGTCCTGCAGACGGTCGCGCGAGACCAGATCGAGCGCGTGCTGGCCGATCCCGCTTTCCGCCTTCAGGAGCTGATTGTTGCACAGATAGATCTGGCCGACCGACAGGTAATTGGCGGCACGCCCCAGTTTGCGCCGTATGGTCAAGAACTTGAGGTTCCCATCATCCACGGTAGGGTTACACCCCATAGTGCCCGTTCGGTTCCCCGGATTATATTCGCATTATGAACACCCCCATCATCACCCGAGACCTGACCAAACAAGCCCCACACAGCCCGCGCGAACGCATCGCCGGATTCGTGATCGCCAGCCGTGCCGTGGACAAATGCCGCGCCAGCCTGGCGGGAACACTGGGCGAATATCATTACGATTGTCCGCTGGACAACATGCTCTTCAGTTTCAAGGGCATCAGCGGCGAGCAATTCAAAGCTGCCGTTCAAGCCTCAAAAACTTACGAAGATGTCGGCACCTGGTTGCAGGCGAACGGCACGAGGAGAACGCCGGCTGAAATCAAAACCTGGTCGGATGAAATGGAAGCCGGCAGCCCGATGACAAATCCGGAGCGACGTGCTAATTTCATTGAGAACTGCTCCAAGCTCGGACTGAATCCTGAAACGAGCACCACGTTCGACTGGCTCGAAGCGGACGACCGCGCGAGCTTCAGCCGCAAAAAAGGATAATTGAGAGCCTTGAGTCTTTATGTCGAAAATTATGAGCCGCGAGATTCGGCTGGCCTCACGCCCCAAGGGAATTCCAACCGCAGCTAACTTTACCCTCGCGCAGACCGAACTGGAGCCGCTTCAAGACCAGCAAGTGCTCGTTCGCAATCTCTTCATGTCGGTGGACCCATACATGCGCGGTCGCATGAACGACGGGAAATCGTATGTGCCGCCGTTCGAGTTGGGCAAACCGCTCGACGGCGGCGCAGTCGGCGAGGTCATCGAGTCGCGCGCCAGGGAATTCAAGCCGGGCGATGCCGTCACTTCCAACTTTGGCTGGCGGGAATACTTCATTGCTTCGCCGAAAGAGTTGCATCCGGTCAGCCGCGAGGTTCAGCCGCTCTCGGTTTACCTTGGCGCTCTCGGCATGACGGGTATGACCGCCTGGGTCGGGTTGAATTTGGTGGAGGTCAAAGCCGGTGACGTCATTTTTATTTCGGGAGCCGCCGGTGCCGTCGGCAGCGTGGCCGGGCAACTGGCGAAATTGCGCGGGTGCCGTGTCATCGGGTCAGCCGGTTCAATGGAGAAGGTCATGTTTCTGCGGGAAGAATGCGGGTTTGACATCGCCTTCAACTACAAAGTCGGTCCGGTACTCGAACAACTGAATGTGGAGGCGCCGGACGGGATCGATGTCTATTTCGATAATGTCGGAGGCGAAACGCTCGAAGCGGCGATCTCGGCTTTGCGTGTGCATGGCCGGATCATCGCCTGTGGCGGCATCTCCGGTTATAACGAGGAAAAGCCGCGCCCCGGTCCTTCCAATCTGTTCAACATCATCACCAAACGGTTGACGATGAAAGGGATGATCGTTCGCGATTGGCTGGACCGTCAAGCCGAGTTCGAAAATGAAGTGGGCGGCTATTTCAAAGCTGGCAAGGTGAAGCACAAGGAAACGGTCGTGAAAGGAATCGACAAAGCCGTGGGCGCTTTCATCGGTCTTTTCCAGGGGCAAAACGTCGGCAAGATGGTGGTGGAGTTGGCTTGAGCCCGGGTCTTGTGGGTTTTCTCATGAGCGACATCGTTCTGGAAATCAAAAACCTTACCCGCCGCTTCGGCGCGTTTACGGCGGTCGATTCTCTAACCCTTTCGGTCAACGCCGGTGAGGTCTTCGGCTTGCTCGGCTCCAACGGAGCCGGCAAGACCACCACGATCAAGATGCTCACCACGCTGTTGCCGCCCTCCTCGGGCGAGGCGCGCGTGGCCGGTTTCTCCATCACCACCCAGGCGGTCGGCGTTCGCCGCGCCATCGGTTATGTGCCGCAGGCGGTCTCGGTGGACGGTTCGCTCACCGGTTACGAGAACCTGCTCATCTTCGCCAAACTCTACGACCTGCCACACCGCGAGCAGCAGGCGCGCATCCGGGAGGCATTGGAGTTCATGGGCCTGACTGCCGACGGCGGCCGCCTTGTGGGCCAATACTCCGGCGGCATGGTCCGCCGCCTGGAAATCGCCCAGGCCACGCTGCATCGCCCGCGGGTGCTCTTCCTCGATGAGCCGACGGTCGGGCTGGACCCGATTGCGCGCGATGCTGTTTGGAAACTGCTCGTCGACCTGCGGGCCAACTACGGCACGACCCTGTTCTTCACCACCCATTACCTGGAGGAAGCGGAGAGCCATTGTGATCGCATCGCGATCATGCACCTGGGCAAGGTGGCGGCGCTTGGCACCTGCAAAGAACTCGAGGCCTCGCTGGGCGGCGGCGGCCACACGCTGAATGAGGTCTTCGACCACTATGCCGGCAGCGCCCTTGATTCCGGCGGCAGCTTCCGCGACGTATCCGCTGAACGCGCCACGGCCCAGCGCCTTGGCTAGTCCCAACATTATGACCGCAACTTTTATCCACCCATTAACCGGCTTCATCGAGAAGACGTTCGTCATCACAGAATTTGAGTTGCGCAAGCTGCGCCACGATTTCACGGAACTCGTCACCCGCGCTCTCCAGCCCGCGCTTTGGCTGCTAATTTTCGGACAAGTGTTCTCACGCAGCGGGGCGATGCACACGGGCAACATTCCCTATCTGGATTTCATTGCTCCCGGCATCCTGGCGCAAAGCGTTCTTTTCGTGGCCATTTTTTACGGCATCAACGTCATCTGGGAGCGCGACCTCGGCATTGTGCAGAAATTCCTCGCCAGCCCAACTCCGCGCGCGGCGCTTGTGCTCGGCAAGGGCTTCTCCGCTGGTATCCGCTCTCTCTCGCAGACTGCCATAGTTTACGGTCTCTCGCTGCTGCTCGGGGTGAAGCTGAATTGGAGCCCGCTCGCGCTCCTCAATGTGCTGGTCATCGTTGTCCTTGGCGCGACGCTGTTCTCGACGTTTTCGCTCATCATCGCGTGCATTGTAAAGACGCGCGAACGATTCATGGGCGTCGGCCAGGTGCTCACCATGCCGCTGTTCTTTGCGAGCAACGCGATTTACCCCACCGAGATCATGCCCGGCTGGCTGAAGACCATTTCTCATCTCAATCCCTTGACCTACGTCGTGGATGCCCTGCGCACTTTCATGCTGGCCGGCAGCACGAGCACCTTCGGTCTGAGTCTCGACTATGTGGTCATCCTCCTGACCACGACCATCCTGGTCTTCATTGGCGCCCGATTGTATCCCCGTCTTGCGTCGTAAAACTTCGAGGGTAGATTAATGTGAAAATTGAAATGCAAGGACACAAAAGGATTGAACCATGAAAGCAAAGACGCACGCCTCGGATGCGAAGGACGATTTGAAATCCCTGCCCCTGCCGGAAGTGGAGAAAAAATTGGGGTCGTCGCCGGAAGGTCTCAGTCAAGCCGAGGCGCAGAAACGGCTCACTCAATATGGGCCGAATGAACTTACCGAAAAGAAGACGAATCTCTTCCTGAAATTCCTCAGCTATTTTTGGGGACCCATCCCGTGGATGATCGAGATTGCGGTGATTTTGTCCGGCGTGGTTGGGCACTGGCCGGATTTTTTCATCATCCTCCTTTTGCTGGTCGCCAACGCCGTGGTCGGATTCTGGGAGGAACGTGAGGCGAGCAACGCCATCGAGGCCCTGAAGGCCAAGCTGGCGATCAAGGCCCGTGTGAAACGGGATGGGAAGTGGATCGACCCGCCGGCGCGCGAGCTGGTGCCGGGCGACGTCATTCGCATGCGGCTGGGCGACATTGTGCCGGCGGATGCGCGATTGCTGGACGGCGATCCGGTGGAGGTGGATCAATCCGCGCTGACCGGCGAGTCGTTGCCCGCCGAGCGCAAATCGGGCGACGCAGTGTTCTCGGGTTCGATCATCCGCCAGGGCGAAATCGGCGCAATGGTCTATGCCACGGGCGAGAAAACCTACTTCGGCAAGACGGCGCAACTGGTGCAGGAGGCGCACACCGTCAGCCATTTTCAAAAAGCGGTTTTGAAGATCGGCAATTACCTGATCATCCTCGCGGTGGCTCTGGTGGCGGTGATCATTGGTTTCGCAATCTTCCGCGGCGACGCGATCCTCACGACTTTGCAGTTTGCCCTGGTGTTGACCGTAGCCGCGATTCCCGTGGCGATGCCGACGGTGTTGTCGGTGACGATGGCAGTCGGCGCGCGCCTGCTCTCCAAGAAACAGGCGATTGTGAGCCGGTTGGTGGCCATCGAGGAATTGGCGGGCGTGGACGTGCTGTGCGCGGACAAGACCGGCACCCTGACTCAGAACAAACTGACGCTGGGCGATCCGTTCGGCGTTAACAATGTCCCCACCGAGCAAGTCATCCTCAATGGCGCGCTGGCGTCGCGCGCGGAAAATAACGACACGATTGATTTGGCCGTTCTGGGCGGCCTGAAAGACAAGGAAGCTTTGAAGGCGTATGAGGTGGTTCATTTCCAGCCGTTCGACCCGGTGCACAAACGCACGGAGGCCACCATCAAAGCCAAAGACGGAAAGACGTTCAAGGTGACGAAGGGTGCGCCGCAGGTGATCCTGGCGTTGTCGGCCAATGCCGGACAAGTGAAACCCGCGGTCGAGAAGGCGGTCAATGAATTTGCGGCGCGCGGCTTTCGTTCGTTGGGGATTGCACGGGCCGAGGGACAAGGCCAATGGCAGTTTGTGGGCGTGTTGCCCTTGTTCGACCCGCCACGGGAAGACGCCAAGGCAACCATCGCAACCGCGCGCCAGATGGGCGTGAAGATCAAGATGGTTACCGGCGATGCACTGGCCATCGCTCAGGAGACCGCTAAAAAGTTGGACATGGGCGCGAATATTCTCGATGCCAGCGGCCTGGGTGACTCAAAAAAGCAAGAGACCACAGCGGTGGCTGAGTCCATCGAGAAAGCCGACGGCTTCGCCCAAGTGTTCCCCGAACACAAGTTCCACATTGTCGATGTCCTGCAAAAACGCGGCCACATCGTCGGCATGACGGGCGACGGGGTGAATGACGCACCCGCGCTGAAGAAAGCCGACTGCGGCATCGCCGTCTCGGGCGCGACGGATGCGGCGCGCGCGGCGGCGGCCATCGTGCTGCTGACGCCCGGCCTGTCGGTGATTATTGACGCGATCAAGGAGAGCCGCCGCATCTTCCAGCGGATGAACAGCTACGCGATCTATCGCATCGCCGAGACGCTGCGCGTGCTGTTGTTCATGACGCTGGCGATCCTGATCTTTAACTTTTATCCATTGACGGCTGTGATGATCGTGATGCTGGCGTTGCTCAACGACGGCGCGATCCTGTCCATTGCATATGACAACGTTCATTACAAGGATCAGCCCGAGGCCTGGAACATGCGCATGGTGCTGGGGATCTCCACGGTGCTGGGCGTCATCGGGGTTGTCTCCGCCTTCGGCTTGTTTTATCTCGGTGAGCGTGTCTTTCATCTCGACCGTGCGCACATCCAGACGCTGATGTATTTGAAGCTGTCCGTGGCGGGGCATCTGACGATTTTCCTCACGCGCACGCGCGGCCCGTTCTGGTCTCATCGTCCGGCGCGGATTTTATGGGTGGCCGTGCTCGGCACGCAAATCGTGGCGACGTTGATCGCGGTTTATGGGTTCTTCATGACGCCTTTGGGCTGGGGTTGGGCACTGTTCCTTTGGGGCTATGCGCTGGCTTGGTTCCTCGTGAATGACCGCTTGAAACTGCTCGCTTATCGGGTTTTCGATCCAGTCAAAACCAGGGCGCCGTCCGATTTGACCCCGCAGGTCGCCAGGCGAGCCTATGAACTGTACGAGCAGCGAGGCCGCCGCGATGGCCAGGCAGGCCAAGATTGGCTTGAGGCGGAGCGAGAGATTCGGAAAGATGAAGCCCATAAATAAACCGCCGCGAACCGCGCGGCGGCCATTACCTAACGAATCAATGCAATCCATCCTGACGATCAATGGTGGCTCGTCGAGCATCAAGTTCGCGCTGTACCAAGCTGGCGAACCGCTGAAGCGAGGGCTTTTGGGAAAGGTTGACCGCATCGGCCTGAGCGGTACGAATCTGACGTTCAATAACCCGACCGGGAATCAGCAGGACAGCCGCAGCATCGCCGCCTCCGATCACAAGTCGGCAGCGAATTCCCTGATTGATTGGCTCGAAGTCCGCTACGGTCAGTTGGCCGCTGGCGTGGACTTCGAGTACCTTGCCTTCAGTGGTTTCTGTCAGTGCCACTGGCATTTCGTTACCTCCATTGTAACCATCGTCCCCATCTCTGGCGCGCGCAACACCAGGCGCACTAAAAAACGCAATGGAGTTAGCCGGCAATTCGGGTAAGCTACCCCCCTCCATGGCGAATTTGCGGCAACGAATCGGGGCGATGCTGCGCGAACACGCGGTGACGCGCGTGGTGCTGCTCTGTATGCTGGTCGGCATGGTGGCCGGGTTTGGCGCGCTGGCGTTCAATTTCATCCTCGATACCAGCAGCGATGTGTTCCTGCACCGGATCGTCGGCTACGAACTGCCAAAGCCCGGCGGCGAAGGCGTGACTGTCATGCCCGAACCACCTGCCCGATGGTGGTTATTGCTGATCGTGCCGGCGATTGGCGGGTTATTGTCAGGACTGTTGGTGTTCACGTTCGCGCCGGAAGCGGAAGGGCACGGGACGGACGCGGTGATTGACGCGTTTCACCGGAAGGCCGGGGTGATCCGCAAACGCGTGCCGGTACTGAAGACGTTGGCGTCGGCGTTGACGATTGGCAGCGGCGGCTCGGCCGGCCGCGAGGGCCCGATTGCGCAGGTCGGCGCTGGGTTTGGTTCGGCGCTCGGCGGCTGGCTCAAGGTGAGTGACCGCGAGCGGCGGGTTTTGTTGTTGGCCGGCGCGGGGGCCGGCATTGGCGCGGTGTTTCGCGCGCCGTTAGGCGGGGCGATCTTTGCCAGCGAGGTACTTTACCGTGAGATGGAGTTTGAATCGGTGGCGCTGGTGCCCACATTTATCGCGGCTATCGTATCGTACTCGATCTACTGCGGTGTCAGCGGTAAATGGGGCGCGATCTTCTCGGTGCCGCCGGTGCAGTTCAACCATCCGCTCGAACTGCCACTGTATGTGTTATTGGGCGTGGCCTGCGCAGTGATGGGAATGCTGTACGTGAAATCCTTCTATGGTACGCGCGACTGGGTTTTCCGACGGCTGCCGGTGCCGCGCCACATCAAGCCGATGTTGGGTGGACTCGGCGTGGGCGTGATGGCGTTTTTCCTGCCGCAGGTGCTGAGCATGGGTTACGGCTGGGTCCAACTGGCGATGGATGGCCACCTGTCGCTGACGCTGATTCTGATCGTGGTGTTTGCGAAGATTGTGGCAACGAGCCTTACGATCAGCTCGGGTGGCAGCGGCGGCGTGTTCGCGCCGTCGATGGTCATTGGCGGTTTGCTGGGCGCGGCGTTCGGCATTGCCGGGCAGCAGTTGTTGCCGGGAATCGTAACGCAGCCCGCGGCGTTCGCATTGGTCGGCATGGCTGGTTTTTTTGCAGGCGCGGCGAAGACGCCGGTCTCGTCGTTGATCATGGTGTCGGAAATGACCACGGGCTACGGCTTGCTGGCGCCGTTGATGTTGACCACGGCGGTCTCCTACCTGCTGGTGCCGCGTCGGGTCTCGCTCTACGAGAATCAGGTCGACCGGCGGATAGACTCACCCGCACACGAAGGCGAGTTCGTCCCCGACGTGCTCGAACGAATTGAAGTCAAAGACGCACTGCCCTCCGCTGCCAACCCGGTCACCTTCCGCCGCGACACGCCATTGTCCGAAATCCTGGAAGCCGTCTCGACGAGCACGCAGCACGTGTTTCCCGTCCTGAATGCCGACGACACGATGGCCGGCGTCATCTACTTCGACGACATCCGGGTATTTTTTACGGAACGCGGCCTGCCACCGCGTGCCGTCGTCGCGCAAGATCTGCTGGCACCCGTGGTGACGGTGGTGTCGCTGGATGAAGACGTCTCATCGGCGTTGCGAAAGTTTCGCACGACGATGCGCGAAGAACTGCCGGTCGTTGCCGCGCATGATTCCAAGCGCGTCGTCGGCGTTCTGAGCCGTCATCATGTGCTGGTGGCCTACCAGGACCGCGTCATCAAGCAGCGGACGAAAAAGTCGACCGACTGACAACCAAAAGGTCCCCTCCGCTAAAGCCGAAGAAGCCCTGTTGCGGCTCGTCCAAAGCAAAGGCAAGCTTCTTCGTTGTATTGCAGATGAATTCAATGGCAGAATCAACCGAAACGTGCAAGTTCTTATGGAAGAAAAATCGAGAAAGGAGAGATGAGATGTCAGTCGAACTAAAAGAAACCAACGGCGGCAAGCTGCTCGAAGTGCATTTGACCGGCAATCTGGTCAAAGAGAACTACGGAGCGTTTGTCCCCGCAGTGGAGCGATTGGTCAAACAGCACGGCAAGATTAATATGTTGGCCGTGATGCACGATTCCCACGGCTGGACGGCGGGCGCGCTGTGGGAAGACACCAAGTTTGCGCTCCATCACTTTCGTGATATCGAGCGTTTGGCCGTCGTCGGCGAAGCGAAATGGGAGAAGGACATGGCGGCGTTCTGCAAGCCGTTCACCGCCGCCATCGTCCGGTATTTTGACCACACGCAAGCGGCTGAAGCGCGCGACTGGCTGGCCGGGCGGAACCGAAACACACCGGCGCACAAAGACGGCAAGCCCAAGGCTCAACCGGACCCAAAACCGCCTGACCGGGAGATTGCCGCGCTTATTGTGGACCTCGGCAGCAATTCCGAAGTGGCACGGAAACGGGCGGAAAGCCAACTCCGCCGGATTGGCCAGGCGGCGATCGGTCCGCTGCTCCAAGCGTTGGCGACCTCCACTGAGTACGGACGTGGACGCGCCGCGCGGACGCTGGGTGAGATCGGCGATCCGGCCGCGGCCCCGGCGTTGGTTAAGGCGTTGGAGGACGACAAATTCGACGTGCGCTGGTTGGCCGCGCGCGCCGTCATGACGCTGGGACAGGCTGGATTGGCGGCGCTGTTGCAGGCGTTGATTGAGCGTCCCCACTCGACCTTGTTGCGCGAAAGCGCCCACCACGTGCTGCACGACGAGGCCCACGAGAAATGGAGCCGGCAACTGGCGCCGGTGATGCAGACGTTGGAAGGCCCTGATCCCGAGGCGGCGTTACCGATGGCGGCGACGAATGCTCTCAAAGCGATCAGAAGCCGACCGACACGGCCCACGATGAGCGCCGCTGGAGAATCACGATGAAACACAAATTACTGTTGGCGGTGGACGGAACGGGAAGTTCCTTCAAAATTGCCGATTATGTGGCGCAAGCCTGTGCCGGTAACGAGACTGCCGGCGTGAGAATTGTCGTTTTCCATGTGTTGCCACGACTCCCGCCCAACGTCGAAGGATCGAAAGCGGCCGCGGCCGACCATCGGGCCGAAGAGTTTGCCGCGCAGGCGTGGAACAAGGCCGAACAGATGCTGGCGCAGATCAAGGATCGCATGGTCCGCGCCGGCGTGAACCCGGAATCATTGACCACGGAAGCCGCTGATGAAGAAGGCGATGTTGTTGAGCAAATCATTCAGGCCGCCGGCGAACGAAAGTGCGACACGATCGTCGCCGGTCGCCACGAACAATCCATATTCGGCAGGTTTCTCAGCGGCAGCGTCGGTGAACACCTCTTACGCAAAGCGGTCGGGTATGCAATCTGGCTTATTGAATGAGTTACCAAGAAGCGTAGGAGCGCTGGCTGACGACGTGTGGCATTGAAGAGGGTCGTTAGACTACCAGGATGATGCCCAAGCGCACAACTGTAAGTCTTGTCCCATTCAGGAGCGGGGCAATTGTTTCGTTACTGCTGGTGGCGTTTCAAGCGGCGTCGCAAACACAGCCACCGAATGTTCCGGCAACCGAGCTGGTGCGCCAGACGGTGGCGCGTGAACTGGCAGCGGCCAATGCGAGCGGCCACTATATGTACCGGATTGACAAACAGACGCCGCATGGCTCAGAGACCCGCGATATGGTCGAGACGCGCAAATGGTTGATCGGCCGTCTGGTTCTTAAGAACGGTCAACCGCTTCCTCCCGCACAGAGACAAAGAGAGGATGAACGCTTGCGCGACCTGTTGACGAATCCTGCACATCTGGAGAGATTCCAAATCGAGGCGCACAAGGACGAAGCACGCGTCCGCCGGATGATCAAGTCATTGCCGGAGGCATTCCATTTTCAGTACGACGGCACGGAAAAGAACGGTTCCGGCCGCGAACTAATTCGGTTGAAGTTCGGTCCCAATGCAAACCTGACCACGCGTTCCTTGGAACTGCGGGTATTGCAAGGGATGGAAGGTACGATGCTGATCGACCCTGTGGACGAGCGTCTGGTGCGGGTAGAAGCCGAATTGTTTCGAGATGTTGATTTTGGCTGGGGCATCTTCGGCCGTATCCGTCGCGGAGGCAGTTTCTTGTTGGAGCAGCAAGGTGTCGGAAGTGATCGGTGGGCAATCACTACGTTGGCCATGCATTATAGCAGCCGGATCGTTCTGTTTGTGAATACCCGCACTGACTCAGTGAGCAAGGCGAGCAACTTCCACCGCATGTCGAACGATCTGACGCTACAACAGGGGTTGGAACTGTTGCTGAACCCGGGTTAGGACAATGGGCCGGAGTTCATCGCGCAAGCCGTCGCATCATGGCTGCTTTCTCGCTTTTTTTGAGAAATCCATGTGCATATGGTAAATTGAAAGTCGATGAAACGAATCATGGTTTTGCTGGCGGAGGACCATACGATTGTGCGCGAAGGGCTTCGCAAGATGCTGGAGATGGAAGACGACTTCGAAGTGGTCGGCGAAGCGGAAAACGGCCGCCAAGCGGTCGCCTTGGTCAAAAAACTGCGTCCTGCAGTGGTCGTCATGGACATCGCAATGCCGTTGCTCAACGGCTTGGAAGCCACTCGTGAGATTCTCGAAGTCTTCCCCAGCACTAGAATACTCATTCTCACGGCGCACAGTGATGACGCATATGTCAAAAACGCAACAGAGTCCGGTGCCGTGGGATTTCTGCTCAAACAAGCCTCCGCCCGCGTTCTGTCCAAGGGGATTCGGGAAGTCAACAAGGGGAATGTCTTTTTCGGCCCGTTCATTGCGAAGCTTCTTCCCAAACGTGAGCGAAAGTCGTTGGATCGAGCCGGACGGCCGAAACCGCGCAAGGGCCGCCTGACTTCGCGCGAAATGGAAGTGTTCCAACTGATTGCCGAAGGCAAAGCCAACAAACAAATCGCGGCGGAACTCAGCATTGGCATGAAGACCATCGAAAGACACCGCGAGCATCTCATGGAGAAGCTCAACATCCACGGTACCGCCGGACTCACCCGCCTCGCCGTCGCCATGGGCATCATTGAGAGCAATGTCCAGTTGACCATTATTTAGCGCCGGAAACTTTTGGGGTTCTCCGCCTGCTCCGACTTGTCCCGGTCGCGTCAG
>JBEKZD010000030.1:0-41067 GCA_049510215.1 Verrucomicrobiia bacterium
CATTGCATCGCCTGCGAGAGATTGGTCTGGGGCGTTTCCACCAGCAGGTGGTAATGATTGTCCATCAACACATACGCGTGCGGCCGCAGGCCAAACCGCTCCGTCCCCTCTTCCAGCAACTCGACAAACTGCAACCGATCCTTCTCATCGGCGAAGATCCGTCGCCGCTCATTGCCCCGAGCCGTGACATGATACCAGCCCCACGCCACCTCAATGCGAATCGGTCGTGCCATCACCCGAACGCTATCGCTGATTCGCCCCCCATGTCAAGCAGAATGAATAATAGATAGACCTGACCCCAGTGACCCCAGAGGTACACTTCGCAGAAGCGCGGCTACAACCGGAAAAGTCATTTGGGCAACAGGCCCTCATTATTCTTCAATTGAGTTTTCGCCTGTTCAAGGAATCGGCTGGTTTCTTGTCGCCCGCGCGTCCTTCGGCCTCAACCGCAAAGGAAGGATTGAAGAACCTGAGCGCAAGCCGGCAAATCAGCCGACGCGTGGTTCAAACGCGGACTGATCGTATCTCTCCGCTGAAGCCGGGTGGACGGACGTTTACTCTTTGATCGAAGTGGCGACTTTCGTCTCCTTCGGGCCGAGGTAGCTGGGCCGTGCGCCGCCGGCATCAATCACAATCTTGTCCAACACCACGCCGGGATCGATCATGTAGATTCTCAGCACGTGCGGACCGGCGGCGGCGACTTCGAGCGTCGTGGAGGCCGTGGTCGTAGCATTCAACACGTTCCGTGACCACGCCGGGGTTTGCACCTCGGTTTTCACGATGACCACCTGCGGCGTCCCGTGATCAAAGCCGACGGCATACCGCAGCCCTTGTCCAAACTTCAGCGGATGAGTGGGCACGAGATAACACGTCACCGCCACCTTGCCGGTCGTGAACAGATACGCCGGGTATTCGAGCACCGGGGCATCCGTCACGACTTTGGCCGGCTCGACGCTGGACGTAGTAGTCGGGAAGACCGCCACCGCGTCGTCCGTGCGGCCAAGCCCGGGAATCACCTGCCAACTCGCGCCTCCACGGTCAGTCTTGCTCGCGTAATGCTCCGCTTCGATCGCCACAACACCGCCCGATTCGACAAAACCCGCCACCTGCGGAGGCCGCGGCGACTCGGGGTTGAACACGGGCACGTTGACGATGCGCGTCGCGCCAGCCCCGGTGATCACCACCGTGCCTGCGACGTGTTCCCCTCTCGGGGCCTTGTCCCAATCGATGGAGACCCGGAAGCGCGCGTCATCACGCAGATTGCCGGCGGCTTGGCTGATCCTGATCCAATCGTGGCTCGCCTTCGCAGACCATTCGGCGGGTGCCCGACCGGTGTTGAAGACGTCGATGAAACGCGCATCGCGGGTGAACACGTTGAGCGTGGGAAGCGCGGCATCCTTTTCGCCTTCGCGGACCGGTTCGCGTCGTCCTTCGATGGCCACCCCAAGTCCGGCGGCTGCGGGCGCTTCGACTGAAACGGTTGGCGGACTCCACGGCGCGGGACGCAGGCTGCGCCATTGGTTGCTGGACGGTTCGATGGACATCATCCTCCGCCATTTGCCGCCGGCGACCTGCTCGTTGAAGAAGGCCGTCTCCGTTTTCATTTGGGCGTCGGCATCCGCCGCCCGTCGCGCCCAGTCGCTCGCGCTCGCCCGGCCCTGCGCGGCGTAAAGCACGGTTTTCTCCGCGGAGAAAAAGCGCTCGTTCGCGAGCGCGGCGCCGCGCACGGGATAGGTCACGAGTTCATAGAAAGCGTCTTTGTGATTTTCCGGCATCGCGGCGTACAGGCGATTGGCGCGGGCGAGGGTATCTCCGTAAGCGTCGAGCCGCGCCTGAACCTCGTCGCCGTAGTCGATCGCGGTCAGCGCGCTCGGCTGCGGCTGCTCGTTGGGCAGATACCACTGCAGGTGCTCCGGTTTGCGCGCGTAGCCGAGCCGATAGTATTCATCCATCACTGCGGCAATCTCAGCGGCATGCTCGGCGCCAAACTCGCGCCGCGCCCACTGCTTGAGGAAGTCAGGCAGGTTGTCCCGACGCCACTTCGTGATGTCCCATGCCATCTGCAGGAAGAACTCCATGCCGATTTCGCCCGGCTTGAGGTCGCCGACGTTGACGATCCAGAGCTTGCGCATGCCGTGGTCGTACGCCTTGGACATCTCCTCCCAGATCAGCGCGGGCGGCGTCGTTTCGAGCCAGAGATAGGAGAGCGGACTGCCGAGATAGGAGATGTGATAATAAACGCCGAATCCGCCACGGCGCCGCTGCTGTTCTTCCGCCGATGGGAAATAGCGGATGTAACCGAAATTGTCGTCGGGGAAGACGATCGTCACGTCCTCCGGCACCTTCAGACCGTTCAGGTAGTAGGCGAGCACTTCCTTGTAGGGACAGAAAACCTGCGGAATCTTCGTGACATCGGGCGCAACATACTTGGCGAGCAAATCCCGTTGCACCCCGAAGATGCGTTCGAGGGTCTGCACATGCTGCGGGGCGTTGGTCGGCCCCTGCATTGGCCCGTCGTGAATCCCGCGCATGCCGAGCGTGTAGATGTTGTCGAATCGGCCGTTCTCGGCGAGGCGTTGCTCCCAATATTTCGTCACGCCCTCGGGGTTCTTGATGAAATTGAAATCTGCCGGCGGCCCGGTCCACTCGGTGACGTTGTTGCGCAACATCGGCTCGCAATGGGACGAGCCCATGACAATCGCGTAGTCATCAGCGACGATTTTGTTTTGAGTATAAATGTTGAACGCCTTGGTGCACGAGTGCATGGCCGGCCACAGCGTGTTGGCCTTGAGCCGCAGCAATAACTCGCAAATCCGCGCGTAGGTTTTGGGGCCGATGTCGCCCGTCTCAGGCTCGAAAGTTTTTGCCGCCCACGGCTGCAATCCCCAGTCCTCGTCGTTGAGGAAGATGCCGCGATACTGCACCGAGGGCGGGCCGGAACGGCGCGTTCCCGCGGAAACAATGAGGTTCTCGCGGCGGTCGGGCGCGACATCCGCCCACCAGTACCACGGCGATACGCCGATCGCCTCTGACAATTCGTAAACGCCGTAGGCCGTCCCGCGACGGTCGCTACCGGCGATCACCAGACCCATGCTTACGCCGGGCAACGGTTCGGCCACCGTCGCGATCAAAAAACTCTCCCACTGGCCCCGCACCGCGCTCACGTCGAGTTTCCTGTCGCGCACCAAGGCGTCGATGACCGGACTCCGGCCCAGCGTCCCCACCAGCACCACGTGCCCGGTCAGACCATCCGCCTGGGTGCGCAGCACTGGTTTCTTTCCGGTGACGCGCTCGATGTCGGCCGCGAGGCCGCTGGCGGCGATCTGCACGACTTGGAAGTCTACCGGCGAAACGACGATGTCCGCCGCGTCCCCGCCGTACACGAGCTTGAAATCGCCCGGACGATAATCGCTACGCACCCACGACGCATCCGGAGCCGCCGACAAAGGCGTCCCCATCAAGCCCGTTGCAAATAGAAGAATGGGAAGGATTCTGGATTGGCTTTTCACAGAGGTCATCATCCTCGCGTTCGCAGAACAGAGTGCCCGCAACCTAACCCAGAGGCAAGCATCAAGAAAAGCGTTTGTTTGGCTTGTGACCCCGGTTGCTCCCGCCTTTGGTGATATCCCCGCCAACTTCGGCACGGCGCAGATCACGGCCAACCCGGCCACCGAGGAGGCGCTGTCGTATTTGTTGAGGCAGTCACGGACGGAAGAGATCAGCTAATTCGTCTCGATCTCATAAAACCGCGCCCAGAACGGCAGAGCGCTCATCGTCGTTTCCCAGCGCAGCCGCTCGGCCATCGCCGCCAACGGCAGGTCATTGGTGGCGGGGAGGCGCATTCGTCGGTGCGACGGAGGCGCCCGTTCCTTCATCAACGTCTGGCGTCGCACTCCGAACACGCTGGTATTCTATCGTGCCCGGCCCGTTGTCCGCCAGCTTCGGCCCGGCGTAGATCACCGCCAACTCGGCCAGCGCGGTGGACGCGTCGTTGCCAAAACCGGAAAGCGCCGTGAACTTCAAATGTCGCGCCGTGACGGTTTGCGGGAAGCGCACCTGCTGCGGATTCCACGTCGAAGCCAACTCGCCGCGCAGGACTTCGCGCCATTGCTGGCCGTCATCGCTCACTTCGACTTTGTAGCCACGGATGTCGCCGGCGTGGTTGCGATCGTTCTGCCGTGCCATGAAAATCAATCCGTTCATCGCCACCGGCGCCGGGAAGGTGATGGTCAGTTCGCGTGGCTGATTGCTTGCTGGCGCGGGCGCGCCACCGCGTCCCGGGCCGCCCACCGACCAAAAGGTGTTGGGATCGCCGTCAATGGCGCTGTTCGCATTCCCGCCGGGAGCTTGAACCGTTGCGCCAAGCCGGCGCATGATCTGTGAATCGAACCATAACCCGCGGAACTCCGCGGCGGACACCGCAACCTGTGGCTGGAACCGCGCGCCGGCCATGTAGTCGAGCAGCGACCGCCGCAACTGCCGGGCGACGGGCCGGTTGGCAAGGTCGCTCGCAATGTCGATGGAGCAGACCAGCAGGCGGCCGGCGCCAACCTTCGCCTCGAAAATCAGACCGAGTTTCCAGTTCCGGTTCCAATCATCAATGACTTGAACGATTGGCTGAAGATCGCGCGGCAAACGATCCAGATTCACGGCACGCACGCGGCGCGTTGTCAGCTCCGTCCATTGCCAATCGCAGTACGCCCCGGTCGGAAACTCCGCAAGCGCCGGATGCTTGGCGTCGCACCAGAGTCCCAACATGCGTCCCCAATTCGGATTCATGAGCCGATTCCAGAAAACTGGCACGGTGTCGAGCGGCGGACTGGTCCAATCCAGATCCGTGTTGCGAGGCAGGAGGAGAACCTGACCGCCAGCCGCCAGCCGTGGTTCGGCTTCGTCCCATGAACTGGTCACCAGCAGATCCGGCGATGCCGTGTCGCTGGCTTGAGACGGATACAGCCAGAACTCCCAATCATTTGTGAATGGTGTTCCTTGAAGTGAGACCACCAGTTTGTATGCCTGCGGCGCTGCCAGTTTCGACAAATCCACCGTGACCTTGCCCAATGCAAAGTTCTTACCAATGGGAATCGTCCGGGCCGGCCACGCACCCTTGGCTACTACCTTGCCGGCACCGTCGGTGATTTGCCAGATGGGAACAGCGTTGGCGATGGGCTCGGCGCCGAAGTGGGCCACTTCCACGTCAACATCAAACGGATCAGCCGTCGTGAACACCCTGTTCCGCAACCGCGCCAGCGGCACCGTCGTATTGCAGAACCGGCGGAACTCTTCCGGCGTCACATAGCCCTTCGGTCCCCAGAACGTGTCGAGCAGGCCGACTAACGCCGTGCCCTGCCCGACGTAATCGTGCAAGTCCAGCAATTGGAACCCGCCGAGGCCCGGCGTGCGCAGGTTGGATTCGATCTCCTCCTTGTAGCACGCAAGTTGAAACCGGCCCGACGCCCAGGCAAAATCCTTGTCTTTGTCCAGCAGCCCGTGCGCGGCCAGCGAGTCCCGGAAAATCTCGTAATTGCCGGGCCGCATGTAGCCGGTGAATTTCTTGATAATATCGTAATCGGGATAGGCGCACCACTGGCCCAACTCGTGTGACACCACAGGTACGTTGACTCCCTGTAGCGACCTCGCGTAATCGCGACCGAACCATGCGGATTCGCCACGAATGCGATTCGGCCCGAATCGCGCGGTCGCCGTGTAATCCACGCGGTCCAACGGCCCGGGCGCATCCGCATCCGTAAAGCCCGTGCCACTGGTGTAGAGCCGCCGCGAGTCCGCCGTGTGGAAATGTTGAGCCCACTTCGGCAGCACGTCCTTCCAGCGTCCCTTCGGCTCGTTGCTCGCTGAAAGCATCACCAGCGACGGATGATTGCCGTAGGCCCTGATG
The DNA here is from genome assembly GCA_049510215.1 of Verrucomicrobiia bacterium. Lineage (GTDB taxonomy): Bacteria > Verrucomicrobiota > Verrucomicrobiia > Palsa-1439 > Palsa-1439 > JBEKZD01. The sequence goes on from JBEKZD010000030.1 coordinate 5,897, forward strand.
ATGCGCTCGGTTTCCGCGTAGAGCATCGCCTCCATGGGCGAGCCGGGGTTGAATTCATTCCACATCCCGCATTCGGGCTGGAGATAAAACCCGAGTTCATCCGCCGCGACGAACGCTGCTTCCGGCGGACAAAACGAGTGGAACCGCATGTGATTCAATCCCCACTCCCGGCAGGTGCGGAAAATCTTGCTCCAAGATTCCACGTCCGTGGGCGGAGAACCCGTCATCGGAAAATCGCCGCCGTTGTGCGTGCCGCGCAGGTTTGTCATGCGACCGTTGATGACGAAGTCTCGTCCCTCCGCTTTGAACTCGCGGAGGCCAAAGGTCAGTTCCCGGCGATCGTCCGCCTGATCACCCTTAAGTTGCACCGTCAGCCGCTGCAGGACCGGATGGAACTCATCCCAAAGTTGCGCGTCATTCCCCAGCGGCACCTCTAATTCCGCCTTTCCACCCTTTTCATCCCATGCCACCGCTGCGCTCTTCCCACCTTCGTCCCGCTCAGCGGGACTACGGCGGGCAGGCGCTCCGACGCTCAACGTTCCACGACCTGCTTTGCCGGTCATGTTCCCGACCTGCACTTTGATCAACACCGATTTTTTCGCGACGTTCGGGAACACCTGCGCGTCGTCAATCCAGACCGGACTCGTCGCCGTCAGTTCGATCCTGCCCACGATCCCGTTCCAACTTCCGCCCAAGGAGTCCGAAACGCTATGAGCATCAGGCCGGTAGGGCAGGATCATTCTGTTGTCGACGCGAATACTCAGCCGGTGTTTGCCCGGCGCGAGCGTCCCTAAGTCATAAACGTGCGGCGCGCACAGGCTGTTGTTGGAACCGATGTTCCGGTCGTCCACCCAGACCGTGCTCTCCCAGTGGGGCCGTTCCAGGTTCAACACCACCCGGCGTCCCTGCCAATTCGCGGGAATTTCGGCGTCGCGCTGGTACCACGCGGCGCCAAGATAATGCCGTGGCGGCTGGCACACGAACGGCACCTTCACGTTGCCCGGTTTGGTGTACGGCTTGTAGTCTTCACGCAGATACCAGAAGTGGTCATACAGCGACAGCACCCACGGCGTGTTGGTGCTGATCTCGTCGCCGTACCCCTGTGACTGAAGAACGCCGGGCAGCGCGATTCGATCCGACAGATCCTTGCCGAACCACTGCTCCCGCACTCCGGCATCCCCGCGGTCCAACGCAAACCGCCACTCACCCGCCAGTGAAACGTTTTCCGCCGCACGCGCCGCCAGCGGATTCAGTCCCGCCAGCAAAGCAAAAAACAGCGCCAGTAACGTCGAAGCCCTATTAATCATCACGATTCCTTTCTTCTTCTTCACGACTGCCCCTGTTGACTTTCTGTAGCATGCACATCCACGTCGGCAACGCCTTGCGCCTCGACTGGCGGGAAATCATCACCGCCCCGCTTGTGGCTGCGGCGAAGCCGAAGAAGCGAAGGTCGAAGGCCGTGTAGTGACCGTCAATAGTGTTTGCCCGCATAGCGCCAAAGTTTCTTACCACCGAAGTTTCGCGGGTGGAGTTGTGTTATGTCATCTGGAAAGTCACGACAGCCGCGAGTGACGGCGAACATCTCTGACTCGATCAAAATCGAGTGCAGCATTTCGCGGCTGTCCATGGAGTCTAAAATGACTCGTAGTGGCCCGTCTGTGCTGATGCCATTGAGATCGATCATGTCGTGTCGCAGAAGTGCATCGAAGAATACATTCATGCGAGCAAGAACTTGGAACAAGCCCCCGACGGATGCGATCGCCGTGGTCAAGGTTGAGCGGCTGAATTCTTTTATGCGATCATGTTTGAGTTTGTTGTAGTCGCTCCACCATTGAAGCCGCTTGTAGGTGCCGGTGCTTGGGTCGAGCCAGCCTTTGAAAGGAGTGACATACGAAAGCGGATACTGATAAAGCACTGATCGCAACTTCGACAACTGAAGTGTGGATTCGTAGTGCGGAGCGAAATCGCAGATATCGAGTTTATCGCGTGGCTTTTCCCCAGAAGGGAACTCCTCGCGAAAGATGGTATCCACGAGGCTGCCTGCGTCCACGATGATGTTCGCCAGTGGAGGAAGTGTGATTAGTGAATTCTCCGTGTTGAATGGAATCGTCTGTAGAAAGCCGCAGAGGCGACGTTCTAACTCCAAGTACCAATTGAGGATTAGTTCTGCGGCGTCGTTTGTCATAACTGTTACAAATCATCAAGCCGTCTTGGCCACGTGAAACGTGGCAAGCGATGGCGGCTGACAGTCCCGCTCCAATCGCGACAAGTGTTCGGCGGTTTGGCGTCGTCGTCAATCTTCTTTTTTCGGCGGCGGGTCAACTCCTTAGGGCTTGTTGCCCAAATCCCTTCTTTTCTCTTCCGGTGTAGCGGCGCTTCTGCGAAGCGCCGAATTCCTTCGGAAAACGAACACCCCGCGCTTCACAGAAGCGCGGCTACAACGGGAAACACGATTTCGGCAACAGGCCCCTGACATTCGACAGCGCATCTAGCGAATGACGGTTTGTGCCCGTCGCCAACGAATGATACCCGGCGCTGGACGGGTATCGTCCACATGAAACCCCCTGGAACCCTGTGGAACGGGGTAAACCTTTGAGCCGTGATTGTTCCTTTTGGCGCTTGCCAAAAACAGTGTGTTGAGGTTTGGTTCAACCGGGCAACCTAAGATGCAAGCGGGAAAGTCACCGTCAGACTCTGAAAAACAGGTACGGATCCTGGCCAAGCTGCGCAGCGACCTGGAGATTCGACAGAAGGGATATCGCGAGCGGGCTTTGCGGTTGTTCCCGCACGTCTGTGCCAGTTGCGGACGCGAGTTCTCCGGCAAGAGGCTGAAAGAACTGACGGTGCATCACAAAGACCACAACCACGATAACAATCCACGCGATGGCAGCAATTGGGAACTGCTGTGCATCTACTGTCACGACCATGAACACGAGAAGTACAAGCTGGAAGGCTATGTGGATGGGTCGGCACAGGCCCCTGCGCCATCGCCGTCCAAGATCGCCAACCCTTTTCAACAGTTGGATGGTTTACTGAAGCCAAAAGGCAAGGACGAAGGGGGAAAGGGCGAAGAATGAAGGGCGAATGGTGGAAGGCGCGCAGAAATAACCCTCTCACGGCAGAATCTTCGCGCATTCTTGCGGCCAACTCACCAGGGCAATCCAATTCGATCCAATCAGCTCCGCACCCGGCGGGGGCGGCGGTCGAATACGGAGGAACGTTTGAGAGCGGCGCGCGTTTTGGCGGCGTCCCAGCGGCCGGCGATGGCGGTTGAACATTTCGGGCATTTGCCGTCGTCGGTGAGCCGATAGTCCAACACTTGGAAACCGTACCTCTCAATCAACAGTTCGCGGCACTGCGGGCAGTGTGTGTTCTCCCCGCCGCCGATTTGCCCCGGCAGGTTGCCCGTATAGACGTACCGCAGGCCCGCTTCGCGTCCGATCTCGCCCGCTCGCGCCAAAGTCGTCGCCGGCGTAGCGCCGCGATCCTGCATCTTGTAGTCGGGATGGAACGCCGTGCAATGCCACGGGATGTCGGGCGACACACCGGCGAGGAACTTAGCCATTTGCCGCAGTTCGTCCTCGCTGTCGTTGAATCCCGGCACAACCAGCGTGACGACCTCGACCCAGAATCCCTTGGCCCACAACATCTCGATGGCGCGCAGCACCGTGTCGAGTTTGCCGCCGAGCTGGCGGTAGTCGCGGTCGTTGAAGCTTTTCAGGTCCACCTTGTAGAAATCCACCCACGGCTTGAGGTAATCGAGCACCTCCTCGGTCGCGTTGCCGTTGGACACGTACGAGGTGCGCAACCCGTGCTTGCGCGCTTCCTTGAACACGTCCACCGCCCACTCGCTGGTGATCAACGGCTCGTTGTAAGTGCTGCTGACCGACGCCGCGCCCTGCTCGACGGCCAGCGCGACGATCCGCTCCGCGTTGACCGGCGTGACAGGCACGCCGCTGGCCCCGAACCTCCGTTCGGGGCTGGCCGGATCGCGCAATGCCTGCGTCGTCATCCAGTTCTGGCAATAGCTGCAGTGGAAATCGCAGCCGAGCATCCCGAAACTCATCGCGATCGTGCCCGGCAACGCGTGGAAGAACGGTTTTTTCTCAATCGGATCGGCCTGCAGGCCAGCGACGTAACCGCGCGGGACGAACAACGTCCCGCCGCGATTGAATCGCACCCGACACACGCCGTCGTGTCCATCGAGGATGAGGCACCGGTGGCCACAGGCGTAACAGCGCACCCGGTTGCCATCGAGCCGTTCGTACAACTCGCCGGGCTTCGCCAACTGCGCCAATATCTCGCCGAGTGTTTGCATATGCTGCTTGGCGCGGACGCGCTCATCATCGACGCTCATTGGATCGGATTTCGGCATCGCTGGTCACCTCAATCAGCACCTTAAGACTACCACCGTGTCGCGGCGATTGCCAGAGCATGGTTATGCCCTTGCGTCGGCAGAAAAATGCGGCTATGATGCCGCTGTTAACCAATGAGAACCTATCAAGAGTTTGACATCGACTATTTTCAAGACGAGGACGGCATGTTTACAGCGCGGGTGCCGGCCATTCCGGGCTGCTTCGCGTGGGGTAAGACGCTGGAAGAGGCCTACCGCAACGTCGTGGACGCGATCGAAAGCTGTTTGGAAGCTCGCCGCAAGGTGGAAGCCTTGAAGCTGCGCAAGCCCCGCTACGCCGGCGTGAACGTGTATCGCCGTCCCGTTCATGTCTAAGCTCGTTCCGATCTCCCACCGCGAACTGGCGCGCAAACTCATTCACGCGGGTTTTGTCGAGATTCGCACTAGTCGCCACCCGGTGTATTATCACGCGGCGAAGGACCTCACGATTCCCATCCCCCGTCATCCGGGCGACGTGCCGAAAGGCACGCTCCGGGCCATTATCCGCGAGATGGGCCTCACTGTTGACGAGTTCAGCGAGCTGTGATCTTTTGCTACGACCTCCACGACGGAGACCACGAAGGTCACGAAGAACGGTCGAGTAACCGCAGATGAACGCGGTAAAGATAAACGTTTACCCCGAATCCTTTTCGGGGCTGATGGCCGCCTCCTGACTCCTTAAAAGGTGCGGCTACGGACAACGTTGGCTTTCCGGGCCAAGCACTCGCGGCGCTTCACAGAAGCGCCGCTACAAGGAAGCGCTACTACAAGGTCTACCGCTTCAGGCTGATGCCGCGACGGAGAAACGTCGGGACATCGAGATCTTCGCCTTCGTAGAGCGTCGCCTCACTTCTATCGAAGCGGCCACGGCTGACGCCTTCGAGCGGGAGCGTTTCCTGTTTTGGTTTGGCGGCCTCTTTCTTTTGAACTGCGGATTCGCTGATCGCCGCCATGGCCGCCGAACCAGCGATTGGCGTTGTTTGCGCCGGCGCGCTCATGGTACGGAAAGGTGTCGCTTCGCCCGGCCGACGCAAGGGAAATGGTTTCACGGCGATCGGTTGGACGCTCTTCCGCGCCATGTTGGCGGCGGCAGCAATGACGGTGACGGCGAGTTTGCCCCGGTAATTCTCGTCAATGGCCGCGCCCATGATGACATGAGCGCGATTGGCCTGACGCGAGATCGGCTCGACCGCGCGTTGCACGTCGGTCAAGGTCAGGTCCGGTCCGCCGAGGATGCTGACGAGCACGCCTTCAGCCCTGGCCAGCGTTTCACCGCCGTCGAAGAGCGGGCTTTCCATGAGCGCTTTGACGGCATCGCGCGCTTTATCGGCGCCTTCGGCTTCGCCGCAACTAAAAATCCCTTCGCAATGTTTTGAGCCGAGCGTTGTCCGCAGATCGGCAAAATCCAGGTTGATCAGTCCTTTGCACGACAGAAGCTGCCAGATTGCCTTCACACCGCTGGCGACGATCTCATTGCCGTGTTTGAACGCGTCCAGCACGGTGGCGTTCTCGCCGACGATCTTGAACAGTTTGTCGTTTTGAATGCAGATGACGGCATCGGCCTGGGCTTTCAATTGTTCGAGTCCTGCCAACGCTTGTTGACGGCGACGGTCGCCCTCGAATCCGAACGGCATCGACACGAACGCGAGCACGAGCGCCCCTTGTTCCTTGGCCAGTCGCGCCAGGACGGGACTCGCGCCGGTTCCCGTGCCGCCGCCGAGTCCTGCAGCGATGAAGACCACATCCGAATTCTGAAGCTGCGCCTCCAATCGCTCAGTGTCCTGTTGCGCGGCGCGCGCGCCGAGTTCGCAATCGCCGCCCGTGCCGAGGCCGTGGGTAACAGCGGAGCCGATCTGAATCAGGCTCAAAGCGTGATTCATCACGCTCTCAGCGGGATAAATCTTCTCCGCACCCGCCACGGCTTCCAGCGCCTGCAAATCGGTGTTTACGGCCACCAGTTCAACTCCCGCCAGCGCTTGCTTCGCTTCCGTGGATGATGCAGCGATCTGGGCCACGGCATTGCCTCCCGCTCCGCCCACGCCGAAAAGCTTGAGCCGGATTCGATGCGCAGGCTCGGATTTCCTTTCTGTCGCTTCCGATTTGTGTTCGACCACTGGAGCGCGCTTCTGCTGCGCGGACGACTCGGAAGCGGGCGAAGCACCGGCCTTGGGCGCATGGGTTTTGTGTGAAGACGTTGTCTTACGCGGCATCGACATACAGTTTCCTTTCTCCTACATCAAGGCGCGCGCTTTTTGCACGAGGTGATGAAAAAGCTGACCGACCTGCCGAAAACCCGTCGGGGCTTGGTGATTGTCGCGTTGCGAACCGAGCGCGTAGCGCACCAGACCGATCGCGGTGGAGTATTCGGGGCTTTCAATCGCGGAAGTTGGCCCGCTGACGGTGTGGCTATGGCCGATGTGAACCGGCAATCCGAAGATTTGACCCGCCAGCGTCTCCAGCCCGCGCAAGCGCGCGCAGCCGCCCGTGATGAAAACGCCCGCACCGAGGCAATCGAGCAGTTTGTGTTTTTCCAGTTCCTTTTTGACCAACGTCAGCGTCTCTTCGACGCGCAGGTTCATGGCGCGGCAAAGCTGTTCCTTCGACATCTGGCGATCGGGCAGACCCACTTCGCGCTTCAGATTGATCAATTCATCCTGCACGGGCCATTCGACCGAGCCGTACTCGATCTTGAGTTGCTCGGCGCGGTTCATGGGGATTTTCAAGCCTGTGGCGATGTCGTTGGTGATGTGATCGCCGCCCACAGCCAACACGCCACTATGTTGGATCCTGCCTTCCTGATAGACGATGCAATCAGTCGTCCCGCCGCCCATGTCTATGACGACAGCGCCGAGTTGCTGGTGCTCGGTGGTCAGCACAGCCAGCGCGGAAGCAAAGCCGCTGACGGCGATGTTTTGCACGTCCAGCGGGACCTGTTTGATGCACTTGATCGTGTTCTGCAGTCGGGTGCGCACGCCGTAAATGACGTGGACATCGGCCTCCAGTTTTGCGCCGATCATGCCCACGGGGTTTTGGATTCCGTCATGACCATCCACAAAGAAATGCTGCCGGATGGCGTGAATGACAACGTGATCCATCGGGATATTGACGGCCTTGGCGTTGAGCAAAACGTTGCGGACTTCTTCCTCGGTGATCTCGCGGTCTTCGTTGGTGACGGTGACGCTGCCGCGATTGTTGAAACAGCGGATGTGACCGCCGCTGACACTGGCGTAAACGTTGTGAATCTCCACGCCCGCGCTTTCTTCCGCATCGGCTACGGCGGTGTGAATGCTCTGCACGGCGGCCTCGATGTCCACGATCTCACCCTTGCGCACGCCTTCCGAGGCGACCTGCCCGACGCCGATGATCATGATGTTGCCGTCATCGAGCACCTCGCCGACGACCGCGCACACCTTGGATGTTCCCACTTCAAGTCCGACAATGATCTTATCTTTCTGCAACATGAATCGTCCGCCTTCCATCTAATTCACAAAAGTCACCGGCACACCACGATTAACCGTCAAATCCACAGACTGCACCAGTTTCTGCCGCTGTTGCGCCCAGCTCAAAATCGCGCTCAACCGCCGCAACTGGCGCGGGAATTCCTCCACGTCGAACTTCACGAGCGTGCGCTGTTTGGTGACCAGCGTCAATTGATGCGACTTCGACAAATCGATTTGCTCGACCTCCAGCATCGAGCCCGCGGCCACTTGTTGCAGCTTGTCCAACAACTCCAGCGCGCGGCATATTTGTTCCGACTCCACGGGCCTGCCCGCGCGCAGATCGGCCAGCGTTACGCCCATGAGCAACGGCAGCGATCCCGGCATCTGCGGTTGCAGCACTGTTCCGTCCGCCAGCTTGATCGGTTTCATGACGACACCGCTGCGGTCGATCAAAAAGGTCGTGTCGTTCAACTCGCGGCTCGGGACGCGCAACCGGGCCACGGCAATGCGCTCGTCGATGTGAATGAACAGCCGCTGCGGCAACAGGCGCCGCACTTCGACGCGTTTGACCAGCGGAATCATTTCCAGGGTGCGCCGCACCCGATTCAAATCGAGCGCAAGCAAATTCTGCCCGACACGCACACCGGCGAATTGAACCACTTGCTGCGGCGTCAATCCGCCGTCGTTTTCCACCACGATCTGGGCAATTGCAAAGTGCGGGTTTTCAAAAGCGAGCCGTGCGACGCCGAATCTCACAAGCCGACACAGTCCGTAACAGGTCAGGATGAACACCGCCACAGCCGACAGCACCGCCGCAATCCAGCGCAGGCGACGGCGCAACCGGCCCTGCGTCTGCACCTTCACGTCCAGCAAGTACTGCTGGCGTTTTTTTCTTCGGTTGCCGAGCTTCATCATCGTTCATGCCATCGCGACGGCTGTTTCGCGCCACGCCAACGCCATCTCCACCATCCGCACGCACACATCCTGCATGCTCAACCCAGCCGCTCGCGCCGCTTTGGGCAACAGGCTGTTGGCGGTCAAACCGGGAATCGTATTCACCTCCAGCACGAAAAGCTCGCCGCTCGCGCTCAACATCACATCGACGCGGGAGAAATCGCGGCAACCCAGACAATCATGCGCCCGTCTCGCAAGGTCCTGGACGCGAGCGGTCGTCAACTGGTCGAGCGGCGCCGGCACGATTTCCTCCGTCTCGCCGGGTGTGTACTTCGCCTGATAATCGAAGAACGCGCGCTTGGTGCAAATCTCGATGACCGGCAACGTTTTGTTGCCGAGAATGCCGACGGTCAGCTCGCGTCCCCGGATGAACTGCTCGATGATCAGGCGTTCGTCGTATCGCCGGGCCTGGGCGCAAGCTTGTTCCAGTTCGCTGCGAACCTTCACAATCGTGATTCCCACGCTCGATCCCTGCCGCGCGGGTTTGATCACCAACGGCGGTTGCATCGCCGCCAGCGGCGTCAGATCTCTCTCGATCACTGCATACTGCGGTGTCGGGATTCCTGCTGCGACGAATTCCGCCTTGGCCGCGCCCTTGTCGAACGCAAGCGCGCTGGCCTCGACGTCCGATCCCGTGTAAGGCACGCCGCGCTCTTCCAGGATTCGCTGGATTTGGCCGTCTTCGCCAAACGTGCCGTGCAAGGCGATGAATGCCACGTGTATGTTGGACGGCAACCAGAAATCCGGTCCCTGCACATCCACTTCGCAGACCTGTGCCCCCGCGTTGAGCAACGCCTGCGCCACCATCCTCCCCGACTGGCACGACACCTCGCGCTCCGCGGATGGTCCGCCCATCAAAACCGCCACGCGTAACCGCTTCATTTGTCTTTCCCCAAAATCATAACTTCGGTTTCAAGCTCGATGCCCCGCTCCTGGCGGGCACGCTCGCGGATGATCCCGATCAATCGCAACACATCCGCCGCTGTTGCCCCGCCTTCGTTCACAATAAAATTGCCGTGCACCTCCGACACCCGCGCGCCGCCAACATGAACTCCCTTCAGCCCGAGTTCCTCAATCAGTTTGCCCGCAGGGATCGTTTCGGGATTCTTGAAAATGCAGCCCGCGCTGGGCATGGCCGGTTGGCTCGCCCAGCGCCTCTTCTCAAACGTCCGCAGTCTTTCTTCGGTGGTAGCCCGCGGGGTTTTCTCGCCGCGCAGAATGGCCGACAGCACGACATGGTTGGTGAACACCGGGCAATTGCGATAGGCCATGGGCAGATTCTTCGCATCCGCGTCGTAAACCTCACCCGAATAGCTCACGTACCGCACCCATTCGACCACGTCGAAGGTTTGCCTCCCCATCGCGCCCGCGTTCATGCGCAACGCGCCGCCGAGCGAGCCGGGAATTCCTTCCAAAAACTCCAGCCCGCCCAGTTCGTGCCTCTTGGCCAGATTGACGATGCTTTTGAGCCGGGCACCGCTGCGGGCAATCAATCGCTCGCCGTCGACTTCCACCCTCGAGAATTCTGCGCTGGTGACCTGGATGACCACGCCGGGGATGCCGCCGTCGCGGACGAGCAGGTTCGTTCCGCGTCCGATGATCGTGATCGGAATCTCCTGCTCATGACAGTAATGCAGCAACTTCGCCAAGTCTCCTTCGTCCCACGGCTCAATCCAGAACTCCGCGAGACCCCCGACCTTGAGCGACGTGTGGCAGGCCATCACCTCGTTCGGGCGCACTTTCGATTTCGCCGACAACATCCCGCGCAACTCAGATTCGATATTCATGGTTCGCCTCGTTTGACCTGGAATGTTTGGCCCACGAGCGACAAGTTTCTCGGCGACAGTCTGGGCCACTTTGTAGATGTCGCCTGCTCCCATCGTTAGAATCAGGTCGCCGGACCGGGCTTCCTGCAAAAGTCTCTCCGACAGTTTTTCAAAATCGGTTTCGTAGATGCTTGCGCTTTGCCCTGTGGCCATCACCGCGTCGAGAATCGTTTTGCCGCTGATGCCTTTCAGCGGCTTTTCGTTGGCCGGGTAAATGTCCGTGAGAAACAACTTGTCCACGCCTTGAAATGCCGTCGCGAACTGATCTCGCAACGCCTGCGTCCGCGAATAGCGGTGCGGCTGGAACGCGACGATGATCCTCTTGAACCCAAGCGTCTGCGCCGCAGCGATCGTGGCGCGGATTTCCGTCGGATGATGCGCGTAGTCATCCACGACCATGACGCCGTCGCCATCGTAGCGCCGCTCGAAGCGCCGTTTCGCTCCCGTGAACCCGCCAAGCGCCTCGGCCACTCTCTCGAACGACACGCCCAACTGATCGGCCACGGCGATCGCCGCCAGGGCGTTGACCACGTTTTGTTTCCCGGGAATGATCAGCTCGACCGTGCCGATGTTCTGATCACGGCACGCGACCGTGAAACGGCTGCCGCGTCTCGTCGGCTGAATGTCCAGTGCGCGATAATCCGCCGTCTCAGCCAGGCCGAACGAAATCGCCGAGCGAAGTTTTTTGGCCAGCGCGACACAATTGGCGCAGTCGGCACAGTAGAAGACGGTTTTCAGCGTGCTCGTGAGGAATGTCTCAAAGGTTGCCAGCAACGCCTGCATCGAGCGGTGAAAATCAAGATGCTCAGACTCGATGTTCAGACAGACGGCGTACTCGGGAGAAAACCCGATCAGCGTCCCGTCGCTCTCGTCCGCCTCGGCCACGAAATACTTGCCGGCGCCGATCTGCGCGTTGCTTCCGAGGGTCGGAACGTGCGCGCCCACGCAGAAACTCGGCGCGCTATCGCTGCGGGTCAGCACGCAGGCGATCATCGAAGTGGTGGTCGTCTTTCCGTGCGTGCCGGCAACGGCGATGTTGTCGCGGTGATTCATCAAGGCCGTAAGCAGCACGCCACGGCGAACAGAAGGAATCTTCAACTCGGCCGCTGCCTGCAATTCCTCGTTCTCGCCGTTGACGGCTGAGGTGTACACGACCAACTCCGTGTCCGGCTTCACATGGTCGGCGGAATGGCCGCGGTAAATTATTGCCCCAAGCTCTTTCAAACCTTTCGTCTCTCCGTTGGGCGAAAGATCCGAGCCTGTGACGAGATGACCCTGATGCAAAAGAATTTTCGCCAGCCCGCTCATTCCAATACCGCCGACCCCGACAAAATGCACGCGACACGGCCCGGCACCGAGGAATTCAATCAGTTGTTGTTTAGTCAGCATACTGTTCGATGAGTGTGGCGATGCGTTCTTCGGCGTTTGCCACGGCGAGTGATCGTGCTGCCGCCGCCATTCGCTCGCGTTGAACGTCGTCACTCAGCAAGCCTGAGACGGCTTCAGCAAGTCGCTCCCCTTTCTCGGCGTGCAAGCCCGAAAGCTGCGACTGCTCGACGAGCCGCGCCGCACCTGCGCGCTCGAACACGCGGGCGTTGTGCAGTTGATGATCGCCAGCGGCATGGGGAAATGGAATCAGGATCGACGGCAACCCAAACGCAGCGATTTCGGTCAATGTCGCCGCTCCGGCACGCCCGATCACCAGATCAGCTGCGCTGTAGGCCAACTCCATTTGACTGCAAAAACTCATGACCTTCGCTGTCATTCCCTCCTTCTCGTACGCCTCACGCACCAACGGTTCATCAGGCGTTCCGCTCAAGTGCACGAATTGTGTCCTTTCCCTCCAATCGTCGAGCCAGGGCAATGCGCAGGCCATCGCATCGTTGATTGCGTGCGCCCCCTGGCTTCCCCCCATGACCAAAATCGTCAGCCGCCCGCGCTCGATTCCGAGTTGCTCGTGCGCGTCCGCTAATCTGCCGCGCCGCAATGCCGCGCGAATCGGTGTCCCCGTGACGGTGACGGGTTTGCGCCCGAAAAACCGCGCGCAGTCGGCCATGCCCACCGCCACGTGGTCGGCGAATCGGCCGACCCACCGGTTTGCCTTGCCGGGCACGGCGTTGGACTCGTGAATCAACGTCCGGGTGCGTCGCCACCGCGCCGCCAACACGGCCGGCGCGGAGGTGAACCCGCCCATCCCGATCACCGCGTCGGGCTCGAAATCACTGCAAACGTCCGCGCAATCTTTTGTTGCCTGCGCCAAGCGGCAACAGAAACGAATCAACTGTCGTGACCCGCCATAGCCGACCGCCGAGATTGCCTGCACTCCGACCTTAAAAGGGTCGGAGAAGCTCGTCGATGCAGCTAAGGCCGCTTGATCGACGGCCTTTTCGGAGACCAGCAACCTGACTTCGTGTCGGCGCGACGTCAGCGCCTCCGCCACTGCCAAGCCAGGAAACAAATGTCCGCCCGTTCCACCACATGCGATTATCACTTTCATTCATCGCACCTTCACTCCGCCGTATTTATGTCACCTGCTCGCGCTGGGCGAAAAACTCCTGGTCTTCGCTTCGTGTTTCCGCCACGCCGTGACGAAAAATGCTCAGCAAGACGCCCACTGCGATGAGGATCATCATCAAATTTGAACCGCCAAAACTAATGAACGGCAGCGGCAACCCTTTCGTGGGCAGCCATGCCGTGACGACACCGATGTTGATCAACGCTTGCAGCGCGATCAGCAACGTGACGCCGAGACCGAGATATTGTCCGTACAGATCAGACGCCTTCAGGCTGATGCACAGCCCGCAGGCGACGAGCGCCGCGAAGCAACCAAGCACCGCTAACGTCCCGACCAATCCGAGTTCTTCGCCGATGATCGGGAAGATGAAGTCAGTGTGCGCTTCCGGCAGATAGAACATCTTCTGCCGACTGTTACCCAGCCCGAGTCCGTTGATGCCACCGGACCCAAACGCGAGGATCGCTTGCCAGACCTGATAGCCCGGGCCCTGCTTGTACTTCTCCAGGTCCATGAACGCCATCAGCCGCGCCGCACGCGTCGGATTGTGAATTACCAACGCGGCAAATCCCGCCACGCCCGCCAGGATCGTCGGCAGTAGAAACTGCAGTCGCACACCCGCCACGAACATCATCGCAAACGCAACCAAAGCCAGCAGCGCCGCCGAACCGAAATCCGGCTCGGCCAGCACCAGCAGCAAGAACACACCCACAACCGCCATGGGTATGGCAAAGCCGCGGTCAAACTGACCGATCCGCCGCTTTTCCTTCGCGAGCCAGTGAGCCAGCCAGACCACGAGCGCCAGCTTCGCGAACTCCGAAGGCTGAAACCTGAAGCCTTCAGCCCCGAGCCAGCGGCGTGCGCCGCCGACTTTGATGCCCACGTGCGGCACGAGCACGACGGCAAGCAATAATCCCGAAATCAAGAGCGGCGGCACGCACACGCCGCGCAGTTTCGGATACGGGATTCCCGCGGCGGCCACACAGCCGACGCCGCCGATCGCCATCCAAGCCAGTTGGCGCTTCAGCAAATAGTTGGGATCGCCGTAACGATCTCTCGCCTGGAGCGCGCTGGTGCTAAACAGCATGACCACGCCGATCGTCAACAGCATCAGCGTGACCATGAGCAGCGTGATGGCCACCTTGTTCACTGGCCGCGTTTCCCGTTGGCTGGATTAGTCGCCAATCGAAGCCTGCTTCGCTGAAACGATGGGCGCGGCCACGGCCGGCGTCGCCGGTGTGGTGCTGCTGGACGCCGATGTCGCTGCTGGCGCTGTCGGAATAATCAGTTTCTGGCCGACGACAATGCGCTTGGCATCGGTGATATTGTTCACCTTCATCAGGTCCTCGACTTTCACGCCGTACTTTTTGGCGATCAGAGATGGCGACTCGCCGAAATCGACGTAATGGACCGTATGGCCATTCTCGGTGGCCGCGCCGGGCTCATGCCAATCAAGATGCGACGCGGTCGCAATGCCGGCGTTGACGGTCGGCATCGAGCCACCGTTGCCGGCCGAAGCCGTTGTCGTCGCGGTGGCCGCCGGGAAGTGAAGCTTCTGACCAACCTTCAGCGAATCGCTGGTGAGATTGTTGGCCTGCCTGAGCGCAGCGACAGTCACGTTCTGCGCGCGGGCAATCTTCCACAGCGAATCACCCGATTTGACCGTGTACACCTGACCGCCTGCCTCGGCGCTGGTTGCTGCTGGAACGGCAGACGCGGTTGCGGTGTTTGCGGCTTCCGCTTTGGCGCTGGCCGGAATCTGCAGCTTCTGGCCGATCTTCAGGGCGCTGGCCTTGGTCAGATTGTTGGCGCGAGAGAGATCACCGATGCTGACGCTCTCAGCCTTGGCGATCTTCCACAGCGAATCACCCTTCTTGACGACGTAGGTGCGTGCCGCAGGCTGAGTTGCAGTTGTGGCAGCCACTGTTGGCGCAGGCACCGCTGGGGTCAGGTTGTTCTGCGCGGTTGCATCCACCGGCTGCGGTGCGGGAAGCGCTGGAGCGTTGGCCGCGCTTTGATTGCCCTCTGGACTTTCATTGTCGGCCATGTCAGGCGCTGGCGATTTTGCACGCGAGCAGCCCTCGAAGACGAAGATGCCTCCAATCACTACCACATGGAGTGCTACTACGATTAGTACGACTTTCGATACTTTCATTTGATCCTTTCGTTATAGTTCTTGTTGTTTGATTGATGGTTCTGTTTCACTGCCAAACCTGTGATCTGTGGTCACTGCAAATCGAGCGCGCAACGTTTGAATTCGTTCCCGCGATGTTCATAGTTTTCAAACATGTCAAAGCTGGCGCAGGCGGGCGACAGCAACACCGTGTCGCCGCTGCGGGCGTGGCTCGCTGCCACGCGCACGGCTTCGGCCATCGACGAGGCGCGCAGGCACGGCACTCCACTCCAAGCACGGCAGATTTTCTCCTGCGTCTCGCCGATGACGACCGCCAGTTTGACTTTTTCAGCAACCACCTCCTTTATCGTGGAAAAATCCAGCCCTTTGTCGCGTCCGCCTGCAATCAACACCACAGGACCAATCAGTGAGCGCAGAGCCTTCTCCACTGCGTCTGTATTTGTCGCTTTCGAATCGTTGATGTACGTCACGCCATTGATGCTGGCCACGAACTCACAGCGGTGCGGTTGCGGGCAATACGAACAGATCGCCTCCCGCATCAGCGAGACTGGCAACTTCATCGCCAGTCCCGTGGCCAACGTCGCCAGAATGTTTTCTGCATTGTGCGAGCCGCGCAAATTCGTCTCATCCATTCGCATCAGAATCCCGTGACACTCGGGCAGCCGACTCCAGATTGTCTGCCCATCCACCCGATCCAGCCACAAGTCAGCTTCCTGCCCGGCGGCGCTGACCGTGATGATTCGCGCCTTGATTTCGCAGCCGATCTTTCGCGCCCATTGCAGCGCCTGAACGCTCACAACGGCGAAATCTTCACGAGATTGATTCATGAAAATCCGCGCCTTGGCTTTGGCGTACTCCTCCATCGTCACGTGGCGATCCAGATGATCGGGCGTGACGTTGAGCCACACTGCAACGTCGGGGCGGAACTTCACGATCTTCTCAAGCTGAAATGAACTGGTCTCCAACACCAGAGCGTCCAGCCCCGCGCTTTCGTTCACCGCATCGGAAAACGCGTGGCCAATGTTGCCGGCGGCAATGGCGCGTTTGCCGCAACCTTCCAGCATCGCGGCGATCAACTCGGTCGTCGTCGTCTTCCCGTTCGTGCCCGTAATGGCGACAATCGGGCTGAGACAGAACAGATAGGCCAACTCCAACTCGCTGAGCACCGGCGTCTTCTGCGTGATGATCTCGCGGACGATCGGTCGCTCGGGTGCAATGCCTGGACTCAGCACCGCCAGATCGAACTGTGCGGCGGGATCAAAGCGGTTTCCCAGTTCGACGCAGATTCCAAGCTGGCGCAAACGGTTGGCTCGTTCTTCAAGCACTTCGCCATCGCCCTCGTCACGCACCACCACACGAGCGCCGTCGCGCAGCAGCAGCGATGCCGCCGCCATTCCGCTACGGCCAAGTCCGAGCACCACCACATTCTTGTCTTTCAGTTCCGCCGTTTGCATTGTCCGCTCACCTCAGTTTCAGCGTTGCCAGTCCCAGCAACGCAAAGATTACCGACAACACCCAGAACCTCGTTGTGACCTTCGTTTCCGACCAACCGCGCAGCTCGAAATGATGATGAATCGGCGTCATCGCGAAGATGCGTTTGCCGCGCAGTTTGAAACTCAAGACCTGTAACACCACCGAGCCCGCTTCCATCACGAAAATCCCGCCCACAATCACCAGAGCCAATTCTTGCTTGATCATCACCGCAATCGCGCCAATCAATCCGCCGATTGCCAGCGATCCCGTGTCCCCCATGAACACCTGCGCGGGATGGCAGTTGAACCACAGAAATCCCAGGCTCGCGCCGACCAATGCCGCGCACACCACCGTCAACTCGCTCGCGCCGATCACGTGCGGCACCTGCAGGTAATTCGCAACCTGCGCGTGACCCGCCACGAAGGCCATCACGGCGTACGTCAGCGCCACGGTCAGCGTGCAGCCCGTGGCCAAGCCATCCAAGCCGTCGGTGAGATTCACCGCGTTGGACGAGCCGACGATTACCACCACAATCAGCAGCAATGTCCACCAGCCCATGTCCGCGATGAGCGGTTGCTTCACGAATGGCACCATCAACCGTCGCGCCATGTCGCTGTGCTGCGGGTCCAACAGCAAATAGCCGCCCACGAACAGTCCCAGCCCAATTTGGTACAGAAACTTCGTCTTCGCCCGCATTCCCGCGGATTTCTGTGCGCAGACTTTCGCGTAATCGTCCAAGAATCCAACCGCGCCAAGCCAGACGAGGGTTACCAGGCTGAGAAGGACAAGATGGTTGGTGGGGCGCGCCCAGAGCAGCACGGCGTCCACGACTGCCCATATAATCAGGATGCCGCCCATGGTAGGGCAGCCCTTCTTCTTGCCGTGCGTTTCGGCTAACGCGCGCAAGTCGTCCGCGCCGCGAATCGGCTGACCAAGCCTCAACTCAGTCAATTTGCGGATCACCCACGGGCCAGACACGACGCAAATCAGCAGCGACGTAATCGCCGCGAACACGGCGCGAAACGTCGTATACTGAAACACGCGCAGTGGCGAGAACCACGCGGTCAACTCGCTCAGATAGTAAAACATCTCCTCCTTGTACCTTCCTTCTTCTGGTGTAGCTGCGCTTCTGTGAAGCGCAGGTTCCACACACACCAGTCGGCGCTTCATGGAAGCGCCGCTCCATCAGTTCATTCCTGAAACGACTCCAAAATTTCCTCCAACTGCAGTTGCCGCGATCCCTTCAACAGCACCAGATCGCCTTCCTGCGCCAAAGCGCGCAAGGACATGGTTGCCTCCGTAGCGTTATTCACGCGCAGCACCCGGTGCATTTCCATTCCCGCTTCCACGGCGGCTTCCGCAATCCATCGGGCCGACTGCCCTACGGTCACCAGCATCGCCAGACCGCTGTTGGCGGCGATCGCGCCGATGTTGAGGTGAGCGTCTTGCGCGTGCTCCCCCAATTCCAGCATGTCGCCCAACACGGCGATCTTGCGACCCGCGCACGGCGTTTCGCGCATCGTTTCCAGCGCCGCTTTCATCGATGGCACGTTGGCGTTGTAGCAATCGTTGATGAATCGCACCCCGTTGATGGCGAACTGTTCCATCCGCATTTTCGGGTACTCGACGGTTTCGAGTCCCTCGCGGACGTCGTCCAAATCCATTCCCTGCATGTAACCAACAGCGGCGGCCTGCAATGCGTTGTAAATCTGGTGGCGACCGAGCGTCTTGAGCCGCACGACCACGTCCTCACGCTTCTTCGCGATGTTGAGCCGGAATTTCACGTCTCCATTTATCTTGATGTCGCTTGCGCGGATGTCCGCAAAATTCTCGATGCCCACGGTGACAACTGTCGCGCGCGTGCGGGCGCGAAGCTCGCTGCACCATTTGTCGTCAGCGTTGAGCACCGCAAGGCCGTCGCCGTTGCGCGGCAAATACTCCAACGGCATTCCTTCTTCCTGCGCGACGCCCGCTTCATCGCCGAGAAATTCCACGTGCGCCAAGCCAATGTTGGTGACGACGCCGATATCGGGCCGCACGAGTTCAGCCAAGACGCGCATCTCGCCCGGATGATTCGAGCCAAGCTCGAACACGCCGAAATCGTGGCACTGGTCGAGCGTGAGCAGGCTCAACGGCGTGCCGATGTGGTTGTTGCGATTGGCGGGCGTCTTGACCACGTTGAACCGCTGCCCCAGAATGGAAGCGATCATTTCTTTCGTCGTGGTCTTGCCGCTCGCGCCGCTGACGGCGATGACGCGGGTAGTGGGGGGCATCAGACGGCGGTAGTTCGTTGCGAGTTTGTGCAATGCGGTGAGGGTGTCTTGCACTTGGAGAAGCGCCAAGGCACTAGGCGAGTTCATTGCACGGGTAGGATTCGAGACTACCGCCGCGGATGCCCCCCGACTGGCCGCATCCAAAATGAATTCATGTCCGTCAAAGCGCGGGCCGCGCAACGCGATGAAACAGTCACCGCGTCCGAGCGCCCGCGTGTCCGTACTGATATGCTCGACCACCCAGTTCGGGTCACCCCGAAGCAGTTTGGCTTCGCACAAAGTTGCCAATTCTTCTAAGCGCATCGCTTCCACCTTGTACCCAATTGACTGAAGTACTCCTCGACCACCTGTCGGTCGTTGAACGGCACGACGGTGTCGGCGAATTCCTGGTACGCCTCGTGACCTTTACCCGCAATGAGCACCGCGTCGCCGGGACGCGAGATGTCCAGCGCGCGCTCAATGGCTTCGCGCCGATCCAAGATCACCTGATAGCAACCCCGTGTGCCTGACGGGAACCCTTGCTCGATCTGCTTCAGAATCTCGCGCGGCTCTTCGGTGCGCGGGTTGTCACTCGTCAAAATCGAAAAGTCCGACAGGTCGCAGCTCGCGCGACCCATCGGCGCGCGTTTGCCTTTGTCGCGATCGCCGCCGCAACCGAACACCACGATCACCCGTCCTTTCGTCAACTCGCTCACCGTCATCAACACGTTGCGCAACGCGTCCTCGGTATGCGCGTAGTCGACGTACACGCGGAATTCTTCGTTGACCGGAACAGGTTCAAGTCGGCCGCGAACGGGCCGCATCCGCGAGAGAGCGCGGTCGATGGTTGGCAAATCGATCCCCAGCGTCAGACCAGCGCCGACGGCGGCGAGCGCGTTGTAGACGTTGTAGCGGCCGATCAACGGCAAAGAGATCGGCATCGCGCCCAGCGGCGTGCGGACAACGAAATACGTCCCGTCCGCCGACACGCGCACGTCCTGAGCGCGTATGACCGCGTCGCATGAGACGCCGTAGGTCAGGACGGCGTTTTCCCCACCCATACGCGCGATCAATCTGCGCCCGTATTCGTTGTCCGCATTAATCACCGCGCGGCCCGTCTTCTGGGCCGCTCCCAGCATCCCAAACAGCTTGGCTTTCGCTTCGAAATAAGTATCCATCGTGCCGTGGTAATCGAGATGGTCTTGCGTGAGGTTCGTGAAAATCGCCACGTCGTAATCCACGCCCGCGACGCGCTGTTGATCGAGCGCGTGCGAGCTGACTTCCATCGACACGCCGCCGCAACCCGAGCGCAACATCTGGCTCATCATCTCCTGGATTTCGACCGATTCCGGCGTGGTGCGCGCGGCGGGGATGATGCGCTGCCCGATCTCGTATTGCACCGTGCCCATCAACCCTGCGCCAACGCCCGCCGCTTCCAGGATGGCTTTGACCATGAACGCTGTCGTGGTCTTGCCGTTGGTGCCGGTGACGCCGACGACTTTGAGCTGTTGCGATGGATGGTTGTAGAAGCTGGCCGACGCCAGTGCCATCGTGCGGCGCGTGTCGGCGACTTTGATCCGCGTGGCGCGCGGATTGAATCCGCATTCCTGTTCAAGCACGACGGCGGTCGCGCCGCGATCAATCGCGGCTTCGACAAAGCGATGTCCGTCGGTGCGCCCGCCGCGCACGGCGACGAAAAGATTGCCCGGCATCACGCGACGGGAATCGTACGTGATCCCCGTGATGTCCCTGTCCAATGAACCTTCAACGGCCAGCGGCTTCAAGGTTTGGATGATTTCAGTAAGTTTCATGACAGGTTTGCCACTTTCTTTGGATCGGTAATTTGCGGTGGAATGCTCAGGTATTGGGCTGTTTTTTCGGCCACAGCGCGGAACACCGGTCCTGCGACCGAACCGCCGTAGTAGGCGGCGCCCTCGGGATCATCGAGGGACACCAAAATCGAAATCTCCGGGTCCGACGCGGGTAGATAGCCGATGAACGACGAATAGTATTTGCGGACGTACTGGCCGTTCTCGATCTTTTGCGCTGTGCCCGTCTTGCCCGCTACATCATAGCCTTCCACGGCGGCCCTGGGCGCCGTCCCTTCCGGCGTCACAACCTTGCGCAACGCGGTCGTCATCAAAATGCTCGCCCGCGGGAAAATGCACTGCGCGACTTGCTGCGGTTGATACTGTAGGATCGTATGGCCGTCCTGGTCGACAACGCTCTTCACGATGAGCGGCTTCATCAAGCGCCCACCGTTGGCGACGGCGTTCAGCGCCATAATCATTTGCAGCGGCGTGACGGCGATCTCGTGGCCCATCGGGATGCGGGTGATTGAAAGTTTGCTCCAGCGCGACAACGGATGCGCAATGCCCGACACCTCGCCCGGCAGCGCGATGCCCGTCTTGCGCCCGAAACCGAACCGTGTGATGTAGTCGTACAAGTGCGCCGGCCCCATGCGCAGCCCCACTTTGGCGGCCCCGATGTTGCTCGAGTGGAAGAGGATCTCTTCCACACTCAACACGCCGTACGGATGCGCGTCGTGCAATATGCGACCGGCGTACAAGAACGCGCCATTCTCGCAGTCGAATTGGTCATTCAGATTGACGATGCCCTCGTTGAGCGCACCCGAGCAGGCGACGATCTTGAAGACCGAGCCCGGCTCGGCGACATCGCTGATGCAACGGTTGCGGCGCGCGTCGCCGGGCGCAGCGCCCGGATTATTCAGGTCGAACGCCGGTCGGCAGCTCATTGCGAGGATTTCAGCGGTCTTCGGTCGAGAGACGATGATCACGCCGGCCTGCGGCTTATTCAGCACCATCGCCTTATCCAGCTCGGTCTCGGCAATGTGTTGGATGACTTGATCTATTGTGAGCACGACGCTGTAACCGTCGCGTGGTCCGATCTCTTCGTCACGAAGCGCACGGATCTCGCGGCCTTTGCGGTCGCGCTCAATGACCTCGTAGCCAGCGATGCCCTGCAGGTATTGCTCCATCGAAGACTCGATACCCTGGACACCTTTGTGCTCGGAATCGACAAAGCCAAGGACGTGGCTCGCCAAGATTCCGTTGGGATAGGAACGAAGAAATTGATCCTCAAACAAGACGCCCTTCAGTCTCAGCGCACGGATTTGCTGAGCCGTGTCTTCGTCCACTTTTGTCTTGAGGCGAACGTAGCGACCTTCACCGCTAAGTTTCGCGACAAGCGTGGCTTCGTCCATCTTCAGCAAGGGCGCGAGCTTTTGGGCGATGGTCTGCGCCTGCGGTCCGGTGATGCTGGGGTCGGCCGTGACGATGCGAACCGATTGACTGTTCGCCAGCAAATTGCCATTGATGTCGCGGATTTCTCCGCGGCGACCCTGGCGATGCACGACCTGCTCGCGGTTCGCGAGAGCTTGCGCAGCCAGTTCCTTGTGCTGCAACACGTGCAGGTCAAACAGCCTAAAGCCGAGCACGCTGAAACCGAGCGACAGGCCGACCACGACAATGAACGCTCTCGTCTTTTGCGTCATGGCAGTCATCGTTGTGCCACCACCTTGTTGGCCGACTTGCCCGGTTGCGGTTGCAGAGCCGCCGGTGTGAATTTCGTGTCCCACTCGGGTCCG
The DNA here is from genome assembly GCA_049510215.1 of Verrucomicrobiia bacterium. Classification (GTDB taxonomy): domain Bacteria; phylum Verrucomicrobiota; class Verrucomicrobiia; order Palsa-1439; family Palsa-1439; genus JBEKZD01. The sequence goes on from JBEKZD010000030.1 coordinate 28,488, forward strand.
GGTTCGTACAACCGCATCACTTGATTTTCTCGTGGCGAGACGAGACCCAGGTTGTATTGCTGGCAGCGAGTTTCGAGAAACGACGGCGATTTTAGTTGTGCCAACTGCGATGCCAGCATCGTATTACGTTTCTCGGCGGCCAGCAGAACCGACTCGCGCTTCTTGATTTCATCGCCGAGCCGGTAAATCTGGTTCTTCTGCCAGACGTAACCCACGCCAACCCCCGCGATGCAGATGCACGTGAATACTGATTTGGCCACCGTGCCAAACCGCAATGGTCCTCGCTTGCGATTGCGTTTCATCTTTCCCAATCTTCAGGGGTCGGCCTCCTTAACCGGCCCCCGGGGTTCCCCACCCCCAATTTGACTTTCAAATCTTTTCTGCCACCCGCAGTTTTGCACTGCGGGCGCGCGGGTTCTCGCGAATCTCTTGTTCCGTCGGCGTCATCGGCTTGCGCGTCAGGATGCGCAGCACTTCTTTTCGGCCACAGGCGCAAACGGCCAACTCTGGTGGACAAACGCATCCCGTGCCCATCTGCACGAAAAACTGCTTCACGATGCGGTCCTCCAGCGAATGAAATGAAACGACGGCAATGCGCGCGCCCGACTTCAAATGGTTCACGGCGTCTTCCAAGCCGCGCTTGAGATTCTCCAGTTCGTTGTTCACGTAAATCCGTAGCGCTTGAAACACGCGCGTCGCAGGATGCACTGAGCCGCGCTTTGGGCCGACGATGCGCTCGACCAGCCGCGCCAGTTGCGTGGTCGTCTCCATCGGATGATGCTCGCGTTCCTCAACAATCCCGCGGGCAATTGCCCGGCCACGTCGTTCTTCGCCGTAGATGTGAAAGATCCGCGCCAGTTCCTCCAGACTGGCGGTGCGAAGGACGTCCCGGGCGCTTGCCCCAACTTCACCCCGAGATTCTCGGGGCTGACGACTCATGCGCATGTCCAATGCCCCTTCGCGCACGAAACTGAAGCCGCGCGATGGCTCGTCGAACTGGCGCGAACTGACGCCCAGATCGAACAGAATCCCATCCACCGTTGTCACCCCCAAACTCATCAGTACTCGATTCAACTCCACGAAGTTTGCGCGCACCAACTGCACGCGCGCCCCAAATTCACTCAGCCGTTCGCGGCTGGCCGCGATGGCTTCTTCGTCCCAGTCCAGTCCGATCAACTGTCCGTCAGGGGCGCTGTCACGCAAAATCTCTCTCGCGTGCCCTCCACCGCCAACGGTGCAGTCCACGTACAAACCGCGGCTTCGAGGCCGCAACTCAGTAACGACCTCCTTGAGTAGAACAGGTTTGTGGTAGGTCATTCGGAGGTCCGAGTCGGCAAGAAATCGTTACCGATGAATCCAATTCGTCCATCCTTGACCTTCACTTCCCGCCCCACTCCTGAGCTGAACAAGCCCAGTGTCATTGCCTCACTTGACTGCGCTTTCCCACCGCGAGTCCTTCCTCACGGGCGCGAAGCACGATGACTTCCCAACATCCGACCGACCAAGTGTCCCAGTCCCGCACCCAGCCAAAGACGGGCACTGGAACGATCACGTTTGACATTCTCTGTGGCGTAGTTGGCGCTCGCATCGATTACGTCAGACGCCATTTCGGGCAACGAACCAAGCGTCCCGCCAACAATCACTGCACCACGCGCAGCGCGCTGCGGCGCGGAGCGCTCCGCCATCGCGCATGTCTGCCGCACAACCCTGCCGTCCAACTTCGGAAATGGATTCATGCGCGGGAGCCGAAAATGCCTCGACTCATCGCCCAGGTTCGTCAAGCTTCTGTTCAAGCTCAGAAAACTCATGATTCCTTCGCTGCTCATCCCGCCACCTCACAATCCCAATTCTTTCGCCGCTTCCGCAAAATTCTCCATGGCATTTCGGTCGGCATCCGCCCAGCGTTCGGGCGACCAGATTTCAAATCGCGTTAGCACGCCGACAAGGATGGCCTCTTTTTCGATGCCCGCGTGCTTCAGCAAACCTTCCGTAAGCGCGATCCGCCCTTGTTTGTCACAAGGTGTGCCGTGCGCCCGGGATGCAATCACACGGAGCACATCGCGTCGCTTGTATTCGCCAATCGAAATGTCGTCGGCGCGTTCCAGCATCTTGTTCATCGCCGATGCGGGTAACACGACCAGACAATTCTTCGGGTCGGGCAATACATAAAATTCGTGCGAGCCTCTCGCGGCCGCCCTCCATTTCGCCGGAATCGCCACCCGGTTCTTCTCGTCCACCGCGTGACGATACGTGCCGACGAACACCGTTCTTGTCATTGCCTTTACCATGGGAGTCGTGGTTCCTCCTTGCCACCACCATTCCCCACAACGCCCCACATTCAGCCACAACCCTTGATTGGTGTCAATACCTTTTGTGAAGATTGTTAGAAAATCTTCCCGATGGGATTACTTCGCTCCACTCGGCTCGCCAAACAGGAAAATCAACGCCCGCCAGACACGTCCGCGCCAGTATCTCTCGCTGTGGTCGCCGCCCTTTTCCTCAAAATGCATCAGGTTCTTGCCCAACTTCCATCCGCAGGCCAGATAAATGTCGCGCACCTTTCGCGTCAACGGCGCGCCGTCTTTGATCGTGCCGCTGTCCAAATAAACTCGCACGTCCTGTCCCCCGCATCGCCGGAGAAAATCCGGAAACGATTGGCCGCTGCGATCCTTGAACTCGAACGCGCCGGAAAGACACGCTGCCTTGCTGAACGTCTCAGGAAGTTTGTGTGCCATCCACAGCGAAATCAGTCCGCCGAGTGATGAGCCCATCAGCGCCGTGTGCTTGCGATCTGTCTTTGTGGGAAAATGTTTGTCCACGCAACGCTTCACGACATCGCACACAAAGTTCGCGTATGGATGTCCAAGAATATCGTTGTAGGTTTTGCCCGGCGTGTAGTCGCGCACGCGTGAATCGCTGTTTGGAATTCCGACAAGAATGATCGGCTCGATTTTTCCCTCGCGCGTCAACTGGTCAGCGATCTGATTCAGATACCAACCACCGTGACCGAAGCAGCAGTGTGGATCGTCCCAGATGTTCTGACCGTCGTGGCAGTACAACACCGGAAACCGCTTGCGATGATCGTGCTCGGCCATCTCCGGCAGATAGACGTAAATCGGGCGCGGCTCGACCCTGCCGTAACGCGGCATCACTTTGCCGGCGTCGATGATGTGGAATCGGGGAGAATCAGGGAACCGGATCACGTTCGTTTTGGAAACAACGGAGAAGCCACTCCGATTTTTGTGCCGGCCGCGAGTCCACCCCACTCGATTTCCTGCGCCAGCCGTCCTGTTTTTTCTTCCACGCCAAGCTGGCCGCGTATCTGTAAGGAAACGGTTGGCATGACGGGCGCCACCAGGACGGAAATCAGACGGACCGACTCCGCCAGGTTGTACAGCACCGCATCGAGTCGGGAGGTTTGTGCCGGATCCTTGGCCAGCTTCCACGGTGCACTCTCTTCGACGTACCGGTTGCCGCGCGAAATGAACTGCCACAATGCTTCCAACGCGCCGTGCAGGTCGAGACGGGCCATTGCTTCCTGATACGCCTTCGTCATCGTCGTTGCTTCCGCGCGCAAATCCGCGGCGCTGCCGGCCGGTACTGCGCCGGCCCGGTAACGACCGATCATCGACAGCGTGCGATTGATCAGATTGCCGAGATCGTTGGCGAGGTCGGCGTTGTACACCTCCACGAATTTCGCGTGGGCAAAATCGCTGTCGTTGACTCCCATCGGCCCGTTGCTGGCGAGGTAATACCGGAATGCATCCAACCCGAAAGCGGCGACGTACTGGTCGATCTTCTCAAGATCCACGAAGTTGCCGAGGCTCTTGCTCATCTTCTGGCCTTCGCTTTTCCACCAGCCGTGCGCATACACCTGCCGCGGCAGTGGCCGCTTGAGCGCCAGCAGCAGGGCCGGCCAGATCACCGCATGAAACCATAGAATGTCCTTGCCCACCAGATGCACGTCGGCGGGCCACCAATGCCGGCGGTCGTCCGTGTCCACCGTGGAAAGATAATTGATCAGCGCATCAATCCACACGTAGATGACGTGCTGATCGTCGCCCGGCACCTTGATCCCCCAATCGCCCGTGCTGATGCGGGAGATCGGCACGTCGTTGAGTCCCTCGCGGATGCGGTTGACCATCTCGTTGCGGCGCTCGTCCGGCTGGACGAAGTCCGGTTGTTCGTCCATCCGCTTCAACAACGCCTCAGCATAACGGCTCAGACGAAAGAAGTAATTCTTCTCGGTTTTGCGCTCCAGGGGGCGACTATTCACCGGCGACTTGTACTCGTATTCTTTCGCCTTGTTGTCCGGGATGTACTCTTCTTGGCCAACGTCGTACCAGCCCTCGTACTCGCCGAGGTAAACGTCGCCGGTCTTCATCAACTCGCCGACGTACCGTTGCACCTTCGATTTGTGACGCTCCTGCGTGGTGCGGATGAAATCGTCGTTCGTGATGCCGAGCTTGCGGAACGTGTCCTGAAACTCCTGCGCGTTCTTGTCGGCCCACTGCAACGGCGTCATCCCGTGTTCCGCCGCTGAGTCCACCACCTTCGCCGCGTGCTCATCGGTGCCGGTCAGAAAAAACACCTCGTCGCCGCAGGCCCGGTGATACCGCGCCAGGATATCGGCAATCGTCGTCGTGTACACGTGCCCGATGTGCGGGCGGTCGTTGACGTAATAAATCGGCGTCGTGACGTAAAATTTCATCGGCGCCGCATCTTCGCAGCTTGCCGCAAAGCAGTCAACGCTGGGAAGAAGGGAGTTGGCCGCAAAAAGGCGCAAAAGAAACGACCGGTTCAACCGCGGATGACACAGATGAACGCGAATCTTCGGAGGGCCACGCTTCCGCGCGGCTGCTTCTTGAGTTTGTCATTCTGAGCTTGTCGAAGAATCTCTCCCTGCGACCGGCCGAGGCGATCCAAACCGCAAAAGAAGCAAGTAGGGCTGGGAAAGCCAGTGGGGGAAACTTTTGTCTTGATCGGAACCTTTAATGGGTGACCCCACTCCCCCTTGCGTTTTGCGCCAGCGGCGGCAACATTTGGTTTGACTCGGTCAGAATTCATGGCATTGTAGCGGCACGGTTTCACCAAGGAGGAGCCGTGATCAAGTTTCGCTGCCCGCGTTGCACGCAAAAAATCGCTGTGGACGACGACGGCGCTGGGGTCGATATTTCATGTCCCACGTGCGAGGAAAAGATCGTCGTTCCGCCCAGATCCACTGCTGAATTTCAACTTGCGACTGAGAATCCTCAAGCCCTGGTGCCTTCGCCGGCTGTTCGGTTTGACCAAGAGTGGCAGCAACGCGCGGAGCAGGCGGAACAGCGCGCCGAGAATGCGTTGACAACGGTGCGCGCCGCCTTGGTGCCGCACCTGGCCCGGTTGATGATGGACAAGTTGGTGCAGGCGCTCGTGCACCAGCGGCGCAGCCTCATGGAAACGCAGGAAAATGCCACCCAGCGGGTTGCGAGTTTGGAAAAGCGTCTCGAAACGCTCCAGGAACAACTGCAGCGTCGGCTCCAAACGTACGAACGCCGCCTCGGCGAACTTCAAGCGGAACTCGCAGCGAAGGAAAAGGAAAACGGCGAGTTGGCGAACGTCAACATGCGGCTGGCGCGGCGGGCGATGGAACTGGAGAAGCTCAGAGACGCCGTGGAAGCGGAATCAAGGGACATTGACCTTCTGCTGCGCGCGTAACGCCTGCTCGTAGCACTGCAATGCCTCGCCGTAGCGCTCCAGCCGGTTGAACACGCCGCCCTTGCACAAGTAAGCCATCGTCATCGAAGTGTCCAACGCGATGGCGCGGTCATAACAATCGATCGCTTCGTCGAGTTTACCGAGTTTTTCCAGCGCCGTGCCCTTTTTGACGAACGCCTCGGCGTTGGTGGGATCAATCGCGATCACTTCATCGAAGGAGGCGAGCGCCGTATCGGTCTGTTGCAGGTGCAGCAATGACTGCCCCTTCCCCAACAGGAGCGCGACGCGCGCGGCGCGGTCGGCGTTCGGGTGAGGCGCGGCGTGGCCGACGGTCTCTGCGGCAGGAGCCGGGTTGGAAGGTTCAGGTTGGACCTTGGCAACGGCAATTTGGGAATCAATATCCGGCTCAGAGGCTTCAGCAGCGTTTTCGAGTTGGTTAATCCGTTTTTCGAGCCGCTCGATGGTGCTCAGGAACCGCGCGCTCACTTGCTGCGCCGGATCGACCGCGACCAATTGGGTCGCGCCAGCGCCGAGCGCCGCAGCCGCAGGATAACCCAGACCGAGAGGCGTGCCCATCGGTGGCGCGACTCCGACCTCAACGCGGCGGTTCAGCGCGCGCAACAGAAACAGGGCGACGATCAGCATGCCGCAGAAACCGCCGCCTGCAAAGAGCGCCACGATAAGCAGTGTGAATTGATTCGTACTGCGCAACGTTTCAAGCTCATGCTCGCGCTGGGTCGTGACTGCACCTTCCAGTTGCTTGAGGCGCGCGTTGAGTTCTTCGGCGTCGCGTTTCGCAGCGGCCTCGGCATCCTGGCGCGCCTGCTCGACGGCGCGCAAAGTTGCCTGCTGCTGTTGTTGCAATTCCTCGTAGGACTGCGCGGGATGGCGCGCCGAAGCGGCGTCCACTGCGGCGGGTGGTGTGTTTGTTTCGGCAGAGGCGAGCGGTGCCATGATGAGAAGTGCTGCCGCGACAACCATGAACCCAAATCCAAGTTTGCGCATAGTCCAGAGTGTTCCCCGAGCGACCGTATAGAAAAACTGCGGGCGAAAAGCAATTCCAAAATTGTGGGAGCGATTTGCTTCGCATGACGAGACAAATGGAGTGAGAACTCCATTTGTCAGAGGCCGACAACGCAGAGTGCGTTGTCGGGGTACACCCCGGCAATTGGGTCGAGATCCCAATTGTCGGTCCTGCGGGCGCATGTTGCACGAAGGCTCGTGCAGCATGCGGGTTATGGTGAGGCATGCACCAGCGTCTTCGATTCCGCGAACACCCAGGCAACACCGAATCCAGCCATCAGGGAATGATCGGTCCTCATGAGCGGGCTGTCGGCAAATACCGCGCCGGACAGTTCATCATAGCGGGCAAATGCACCAAACCAAAAGTGGCCAAAACGCTTGGTCACTGACAGGATCAGGAGCGAACCGCTGTATCCGGCGCGCGCATCATAGGCCGGTCGAATATCGGGAACAGCAAACCGAGGGGCTACCTCGTAGTAATAGTCGTGGTACGGTTCCGTGGCAAAGAGCGGGCCGACGGACAACCCGAAATTCCACCCTCCGCCCGGCCCGATGTTTCTCCAATCAAACGTAAGCTCGGGATGGACAACGAAACCGATGCTGTTCCACCGGGAAAGATCCGTGGCAATGACTGCACGGACCGGGAGACAGAACTGCACCACGCGCTCGGAATTCGTGTCTTTGAAAAGACAAATCTCGAGTGAAGGTCCGAGTTGGACTGTGGGATCGAGGTCCGGCATCCCGCTCCGGGCCGTGTCCTTGGTGCTCTGGACTGGCATCGAGGCATCGGCGCTGATGTTGAGGTGCACTCGCTCCGAATGGAAGAGCAAACCAGATAACCCATTGCTGTCCAGCCGCAGGAAATCACCGCGATAGGCCAGATACGGCAGTGGTAACACATAGAAACGTTGTTGGTCAGAACCGCGGTAATCGGGAAGGCTCAGGCCTGTAAATCCGAGTCCCGCCTCCCACAAGGGAAGCTCTTCCGCACGGCTGATGTGAGTGGACGTGACGGCCAACAGGAATCCCACCAGACAAGTTATCAGTCGTCTCATGGCACTGACTCAACCCTGTAGTTCCGCGAAAATAAACCAATGGTGTCCAACACGCTCTGTTGATCCTATCCAGAATACCCCTCATTTTGGTGCCCAGACAGTTCTGAAATCAACCATTATTCGAAATGTGGGGAAAGCACGGGCGCATCCGAGTACTGCCCCCGATGTCGTGGCTGGGCCGGTGTAGCGGCGGCTCTGCGAGCCGCCGAAACCCCGAAAAATCAACGACTCCGCGCTTCACAGTCGCCGATGCGCCATAGCGCTTTGGCGACGGCGCGAAGCCCGGCTACACCGAAACGGACAGATAGGGTGGAAGCTGTCGGACCCCAATCTCACGAATGAAATCTCACATGGGTTAAACACCCCATAGCGCCCGCCCGGTTTGCATACGTATTGTCATTCAGACTGAGTGAATTCGGGTTGAGCAATCAACAAATACCGCAAACGCAACAACGTTGTTCGGCGCGGACAAGTGGACAAGAGAGAAAGGGTTTTACTCCTGCAACGTGGACTGGTATTTTTTCCCAGAATGGTACGGAGGAAGAGAGACCTTACTGATCCGATCGTGGAATTTTCCACGCTCGTCGAAATCCTTCGCTGGCGAGCGCTTCAGCAGCCTGAACAGCGGACCTATACCTATCTGGTCGATGGAGAAGCAGAAGGGGATCATCTGACCTATGCGGCGTTGGACTGCCAAGCCCGGAGTATTGGGGCGCTGCTCCAAAGCTACCAAGCAAGTGGGGAGCGTGCGCTGTTGCTTTATCCAGCAGGTCTCGAGTTCATCGCCGCGTTTTTTGGTTGTTTATATGCCGGGGTGATTGCCGTCCCTGTGCCTCCGCCCAATCCGGCTCAGCCACAGCGGAGCCTTCCCAGGCTTCGGGCCATCATCCGCGATGCGCAGCCTTCGGTGGTGCTCACCACGTCAGCGATTCTCGCCAACACTGAGGGTCTGTTCACGCAAGCTCCCGAGTTGCAGAAGATGCGCTGGTTGGCCACCGACAACGTGACCGGTAGCCTGGCGCAGGAATGGCGGGACCCGGCCGTGACCAGCAACACACTGGCGTTGCTCCAATACACTTCCGGCTCCACCGCGGAACCGAAGGGCGTCGTGATCAGCCACGGGAACCTCCTTCACAATTCGGGTTATATCAACCGCGTCTTCGCGCTCATCCCGGACAGTGTCACCGTCACCTGGCTACCGGCCTTCCACGACATGGGACTTACCAATGGGATTATCCAACCGGTGTACAAGGGACGTCCGTGTTACCTGATGCCGCCGGTATCCTTTCTCATGCGGCCGATACGGTGGCTCCAGGCCATTTCGCGCTACCAAGCCACGATTAGCGGCGGTCCCAATTTCGCGTATGAATTGTGCACCCGCAGAATTACTCCCGAACAACGTGAAACTCTCGACCTCAGCAATTGGGATGTGGCTTACAACGGCGCCGAGCCAGTCCGCGCCGACACCATGAAACTGTTTGCGGCGACCTTTGCCTCGTGTGGTTTCCGCCCCAGCGCCTTCCATCCCTGTTATGGACTCGCCGAAGCCACGCTGCTGGTTTCCGGCGGTTCTTTAAGAGAGGAGATGTTCCGCACGATTCAAGTGGCCGCGTTTGAACAGAACCGCGTCGTGGAGGCCGGCGCCCAGGACCAAAATGTGCGGACACTGGTCGGCAGTGGCCACGCCCTGCACGATACCAGGATTGTCATCGCTCATCCGGAATCGTTGACCGCTTGTGCACCCGATGAAGTGGGCGAAATCTGGGTGTCCGGACCGAGCGTGACTCAGGGGTATTGGAACCGACCCGAGGACACAGAACGCGCTTGTCGGGCCTACCTCAAGGATACCGGGGATGGACCGTTTCTCCGCACCGGGGACTTAGGATTTATGAAAGAGGGCGAGTTGTTTGTCACCGGTCGCCTGAAGGATCTGATCATCATCAGTGGTCGCAAGCTTTACCCCCAGGACATTGAATTGACGGTGGAACAGAGTCACCCGGCCTTGCGGCCGGCTTGCTGCGCGGCGTTTTCGGTCGATGGCACCGGCGAAGAACACCTGATCATCGCCGCCGAAGTCGAGCCCCGGTACCAACCGGCGGTTCGCCACCCGCCGGAGGGGGAAGCGCGCGCTCATCCCAACGGGCGTTTGCCGCTGGATGTCGAGGCCGTGGTTCGGGCCATTCGGAGGGCGGTGGCCGAAGAGCATGATGTGCGAGTCCACACGGTGGTGCTGCTCCGGGCCGGGCGCATTCCCAAGACCACGAGCGGCAAGGTGCAGCGCCATGCTTGCCAAGCTAGTTTCCTAAAGGGAACGCTGGAAAGACTCGGTGAAGAACGGGAGCCTGTAGCTACCGCAAATGGCCGGCAGCCGAGCGCAGCCTAGACGTACCGGCTCTGCATCGCTCGTTCGATGAAGTAAACATAGAAGTCCGCGTCGGCAAGCAAGCGTCGCTGCCGAATGCCGGTCGGTCTTCGGTGATTTGGGTTTCCCAACCCGCCGGCAAGTCAGCCGGTAAGACTGCGCCGCGATTCGTGCCGAAGCCCCGCCGAGCGAGGTAAACATTGACGATAACGATTCAAATTGGGAAACTACCGAGCGATGGCTGAGAATTCTACCAACGCAGAAGTCATCCAGGCGTGGTTGGTCGCCAAACTTTCCGAGCGGCTGGGAATCGAGTCTCACGAGATCGATATCCGCGAGCCTTTCGCCAGCTACGGACTCGGGTCAACGGAGGCGGTCAGCTTGGCCGGTGAACTCGCCGAGTGGTTGGGACGAAAGCTTTCTCCGGCGCTGGCCTATGAGTACCCCACCATCGAGGCTCTCGCCCGGCATTTGGCAGGATTACCGGACGTGTCGGAGTCAGCGGCCAGGGCTGGCCAGGACCGAGAGGCGAAAAACGAACCAATCGCCATCATCGGCATCGGCTGCCGGTTTCCCGGCGCGAACGACCCGGCAGCATTCTGGCAGATGCTGCGAGACGGAGTGGATGCCATCCGAGAAGTTCCTGCGGATCGCTTCGACCTGAGTGCGTTTTACGATCCGGACCCGGCGATCCCGGGTAAAATGAACACTCGCTGGGGCGGCTTTCTGGAGCAGGTGGATCAGTTCGATCCCAATTTCTTTGGCATCTCCCCTCGGGAAGCGTTGCGCATGGACCCCCAGCAACGCCTCTTACTGGAGGTGACCTGGGAAGCGTTACAGGACGCGGGGCAGGTGCCCGAGCGTCTGGTCGGCACCCAGGCCGGCGTATTCATCGGCATCGCGACCAACGATTACGGCCGGCGGCAGTGGAATGATCTCGAACACATTGATGCCTACTCCGGCACCGGCAATGCCCTGAGCATCGCCGCCAACCGCATCTCGTACCTGTTCGATTTCCGCGGGCCGAGTCTCGCCATCGACACGGCCTGTTCCTCGTCGCTGGTTGCCGTCCACCTGGCCTGCTGCAGCCTGCGGAACGGCGAATCAACGCTGGCTCTGGCCGGGGGCGTGAACCTGATTCTCTCGCCGGCGATTGCGATCAATTTCACCAAAGCCGGTGCCATGGCGCCGGATGGGCGCTGCAAAGCGTTCGATGCCCGGGCCAACGGCTACGTGCGCAGCGAGGGTGCCGGTGTCGTCGTGCTGAAGCCCCTCGCGAAAGCCATGGCGGATGGTGATCCGATTTATGCCGTCATTCGCGGTAGCGCCGTGAACCAGGACGGCCGGAGCAACGGGCTCATGGCGCCGAATCCGCTGGCCCAGGAGGCGGTTCTGCGCGAAGCCTACCGGCAAGCCGCCGTCCCGCCCGGCAAGGTTCAATACGTCGAGGCCCACGGCACGGGCACATTGTTGGGTGACCCGATCGAAGCGAAAGCGCTGGGCACAGTGCTTGGCGTCGAACGTCCACCGGGACGGCCTTGCGCCTTGGGGTCGGTCAAGACCAACTTGGGCCACCTCGAGGCCGCCGCCGGTATCGCTGGCTTGATCAAGGTGGCGCTGGCGCTCCGGCATCGGGAGATCCCGCCGAGCCTGCACTTTGAAAAGCCCAACCCGCATATTCCTTTTGACGAACTTCCTCTCCGAGTGCAAACGACGCTGAGTCCATGGCCCATGGAGTCCGGTCCAGCATTGGCCGGAGTCAGTTCATTCGGCTTCGGCGGCACCAATGCTCATGTGGTTCTGGAAGAGGCGCCCCCGGCCATTATCGGAATGCCGTATGCAGAACGGAAAACCGGCACCTACCTGCTCCCGCTGTCGGCACGCAGTCCGGAAGCCCTCCAGTTTCTCGCTCGCGCCTACCAAAACTTCCTCGCCACCCCGGAGTCCGCGGCGTCGTTTCCGGAGGTTTGTTACACGGCCAGCGTGCGGCTCAGTCATCACGACCACCGACTCGCCGTGACCGGCAATTCGCCGGCGCAACTGATCGAGAGCCTGGAAGCTTTTTTGCGGGGCGAAGCTCGTCCCGGCTTGTCGTCCGGCCGCAAGCTTTCCGCTCGCCGGCGAAAGCTTGTTTTTGTGTTTCCAGGACAGGGGAGCCAATGGTTCGGCATGGGGCGACGGCTGTTGGAGCAGGAAGCCGTTTTCCGGGAGGTCATCGAACGCTGTGACCGGGCAATGCGACCGTACGGAGATTGGTCGTTGCTCGCCGAATTCACGGCCACCGATGCCGCCCGGTCGCGGTTGAACGAAATCGATATCATCCAGCCGGCCCTCTTTGCGATTGAAATCGCTTTGGCCGCCCTGTGGCGCTCGTGTGGGATCGAACCGCAAGCCGTGGTGGGCCATAGTTTGGGAGAAGTCGCGGCCGCATACGTCGCCGGTG
>JBEKZD010000031.1:0-33935 GCA_049510215.1 Verrucomicrobiia bacterium
GTGGTCTGCGGCAAGGACCTGGCTCAGTGCATGCGCGACTGGTATCCGCGGTGGACCCGCTGGCCCAACTGGCTGTCGATGGAAATCGCCATCGGCGCGACTGACTTGGCTGAATCGCTGGGCAGCGCGGTCGCCCTCAACCTGCTGTTCCACATCCCCATGTTGTGGGCGATCATCATCACGGCCTTCGATGTGCTGCTCTTGCTGGCTTTCCAGGGGCTGGGCATGCGGATGATCGAGGCCGTGGTCGCGCTCTTCGTGGCGACCATCGGCGTCTGCTACTTCATTGAGATTTTCGTGCTGCCGCAGACGCAGCCCAGCTTCCTGGAAATGGGCCACGCGCTGGTCCTGCCCAACTTCGCCCACGCCGGCATGCTGTATGTCGCCATCGGCATTATCGGGGCCACAGTCATGCCCCACAACCTGTACTTGCACTCAGCGCTCGTGCAATCGAGGAAGTTCCAGAAGGACGAGCAGTCCATCCGCCAAGCCATCCGCTTTAACACCATTGACTGCGCCGTCGCGCTGACCATCGCGTTCTTCGTCAACGCTGCGATCCTGGTGCTGGCTGCGATGGTCTTCTACGGCAAGACCAGCGTGGCCGTGGCGGGCGGCCAAGTGGTCGCGTTCAGCCCCGAGAGCGACTGGATCCGCGTGGCGTACTTGACCCTCGCACCCTTGCTGGGCACTGCCGCCGCCAGCACGCTGTTCGCCGTGGCGCTGCTGGCCAGCGGACAGAGCAGCACGATCACCGGCACGTTGGCCGGGCAGGTGGTGATGGAAGGGTTCATGCACTGGCGCTTGCGACCGTGGATCCGGCGCATGATCACCCGGACGCTCGCCGTGTTGCCGGCCATCCTGATCATCGGCGTTCGCGGCAACGGCAGTGTGACCGATCTGGTCAACCTCAGCCAAGTCATACTCTGTTTGGAACTGCCTTTCGCCATGTTCCCACTTCTGCATTTCACCAGTTCCCGCAAGCGGATGGGAGCGTGGAAGAATGGCTGGTTCTTGCTGGTAGCCGGTTGGGCAAGTGCTATTCTAATCACGGCGATGGTCATCTACAGTCTGCCCGAGTCGCTCAAGGCCGCGTGGCAGGTCATCACCGGCGGGTGAGGCCCATCAACAACAAGGAGCGCCCCGGCTAAAGCATCTTTCGCGAAAATGGACACACAGACTCCCACACTGACGCCACACGAAGCCGCCATCAGGCGCGGACGTTTGCTTGAGTATCTGAGCGTGGCTTGGATGGTAGTCGAGGCCGCGGTCGGCATTGCTTCGGGTATTCTCGCAGGCAGCATCGCGCTAGTCGGCTTCGGCGCTGATTCGGTTATCGAGCTTTTCTCTAGTGCCGTTCTCCTTTGGCGGTTGCGCGAAGGCTCGATGGGACAGGAGCGCGAGCATATAGCCCTCAAGCTCGTCGGCGTAAGTTTTTTTGCATTGGCGGCTTATGTCACGTTCGGCGCGATTCGCGACTTAGCTCTGCATCACCGCCCGGAAGTCAGCTATATCGGCATCACGCTTGCGGTCGTCGCTCTCGTTGCGATGCCCTTGCTTGCACGAGCCAAGCGCCGAGTGGCCGCGAGCTTGCAGAGTCGCGCTATGCACGCAGACTCACGTCAGTCTGATTTCTGTGCTTATCTATCGGGTATTCTTCTCGCTGGACTTATCCTCAACGCCTTCTTTCGTTGGTGGTGGGCCGATCCAGCGGCAGCACTCGTTATGGTGCTACTCATGCTCCGAGAGGGAGTCCAGGCATTTCGCGGAGAGACCTGTTGCAATTCCACGCAAGCGCCTAACTATGCGATGCCGCTAACCGACTCCGCGCCTCACGCCGACTGCTGCAAACCCGCAGACCCACCGGCAGCCGGTGCGCCGCACTCCGACAGTCGCTGATCTTGTTCTCGTTAGGCGGCATCGCCGCCGTGACGCCGGGCGGCATGGCTTGCCGATGACGTTGATCACCGGCTGACGGCGGGCAAACTCTTCTAAAGGATTTGTTCACGCGCTGGCGCTTGCGACCGTGGATTCGACGGATGATCACCCGGACGCTCGCGGTGTTGCCGGCGATCCTGATCATCAGCGTGCGCGGAAGCGGCAGTGTGACTGATCTGGTCAACCTCAACCAAGTCATACTCTGTTTAGAATTGCCATTCGCCATGTTCCCGCTGCTGCACTTCACCAGTTCGCGTCAGCGCATGGGGAAATGGCGCAACGGCTGGTTCCTGTTGATTACCGGCTGGGGAAGTGCCATCCTGATCACCGCCATGGACATCTACAGTCTGCCCGATGCGTTGAAGGAAGCGTGGGTGGTCATCGTCGGCCACTGAAAAACGAAAGGGGCGCCATGTACAACAAGATTCTGGTAACGCTGGATGCGACACCGACCGACCGGGCCATCATTGAGCACGTCAAAGACCTGGCCAAATGCATGCACAGTTGCGTCGTGCTGTTGCATGTCGCCGATGGCTGGGCGGCCCGGACATACGGTCCCGACGCAGTCAGCCCCGAGATCACCGAGGACACGGCCTACCTGCAGCAGGTTCGCGCCGAGTTACTGGCTGCGAACATTCCCACTGATGCCGAACTGGCTTACGGCGATCCGGCCAAGGAGATCATCCGATGGGTTGAGAAGAAGGGGTGCGACCTGGTGGCGATGAGCACCCACGGACACCGTTTTATCTCCGACCTCGTGTACGGAAGCGCGTCGCGCAAAGTGCGTCACGAAGTGGACGTGCCCGTTCTTCTGCTGCGCGCCCCGAGAAAGCACGGGCGAAGTTAAGCCCCTTGCACGGCTTGGCCCTCCCATCGCCAGCGGATGACGGTGCCATTCTTAGCGAGCAGTTTCATGTGCGGGTATATTCTTGCTCGGCGAACACGCTTGGACGCACAGGGATTCGACGCGCTCAGGAGGCTGGTCCCACGGCGGCGGACGCAGGGGCTGATTTGCGCCTGCTGGATTGTGCTAGACAACACGTAAAGGTTCCTTTTATAAGACGGTCGGCGGGGGGGCACCCGCAGCAGCCAAAACCAACGAAGGAGAACAGATATGAAGAAACTCAGCGCAAGTGTGTTATTGGCGTCGGTTGCAGTTATGTTGTTCACGGGATGTGCGGCGATTACTCCAATCGCAGGCGGGACAGGTGGAATGTTGTTCACGCAGACGGACGCTGCAGTGGCCGTGGGGAGCGCCAATGGCTTCTCGAAGATCGGCACCGCCGAGTCCACGGCAATCATCTGTTTCGCTACGGGCGATTCCAGCATCCGCAAGGCGATGGAGAACGGCGGGATCACGAGGATTCATCACGTGGACGCCAAAGTCTTCAGCGTACTTGGTCTGTATGCGAAGTACACCACGGTAGTATACGGCGAGTAGACAAACAACAGCGCTGTGGGTGCCTAATCCGTCTCCATCAAGGGAGAGAAGTTCGTCGCGTTGATTCTGTTTACGGCCACGCGTACCGTCGCGGCATGGCGATGCCAGCATCGCGACTGCGATGCAGAATGGTGGCATTACCAAGGTCTCCATCACGTAGATACCCAGGTCACGAACATTCTGGGAATCTACGCGGAGTATACGACGACCGTTTAAGGGGAATAACTGGGACAACGCGCGCTGCGGGTGCCGCTGGCTTGGGGTTCCTCTGGCCCGCCGTGGGTTGTGTGATTTTCCTCTTTTCAGTGCGGGGGCTGTTGTGTAATCTCCGCACTTCCGAAAGTACCCCGTAGTAATCAGGAGAAGACAACTATGATGGCATCATTGAATCGAACCATGCAACGGATTACCAAGGGCGATCCGCGTCGCCAATGGTTGTTGGCCACCGCTTTGTGCGCGCTGACCCTGCTGGCCGCCAACTGGGCCCGCGCACAGGATGCGGTGAAGGAGCTGGCCGCCAAAGCGACCGGGCAGGCGCCTGAGCCATTCCAGTTCTTCGCATTCATGACCAGTTCTCATTACGCCAGCTACGAGCGCGTGGCGTTGTGGTGTGTGCTGGGCGTGGCCTTTGCCGGGTTGGGATATGCATTGATGCTTGTCGGCCAGGTCAAGAACGCCGACACCGGCACCGAGAAGATGCAGAAAGTGGCTGCCGCGGTGCGCGAAGGCGCCAAGGCGTATCTACGCCAGCAGTTCAGCAAGATCGTCATTCTGATCGGCGTGCTGACGGTGTTGCTGTTCTTGACGCGGCTCGCTGGTGAGAAGTCGCCGGATATGTATCCGGTGGCGTTCGGCCGAGCAGGCGCGTTTCTGATGGGTTCGCTGTTCAGCTTCTGCGTCGGCTACGTAGGCATGATGTTCGCAACGCTCGGGAACCTGCGCGTGGCGGCGGCAGCGCGGAACTCGTTCGGCGGCGCGTTGCAGATTGGGTATCGCACAGGCACGATCACCGGCATGTTGACGGATGGCCTTGGGTTGCTCGGCGGCACGTTGATTTTCATGATGTACGGTGAGAAAGCGTATGAAGTGCTGCTAGGGTTCGGGTTTGGCGGCACGTTGATCGCGCTGTTCATGCGCGTCGGCGGCGGCATCTTCACGAAGGCGGCGGACGTCGGAGCGGACCTCGTTGGCAAGATCGAAGCCGGTATTCCCGAAGACGATCCGCGCAACGCGGCCACCATCGCGGACAACGTCGGTGACAACGTCGGTGATTGCGCGGGTATGGCGGCGGACATCTTCGAGTCGTACGAAGTGACAATTGTGGCGGCGATGATTCTCGGCTACGCGTCGTTCGGCCACAAAGGCGTGATTTTCCCATTGCTGGTGCGCGCCGTCGGCGTCATCGGCTCGATCATCAGCACGTACAGCGTGCGGTCCAAGGAAGGCGATTCGGGCGACGCGGCGTTGGCCTCGGTGCACCGCGGCTTCCTGATCGGGTCGATCATTAGCGTGATTGGTTTTTTCCTGGTCGGGTTGTTCTACCTCCGGTTCGACGCCAGCTATCTTGACATGTACCGGCAAGCGAAGGCTGGATTCCCCGGTGGTGTGGGTGGACTGCCGGTTTGGGCGAATTTGGGGATGGTCGGTTTGGATTTGCGGCCCGCATGGACGTGTCTGATCGGTGTCTTTCTTGCGGTGGCGCTGAATAAGTGCACCAGTTACTGGACGCATACGAGCCACGAACCCGTGAGGTCGATGGTCAAGGCATGTCAAACCGGTCACGCGACCAACATCATTCAGGGGTTTGCGGTCGGCTACGAGTCCACCGTGTGGGCGATCATCATCATCGCAGCGGCGATTGGCGCGTCGGTGGCAATCTACGGCGGCACCTCGCCGATCTTCGTGGCGTACGGCGTAGCCATGTGCGGCATTGGTATGCTCACGCTAACGGGCAACACGATCTCGATGGACGTATTCGGCCCGGTGGCCGACAACGCCAACGGCATTGGCGAAATGGGTTACGACAAGAAACAGATGGGCGAGGAAAAGTACAACAAGGCCCGTCAGATTCTGGCCGACCTCGATGCCGTCGGCAACACGACGAAGGCTGAGACGAAGGGCATCGCCATCGGTTCGGCGGTCATCGCGGCGGTATCGTTGTTCGCCAGTTTCATCGCCGTCATGACCATGGGCAGCGAAGAGAAAATCAGCGAAATGACCACCGAGCAGTACAACAACGTGGCCGGCATGTTGACCGTTGCCAACCCGACGCTATTCATCGGTTTGTTGCTTGGCGGCGCGGTTCCGTTCCTGTTCAGCTCGATGACCATTCGTGCGGTTGGCCGCGCGGCGTTCCTGATTGTCCATGAATGCCGCAAGCAATTCCGCGACAAGGAAATCTGGGCTGGCACCAAGACGCCCGATTACGGACGGGTGGTTGGTATCTGTACGGCGACGGCTCAGAAGGAACTCATCGGCCCCGGTCTGCTGGCGATTCTGGCGCCGCTGTCGGTCGGGTTCCTGCTCGGGCCGTTGGCGCTGGCGGGTTTTCTCGCCGGCATGATTCTCGTCGGCCAGTTGCTGGCGGTGTTCATGTCCAACGCCGGCGGCGCGTGGGACAACGCCAAGAAGCTGATCGAGGACGAACCGCGCAACATCGAGAAGAACACGGGCAAGGGTTCCGAGAGGCACAAGGCGGCGGTCACGGGTGACACCGTGGGCGATCCGCTGAAGGACACGGCGGGCCCGGCGATCAACCCGCTCATCAAAGTCATGAACATGGTGAGCCTGCTGTTGCTGCCGCTCGTGTTGAAGTTCCACGCGGTCATAGGTTTGGAAGGCAGCGGCAAGTCGCCATTCGCCATCGCCATCGTGATCGCGGTATTGGCCCTCGCCGCTATCGTCTGGGCAGTCAATAGATCCAAGACGGACTCGCCGGAGATGAAGGCGATGGAGAAGGAATTCGAACAGGCCAAAGCGTAAGAAGCTATAGTGGGGCGGGCGTCCCTGGCCAGCCCCGCTCCGAGCGGGGCCAGCACAGGGCAGGCTCGCCCGCCTGCAGTGAGGGCATAACCGTCAGTTACGGGCGGAATGCCCGCGCTACTATGACGCGAGTGCCTGCTCGATGGCAGTGAGTTCATCGCGCGTCAACAGCGGCAGATTGCCGGCGGCGACATTGGTTTCCAGTTGGCTGCGGTTCTTTGCTCCGGGAATACAGATAGACACGGCTTCGCGAGTCAGCACAAACTTGATCGCCAGTTGCGGCAGTGTGATTCCGGTCTTCGCCGCGACGGACTTCAGCCGCTCGACTGCCTCGATGTCACGCTCGAAGTTCTTGCGATTGTCATCTTCCAGCCACTTGGAGCGGATGTCTCCGGGATCGAATCGCGTGTCTTTTGTGTACTTGCCGGAAAGTTTTCCCATTGCCAACGGCCCGCGCGCAATAAAGGCGATGCCGTGCGCCTGACAGTAGGGCAGGGTTCCCTGTTCGGGCTTCCGATCCAGCAGATTGTAATTTGACTGCACCGACGAGAGGTTGTTCCGCTCATTGAACCGCTGGACCATGTCGAAATGGTTGGTCGAAACGCCAAACGCGCGAATCTTTCCCCGCTTCTGCAGCGTTTCAAACGCGTCGAGGAATTCCGTCCACCGTTCCGTACGCGAGAGATGGCACTGGTAGAGGTCGATGTAATCCGTCTGCAGTCGCCGCAAGCTCGCCTCGCAGGCTTGAAGAATGTAGTCGCGCGATTCGTTGAACGTGCGCCGACCCTCGTCGTCATGCCAGTAGCCGACCTTGGTGGCGATGAAGACACGGTCACGGTACGGCTTGAGCGCCTGGCCGACAATTTCCTCGCTGTGGCCCCAGCCGTACATGTCGGACGTGTCGAAGAAGTTCACCCCGAGTTCGACGGCGCGCTGAACCGTGGCGATGGACTCAGCGTCGCTGACGCCCGTCCAACCGTCGGGCTTGCCGTCCAAGGTAATTGCGCCGCCGAATTGCCAGCAACCGACGCCGATCTGACTGACGCGCCAACCGGTTTTGCCAAAAGTGCGGAATGTCATTGCGTATTGCGACTATCCGATTTGCAGCGAATGGCGCAAGGGAAAAAGTAACCGCAGATGAACGCTGATTGACGCGGATACCCCAGTCAATCGACTTCAGAAGAGCGGCAGTCTCATTTGCAAACCATATCGGTTTCGTTGCGATATCGCCCTAAACTGCCTAGAAATACTTCTTCGTAAGAAAGTGATTACCGCCTTGCCAAGCCGCGCGGACCCGCTGCTGCTGGGAACGAAATCAGGCTCTAATACCCGCTGGGCGGGGTCGCAGGCGCTGGCTGCGTCGGGTTGGTTGCGGGCGGCGCGGCGTTCTTGTCGGCGGCCAACGATTCGACGGCCTGTTGCATCGCCTTGCCGTAGGCTTCTTCCGCGTGGAGTCCGTAGCCGGCGAGGAAGCCGCGACGGAACTCGTCACGAGAGGCCGGTGGCGCGCTGACGATGTACTGTTTCAGGTACACCACCAATTGGTCCCAGGGGATCAAGTCCAGCCGCAGATCTTTGGCCCAGTCGTGGCCGAGTTCCAGGTAGCTGCGGACCTGGACCGTCTGCGGCGGGATGTAGGCCGAATTGCCGGCGCTGGAATCGTATACGTAGGGCGCGGAGGAATAGGCGCCGTAGGAATTCACCGGATAAGAATTGTATACGGGATACGGATTATACGCGGGATACGGATAGACCGGATAGTAGCCGTAGCTCGGATAGTAATACAACGAGCCGCCACCAAAGAAGACACCGAACGAATTGCGATGATAGGGGAAGTACCCGTGATTCCCGAACCTGTTGTGGCTGTAAAAGGAGTTTCGATTCGCAAACCCGGTCTGACTTCCCCGGCTGTAAACCATGCCTCGGTTGCCGGTGAAACTTCTACTGGGCGACCCAGATTCGCCTCGTCCCATGGCGGCGTCGGTCCGAGCCGCCAAACTGAGGATCGCGGTCGCCATCAGAGTGCTGAACCAAAGTGTTCTCATTTGCACGACCTCCATTTCGTCTATCAGACGGTCAAATCCTGCGATTATTCAATAGCACAAAACGGATGCCACCGCAAACAAGCGGCCTGCGGCTTGTCCACCCGTTAATTGAACTTTTACAGAGCAGCGAAAATCGTTCGTGACCATTGGCGGCAAATCTGCTAATGTTCTGGTGCCGACGTCATGAACTCACTGTGGCTGATCATTGGGGCACTGGCGGCATTTGCGGTGGCGTACCGCTACTACTCGGCGTTCCTAGCCGCCAAGGTCGCGATGCTCGATGATTCACGACCGACTCCAGCCCACCGCCTGAAAGACGGCGTTGACTATTATCCCACCAAACGGCTTGTTCTCTTCGGCCACCATTTTGCTGCGATTGCCGGGCCGGGACCGCTCGTCGGGCCGGTGCTGGCATCGCAATGGGGATTTTTTCCGGGATTCGTCTGGATCGTGGTGGGCGCCTGCCTCGCCGGCGCGGTGCATGATTTCGTCATCTTGTGGGCGTCGGTGCGCGAAGACGGGCTATCGCTGCCGAAGATCGCCCGCCGACACCTCGGCCCGGTATCCGGCCTCACGGCGTCCGTCGCCACGTTGTTCATCATCATCTGCACGCTGGCCAGCGTCGGCGTCGTGGTGGTGAACGCGCTCGGCGAGAGTTCGTGGGGTGTGTTTACGATCATCGTCACGATTCCAGCGGCTCTGCTGACGGGTTTCTGGATGAACAAGCTGCGGCCGGGAAAAGTGGCCGAGGCCTCGGTGGTGGGCGTGACGATCGTGCTGGCGGGCGTCTTCCTCGGACGACCGTTTGCCGAGTCCTCGTGGGGACATCTGCTGTTGTTCAGCAACAAACAACTTTCCGTGATGCTGGCGGTGTACGCCTGCATTGCTTCGATCCTGCCTGTGTGGTTGTTGCTCGTGCCGCGCGATTATCTGAGTTCGTACATGAAAATCGGCGTGATGGTTGTACTGGCAGCCGGGATGTTCCTCGCGCATCCGGCGTTGAAGATGCCGGCGACGACGCCGTTCCTCGGCGGGGGCGGCCCCGTCATTTCGGGTGCGGTCTGGCCGTTTGTCTGCATTGTCATCATGTGCGGGGCGCTGTCGGGATTTCACTCGTTGATTGCCTCGGGCACGACGCCGAAGATGGTGAACAAGGAATCCGACATCCGTGTGCTCGGTTACGGCGCGATGGTCATCGAAGGGTTCGTGTCGATTCTGGCGTTGGTGGCGGCATGCGCGTTGGCGCCGGGCGATTACTTTGCGATCAACGTGGCACCGGCGAAACAGCCGGCTCTGATCCAACAGGCGGCTGCGCAATACCACTGGGACCTGACACCGAAGAACCTCACGGAGTTGGAAAACGGCACGAAGGAGAGACTGGTTGGCCGCGTGGGCGGCGCGGTGACGCTGGCGGCCGGGATGGCGGACATTTTCTCCAAGCTGCCCGGCATGAAGACGATGATGTCGTATTGGTACCATTTCGTGATCATGTTCGAGGCGTTGTTCATCCTGACGTTGTTGGAGACCGGCACGCGCGTGGCGCGCTTCGTCTTTCAGGAAGTGGCCGCGAGTTTCACGCCCAAAGCGGCGATCGGCGGCACGCCGCATTGGGGCATGAACATCTCGATGAGTCTGTTGACCTGTTTTTGTTGGGGCTATCTGCTCTACACCGGCAACATCAACACGCTCTGGCGGATGTTCGGCATCTCCAACCAACTGCTGGCCAGCATCGCACTCGCTGTCGGCACGACCTACCTGCTGCTGCATGCGCCGAAACGAGTTCACGCGCTGTGCACGGGCATCCCGTTCGTCTTTGTGATCGTCACGGTGCTGACTGCGGGCTGTCAAAGCGTGGCAGGCTGGTGGAACATCGAGATCCCCGGTCTGCTCGCGCAATTGAACCGGCCCGGCCTAACGGCCACGGCTGCTGACACCCTTCGCCAACAGGTGTTCAACCTGCGGCTGACGAGCACGTTGACGAGCATCATGTTGGTGTTGACAGTGGTCATCGTGGTCGGTGCGGTCCGGAGTTGGTTCGCCATCCTGGGGCAGCCGGTGCCGGTGACCCCGCCAGCCCCGGTCACTGAAACAGCCTGACGCCGCGCTTCTTGAAAATCGGGATCAGCACCAGTCCCGCCACAAATCCGCCCACGTGTGCCCAGAAGGCGACTCCACCGGTCACGTTGAATTCACGCATGGCCATGCCGCTGATCAATTGCACCACGAACCAGAGCGCCAGGAAAATCACGGCGGGGACGCGGATGAATTGAAGGAAAATCCAGATCGGCACCAGCGTGAGCACACGCGCTCGCGGAAACAACAGCAGGTACGCGCCGAGCACGCCGGAGATGGCGCCGCTGGCGCCAATCATCGGCGTGATGGACTCGGGCGAGATCGCCACTTGAGCCGCCGCGGCCGCCATGCCGCAAAGCAGGTAGAACACGATGAACCGGATGTGGCCGACGGAATCTTCGATGTTGCGGCCAAAGACCCACAAGAACCACATGTTGCCGATGACGTGCATCCAGCCCGCGTGCAGAAACATCGACGTGAACACCGTGGCATACGCCGCTGCCGAAGGCGCGTGAGCCAGATGAGCCGGTGTCAATGCGAAGTCGGCAAAGAATGCGCGCGCTTTAGCATCACTTGGAAGCCGCAGTTCGTGGATGAAGACGAGCAGATTGGCCGCGATCAAGCCGACCGTCGCGAACGAAACCGTGCGGGTCGGGTTCTCGTCTCGGATGGGAATCATTTCGCCGGTTCGGGCGTCTTTGCCGGGGGCGCGTTCGTCGAAGGCGGCGGAGCAGGAGCAGGGGATGGTTCAGGAGGCGGGCTGAGCAGAACTTGCTTCAGCCAGTCCGCCAGAATCGTCGGCAAACCCTTCACGCCCGCAAGCATGGGAGCGCCATGAAGATTGCCCGTGCAGATGATAAGTTCATTCGTGTCGGAACTGCGCCCCGCGTCCTTGCGGATCTCCATCAGCCGTTTGGCCGATTCGAACGCAAACGAATCGTTGCGGGAGACGGCAATGCGAAGCGGCACGGGACCGAGCCGCTTCATCACGTCGTCGGTCCGCACGTCTTTATACACGATGCCGGGACTGAGCAACAACAGGGCCGCCAGGTCTTCGTTGAACATCGTGTATCGCAGTGCGATGTTGGCTCCCAGGCTGGCGCCAACGATCCCGATCCGGTTCTTGTTGATGCCGGGCTGGTCGAGCAGCCAATCCGTCGCCGCGTTGACGTCCAGGAGCATGTCCTGAAAATCGCGGGGAGTGAACTTGTGGTAGTCCAACAGCTCCGGTCCCTGCGCCGTGAGCCTGCGTGTGCTTTCGCCGTGGCCGCGCAGGTCGATCGCGAGCGCAGCAATGCCGTTTCGTTGGAGCAGGCTGGCGAACCCGCTCCATTCGTCGCGATTCGTCGCGAGTCCGTGGAGCAATACGACCGCGGGCGCCGAATCGCTCGCCACGGGATAGTATGCCGCTGAGATTCCGACCTCGTCGGCCGTCGTCAAGCGGATCGTGCGCACGGTTTGGGCAAGCGTGACGTGCGTCACGGCCAGCACCGAAACCGCAAGAGTTACGAGTCGTTTGAGCACGGCGTGAACTCTAGCACAGCGTCAGTTCAGTTCAATGGTTTTCAGGAGTTCGGCGCGCAACACCTCGCGGGCGAGCCGGCGGCGTTCTGCCGTGGGCAGCGATTCAGGAATCCACAGACAGAATGGGCACCCGAACGTGACGCTCATCATCGCGCGGCACAATCGGCCCTCGCGAAACGGGAGCCAATTCCGCCACATGTACGGCTTGCGCGTGTCGCGGATAACTACCGGCAGAATCGGCGCGCCCCCCAACAACGCGATCAGTCCTGCGCCCGGCTTGAACTCAGGCTGGCCACCCAGCACAGATTTCTCCGTGAGACGGATTCCCGCTTCAGGGAACAGGCCGACGCAATGTCCCGCGCGGACCCGGCGCACCGCTTCCCGGGCAGCCCCGGCGTCCGGCCGCGAGCGATCTACTGGGAACTCGCCCATCTGCCGCGCCAACACACCCACCACGGGGATGCGGAACACTTCCACCATCGTCATGAACTCCACGGGACGTGGCAGCGCCACCGCGAGCATAGGCGGGTCGGCCCAACTGATGTGGTTGCAAACCACCAACAGCCCGCCCGACCGCGGCACGCGGTCGCGTCCGACAAGCCGCGTGCGAAAGACGACGCGAAAAATGAACAGAAACACCGACCTGCTCACGGTGTAAATAATGCGACCGAACCAAGTCATGCCCTTGTGTAACCGAATCGCCCGTCGGGCGCAACCTCAGGGAATTGGCGTGCAGGCAACTTCGACAAGCAACTCCGCCAACTGCTGCGCCGCGTCCAAGCAGGACGGCGACGCAGGCGAAGCGACGGACGGCCTCCCGCGACTGCCGGATCGCGGTCGTCCCGCGTCGATTTCCTCGGCCAGCGCCGTGCGTGGGGGCGCGGCGCTCCCGAGGCCGACACACTCTGTGTGCCGGGGTCGGCCCTGTCGGCTAATTCGTCACCCTTCCCAGAGAAAATTAAACGAAATCAAAAAAGGGGGTTGACGGGTCTCATAGCAGGAAATTGCTTTTTTGACGCCAGCGCGGGGCTTGAGTTCCACAGAGTATTAGGTCAGCAATCGCGCGAGTCTTTCGACGCGAAAATCTTTGATGGTGACTGTTTTCAGCAAGGGTTAATTGTTTTTCATGCAAGGCAGCGCTCCGGCGCTTCCATAGGCTAATTTGCAGATTGAATCATCGCGACCGTCTGGGTAGCATCAGGCGGTTTCGCTGAAATTCAGGAAAAGGAAACATATTATGTCTAAAGATGCTCAGGCCACGGGCCTCAAAGGCTGGGTCGGTTACCGACCGGAGATCAAGGTGCTCGATTGCACCATCCGCGACGGCGGACTGATGAACGACCACAAGTTCAACCACGACTTCGTTCGCGCCATCTATCAAGCGGACTCGGAGGCCG
The DNA here is from genome assembly GCA_049510215.1 of Verrucomicrobiia bacterium. Classification (GTDB taxonomy): domain Bacteria; phylum Verrucomicrobiota; class Verrucomicrobiia; order Palsa-1439; family Palsa-1439; genus JBEKZD01. Next base: position 13,398 of record JBEKZD010000031.1, read on the forward strand.
GCGTTGATTACACGGAACTCGGCTACAAGGCCTCCAAGCGGCTCTACGCGCGCGACCAGTTCGGCTTGTGGAAGTTCTCCGACGAAGAGGAGATCCGCCGCATCACCGGCGACAAGAAATCGTCCGTGAAAATCTCCGTCATGGCCGACGCCGAGCGCACTGATTACCACACCGACATCCTGCCCAAGGACAAGAGCGTCGTCGACATGGTACGCGTGGCCACCTACATCCACCAGATTCCCACGGCTCTCGACATGATCAAGGACGCCCACGACAAGGGCTACGAGACCGCGATCAATCTCATGGCCGTTTCCACCGTGCCCGACCTCGAACTCGATAACGCCCTGGAAATCCTCTGCAACTCCGAAGTCGGCACACTCTACATCGTGGACAGCTTCGGCACATTCTATGCCGAGCAGATTCAGGCGTTGATGCACAAGTTTATCAAGTTCGCCAAACCCGCCGGCAAAGAGATCGGCATCCACACGCACAACAACATGCAGCTCGCTTTCGCCAACACCATCGAAGCGATCATTCTCGGCGCGAACATGCTCGACGCCAGCCTCGCCGGGCTTGGCCGCGGCGCGGGCAACTGCCCAATGGAACTGCTCCTAAGTTTTCTCCACAACCCGAAATTCGACCTCCGCCCTGTCCTCGAATGCGTTCAGCAGCACGTCGAACCGATGCGCGAGAAACTGCGCTGGGGGTTCGCCATCCCGTACATGATTACCGGCTACATCAATCAGCACCCGCGCACGGCCATGAAGTTCATGGAAGAGACCGACGGCAAGGACATCGTCAAGTTCTACGATGCGATGATCGAAGAGGAGTAAAGGAACGAACGAACCACAAACGTTCAACTTTCAATGCTCAACGTCCAACGAATTCAATCTCAGTTTCACCGTCCCTCCGCCGGCCAACTCGCGATCCACGGCGAAAACTCTCTGGCATTCTCGGCCGAGGAGCGTATGCTGGAGCCATTGTGAACGTCTTGTTGCTTTACCCGGAGTTTCCAGACACGTTCTGGAGCTTCAAGCACGCGCTGAAATTCATCCGCAAGAAGGCTGCGTTCCCGCCACTCGGCCTGCTGACTGTCGCCGCCATGCTGCCGAAGGAGTGGGGGAAGCGGCTGGTGGATCTGAACGTGCGGAAGCTGACGGAGAAAGATCTGGCGTGGGCCGACGCCGTATTCGTCAGCGCGATGATCGCCCAGCGTCAATCGGCGCGCACACTCATCGCGCGTTGTCGTGCGGCGGGCAAGAAGATCATCGCGGGCGGGCCGCTGTTCATCACCGAGCATGAACAGTTCCCGGAAGTGGATCATTTCGTTCTGAACGAGGCGGAAGTGACCCTGCCGGAGTTTCTGCGCGATTTCGAGCATGGCTGCGCGCGGCGCGTGTACACGTCGTCGGAGTTCGCCGACATCCGCCAGACGCCGGCGCCGTTGTGGGAGTTGGCCGACATGCGGCGGTATGCCTCGATGAGCGTTCAGTTCTCGCGCGGTTGTCCATTCGACTGCGAGTTCTGCAACGTCACCGCCATGTTCGGTCATCGTCCCCGCACCAAGACGCCCGCGCAGGTCATCGCCGAGTTGGACAGCCTTTACCAGCGCGGCTGGCGTGGGTCAGTCTTCTTCGTGGATGACAACTTCATCGGCAACAAACGCGCCCTCATGGACGAGTTGCTGCCCGCGTTGATCGCGTGGCAGAAGGGCAAACGCCGCATCCCGTTCTACACCGAAGCCTCGATCAACCTCGCCGATGACGAGGAGTTGATGCGTCTGATGGTCCAGGTTGGGTTCGACACGGTTTTCGTCGGCATCGAGACGCCGGAGGAGGCCGGCTTGGCCGAGTGCAACAAGCGGCAGAACGAGGGCCGCGACATGGTCGCCGACGTGAAACGCATCCAGCGCGCGGGTTTGCAGGTACAGGGCGGGTTCATCGTCGGGTTCGACAGCGACACACCGGCGATTTTCCAGCGGCAGATCGAATTCATCCAGAAGAGCGGCATCGTCACCGCAATGGTCGGTCTGCTCCAAGCCGCGCCCGGTACAAAACTTCACCAGAGACTGAAGCGCGAAGGCCGTCTGCGCGGTCAGTCGAGCGGCGACAACGTGGACGGAACGACGAACTTCGCTCCCCGCATGAACGTGGAGGCGTTGCGTGAGGGCTACAAGAACATCCTCCGCCATATCTACGCCCCTCGCCCGTACTACCAGCGTGTCCGTACCTTCCTGCGCGAGTATCACCCGCCGAAGATGACCACCTCAATGAACTGGCAGAACCTGCGGGCCTTCATCCATTCCAGTCTTCGTTTGGGTATCTTCGGCAGCGAACGCTACCAGTACTGGTACCTGCTTCTCTGGACATTTTTCCGCCGTCCCGCCGCTCTCCAAACGGCCGTCACCCTCGCCGTCTATGGCCACCACTTCCGCAAAACCTGCGAAGCGCTGGGGCTATAGCGCTGCGCGAAACGAGTCTTTGACTTTTTGATTCATGGGTGGTTTTATCAAAACAGCCAAGCTGCAAACTCTCCGATCAGGCGTCTGGCTTGGCATACCGGAGTACACATATCTTGACTAACAAATCCGGCGAGACATAGCCCGTGAAGAAGAAAGTGCTGCTGACCAGCGTCTGCCGTCCGATGGGGCCTCAATATGGCGATGCGCCATCTGTCGGCTATGAATTGTTGTACCGCCAGGTGCTGCGCGCCCAGGGGATCTTCAGTCCGCGGACGGTGAACATCCAGTTTTCGCTCGAGTACATCGCCGAGAACCTCGACACGCCCACGGTGGTGTTGCAGTACCCATCGAAACACGAGTTGATCCGCGAACTCAAGAAGGGCTACGATTACGTGGGCATTTCCTTCCTGATGGCGATCTTTCACAAGGTGAAGGACATGGTCGCCTTGATCCGCCAGTACGCGCCCAACACCAAGATCATCCTCGGCGGTTACGGCACAATCCTGACCGACGAGGAACTCAAGCCCTATGCGGACTTCATCTGCCGTGAGGAAGGGGTCGCGTTCATGCGCCGGCTGCTGGGTGAACCTGAAATCCCGATGCCGTACAAACAGCCGTTGATCGTGAGCCATTTGAAGGTGTTTGGATGGAGGGTGTCCGGCACGGGAAAAATCTTCGCCGGGCTTGGTTGCCCCAACGGCTGTGACTTCTGTTGCACGTCGCACTTCTTCAAGCGCAAACACATCAAGCTGCTGCCCGAGGGCAAAGACATCTACGCCGTCGTGGAACGTTACTTGGACTTGGATCCGAACCTGGTATTTCTGATCATCGACGAAGATTTTCTGCTCAACAAAAAGCGGGCGATGGACTTTCGCGACTGCGTAATGAAAGGCGGCAAGACCCTGTCGATCTTCGCATTCTCCAGCATCAAGGCGATCAGCCAGTACACCGTCGAAGAAATCCTGGAAATGGGGATCGATGGTTTCTGGATCGGCTACGAGGGAACACGCTCGGGTTACGCCAAGCAGCAAGGACGGCCCGTCGAAGAGATTCTCACGGAGTTTCGCGAGCACGGCATCACCATCCTCGCTTCGATGATCCTCGGATTCGATTATCAGAACCGCGAGGTCATCGCGCAGGAACTGGACGGGTTGATGAAGCTCAAGCCTGCGCTGGCGCAGTTCCTGATCTACGGCCCCGTGCCCGGCACGCCGTTTAATCAGCGCGTGATGAAAGAGGGATTGCTGCTCGACAAATTCATCCAGAATCCTGAATTGTTGTATCGTCGGGCGGACGGTTTCACCACAGCCATGAAGCATCCGACGCTTTCGCCCGAGGAGATCGAGGAATTACAGCGCTGGTGTTTCGATCATGATTTCCAGCGGCTCGGTCCGAGCATCTTCCGCGTCCTCGAAGGACGGTTCCTCGGCTACCAGAAACTCAAAAACTCACCGAACCCATTCCTGCGCCAGAAGGCCGGGGTCTACGCCGAAGATTTGCGGTGCGCCTACCCGGTGTTCCTCGCGGGACGACTGCTCGGTCCCAATCCCGCCGTGCGGCGGTGGATTGGGGATTTGGAGCGGCGCATCCACGCGGAACTGGGACAGCCCACACTGCTACAACGACTCAAGTCCGTTGCGGCTGTCGGGGCCGCGCTGTGGACGGCGATGACGTTGAAGCTGGATCTCTTTCAGCATCCCAAACTGATGCGGACGACGTATCGGATGCCTGAGGATAGCTGGAGCGCATTCAAGCTCTGGGAAGAAATCCCGCAGAAAGTCTCGATCCCCGATCTTTCCATCCAAGTCGAACTCCAACATTCCAGGAAGCAAGTGTGGATGCGCCTGGAAGGTGTCCTCTCCGCCAAGCACGCGGAAGGACTCGCCCAACGAATCCGCGATTCCTTGGAGCAGAGCAAGAGCCGTCTCGTCCTCGACCTGAAGAACCTTGACTGGAACAAAGCGGACGACCTGCATCCGTTGCAAGAAAAGCTGGCGGCCTACCGCTCTCGCATCCGCGTGGTATTACCCAAGCTCGCCGCCGCTCATCCCGAATTGATTCTTCTGGCAAGCGCGTTCAACCACTACAAAGGTTGAGCCGCAACGACTGCACCCTCGCCATCTACGCAAACCACTTCCGAAAGACCTGCGATGGGGCTGGGCTTCTCGATGAATGTTGGCATGACTTCCTTCACTCGCGTTGTCACCCTGAGCTTGTCGAAGGGTCTCTGTCATTCCGTACAGCTTCTTCACCGAGACTGACGGTTGGCTTGGCACCATTTCTCGTGTTCTTCCCAAGTGCGAAACTTGAACACACCGCGCAGTCGTGGATAAGGGCTGTAGCGTTCCACGCGCTCACGCAACCGCTGCCCCTCGTGAAGTCGCTCGGCCGCTGTCACAGGGCCCTCTGCTTGCCAACGACTTTCATGCCGTCAATTTATCCGCCGCCCGCCCTGCCGTCAACGTCTCCCCCCGACGGACTGCGCATGTGGGTCATGCTGACCGCGTCCGTGCGCGAGTTCACGCGTCCGATAAATTCCTCGATGATCTTCGGCTTGTTGCCGGCGGTGGTGATACGGGTGGGTTTGCGTCTGAGGCCGACATCGCCTACAGCTTATTGTAATCCTCGTGACTGCCGATCCATGTCCAGATAAAGGTCTCGCCGTCGAAGTGGGCCAATGCCCGGTAGTGGTCGCCGATGCGGACGGACCACTTGCCTTTGTTGTGCGGACGAAAGCGCAAGGACGGGTGTCGAGGGTGTTCCTTCCAGAGGTCAAAATTCTTGCGTGCGAGTTTCTGGATGTCGGCCGGCAGCGCGTTGAACCGCTGCCAGAACTCAGGTGTTGTCTTCGATTCCACTGGGCGGGGGCTTCAATCTGCCATACTGCTTGGCTTGGGAGGCTTCCTTCGCCAGAAAATCGAGCTTGCCTGACGCGGCGTCGGCACTGATTTCGCGATCCCAGTCGTCTTCCTTGTACTGCTCCAGCCAACGCAGCAATTCCTCACGCTCGTTCGAGGTCAGGCTGACAATGGCTTTTTGGATTTCGGTCAAGCTCACGTGCCTACACTACACGATACCCCGCCACGCGGCAAATCGAAAGTCCAACGTCATTCTTCCGGTCGGGCGAGCCTCCCGCACTGCCCGGCTGCAGCCCGATTTGGACACCGTCGTCTGGAGCAACCCCGCCGTCCATCACGTCGCCGAATCCCACGCCAAGTAGGGGGGAAACGGTGAGCCCGATAAGCGGCACCAACCGGGGGCGCCGCCAACGCCTGCTCGATGCTTTGCAGCACGGTGACAGGAGGTGGCAATTTAGAAGTCCTCGACCCTCGGATATGTGACTATTTTACATCTTCGAAATCACTGCATCACCGAACTGGCTGCACTTCACTTCGTTCGCGCCTTCCATCAGTCGGGCGAAGTCGTAGGGCTTCTGAAGGATGAGGGATGAAGGATGAAGTGCTGCATGGTTCACATGTGGGCGATGACGGCAGCCCCGAATTCCGAACATTTCACTTCTTTAGCTCCTTCCATTAACCTCGCAAAATCATATGTCACAGTTCTCGCGTTGATGGCGCCGTCTATGCCTTTAATGATGAGGTCGGCGGCTTCGGTCCAGCCCATGTATCGCAACATCATTTCGCCGCTGAGTATCACAGAGCCGGGGTTGACTTTGTCCTGATTGGCGTACTTGGGCGCGGTGCCGTGCGTGGCTTCGAAGATGGCGTGGCCGGTGATGTAATTGATGTTGCCGCCGGGCGCGATGCCGATGCCGCCGACCTGCGCGGCGAGCGCGTCGCTGAGGTAATCGCCATCGAGATTGAGCGTGGCGATCACGTCGAATTCCTCGGGACGGGTTAGCACCTGCTGGAACGTGATGTCGGCAATGGCGTCCCTAATAATCAGGGATGAGGGATGAGGGATGAAGGATGAAGTTGACGGACGCGGGATGGAGACCCACGGGCCGCCGTCGATTTCGACGGCGCCGAACTCGCGTTTGGCGAGGGCGTAACCCCAGTCGCGGAACGCGCCTTCGGTGAACTTCATGATGTTGCCTTTGTGGACAAGCGTAACGGATTCGCGCTTTTCCTTGATGGCGTACTCGATGGCGGCACGGATGAGCCGTTCGCTGCCTTCACGGGAAACGGGTTTGATCCCGATGGCGCTGGTGGCGGGGAACCGGATTTTCTTCACACCCAGTTCCTTCTGTAGAAACTCAATGAGCTTCTTCGCTTCGAGCGATTCGGCGGGCCACTCGATGCCGGCGTAAATGTCCTCGGTGTTCTCGCGGAAGATCACAATGTCCACCTTCTCGGGGTGTTTGACGGGGGAGGGGACACCATTGAACCAGCGGACAGGCCGCAGGCAGACGTAGAGATCAAGCATCTGGCGCAGCGCGACGTTCAACGAGCGGATGCCCTTGCCGACGGGCGTGGTGAGCGGGCCTTTGATGCCGACGAGATAATCCTTGAATGCCGCCACCGTTTCGTCGGGCAGCCAGTTGTTGAATTTGTTGAACGCCGTCTCGCCCGCGTAAACTTCCATCCACTCGACCTTGCGTTTGCCGCCATAAGCTTTCTGCACTGCCGCGTCGAATACGCGGACAGACGCCGCCCAGATGTCCGGCCCCGTCCCGTCGCCACGGATGAAGGGTATGGTTGGGTTGTCAGGAACGCTCAGCTTGCCGTTTTGAATCGAAATCTTCGCCATGTCCTGTAAGTATTCGTTGCCTAAAGCGGAGGGATGATAACAAACGCCGCTTCCGTGACAATACCGAGTTACGGAACCTTGATACCGGGGATGGTGATGCGAACGCGGTACAGGCTCGTTCGACCGGCAATGTAGAGGGTCTTCCAATCGGCATCGCCAAAGGCCAGGTTCGCGGGTTGCTGCGGCACGCTGATGATGCCAATCGATTTCCCAGTCGGGTCAAAAACTTCCACGCCCGTCCTGGCCGCGGCATAAAGGTTGCCGGCCGTATCCAGCTTGATGCCATCGGGAAATGTGACCTGACAGAACACGCGGCCGTTCGTTATGGAACCGTCGGAGGCAATGTCGAAGGCGCGTACGTGGTCGCGCTGAGTGTCGGCAACATAGAGCGTTTTCTCGTCGGGAGAGAGGGCAATGCCGTTGGGCCTCAAGAAATCCTTCACGAGCAACGTCAGCGTTTTCCCGTCCGGCGAGATGCGGTAAACGCCCTGGAAATCCAGTTCGCGCTGGTCCGGCGTCACACCGTACGGTGGATCGGTGAAATAGATCGCGCCATCGCTTTTGCAGACGATGTCGTTGGGGCTGTTGAGTCGTTTACCGTCATAACGATCCGCGAGTGTGACCACCGTACCATCAGGTTCGGTGCGGCTGACGCGGCGGTTGCCGTGCTCGCACGCGAGGAGACGGCCCTGTTTATCGAGGGTCAAACCGTTGGAGTTGCCGCTCGGCGCCCGAAACGTCTCCGCCTTGCCGTTTGACCAGCGGACGATGCGGTTGGCGGGGATGTCGCTGAACAGCAGTTCGCCCTTGCTGGCGACCCACACCGGACCTTCCGTGAACTGAAAATTGCCGGCAACATTCTCCACTGTGAGCGACTGGAAATCGCTGGCCACCGCGTTGGAGGCTAATAACACTGCCACAGAAACTAATCGCGTAAACATGTCACGTTTCCTTATCATTTTGATTGATGCTTCTGCATCCAGTACTCGCGGAAGGAGCGCAGACGGGAAAGCGGTCGCAGCGCCGCAGCTTCAAAGTCATCGAACCACTCGGGTGAAATGCAACGTTCTTCACGGCGCCATTCTAAAGCGTGGCGGGCAACCTGTCCACTAGCCACTGTGGCGGATGTGAACGATGTCGCCGTCCTCGACGGTGTAGTCCTTGCCTTTGAGCAGGAGCTTGCCCGTTTCCTTGAGCTTCACCTCGGCGTGATGGCCCGTGTCGCCGGCGGCGACAAGGTCGGTGTACTTCATGACTTCGGCGCGAATGAAACCGCGGGCAAGATCGGAGTGAATCGTGTGCGCAGCGTCCACGGCGGTTTCGCCGTGATGGATCGTCCACGCGCGGACTTCGTCCTCGCCGACGGTGAAGAAGGAGATATAGCCCAGCGCCTTGTAAAGCAATCGGGTGAGAACATGAATCGCGGGCTCTTGAACGCCGAGCGCCGAGAGAAATTCGGCGCGCTCGGTGGGATTCTCGATTTGAGCGACTTCGGCTTCGATCTTCGCGCACAGTTCGCAAACTTCGGAGCGCGGGCCGGTGAGTTTCGCTCTTGCCGCCGCGACGAGCTGGGGATTCGGAACGTTGCTTTCGCCGCAGTTGAGCGCGGTGACCAGCCCTTTGAGCGTGAGGAACTGCAAGGAACGAAGCCGCCTTTCCTCACCTTCGTGCCACGGATACTCGCGCAACGACTTGCCGGCTTCGAGATGCGGCTTCAGCTTTTCCAGCAGCATGGCTTCGTCGGCGCGTTCCTGTTCGAACTTGCGTTTCTGGTCCTGAGCGATGCGGCTCAGGCGCGTCTCGATCAGGCTGAGGTCGCTGATCGTCAGTTCGAGGTTCATGGCATCAATGTCACGAAGAGCGTCCACGGAACCGCTGACGTGGAACACGGTGGAATCCTCAAAGGCGCGGACGACGTGGCAAAGCGCGTCCATGTCCTTGAGCTTGTTCAGCCACTGCTCGCGCAGTTTCGGCTCGTGCGGCGGGGCGGGGGCAAGCGTACATTCGATCTCGGCGTGCTTGGTCTTCTTCGGTTTGTAAAGCGCCGACAGCTTGTCAACGCGCGGGTCGGCGACCTTGACGGTGCCGACATGGTATTCGCCAGCGCGGCCAAGAAGATGATCGTGCGAGATGCTCGTCAGGACCGAGAAGACGGTTTTCTTGCCGACTTGCGGCAGGCCGATGAGAGCGATCTTCACGATGGGAACGGAGTAATGAGGCGATGAAGTGTTGCAGTGTTGGAGTATTGGGAACGACGGAACTGAGGCGGCTGTTCCATTACTCCAGCACCCCGTTCAGGCTTTCAAGCTGGTGCAGAAGGCTGCGACGCGGTCGAGGCCTTTCTGGATGTTTTCCATCGAACAGGCGTAGCTCAGGCGCATGCACGCATCTGCCCCGAAAGCGACGCCGGGCACAGCGGCAACTTTCTGCTGTTCGAGCAGCTTGGTGCAAAAGTTCGTCGAGTTTAGCCCGAAGCTGGAAATGTTCGGCAGCATGTAGAACGCGCCCATCGGTTTCACGCAGGTGACGCCCGGAATGCTGGTGAGTTTGTCGTACATGTAGGCGCGCCGCTCGGCGAATGCCTTCACCATGTCGTCGATGAACGACTGATCGCCTTTGAGACCGGCAAGCGCGCCTTTCTGGGCGAAGCTGGTCGGGTTGGAAGTGGAATGTGACTGAATCGAGTCGATTGCCGCCGCGATTGGTTCGGGCGCGGCGATGTAACCGAGCCGCCAGCCCGTCATCGCGTAGGTCTTGCTAAACCCGTTGACCGTCATGGTTAGATCGTAGACTTCATTGCCGAGCGATGCAAAGCTGACGTGTTGTGTGTTGTCGTACGTGATCTTCTCGTAGACTTCGTCGGAGAGAATCAAGATCTCTTCCTCGAGCGCGACCTCCGACAACGCCTGCAGTTCCTCGCGTGCATAGACTGAACCCGTTGGATTGCCGGGCGAGTTGATGATGATGAGTTTGGTGGCGGGCGTCATCGCCTCGTGAAATTCATCGGGTGTGATCTTGAATCCGTTGGCTTCGCTGGTCTGCACGATGACGGGTGTCGCGTCGGCCAGCTTCACCATTTCAGGATAGCTCAACCAGTACGGCGCTGGAATGATCACTTCATCGCCCGCCTGGCAGGTGGCCAGGATGGCGTTGTAACAGGAGTGTTTCGCGCCACAGTTGACGATGATCTGGGATGGCTTGTAGTCCAGACCATTATCATTCTTCAGTTTTTCTGCAATGGCGGCCCGAAGTTCCGGGATGCCGGAGGACGGCGTGTATTTCGTGAATCCGTCGGCCAAAGCCTTGGCGGCGGCATCCTTAATATGTTGCGGTGTGTCGAAATCGGGTTCGCCGGCGCCGAAGCCGCAAACATCGATGCCGTCGGCCTGCATTTTCTTCGCCTTGGCGTCAATGGCGAGCGTGAGGGAGGGAGTGAGGGTTGTAGCCCGTTGTGCGAGTTGTTGCATGGGGTGATTCCTTGTTGAGTTCCTTGACGATTTTCGATTTGGAACCGTTATAGCTTACAGTTGTAGAACTCCTCGACGAGCGGCTTGAGGTTGTCTTCCTTGATTTTGACAATGCCCATTTCACGCCTGGCATTGTCTGCCGAGTCGCTGGCGTGGGCGGCATTGACCATGATGTCCTGACCCAGTTCGCGCCGAATTGTGCCGGGCGGCGCTTTGCGGGGATCGGTCGGGCCGAGCACGGTGCGAATCTTGTTCACTGCGTCGACGCCCTGATAGACCAGAGCGACAATCTTCTCCAAGCCGCATGCCCCCTTTTTGCCCGATTCGCACTGGTCCGGACTGCGGCCCGTCATGAACTTCACAATCTGATTGAACTGCTGCTCGGCGAACAGCGGCCCGACGAGATCGCCGAACGATTTCTCCGCATCGGCGCCCAATGCGAACCCGAATTCCTTCTCGATGGCGGCACGTGTCCGCTGACCGGAGATGTCGCGCAGTTTTTCGCGAAGCACGGTGCGAACTGGTTCGTAAAACTGTTCGGCCTCGGCGATGCTCATGCGATGGACCTTGATTGCGATGATGTAAAGGCCCGTGCGCGAGAACATGTCCACAATGTTGCCGGGACGCGCGCTGGGGAAGCGGAAGTTGTCTGGCTTGAGCAGCACAAGCGTTTGCTCGACCTTCGCGTTTTTCGGATAACCAATCACGTTTTCGAGGTAGCCGCCGTCGGTGCCCGAGTATTTCGCCCAAAGTTTAAGTTTGATCTCAGCTTCTTCGGGGTTGGGAGCAACCAACACGGCGGGTTCAAAGTATTTGACCACACCATCAGGACCGACGATGTAGTCGCCGTACGTGTCGCGGATCGTTTCGCCCGACGTGCCTTTACTCAGGTCGAAGCTGCCCACCGCGTGTTGCCGCACCTTGCGGACGGCGTCCTCGCCGCGGAACACCAGCATCATCACGCGCCGCCGCTGGCCCGTTTTCGGGTCGGGCGAATAGTTGTCTAGAATGTACTGGCGGATCAAGTCCTGTATCTTGCGGTCTTGCGGGTCCTTGGGGGAGACGACGATTTCCGCGTATTCCTCCACCAATTCCCGGCTGGGAGCAAACATGCGGGCCGCCACCAGATCCAGCGCGGTGCGGGTAAACAAACGGGAGATGACGCCGCCCGTGCGCGACTTGTAGATCGTGTACGGATTGATCAGCAGGTACGCCAATTGATCATTGTTGGCTTTCATTGTTCGCTCCATCAGTTTGCACCAATATCGTTCAATAAAAAACCACCCTCGCAAGCGCTCGCGCTGGCGAAGGGGTATTCGACACTCGCACTCGACGACGGCTACGAGATCCGCGGACTGAAACGGACTACTTCTTGCCCCCCTGAATCCGAAAGAGCTTCGTGCCGCAATCAGGGCAAACACCTTGAACGGCAGGACGACCGTTCTTCATGGTCACTTCCTGTGGATTCGTTATTTCCTTCTTCGCCTTGCACTTGACGCAATATGCTTCTGGCATCGTGGTAGCCCTCCTTTGGCGGCACTCCTACCGAAAATTTCGTGCAAATCTTAGTGGCTGCAGAGGGGAGCGTCAAGCGGCAAAAGAGCTTGTGCGGCTTCCTGACCGAGGTTGTTATTCTGCGTACTCCGTGCTATTGTTGTGTCTCTCGAAAAAGATTGGTCGTCGCACAAGGAGATGCAGAAGGCTTTAACCAGAGACCCGCCGATTCGAATGCTGCCGGTGCTGCATTCCTCGCTGTTGTTCGTTGCCGTGAGCTTCACGATTGTCTTGTTGGGCTGCGCTCGGTCTGTGCCGCCCAGCGACGCTGACAATGAGCGCAATCCCTACTATCAGAAGGCAAAGAGAATGTACGAGTTGAGCGACTATCAAGCCGCTGCGGGTTTGTATGAGAGAGCATTAACGGTCGATCCGCAATCTGCTCCGGCGCATTTGGAATTGGGATTGTTGTATGACGAGAAGCTGGGGGATCCGATTGCGGCTATTTATCATTATCGTCAGTACCTCGCGCTACGACCCGACTCTGACAAGCGGCAGTTGGTGCAGGACTTCATCGAGCGTGCGAGGCTATCGCTGGCGGGGAAGCTGCCCCAAGCGCCGACCGTAGATCCCAACCAGGTGGCACGACTCAAAAGCGAGAATGCAGGGCTGATGCAGGAGAATATTGCACTCAAGGCAAGGGTGGCAGAATTGGAGCGGGGAGTGGCCGCCCCTCCTTCCGAGGCGCAAGACAGCGCGGTGGACATTGCATCCTCGGCCACGGCCACACAAGCTGCGATAGTTGCATCGAGCGCGGTAGTGGATGCCCCAAAGCCCAACAAGCACATTGTGCAAAAAGGTGATACATTACAGTCGTTGGCTCTGAAATATTACGGTACACGGTCGGCATGGGACAGAATTTATCAAGCGAATCGGAACGTTTTGCCGAGCAAAGATCAACTGAGAGTCGGGCAGGAGCTAATTCTTCCATAGGAACATAAAGGATCGGCAAGCGGCGAGGGGTTCATGGCGAGTAAGGTTTTATCGGGTTGCATCGTGGCTTTTTGGCTGGTGATGATGGGGGCGCTCGTCCGGGTCGAGCTTCTGCCGAAACCTCCAGCGTTTGACACCGTACCGATGGAGCGTGTGCTGCACAAAATCTTCGCCAACCCTGAACCCGCCCGCCTCTATATTTACCACCAGAAAGCCCGGATCGGTTTCTGCAGGATTGCAATCAGCCCGCTGGCATCACTCGGAGCGCGTCCCACTGATCCGGTTGGCCAGCAGCCGGGCGCGTACCGAGTTCAGGGGAGTTTTACGGCTATGCTGCCCTGGCGGCTGAAGTTAATCGGGGACGGCTTGTGCGACCCGCAATACGAAATCCAAAAATTCAACGTCAAGACATCGCTGGGGGAGATCCGTCTGGACATCAGGGGCGACAATCAGACAAGGAAAGTTGATCTGGTTTACGATGACGGTGACACTCGTCAGGTGCGACAATTCGGCTTCAACGAAGTTGGTGGCGAGGACTTGGCCAGCGCCTTGGGAATCCCCTCGCCAGCCTATCCCGCACTGTTCGGCATCGCAGGTCTGCCGACCGCTTCGGGCGAGCCGAATGCGGCTGTCCGGACTCGTTCCCAATTGACGACCACCGCTTACCACGGTCACCTGCCGATAGGCGAACTGACTCAGAGAGCTTATCTGATCGAATCAAAACTGAATGAGGGAATGTGGGCAAGGATCTGGATAGATGAATCTGGCCAAGTGCTGCTGGTCGAGACCTCAATGGGGTTGACCATGCGCTCGGTTTCGATCGACGACCTCGACAACCATGATCGTCTGACGGCGGTTGCCCGTTCGTCCCGTGGTGGAATTCAGGCAAACCATGATTGAAACTGAACATCTTACGAAGCAATTCGGCCCGCTGACGGCCGTTAACGACCTCAATCTGAGGATTGAGCAAGGTGAGTTCTTCGCCTTTCTCGGACCAAATGCGGCGGGCAAGACCACGACGATCAAGTTGCTTGCCGGTCTCCTTAGGCCGACATCGGGGCGTGCGATCATTGGCGGGTACGACATTCAGCAAGAGCCGACCAGGGCGCGCCGGCTGATCAGTTACGTCCCGGATTTCCCTTTTCTGTATGACAAACTTCAACCCATGGAATTCATGCTTCTGGTTGGCCAACTGTACGGAATGACCCGCGCCGAGATCTTGCGCGCCAGCCAGGAGTTGTTTGATTTGTTGGACTTGGACGAGGCGCGCCATAACCTGATCGAAACCCTTTCGCATGGCACGCGTCAGCGTGTCGCGATCGCGTCGGCACTGCTGCACAACCCGAAAGTGATCATCATCGACGAGCCGATGGTTGGGCTTGACCCGCGCAGTGTCCGTGTGGTCAAGGACATGCTGAAAGCGCGCGCGCGCGCCGGCGTGACAGTTTTTTTGTCCACCCACATCCTGCACGTCGCGGAAGAGCTGGCAGACCGCATCGGTATCCTGAATCGTGGCAGGCTGATCGCAATCGGCACGATGGGCGAACTACGCGAAGCCAGCGGGGAACTCGGCGCGCTGGAAGATGCATTCCTGGCACTCACTCGCGAAGAGCAACGAGAGGAGGCAGCGGAGTCGGCATGAACCCGATCTCGTTCTTCCGGCTACTGCTGGAAGCCAACGCGCGCATGCTGCAGCGTCGCATCGTGTCGCTGCGGCAGCAGTCTTGGTTGATGGTGAGCGTGATTGTAACGTTTGTGGCCGGTTACTGGATCGGCGCATACATTGTTTTTCATATCGGCTTTGTCAAGCTGGCTGGGTGGCCGGGACTGGGCACAATTCTGTTGGATCGGATGTTGTACTTGTTTTTCGCCTTCCTGTTTTTGATGTTGGTCTTCTCCAACATGATCATCGGCTACTCTTCATTGTTCAAGAGCACGGAAACCCAATGGATGCTCACCTTGCCCGTGCGGCATGTTGACGTGTTCAGTTGGAAACTGGCGGAGACAACAATCCTTGCAAGCTGGGCGTTTCTGTTTCTCTCGGCGCCGCTGATGCTCGCGTATGGGTCGGCACGGCAGGTGGGCTGGTGGTTTTATTTGAAGGTCTTCCTGCTTTTTCTGCCGTTCATTATCATCCCGGCCGCGCTGGGGTCGTTGGTAATCATGGTCGTCACCCGGTACCTGCGCCGTCGCGTGTTCAAATGGATGCTGTTTGGGTCAGGAGCAATCGCGCTTGTCTTGGCGGTCGTCCTCGTCAAGCCGATGGAATCCGCCAGGTTGCAGGAGGCGGCCTTGGATCAATTGTTGCACAATAGCCGGGTGGCGCTCAAGCCGGTATTGCCGAGCTACTGGGTCGCAGCCGGCGTGATCGCGTGGAGCGAGCGTTTGGATTGGAGAGGCACATTTTTTTTCCTGGTGCTTCTCAGCAATGCGCTCATGGCCACGCTCGTTTGCGTCAGTGCCAGCGGACACATTTTCTACAGCGGCTGGTCGCACAATCAGAGCCAGGGCAGATTCCAACCGGGCTTGCCAGTGTTTGCCAGGCCGATTACCCTCGCGCGGATCGCATTTCTCGACCGTGTGTTTGACTTCCTTCCCGGGATGCATTCGACAACGCGTGCGCTTGCTATCAAGGACATTCGCACGTTTTGGCGCGACACCTCCCAGTGGAGTCAATTTGTGATCTTCTTCGGGCTGCTTGGTCTCCATGTGTTGAACATGCGCAGCATTGCCTACGACTGGGGCAATGTGTTCTGGGCGGCCTTTATTTCCTTCCTCAACCTCGGCGCTATCAGCATGACGCTGGCGACGCTGACCACGCGCTTCGTTTACCCGCAGTTTAGTCTTGAAGGCAAGCGCCTCTGGATCGTCGGCATGACGCCGTACGGCTTGAAGCGCGTGCTGCTGCAAAAATTTTGGCTCAGCAGCTTTGTTTCGGTTGTGATTACGCTGTCGCTCACCTTGATTTCGAGTTGGATGCGGCGCGAGCCGGGTTGGCTGACCCTCTTGTTGGCGGCGACCGTCGTTTTGATGAGTTTCTCTTTGTGCGGCATCGCCGTGGGTACGGGCGCCCTGTTCCCGAATTTCGGTTCGGGTTCGACGGCGAACCGTCGTGATGATAATCCCGCCAAGATCGTGTCCGGATTCGGCGGCACGTTTTGTTTCGTGCTCAGTCTGGCCTACATCATTCTCATCATCGGCGCTGAAGCGTTGCCGTTCTATTTTTACCTTCCGTGGGTGAAGGGTCCCGCGAATGCGTACTCCTGGGCAGTGATCGGTTCGTGGGTTTTCGTTTCGATCATCAGCCTTGTGGCGACCAGCGTGCCGATGTCGCTGGCACTCAAACGAGTCGAATCTCTGGAACTGTAGCGGTCAGCGGAGGGTGCATCCTGAAACTATCACCGCGAGAACCTGATTTCGGTGTAGCGGCGCTTCTGTGAAGCGCCAAGCCGTTGATTTCTTGAGGATTTCGGCGGCTCGCAGAGCCGCCGCTACAACGGACAATCGAGACAACGGGGCCAGTGACGGGATCGCCGGTCAGCGAACAGGCTTTACTTTTCCGCTCCTTTTGTTATCGTCAGCCTCCAACAAGGAGGTCTTTTGATGAAGCAAGGGGGAAGTACCACTACAACCATTGTGCCCGGATCCGGCAACGGGGTCGGTCCGTCTCTCGTTGACACACCACCGCACAAGGAGGAAGTCGATTGGAAGCTCGAACAAGCGCGTGAGCAATTGTTGGCGCTCCGTCGCCAGCAGGACGAACTCGAGCGCCAGAAGTCTGACCTGGAGGAACTGCGCCGCAAACAGGAAGAGTACAGCCGCGGCAAGGCGGAGATGATCGACAATCTCACGCGCGGCCTGGTCACGCTCGAGCGGGAACAGATTCAAGCGCAGCGTTTGGCCGAGATTTGCGGCAACACGCAGGACGCATTCCGCGATTACCTGGAGCAACTCCAGGCTCTCAATGACGAAGAATGGAACAACGCCAACGTCCGCTCCGAACTCAGCAAGGCGTTGGGAATCGTCGAGAACTCACGTCTGGAATATAACCGTGCCCGCACCAAGCTCGATTGCCTGAATCCCGCTGCCGGCCAGCAAACCGAGCCGCTGGCTGCCGATTCGTCCAAGACGTTTGATTGGCAGGAGATGATTCGCTTTGCGCGCATCGGCGCAGCGGCTTCGGCCCCGCTGATCATTGCGGGCACAATCTGGTTGATCATTTTGTTGGCGGTCAAACACTGACGCGGAGGTAGCCATGGCATTTTGGCGCAAACGTTCGACTCCCGTTGATCGCGCCGTCGAGGAACTGGATCGTCAGATCGCTTCAGTCCAGAAGCAACTCCGACAGATGTCGGTTGAAAGCCCCGCCAACGGGTTTGCTCCGCTCGTCGACACTTCGTCCGCTGCACGGTCAGCTTCATCAGCGGAAAAGGCAATGAAGCTCATCAAAGACGTGCTCAGGCCCCCGGGGGAAAGATCTCCCGCTTTGCCAACTCGCGCCAGGCGGGACTTGTTCGATATCCCGACTGAGCCACTCAAAGATTTGGAAGCGGAGCAGATCGCATTTTCTCGGAAGGCGGAGCCAGATTTGTTCGCGGTAATCGAGAAAGAGACAGCGGCACCAGCAGAAGCGAAGGCGCAGACGCAGATCGATTGCACGACCAAGCCGGAAGAAAAGCTGGCGCACTATCTCAGTGCGGGCAGCATCAGGACGTACAAGCCGCTCAAGCATGTCCAACGGCAAACCAGGAATCGCTTTTTCATGTGGCTCGGCTTATCGTTGATCGCATTGTGGGTGCTCTACGCAGTCATACGATAAATGCGGTAACGATTCCGACCAAGCTGGGGTTGTTACGGGTTGATTTCACATCGCGCGGCGTCTGTCGCATCGTCTTTTGTAGGGCAGGCGCGTCGCCTGCCGCCGCGGACCAACGGCGGGCAAGACGTTCACTCGGCAAGTCACGCTCTGAGCGTGGCAAGTTGATCCGGCAACTCCAAGCTTACGCGTCAGGCAAGCCCGTGCGGTTTACGGCACCGCTCGATCTTTCCGCAGGCACACCGTTCCAGCGAAAAGTCTGGCAGCTTCTCCGAACCATTCCACGCGGCCAAACACGTTCATACGCCTGGGTGGCGCAGAAAATCGGCAAGCCTCGCGCCGCACGCGCTGTCGGTGCAGCATGTGGCGCGAACCTGATCCCCATCCTCATTCCCTGTCACCGCGTCATTGCTTCCGACGGCTCCCTCGGTGGGTACAGCAGCGGCTTGCACAGGAAGAAACGCCTCCTGAAACTGGAGCAGGGCAAGACATCACGGTTGCCAATTGTCTGACCGCAGAAGATCACTGATACGAACGTAGAAAGCTGAGCCACCGCCGACTCGTAACGTGAACCGCGACAGCGGAACTGAAAGCGCCAACGGCGGTTGGCTCCGGCGACTTGTTAGGCGAACCCGCCCACTGTTGGTAAACCGCTTGCTGATCAGGTCTCATGTGAGTGATCGCTTCGAGCATACTTCCGCCCCAAAAACGCGAATAACACAAGGACTAGGCCAGTGCTCCACGCACCCGTGCTAAACGTGCTCGCGCCGAACATGGCGATGCAAACTCCTCCACCAATCAATATTGCTGCCAGAAATGCGAAAAGCCGCATACCGTATAAGAATACGAACGGAATATAGTGCGCGCCGAGAAGGATCATCATAGCAGGATAAAACAGATTGGTGCGATACAGCGTAACCGGCAACAGCAACAACATTGAAAACGGCAAAACAAACGCGACCTGCATACCCAGATATCGAAGCGTATTGGCTTCGGTCAATTGTTTCATCCCCGAAAGCCGCACAAGCGATTCCGTCGCCGGGAAAATCATGAAGCCACCGAACACAAGGGCAATGATTGCACTTTTGACTCCAATTGTGACGGCCAAACATCCTGACAAAAGCCACAGCACACCCGACACGAGCTGTCCGTAAAAGCCGCCGTGAAATCGAAACCGCACTTCTCTCTGTGCATCGGAGATATTCATAGTGCGCCTAGACGATCAAGATAGCCGACGCGGTGTCGTGTCCGCGTTCGGCTCATCGGATGGATATCCGTTACGCGCCGTAATTGTATAGGAATCCTTGTCTTGGTCAAAATCTGATTTGATATCACTGAAACCTGACTCATTAAGTATCTCGCATAATTCTGAATACCTGTAAGGATGATATGTAATGGGATAGTGCCGCTCATAAACAGAGCCTTGATCCTCGAATAGGAAGACGACTTCAATAAGGTGTTCTTCTTTAAATTGTTTGGGGAAGTTCCAAACATAGAGAGGAATACATTGCAGTCCATTGCGTTTCCTTGTTCCTGTTGTGGTAAACCTTTTTCTTTCACAACATATTGTTTCCCAGTTTCTGGAATCGAGAATAAGCGTGCCATTTCTGTTAAGGACTGTATGGATTCCCTGGAATGACGCAAGCATTTCCTCTCTGCTGCTACAGTGACCGATTGAATTTCCAAGACAAAAAGCAAGATCAAATTTATTAGGAAATACTGTTGGTAGATCTTTCCAGGCACTGATCAAGTAGGGGATTTCGATACCCTTTTCCGCTGAACGTTCGCGAGCCCGTGCGATCATTCCAGGACTTAAATCCGAACCCCAAACAGAAAAGCCTTGTTGCTTTAGAGCAATAGTCAGTACACCTATTCCACATGAACAATCTAGGAGCAGTGATCCTGATGGCAGTGAATCCAGTAGATAAGAAAATTGTTCAATAAAGGGCTTCCCAGACAATATATTGTCAGAATAGAGCCAGTGATAGTCCAAAGAGAATTGATCGTATTGATTCATTTCCTCATCTCCTTAATATTCGGATAACATTATAGTGAGCTGCGATTTTGCAGCCTAGCCGTCTTGGTGCAATCAAGGCTTGCGTTTGCGTAGTCCACTGGTTATCAATCGCCTCAGCGAGACAATGAACGATTTCCCCCTCCATGTAAATGAGCTTGAGCCGGATCACCGCCTCGCGAATCACAAGAGCGGCCGAGCCGTAATAGGGTAACTCAAATACCAGCTGATAGCTCCGGCTCAAAGGGGTGGAGCCGAGGAGCAGTTCGGGGATCAATGTTGCGATTACGAGCAGGAACAAAACGGCGCGCCAGGCGCCGGGTGTCTTGGGGTGCCAATTCGTCATGGTGATTTGGGTTTTGTTTGTGTGTGATGTGTGATGCCGCCTAACGTAGAAAGCTGAGCCACCGCCGACTCGCGACGTGAACCGCGACAGCGGAACGGCAAGCGCCAACGGCGGCTGGCTCCGGCGACTTGTTAGGCATCCGGTAACTATTCATCATCGGTCTTAAACATCATGCCAGCAATCTTCTGGCTCATGGAAATAATCACAATGCCAATAACCGCCTGAACGGCGGCACCA
>JBEKZD010000032.1:0-29817 GCA_049510215.1 Verrucomicrobiia bacterium
GTGGCGTTCAACACGTTCACCTGCACCGGCGAGGGCGGATACATGGAACGCATGCGGCCCTATGACGACCACGTCATCACCCAGGTCGCCACCGGCCTGTTCGGCGTGCGCGAGGAAACCATTCAGCGGGTGCCGATCGTGGAATTCAAGTATGCCCAGGGCGCCAAGCCCGGCCTGGGCGGCCACCTGCTGGGCGACAAAAACACCCCGGCCGTCGCCCGCATGCGCGAGGCCGTGCTCGGCATCTCCCTGTTCTCGCCGTTCCCGTTCCACAGCGTTTATTCCATCGAAGACCACGCCAAGCATATCGAGTGGGTCAAGCACGTTAACCGGCGCGCTTTGATCTCGACTAAGGTGTCCACCCCGACGGACGTGGACATGGTGGCCGTGGGCAGTTACTCGGCCGGCACGCACATCGTCCACATTGACGGCGGCTACGGCGGGACCGGCGCGGCGCCGGACATTGCCAAGAAGAACATTGCCATGCCGATCGAATACGCCATCGGCAAGGTGCACAATTTTCTGACGGATGAGGGCGTCCGCGACAAGGTCACCCTGATCGCCAGCGGCGGAATCCGCACGGCCCACGATATCGCCAAGGCCATCGCCTTGGGCGCGGACGGAGTGGTCGTCGGGACGGCGGAACTGGTGGCGCTGGGCTGTGTGCGGTGCAGCCGCTGTGAGAGCGGACGCGGCTGTCCGCGCGGCATCGCCACCACCGACCCCGAGCTTTCCGGGAAAATGGACATTGAGTGGGGCACACAGCGGCTCATCAACCTTTACAACGCCTGGCAAAAGACGCTGGTCGGAATTCTCCAGCGCCTTGGCCTGCGAAGCGTCAGCGAACTACGCGGACGCACCGACCTTTTGATGCACCTGGACTACACCAACGACGTGCCGGCAAAACCATGAACAGTGAATTGATCCAACGGCTCGCCGGTTCAAGACAACGGCTGGCGGAAAGCCTCAATTATTCTTCGCAAATCCGGAAGGAAGCGGAGGAGGGCGGCTGCGGCGTGGTCGGTTTCTGCTGCAGCGAGCCAGTGGCGGGCAGGCATATTTACGAACCGTCGCGCCAGATGCACAACCGCGGCAACGGCAAGGGCGGCGGCATCGCCGCGGTGGGGCTTGTCCCGGAACAGCTCGGCGTGAGCCGGGAGGTGCTCGACAGCCATTACCTGCTGCACGTGGCGTTCATTGACACGAAGGTGCGGCCGGAAATCGAGGCGCAATTCATCAAGCCGTTCTTCGATGTCGCGGCCTCCGCGCAGCTCGACAAGGTCGCCGACTGGAAGTCCGTGCCGGGTCTGGAGGTGCTGCCGCCGGATGTCTGCCGTTACTTCGTCCGCGTCAAGCCGCAGGTGCTCGATGCGTTCATCGCCAGGAACCATCTGGAACAACTGGAACGCGGCGCGGCGGAGGACGAGTTCGTCAACCAAAACAGCTTCAGCCTCAACCAAAAATATTACGCGTCCCTGGGCGAAAAACGGGCCTTCGTGCTCTCGCATGGCCGGGACATCATGATCCTCAAGGTGGTCGGTTATGCCGAAGCCATCGTGAAGTATTATAAAATCGAGGAGCTGTGCGCCCACGAATGGATTGCCCACCAGCGGTTCCCGACCAAGGGCCGCGTCTGGCACCCCGGCGGCGCCCATCCGTTTGCGGCCATTGACATGGCGCTGGTGCACAACGGCGACTTTGCCAATTACCATTCGGTGACTGAATATCTCAAACAGCGCCACATCTATCCCCAGTTTCTCACCGACACGGAAGTGTCCGCACTGTTGTTCGACCTGTTCACCCGGACCTACCATTATCCGCTGGAGTACATCATCGAGGCCCTGGCGCCGACCACGGAACTGGACTTTGACCGCCTCGATGCCGGGAAGCAAAAGATTTACCGGGCCATTCAGGCCACCCATATCCACGGCTCGCCCGACGGTCCGTGGTTTTTCATCATCGCCCGCACTCTTGCCCAAAAGAAGCAGTTCCAGTTGATGGGCATCACCGACACCGCGATGCTCCGGCCCCAGGTATTTGCCTTCTGCGACGGCGAAGTCCAGGTGGGGTTGATTGGCTCGGAAAAACAGGCCATCGACGCCACGCTTTTAAGCTTGTCGAACGATGACAAACGGATCTGCCCCGTGGCGGACCGGTACTGGAATGCGCGCGGCGGCAGCCATAATGATGGCGGAGCGTTTATTTTCAATCTGCAAAAAGATTCGACCGGCAAAATGCGGATTACATGCACGGACAAATTCGGCAAACCGGTCCCGCTGCCGGGCGGAACCGAGTCCTGTGATTTTTCAAAGGACCCGGCTTCGCTCTCCGGACCCGGCGAAAAGCTGGCGGCCGTCATCAACGAGAAACTGGTCCCCGGAAACAGCATGGCGGTCTTTGAATGGCTGCGTGAACAAATACCTCAATGGACGTTTGATGAATTCCGCTCGGCGTGCCGCCAAATCGCCGGCCAGGCGAAGGACCCGGCCCGGACGGCGACGGCCATCGAGGTGTTTGCGCTGCTTAACGACCGGCGATACGCAACCGGCCCGAAGAAACGCAGCCATGTTCTCCATATTGTCCGCAATGAGTTAAGCCGGTTGCTCGGCAATGTCCCCAACCTCGGCGCCAAGGATTCCGCCAAAGGCGGGTTCCGCCTCATTGGTTTCGCGACGCGTGGAAATTTGCGGAAGCCGCAGGAAAACGAAACCACCCTGGTCATTGACGCCGCGCATTTTCCACCGGAAGGAAACGACTGCGACGCGGCGCTGCTGGTTGACGCCTACATGAAAGGCTGGCGGCATTTCATCAGTTTCAATTGCATCGGCCAGCGATATCTCGGCTGCGGCCTGGGCCCGGAAACCGACGATGTGACCATGGATGTTTATGGCAGCAGCGGTGATTATCTTGGCTCCGGTCTCGATGGACTGACGATCACGGTGCATGGCAATGCCCAGGACCAGTTGGGCCAAATCATTAAAAAAGGGAAAATGGTCATCCACGGCGACGTGGGCCAGACCTTCATGTACGGCGCCAAGGGCGGCGCTGTCTTTGTGTCGGGCAACGCGGCGGGAAGACCGCTCATCAACTCCGTCGGCAAACCCAAGGTGGTCATCAACGGCACCTGCCTCGACTTTCTCGCCGAGTCCTTCATGGCGGGCGACCCCAACAACGGCGGCGGTTTCGTGATATTGAACGGCGTCAAGTTCGATGACGACGGAAAACTGGTTCCGCTGGCCGAGCCGTATCCGGGCAGCAACCTGTTCTCCCTCGCCTCGGGCGGCGCAATTTTTGTCCGCGACCCCGGCAAGACCATGGTCGAGCAGCAGTTGAACGGCGGCAAGTTTGCCCGGCTGACCAACGCGGACTGGGAGTTGATCCTGCCGTACCTGGAAGAGAACCAGAAGCTTTTCGGGATAACCATCGGGCAGCTTTTGACCGTAAACGGCCGGCAACTCAAGCCGGCACAGGTCTATCGCAAAGTCATTCCCGGCAATCTCAAGACCATTGCCTCGGAGGAAACCGACGATGTCGGAGCTGAAGAACTTGAGAAGGAACTGGCCGTGAAATAGCGGGAGACAATTACCGTGATAACCATCAAGAAAAACACAACCAGCCGCGCCCTGAAGGACGCCGTCGAACTGTTGTCCGGCGTGGACCTGAGCGTCTGTTTCCAGTGCAAGAAATGCTCCAGCGGTTGTCCGGTGGCAAAGCTGGCCAGGACCCGGCCCTCGGAAATCATGCGGCGACTGCATCTCGGCGCCGGCAACGAACTGCTGGCCAGCGATCTCGTCTGGATGTGCGTCTCGTGTGAGACCTGCTCCGCCCGCTGCCCGATGGGTATTGATGTGGCGGCGGTCATGGACGCGTTGCGCCGGCTGGCCCTCGAACGGGGGGCGCCGAAGCCGGAAGGCAATGTGCCGCTGTTCAACCGCGCTTTTTTGAAGACGGTCGAGACCTTCGGCCGCAGCTACGAAATCGGCATGATCACCGCCTACAAACTCGGCACGGGAAAATTGATGAACGACACGGAAAAATTCCCGGCCATGCTCAAGAAGGGAAAAATCGCGTTGCTGCCGCCCCGGGGCGGCGACCGGAAGACCGTGAAACGCATTTTCCGGAAAATTAAAGAAAGCAAAGGGGCCAAAGCTTGAAATACGCCTATTATCCCGGATGCTCGGCTGAATCCACGGCCCACGACATGAACCAGTCCACCCTGGCGGTCGCCCGGGCGCTGGGAATTGAATTGCACGAACCCAAGGGCTGGACCTGCTGCGGCGCCACCGCCGGTCACCAGACCGACCGCCTCCTGGCCGTGTCCCTGCCCGCCGCCAACCTCTCCAAGGTCCAGGACATGAAGCTGGACATGGTCGTCAATTGCGCCGCCTGCTACAACCGGATGAAGGTGGCCAACCACGAAATTTCGTCCCATCCCACCATCCGCCAGGGCGTCCGCGAGGCGCTTGACCGGGATTATGATGGTTCGGTCAAGGTCCGGCACCTGATCGAGGTGCTCCTGGAAGATGTCGGCCTGCCGGCCATCACCAAGTCCCTCAAACGTTCGCTGAACGGCCTCAAGGTGGCCTGTTATTACGGCTGCCTGCTCGTCCGGCCGCCGGGAGTTTTGAAGTTCGACGACCCGGAAAATCCGAAGTCGCTCGACCGGCTGGTCACCGCGATGGGCGGCCAGAGCCTCGACTGGCCCTGCAAGGTCGAATGTTGCGGCGGCGGTTTGTCACTGACGCGGACGGACGTGGTGGTCCATCTCACCGAAGGGATCCTTGAAATGGCCTGTGCGGCGGGCGCCGACTGCATCGCCGTCAGTTGTCCCATGTGCCAGGTGAATCTCGATTTGCGGCAGCAGGACATCAACAAGCAGACCGGCAAGAACTACCAGGTGCCGGTTGTTTACATCACCCAGTTGCTCGGGCTTTGCCTGGGCATCGGCACCGGCGAACTCGGGTTCAGCAAGTTGATGGTCCCCGCTTCAAGCGTTTTGAAAAAGGTGGAAGCAAACAGTCATGAGTAAAAACGGCGACAAGAAAATTGGCGCGGTGCTGGTGCAGGGCGGCGGCATTGCCGGCGTCCAGGCCTCCCTCGACCTGGCCAACAGCGGCTTCAAGGTCTATCTCGTCGAGCGCGACGCCGCCATCGGCGGCATGATGGCGCATCTGGACAAGACCTTTCCGACCGGCGATTGCGCCACCTGCATCGTCTCGCCCAAGCTCGTCGAATGCGCGCGGAACCTGAACATCGAAATCCTGACGCTTTCCGAACTCGTCGGGCTGGAAGGCGAACCCGGCCATTTCAAGGCCACCGTCCGGCGGCATCCGCGATATGTCATCGAGGACAAGTGCACCGGTTGCAGCGAATGCACGCAGGTCTGTCCCGTGGACATCCCGGACGAGTTCAACCGTTGCCTGGGAACCCGCAAGGGCATCGCCAAACTTTACGCCCAGGCCACCCCGAACATTTTCGGCATTCTCAAAAACGGCCACTCGCCTTGCAAGCTGAATTGCCCGGCCCGGGTGAACGTCCAGGGCTACGTCCAGCTCATCAAACAAAAGGAATATCTCAAGGCGGTCGAACTCATCCGCCAGCGCAACCCGCTTTCGGCCATCTGCGGCCGCATCTGCACGCATCCCTGCGAGTCTGAATGCACGCGGGGCAAGGCCGACGATCCCATCGCCATCCGGCTCCTGAAACGGTTCGCCTCCGACAAGGAGATGGAAATGCTGGCGGCGGGCAAGCTCACCCTGCCGGAGGAAAAAACTCCCGCGCCGGATGCCAAAAAAGTGGCGGTGATCGGCGGCGGCCCGGCGGGACTCACCGCGGCCAACGACCTTGCCGAGGCCGGTTTTGCCGTCACCGTCTATGAGGCCATGGGCGCCGCCGGCGGCATGCTTCGCTACGGCATTCCCGAGTATCGCCTGCCCAAGAAGGTTCTCGACCACGAAATCGAAATCATCCGCCGCAAGGGCGTCAAGTTCGTCTATAACTGCCGCATCGGCCGGGATGTCACCCTCCAGACGCTCCAAAATGATTATGGCGCGGTCTTCATTTCAGCCGGTGCCCAGAAGAGCCGCAAACTCCGCGTGGAAGGCGAGGACATCAAGGGCGTGCTGCACGGCGTGGAGTTTCTCCGGGACGCCGGTTCGGCTAAAAAACCGGCGGTGAAAGGCCGGGTGCTGGTCATCGGCGGCGGCAACGTGGCGGTGGACGTGGCCCGGACCGCCCTGCGCTTGGGCGCGAAAAACGTCGAGCTGATCTGCCTCGAACAACGGAATGAGATGCCCGCTTACCCCGAGGAAATCGAAGCCACCCTCGCGGAAGAAATCAAGATTCGCGATGGCTGGGGCCCCAAACGCATCCTGGGTAACGGCTCCGTCACCGGCATCGAGCTTAAACGTTGCACCCGGGTTTTTGACGACCAGAAACGGTTCAGCCCGGCCTTCGACGAAAACGATCTCGCCACGGTCGAGGCCGACCAGATCATCGTCGCCATCGGCCAGATGGTGGACGAACAACTGGTCGGACACATCAACGTCCAGAGCGAACGCGGCTGTTTCAAGGCCGACCCGGTGACCGGCCAAACTTCCGTGCCCGGCATTTTTGCCGGGGGCGACAACGCCTCCGGTCCCGCGTCGGTGATTGATGCCGTGGCCGCCGGCAAACGGGTCGCCGAATCCATCGAACGGTTTTTGACAGGCAAGGATTTGCTGGACGGCCGTTTCGAGGAAAGCCTGCGTCCGATTCCACCGGCGTTCATGCCCACGCTCGACAAGGTCGAGAAAAAGTCCCGGCCCCGGGCGAAAGAACTGGCCCCGGCCAGCCGGCTGGGAAATTTCGACGAGGTTGAAATCGGGCTTACGGAGGAACAGGCCCTCGCGGAGGCCGAACGTTGCCTGAATTGCGCCCTGTGCTCGGAATGCAACCGGTGCGTCGAAACCTGCAAGCAACACGCCATTGACCACGCCATGCGCGAGCGGACGGTCACGCTCGACGTGGGTTCGGTCATCCTGACCCCGGGTTTCAAGGAGTTCGATGCCTCGCGCAAAGGTGAATTCGGTTACGGCCGCCATGCCAATGTTGTCACCAGCGTCCAATTTGAACGGATGCTTTCCGCAGCCGGTCCGTTCGAAGGCCATGTCATTCGCCTGTCCGACGGCCGCGAGGCCCGGCGCATCGCCTGGATCCAATGCGTCGGTTCGCGCGATTCGACGTGCGGCAATGAATATTGCTCCTCCATCTGCTGCATGATGGCCACCAAACAGGCCATGGTCGCCGGCGACCACGTCGAGGGACTGGACGCGACGATTTTCTACATGGACATCCGCGCGCACGGCAAGGATTTCGACCAGTATTACGAGCGCGCCAAAGCCAAGGAGAACATTCATTACGTCAAGAGCATCCCCTCTCGGATTGTCCAGTTGCCCGGCAGCAGGGACCTGCGGGTTTCGTTCCTCGACGAAAACAGCCGGCTTGCGCAGAAGGAGTTCGACCTGATTGTTTTGTCCGTGGGCATGGAACCGCCGGACAGCATGGCGGGGCTGGCCGCCTGCTTGGACATCAAGCTCAACAAGTTCGGCTTCTGCGACACCGACCGGCTCCTGCCGCTGTCCACCTCCCGGCCCGGCGTGTTCGTCGGCGGCACGGCGCAGGAACCCAAGGACATTCCCGAGACGGTCACCCAGGCCAGCGCCGCGGCTTCCATGGCGATGGAACTGCTGGCGCCGGCCCGCAACTCGCTCATCACCAAAAAGAGTTATCCCACCGAGCACGACGTCGCCGACGAGGAACCGCGCCTCGGCGTGTTCATCTGCCACTGCGGCATGAACATCGGGTCGGTCGTGGACGTCGAGCAGGTGATGAAACGGGTCGAGCATGAGCCAAACGTCGTGTTGGCGACCCACACCATGTTCACCTGTTCGGACACGAGCCTGTCCAACATCAAGGACATGATCCATCAACACCGGCTCAACCGCATCGTGGTGGCCTCCTGCACCCCGCGGACGCACGAGCCGCTGTTCCGCGAAACCCTGCGCGAAGCCGGGCTGAATCCGAACCTGTTCGAAATGGCCAACATCCGCGACCAGTGTTCCTGGGTGCACTCGGCCATGCCGGAATCCGCCACCGAAAAGGCGGTTGAACTCGTCAAAATGTCCATCGCCCGGGCGCGCACGCTCTGGCCCCTCGAAGGCGGCACGCTGGCGGTGGACCAGACCGGCATCGTCATCGGCGGCGGATTGAGCGGCATGACGGCCGCGCTGGCGCTCGCCAACCAGGGATTCAACGTCCATCTGGTCGAGCAGACCGGACGTTTGGGCGGGACCCTGCACGATATTCATCGCACCTTCGAGCACAACGACATCGCCGCCTTCACCAACAACCTCATCGAGCAGGTCCAAAAACATCCGCACATCAAGTCTTACCTGGAAGCCGAAATCACCGGCATCAAAGGTCACATCGGCAAGTTTGCCGTGACGCTCCCCAAAGGCGGCGCGAACTTTGAAATTTCTGGCGGCGCCATCATCGTGGCCACGGGCGCGCAAGCGGCCAAGACCACCGAATTTTTATATGGCAAGTCCGACCAGGTCCTGACCCAGGTCGAATTGGAAAAGCGGTTGCACGACCGGACCTGGCCCGCCAAGGGACAAAACATCGTGATGATTCAGTGCGTCGGCTCGCGCAACGAAAAGCATCCGTATTGCAGCCGCATCTGCTGCTCGATGGCCGTCAAGAATGCGTTGGCCATCAAGAAACTGGACCCCGAGGCCAACGTCTATGTGCTCTACAGGGATGTCCGGACCTACGGTTTCCGGGAAATCTATTATCAGCAGGCGCGCGAGGCCGGGGTGGTCTTCATCCGTTACACGCCGGAAGCGCCGCCGCAGGTGGCCGACAACAACGGCTTGGTGGTCACGCTCAAAAGTCCCGACCTACCCGAACCGCTCGCGATCGAGGCCGACAATGTCGTGCTCAGCACCGGCGTGGAAGTGAACTTGAAAAACAACAAGCGCATCTCGGACATGCTCAAGGTGCCGCTCAACGCCGACGGTTTTTACGTGGAAGCCCACGTGAAACTGCGGCCCGTGGATTTCACCACCGAAGGCATCTTCCTTTGCGGGCTGGCCCATTCGCCGAAGTTCATTGATGAAAACATCGCGCAGGCGCGAGCCGCCGCCGCGCGGGCGGCCACGGTGCTGTCCAAGACGCAGCTCGATGTCAGCGCCCAAGTCTCCTACGTGGACCAGCAGAAATGCATCTCCTGCATGACCTGCGTCACCGTCTGTCCGTATTCCGCGCCGTACTGCAACAAGGACGGCAAGGGCCAGATCGAGGCCGCCAAGTGCATGGGCTGCGGCATTTGCGCCGCCGAATGCCCGGCCTGCGCCATCCAGTTGCATCATTTCGAGACCGACCAGTTCGAGGTGATGATCAAACAGTTATTCGCCGGCGACAACGGTGAAAATGGGGAAAACAGCGCGACCGCGCCCCGGCTGGCGGAAACGTTGACGGCAAAAATTTAAGCCATGAAGACCGAAACAGATCTTGAACAGAAGCAAACTAAGTCAACGAAGAGAAGGCTTGGGCCGGAAAAACTCTGGAATGAGTTGTTCTTTGTTACCTTTGTTTCCTTCTGTGAAATAGCTTTTGCATAACCCATGAAATCCGACGGCTTTCAACCCAAGATCGTGGCCTTTTGCTGCCACTACTGCGCCTATTCGTCGGCAGATTTGGCGGGGTCCATGCGCATCCAGTATCCGCCCAACGTGCGCATCATCCGCACGCCCTGCACGGGCCGGCTGGAGACCGAGTATTTCATGAAGGCGTTCGAGAACGGCGCGGACGGCGTGCTGGTGGCCGGCTGCCTAGAAGGCGGCTGCCATTTTGTAGAAGGCAACCTCTGCGCCAAACGCCGGGTCGATTACACCCGCGACATGCTGGCGGAGATCGGCCTCGAAAAAGACCGCATCCGCATGGTCAACATTTCCGCCGCCATGGCGCGGCCTTTGGCGGACACCATCACCGACATGGTGGAAACCGTCCGCAAACTGGGTCCCAGCCCGCTCAAGAAGAAAAATCTAGTCAAACTGGAGAGTCGCACATGATTGTCGCACAACGAAAAACCATTCCTGACCTGCTGGCCATAGTCGAGAAACACCGGAAACTTCTCGTGCTCGGTTGTGGCACCTGCGTCACCGTCTGCTTGGCGGGCGGACAGCGTGAAGTCAGCATCATCGCGTCCGCGTTGCGCATGGCGGCAAAACTAAAAGGCCTCCCGCTTGAAGTCGAAGAAGCGACGATCGAACGCCAGTGCGACAACGTCTTTCTCGAGCAGGCGGCCGATACCATCAAGAACCACGATGCCGTTCTTTCCCTGGGTTGCGGTGCCGGTGTTCAGGCCCTGGCGGAGCGTTACACCGGCAAACCGGTTTATGCCGGTCTGGACACGGCGTTCATCGGCATCCTGGAGGAACGAGGAGTCTGGGCGGAGAAATGCGCAGCCTGTGGCGCGTGTGTGCTCCACCAATACGGCGGGATTTGTCCCGTCACCCGCTGTGCCAAACACATGTTGAATGGCCCGTGCAGCGGCTCCACTGAAGACCACTGCGAAGTGGACACCGCACGCCCTTGTGCCTGGCAGCTTATCTACAAACGACTCAAGGAAATCGGGCAACTGGACCAACTCAAGAAGACGAAACCACCCAAGAACTGGCGTCCGAGTCTGGCTGGCGGCTGCCGCACGATTATCCGGGAAGATCACAGAGTGTGATCCGCCGGAGTTGAATCACCCACCAGCGCCGTACCGTTTTACTGGAGCCCCCCCGTCGCTTCAACAGCCTCCTGAACTAGCAACTTGACGTTTGCCGCCAGTGCGCTCGCAGGCGGTCATGCGTCACTTGGGGTCGTGTGCGGATTCCTTGTCGTCGTGCTCGTGTATTTTGTCGATGCAAAACTGTTGCAGGTTGGTGACCAACATGCCCGCACCATTCAATAGCACTTCGGGTGTCTTGGGTAGGCGCACCACGCCAGCAAGCAGATACTCGAAGTCCTTGTTCTTATAGGAGAAGTTCGCAATGGCGAGGTCATTGAGGAAATCCTTCGAGAACTGGCAGTATGCTTCGATGCCTTCAGCGCGTGCATGCTTGAGCGCCTTTTCCAAGTCGTGTCCGATCTTGACCAACTTCGGTATCGTGTATCCCTTCCCCCGCAAGAATCCCTTCAAGGCTGATTCGATGCAGTGGCAGATGAGATAATAGTCTACCATCTGGTAGCGCAACCGGCGTGGCTCACTTTTTACCACCAGAAACGCGGCTTGATAGAAATCGTACGCCGTTGACCACAATGCGGCTGAGGGAGTCTTGTCCATTTTCTTCATCGGCAGACTCATCATCTTCGCGCACCGCTTGACAACGCGCAAGACTGTTTCGATACTCGTCACGTAATGTGAGGTCCGGCATGTGGGAAAAGCAGACAGAGGATCAAATCACCTTCCTGATGTACACCGACGATTTCCGCAGCTATTGGGGACTCGGCCACGCCCTCAGCGGTGGCCATAAGATTGTCAATCATCGCGCCCATGAATACGTGAACGGTGACGCGAACACCAACACGGCGGAATCATTCTTCGCCCTATTAAAGCGCGGCGTAGTAGGCATGTTCCATCACGTCTCAAAGCGGCACTTGCCGCGCTACTGCGATGAATTCAGTTTCCGCTGGGATCACCGCAAGACCACGGACGGGGAACGCATGGTTAGCGCCATTAAACAGTCGGAAGGCAAGCGGCTGATTTATCGGCTCACTGTCGGCGGTGTCCGCGATAAACACTGGGGAGATGAGCGAACAATAGCTGGAGAACACCAAGACGACTAATTGCCAATGCTGACCAGCTTACCCGCAACGGCGTTTAGGGGGTGAAAAAATATAATGAATCCTAACCCGTGTATTATACGACCGAAAACGGCTATCGCAAAAGAACTGATCGGCTGGATTAGGACCCGGGATGGGTTTGTAACGGTTCTTTACTGGAAAAAGATGATTTGTCCATAAGACCCTCAGTACGAGCCTTATATGAATCGCTAAGGCTATTCAGTTTTCCGAATTGGTAGCGTTTTTCTAGCTTTTCCCTACTATTTGGGCTAGATTCTTGCTGAGATTTGTGCTTGACATGCAATCGATCTGTCACAATAATCCGCCGCAAACTGAGGAGAAGATAGGACTTTTTGTGGATTTCGGTTCACCACTGTGGGCGTATTCTTATTTGTACAGGGTTGAAGTGAAGCCTTCATGAGCTTGACCATCCAGAATTGTTCGCTCCGCACGGTGGAAACAGATGTACGTGTTCAGTTAAACTGTTGATCAGAATAGTACACTACGGGAGGAAACCCGATCATGGAACCAACGACTTCTACTACAAAGACGGAGGGAGCGACTCCGAACACACCATCTGCAGGTAAGGGTGTTTTCTATTATGCACGGCTCGTAAGTGGCTGCAAGTTCGATGAGAAAACTGAAAAGGCTGTCGGGAAATTGCTTGAGGCCAACAAAGAGGTGGTTCTGAATTGCGACCCAAAGAAGCATAAGCACTGGATTATTGACCTCAAATCTATCCTAATAACAGGTCGACACGCCTTGAAGCACTAATTTTGCAGCGCCGGTATTCTTATACCGAAACAAGTTTTAAGATTTGACCCCGTTTGGCTAGAGCATCTGTATGAAGCCAAATGGGGTCAAACGTAAGTGGAATGGAGGCGCAGTATGAGGTTAGAAGCACACCGAGCCAAAACGCTCATGGTGCGTGGTATGGCGGCAACAATCAACAAGTTGCTCAATGATTTGCACTCCGTGTCTGGCGCTGATGATATAGAGGGATTCCTCCATGATTTGAAGATAACATTGATATTCCCCGGGGAGATGGACTTGTCGCTGGATTCCGTCACAGCTTATAATCTCGAAATTGCCGAAGGGTATCGGGTCTTCATTTCGCCACGCATCATGAGCCATCCTGACCCGTTCAAAAGGGCTGTGATGGTCAACCAATGTGCAGCACACGAACTTGCGCATATCATCGCTCACGATCCGCCGGGTTATTATGCTTTTGAAGCGGTTCATGCTCCACCCATCAGAGATGCACTGGAGGCCTTGAGGAAATACTTGTTCGATCCAGACATCCGGGCATCCATTGAAGACAGAACGGAACTGTTGGCCACGGCGCTGCTGTTTTACCCGAAGAGACAATTCAGTAACTTGGTCTGGCAGAGGGACATCGCTAACTACCGCAATATATCTCAGACGCTTATCGCTTCACTGGATTGCTGTGTTAAGTGGGGACTTCTTGATTTGCCCCTATTGCCATCGCATTACGTCAAGTTTAACGCGGAAACGGGCCATGTAGAAGATTTTTATATCCCACAAGACGTGCCAGACTACTCACGGTTTGGGTGGGATATGGAGGGAGTACTTCAAGATCGCAAGACAGTTGCTTATAGGGCTATGAGGACCAAGTGCGACCAAGAAGGTGTGACGACTTGTCCTGTTACCAAACTACCGTTTTACTGTCGAGCGTACTATGTTCCAGCCGATCCCCACCTCCAAATCCCTGCCAAAATTATCGTATCCGGCTACCCGGAAAGCCAATACGACACTCTGAAGAGCATCGCCGTTCATAGCTAGAAGCACGCTTCGACCTCTCGCGTTGTTCAAATCAGATTCCCAGAACAAACGCAGAATGAATCGCCCTCCCCTAATCACGGCTCGCCCCCTGCGGGGTTGCCGCACCAAACACTAGGAATTGTGGCTGGTTTGTCAACCAGACAAGTCCGTTCATTTGTTGGTCGCTGCGGGCAACTGGGCCATACCACCCAGCAGGGATCCTGATGCGAATTGGGCATGCCCGACGCGCCCGATCCGGCCCAATTCCCTTTGACACCATCGAGCCAATTATTCAATGGTTAGGGCGTGTTGCCCAAATCGGTTTCCACGCCTTTCGGTGTAGCGGCATTTCTGCGAAACGCCGAATTCCTTCGGGAAATGAACGACCCGCGCTTCCCAGAAGCGCAGCTACAACCAGAAAAATCAAGGGGGAATCGGGGTCGCGTCTAATTATTCTCCAATTGGAGAGACGAGCGGAACGATCACCACCAACAGTTGGAGTCCTCTGATTGGACCCCGTCTCTCCTGCACTCCAAAAACAGTTTCCTATCTTACTTGCCTCCATTCTCATCGAGAATGAGTACAGGCTTCGCTGGGGTCAGGTCTCTTGTTTCTGTAAATCACATTCGCCGTTCTCATTCAGGCGTCGATCAGGGGAGAACGTAACGGCGGCAAGCGGGACGGCCCCGCCGTGGCAGCGATCGTCACAAAGCGATGGTTCTGTAAAATTGCTCCACCTTGCTGAACTGGTTCTCGATCTTGGGCTCAAGATGACATTCCTGTGCCATCTCGGCGAATGGCCCAGACCACCAAGCCGGTGGCGGCGCGAGGGCGTGGGGAACTTCGTGAGTTTTTCGCCGTTGAAATGTTTCGTGAATCGCATTCCGCAACCGCACGGTGTCAAGATGGGACTGCTCAACTAGGAGAACCAGATCCACCAGGTCTCTCACGCGGGAGTTTTCGCGGCCTTCTCGCGGGAGTGTGTACGCGTGAACCTTCTCGGCGAACTGTTCCTCGGACGAGATCGCCGGGAACTGTGCGGCAGCGATACCGGCGAACCCCAGCCAGTCCCTGCCGCGGAGCAACTGGTATGGCTCGCGCAGGACATCGCCAGTGCTGACATCCAGATGGAACTTCACGAAAGCGCGTCCCGCCAGCCGTGCCTCGACAGGAAACCGCGCGCCGCCATAAGGGGCGGCATCCAAGTCCTGAACCGCTTCGCCAATCAGAAAAGTGAAGTGGTCCCGTGAACCCGTCCCGGCAGCCTCACGCAACATTCCCAGAACGGTTCCCGCATTCGCTTCCCAACTTGCCGAGAGTGATAGAAGTTGCTTCAACGCCAAGTCGATGTCACGCGTGGTTCGGGCGGTCTTCACGCGCAATTCCATCGCGTAGCCGCCTTTGAGCACCCACGGAGCATCCGGCAAGGCAAACAACCAACACAGCAGACGGTCAAACGCCACCTGTCGGCGCACGCGCTGGAGATCAACGCCTTCCTCCATCGCTAATTTATTCAGGCGCACTTCGAGGGCGGTGCGAAACGCAGCAGCCGAGACGTAGTTTCGTGCCGGCTTCATCTCTTGTGTTCCGACAGGAGCTTCTCAAACCAGGTCGCGTGTTTTCGGCGGCGACGCAGATCAACGATTTCGCGGGTGGTGATGAGTCCTCGACTCCGCCCTTCGGCCAGAGCTTGCGCGATGATATCGCGGGCTACCAGTTCGGTCGCCGCCAGATCAACGATGGTCCGTAGCGGGCGCGTCACCCGGAAGCCCTGCCTTTGCTCAACATCCTTGTCATCGAGGGATGCGCGATGCAGCACCAGTATCATCGGCATCTTGGCGCTACGGCGAAACGTGGGCGGAACCGTCATGTGCAGTCTGGCGGGATTGACATCCGACAGTTCGTGGATGCTCAGAGCGGTCTGATGAGAATAAACCCCTTCGGGGACGCCCGCGCGATTCCGTGACCAAAGAGAATAGATGACGAGTTGTTCTTCGTCAGATTGCGGAAAGCGAGCCAGTCGATAAATGCCACGAGCAGCGCGCACCCAATTCCCGGCCTTGACGTGATGCGCCTGGCTGCCGGGCAGATAACCGACATCAGCCGCCTGACCGGCAGTGAAATAGCCTTGCTGCTCTTCCGCGATTGCATAGAGGGCCGCAGCAATGGATTTTACGCGTCCATGCACTCCACACATATACAAGAGAATTGTATAAACATGCAAACACCTTCTTTGCATGCCGAGAATCCCCCAAACGGAAGGAATATAGTAAGCTCGCGTGAGTCAATTGATGAGGTTGCTCCAATTGCCGGCGGAGAACGCCCTGAGCAACCATAATACGGGCCATTTCGTCAGGCACGACGCCAGACGTTTGTGCGCATGCTGAAGAACTTGCGCGCTGGCGAATGACACCAAATACGGGCTGGCGGCGGGCGTGTTTATGGAGAGTGTTGACACGGCGATGCGGTTCGCCAAGGAGTTGGAATCAGGCAACATCCACATCAATTTGGGACCGCAGTGGCGGGCGGATTCAATGCCCTACGGCGGCCTGAAGGAAAGCGGATTCGGCAAGGAATGGCCGTGCTACGCCATCGAGGAGGTCACGGAGTTGAAGGTGGTGTGTTTCCACTTGAACAATTGAAAGTGTTGACGTATTTCGTGCTGTCTGCTAAGAGTGGGCCGGAATCGAGTGCCCATTCAGAGGAGGTGGGCAAGGTGTTGCTAACATCTGGCGGCGATTTATGCAAACAGTCACACAGCCAGCGTTGGGAGGCGCGTCCGCTGTGGATACGCACGTGCAGAATCACAGTATTCGAGTCGAGCGCAAGCATTTCACGTTTGACCTGAAAGAGAATCCGCGTGGGAAATTCTTGCGGATCACCGAAGAGGTCAATGGTCGTTACGATGCGATCATTATCCCCCTGACGGGCCTCGAACAGTTTCGCGACGCGTTGAACGAAGTGATCAAGTTCAGCAAGACGCTCCCCTCAACACAGTAACTAGCGGCGGACTTTGGTTCGGCCATCAATCCAGCAGCACTCTCGGCTGGCCACGGGCACATTCTTGTCGGTGGGAAGACCGTCCAGTTTTCTGACTGCGCTGCGGCGCGTGTCGGCGCTGTGCGAAGACCGTTACGGGTTTGCGCCAGGCGCGCCCGTGGATTTCAACGCCTTCCGGAGAGATCTTGCCGCCTCCTCCTGCACAGTGAGGTCGGGGTCGTTGATGAGATGCACGAGAGCGTTCGTGACCTCAGCGGGGGGATAGTCGCCAAGCGCTTCGGCGGCACGCCGGCGGTAGTCAGCATCCTGACTATTGACGGCATTCGTTAGCGACTCCAGTACCACCGGCTCTTTCAGCTTCGCCAGGGCAGCAGCCAGGTTGAATTGTTGCCGGCTGTTCGCACGCTGGTATGCCGTCAGCAGAAGATCACGGTTCGCTGGACTCGCGATCTGCCGCAAAGCCGTGGCGGCGGCGAAACGGACGAACCCGTCGTCGTCGTTAAGCAGAAGGACCAGCCAGCCGGCAGCGCGCGGGTCGCCGATTTCGCCCAGAGCCTTTGCGGCCTCAGCGCGTACAAACCAATTATCATCGTGGAGCAAACGGAACAGGGGCTTCACGGCGGCGCAACCGCGTTTTTGGCCGAGGGCGCGCGCGCAAAACCGCCGCACTGCGGGCATCGAATCATCCAGCCCATGCACCAGGTCGCGGCAGTTGATCGGAATGGATTGCTCGGCGATAAGCCGGGCGGCGCCAGATCGCACCAGCGGATCGCGGTGACGCAAGGCCCGGGCCAGGACCGGGTCGCCTGCTGGAAGACTGCGCAAAGCCAAGAAGGCTGAGTCAAGCTGTTCCGCGTTGAGCAGAATCAAGACACGCAGTTGCAGCAATTCGCGGCAGTCGGGATGCTGTTTGAGACAAGATTCCACTGTCTCCATGGCTGCCTGAAGTCGATTGTCCTTGATTAAGGAATTAGCGGCTCGCAGAGCGTTTTGCTCCGGGCTTTTCTGACAGCCCGTCAGCAGAATCAAGGTGGCGGCTATCCAGTACTTCATCATTGAGGAAAATGAACCCATTGAGATAAAAAGACCGTCGCAACTGACAAAATCTCGGTTATCATCGCGCCTGTTTGCAGAAGGTCAAGAGCGAAACTGGGCTTCTAAGTTGACACCCCTTTCGGTGGCCCGTACATTAGTTCGATCATGGGCGTGACGATGGTCAGCGGAAGCGCAGTCCCTGCAAAGGCAGAAGCATCGAATCTGTTGAAACTGCTCGGTCCGGTTTGTGCTGAGTTGAACCGGGTGGAGGAAGTCTTGGCGGAACAGGTGCATAGCGGATTCGCCCCGGGAGTGACCGATTACATCAGCTATGTGCTCGGGGGAACGGGTAAACGGTTGCGCCCCGCCCTGGCGTTGCTGGCCGCAGGCGCAACGGGCCGCATTGATGAAGGTCATATCACTCTGGGCGTGATCGTGGAATTGATTCATGTGGCGACTCTTGTCCACGACGACATTTTGGACGAAGCCCAGCTACGCCACGGCCTTCCGACTTCTAACTGGCGCTGGGGCAGTGAGATCAGCGTGCTGCTTGGCGATTGTTTGTTTGCCCATTCGCTGCGTTTGGCGGCTGCCTATCCCACTACGATCGTTTGCCGCAGAATCAGCGAGGCCACCAACACGGTTTGTTCGGGCGAGATTCTGCAGACTCAGCGGCGGTTTGACCTCGATTTGGCGGTGGAACAGTACCTGGACATCATCAACATGAAAACCGGGGCATTGTTTGCGGTGAGTTGCGAGCTGGGGGCGCTTTTGAACGCAGCACCGGCCAAGGTGGTCAAATCTTCGCACGAGTTTGGAAGTAATTTGGGAATTGCCTACCAGATTTACGACGATTGTCTGGATATTTTTGGTCAGGAGCGTCAGGCAGGCAAATCACTGGGGACAGACGTGAAAAAGGGCAAATTGACATTGCCGTATCTCTTGCTGCTGCAACACGCGGGCGCGAGCAGCCGCCAGGAATTCGGTGAAATGATCTTTCGCGATGAGCCAGGCGCACGAGCCAAATTACTCAGCTTGGTGATGGGGAACGGCGTCATGACGGAATCGCTCCTCACCATCGACAAATACATTGCTCAGGCCGAAGCCAATCTGGCCGACCTGCCTTCCAACGTCTACTCGAAAACCTTGTCCGACCTCCTGGGTTTCATTGCCGGCAAGAGCAAGTTATTGTTGAAGGAGGAGATTGCGGCGTGACCGCGTTCATGAAGCTTTCGGACAAATTCAAATTTGGCGCGGCAGCAAAACACGCGGCCGACCATCCACCGGCGTCAGCATCGCACCTGGTTGAGCAGACTGTCGATCTTCATCATGAAGATGACGAAACGCTTGTCGCCAAAACCCAGCGCGGAGAAAAAGAAGCTTTTGACATCCTCGCCGAGCGATATAAAGAGCGGCTGTACGCCACGATTTATCACATGACCAGCAATCACGAGGACGCCAACGACCTTGTGCAGGACGCGCTCATCAAGGCGTATAAGAGCATTGGCAGCTTCAAGAGCCAGTCCAGCTTTTACACCTGGGTCTATCGCATCGCCGTCAATCGCACGATCAATTTTCTGAAACGCCGCAAAAACCGCAACCACTACAGTCTTGACGACATCGACGGCAACATCCAGACCGATCCCGATTTTGTGGAGCTGATGTCACATATGACGCCGCGGCGAGAAGTCGAGTTGAATGAGCTGCAGGAAAAATTGAACGAAGCCCTGCAAAAACTGTCTGAACCGCATAGAGCGGTAGTGATTATGCACGACGTTCAGGGAATGACACATGCGGACATCGCAAAGGTGATGAAGTGCTCGGAAGGCACCGTGCGGTCGCGCTTGTTTTACGCGCGGCAGCAGTTGCAGGCCTACCTGGGCGAGTATCTGTGAGTGGAGTCGATATGGAGTGCAGCAAAACGCAACGTTTGTTCGACGATCTTTCCGAAGACCGGCTTCCCGAGACTCTTTCGCGGGAAGTGCGTCGTCATCTGGATGAATGCACCGATTGCCGTGTGGCACAGCAGCGTGCAGCGCGGTTGCAGCAGTTGCTGGCACTGAAACGCCACGAGCGACCTTCACCGGAGTATTTCGATGACTTTCTCGGCGAGTTTCATCAACGCCTCCAAGCGGAAACCCGAACACAAGCGGGGTGGTGGGAGCAACTCGTTGCGAGCTTCACGATTGAGCGCTCGCGGGTGTGGCCCTATGCGTTTGCTGGCGGGATGGGAGTATTGCTGGTTGTCAGCGTCCTGATGTCGAGAGGAGT
Source organism: Verrucomicrobiia bacterium (assembly GCA_049510215.1). Lineage (GTDB taxonomy): Bacteria > Verrucomicrobiota > Verrucomicrobiia > Palsa-1439 > Palsa-1439 > JBEKZD01. The sequence goes on from JBEKZD010000032.1 coordinate 19,963, forward strand.
TATCCCGATGGCGCGGCCTGTCGCAAGCGACGCGCCGCAAGCGGCCAACGATATTTCAATACCAACGTTTGCAGCAGCCTCACCGTCCACACCGGCGAAGGCCGTTGCCTCAACCTTGTCCCGCTCAGTTGAACCCTCCTTGGCGGGCAGCGTAGTGATCATTCCCGCGGTCGCGCACAATGCTAATGCCGAAGTCAGCGCGCCGCGTTACGTCCTGGATCGCATCACGGTAACGCCTGCCAGTTATGAGGTCGCCAGCAGCATTCATTTCTAAGCCACGGGTTGCGGTGTTTGTGGCGTGTCTCGGCATCCTGGGCGCCCGGTCGCTTGATGCCGCCAGTCTGCTGGAAACGATGGACAGCGAGGTGTCCTCGCTCTACCAGAAATCCAAAGAGGCAATCGTCAGAGTTCACGCCCAGCGCGCACTTCTGATCCCTGGCTTACCCTTCGGGCAACCGCTCGGGCAACCGCATCGCGCCGGCACCGGTTTTTTCATCGATGGCCAAGGTCGTTTACTGACCGCAGCCACGGTTGTAGATGACGCGGAGAGTTGCTGGATCGAATGGGACGGACAGAGAATCCCGGCCAGGATTCTGGGTTCCGATCCAGAAACCAACCTCGCCGTGTTGCAGGTTGACCCGGAGAAGTGCGTCGGCGCAGGTCATCAGATGCCATTCCTGGCGGAGGGAAATTCCGACGAATTGAAGGTCGGTTCCATGGTGATCGCCATCGGATTTCCCTACGATCTGCCCAGTGCGCCCAGCGTCGGGTTCGTGGGAGGATTCGACATCAGGTGTGGCTCTCGCCAGTTTATGACCAGCCACTTCCGCGCGGGATGCAAACTCGCTCGAGGGGAAGGCGGGGGCCCGTTGCTGAACACGCGCGGCGAAGTCGTGGGAATTGCAGTCGCCATGTCTGGTGATGACCAATGCTATGCGTTACCGATCAATGCCGCGAAAAAGGTGGCGGCCAACATCCTGCAGGATGGCCGCGTGCAACATGGATGGGTCGGCCTGAACGTCTCGGAACGTCGAATCCCTCCAGCCTCGCTCGCTTCCAGCCAATGGCAGGTCTCAATTCAGCAGGTTCACTCCAACTCTCCTGCCGCCGGAGCCGGATTCCGCGACCAGGATATCCTGTTAAACGTCGACACTAACTGCGTCCATCGCTCTGCCGACGTACTGGACGCGATGTTCCTGCACCGATGTGGCGAACAGATCGAGTTCACGGTGTTACGCGACGGCCAGACGCAGCAGGTCACGGTCGTCGTCGGCGTGCGACCGGCTGCCGAGATACTCATGGCGCAGCCGCCGCCGCAGTTGCCGAGCACTCAGCCTGGAACACCAAGACTGAATATCGTGCCCGTCTCCGGGCCCCAGCACTGACGCAGTTCGCGCAAGCGGTTACTTCTTGCCGATCCTGGCGCGGACATCGTCGAGCTGGCCCGCCGAACCCAGCACTTGATTCTTGTGCGCGATCATCTTCGCATACTCTTCTATGAACGGCTTGCCGACATCGCGCAGGTCGAACTTCTCGGGATGATCGCGGAAGAATTCGCGGTGCACGCGCGTCCAGACCAGGCGCCCGTCGGTGTCGATGTTGACCTTGCACACGCCCATCTTCGCCGCCGGCAGGAAATCCTCCTCGGGCACGCCGCTGGTGTCCCTCATCTTGCCGCCCGCGGCGTTGATGCGGTCGATCTCGGATTTCGGCACGCTCGAACTGCCGTGCATGACCATCGGATAGTTGGGCAACCGCTTCTGAATGGCTTCGATCACTTCGAGGTGCAGGCCGAATTTCTTGCCCGGCTCGGCCTTGAACTTGTAGGCGCCGTGGCTCGTGCCGATGGCCACCGCCAGCGAATCGCATTTGGTCAGTTCGACAAACTTCTTCGCCTCATCCGGGTCCGTCAGACAAACGCTGCCGACAATGTCTTCCTCGACCCCGCCGAGCCTGCCGAGTTCCGCTTCGACCGACACGTTGCGCGCGTGCGCCTTCTGGACGACCCGCTTGGTGATCTCGGCGTTCTTGTCGAACGGCTCGTGGCTGGCGTCGATCATCACCGAGCTGTAGAAACCCGAATTGATGCAGTCGTAGCAGCTTTCCTCGTCGCCGTGGTCAAGGTGGACCGCAAAAATGGCTTCGGGAAACACCTGTTCGGCGGCGCGAATGATCGCTTCGAGAAAGCGCTTGTCCGTGTACTTGCGTGCGCCCTTGCTGATCTGGATGATAAACGGCGCCTTGCTCTGGATGTTGCCCCGGAACAAGCCGACTGCCTGTTCCAGATTGTTGATGTTGTACGCGCCAACGGCGTATTTGCCGTAGGCGATCTTGAACAACTGCGCGGTAGTGACAATCATTTTCGATTCCTCTTGATAACAACTGAACCCGATTCATCGGGTCGGGGTGAAACCAACAACTCTCAAGCCGAGACTAGCGAACCCACCCCGGCCCGTCAAACTTGATTTTGCCGTCGTGTCAGTACGGCAGCGGGAACATCGCGGTCAGGGCGCGGACGTTTTCTTTCACGTTTCCCGCCACGGCGGGATCGTCAGGCTTCGCCAGCACTTCGGTAATGAGCGCGGCGATCTGTTCCATCTCCGCTTCCTTCATCCCGCGGGTGGTGACGGCGGGCGTCCCGAGGCGGATCCCGCTGGTGACGAGCGGTTTCTCAGGGTCGTAGGGGATGAGGTTTTTGTTCGTCGTGATGCCGGCGCGGTCGAGCGATTCCTGCGCGGTCTTGCCCGTGATTTTCTTCGGGCGCAGGTCAACCAGCATGAGATGGTTGTCGGTGCCCCCGCTGACGATGCGGAAACCGCGCGCAGTGAGCGCGGCGGCGAGCGCGTGCGCATTCTTCACGATTTGCCGCTGATAATCCTTGAAATCGGGTTTCATCGCTTCGAGGAAGCAGACGGCCTTGGCGGCGATGATGTGCATGAGCGGGCCGCCTTGAATGCCGGGCAGCACCCACGAGTCGATGTCTTTCGCGTATTTCGCCTTGCACAGGATCAGACCCGAGCGCGGACCACGCAACGTCTTGTGCGTCGTCGTCGTGACGAAATCGGCATACGGCACGGGGCTGGGATGGATGCCCACGGCGACGAGGCCTGCGATGTGCGCCATGTCGACGAACAGCAGCGCGCCAACGCTGTCGGCGATGTCGCGCATCTTCTTGAAATCAATGATGCGTGGGTAAGCGCTCGCACCGGCTGTGATCATCTTTGGACGACACTCCAGCGCCAGCTTGGCGAGCTGGTCGTAGTCAATCGTCTCGGTGTCCTGCCGCACACCGTAGTGAACGACTTTATAGAACCGGCCCGAGAAGTTGCGGGGCGACCCGTGTGTGAGATGCCCGCCGTGCGCCAGTTCCATCGTCAGAATCGTGTCGCCATGCTGGATCGTGGCGAAGTAAACCGCCATGTTGGCCTGGCTGCCGCTGTGCGGCTGGACGTTGGCGTGCTCCGCGCCGAACAGTTGCTTGGCGCGGTCGATGGCGAGCTTTTCGGCGATGTCCACGTACTCGCAGCCGCCGTAGTACCGCTTGCCGGGGTAGCCCTCGGCGTACTTGTTGGTCAGGACCGAGCCGGCGGCCTCAAGGATCGCGGGCGAAGTGAAATTCTCGCTGGCGATCAACTCGATGTTTTCCTGCTGGCGACGTTTCTCGCGCTGGATCGCGTCGAAGATTTCAGGGTCGGTCATGGCCAGGGCGGAAGTCTTGTTATCAGTGACAGCGGTGACGACGGGGGGATGATCCATTTGTTTCACGCGCCGCTCGTGGCGGCCTCCTTCAAACTTCGTGTTGAGCCAGACATCCAGAATGGACTCGGCCTTCTGATTGTCGATGTCCCATGCGGCAAGCACGAGGATGTTGGCGTCGTTATGTTCGCGGCTCAGGCGGGCCCACTTCTCATCGCTGACCAGTGCGGCGCGCGCGCCGAGAATGCGATTGGCGGCGATGCTCATGCCGACGCCGCTCTTGCAGAGGAGCACGCCGCGGTCGAAATTGCCGGCGACGACCTCCCGGGCAACGCGGAAGGCGTACTCCGCGTAATCGGCAGGCTCCGCCGAATGCGACCCGAAATCCGAGAACTGATAACCGTGCTGGATGAGCCAATCCTTGAGCGCCTCCTTCATCTGAAAGCCGCCGTGATCGCCAGCGAGAGCGATCCGGCGCGGTTGACCCTGTTCCGAGCGGGGTTGATCGGCGGCGGAGGCGACTTCTGCGGCAGTCTTTTGCGCAGCGGTTTCCGTCTGTTTCACGAACTCCAGAATGCTCGGCAACGCCGCGTGAATCTGGTCGCGGGTCCGGCGATAGACCTCCAGCGGTTGGCCGATGGGATCGGCAATATCTTTGCCGATGACTTCGGCGTCTTCGAATTCGCGCAGCAAAAAGGTCTTTTCGGCTGCCGCGGGATAAATCGTGTGGATGGCGTCCTGTTGTTGGCGCGTCATCGTGAAGATGAAATCCGCCTGTTCCACCGGCGAGACGCGCAAGGATTGGCTTCGATAATACGAGATGTCGATGCCGAGTTCGGCCATGACCTGCACGGCGAACTCGCTGGGCGGGTGTCCGTCCAACGCGCCGAGCCCTGCCGACATCACCTGAAGCTGCAGGTCGGTGCGTCCCTTCGACAGGTCACGCACCAAGCCTTCAGCCATCGGGCTGCGACAAACATTGCCTGTGCAAACAAACAGAATGGTTTTCATGGCGAAGCCGGGAAACTGGAGTCGTGGAGTAATGGAGTAGCGGGGAACATGCCGCCGGTCTTTCTCATTATGCCGTCACTCCTGTATCCCAATACTCCATTCCCGCATTCTCCTACTGCGACGACAACAATACGCGGATTCCTTTCAAAATATCGACCGCCCGCTGCAGGACGACATCACGCACTTTCTGAATCTCACCCTCTTTTTCACCGGCTTCGGGCGGCTCGTCGGCGCTGATGGCTTCACCGCGGAACACCTTGACCAACTCGGCCTCGGACAATACTCTCTTTTCCTGGCGCGGTCGCAGGCTCGCCGACAGCGTCACGTTTGTGGACGCGCTCAAAACCGCATCCTGCTCCACCTTGGGATCGATTTTGACGGGGATGTCAGGCGTGACACCACCGGGAAAGATTTCGCCGTCCTTCGGCAGTTCGATCTTGGCTGTTGCCACCCGCAACACGCGGCCATCGTCCAGTTTGAAGTCCTGCCACGCGACTGCGGATCCAGCCGTTTTGCCGCCGACCAGAATCGCGCGGTCTTGCGCGTGCAACGTCCCTGCCAACACTTCGGCGCTGCCGCGCGTCTGGGCGTTGATGAGCACCATCAGCGGCGCTTCGCTCAACTCGGGCGCAACGACGCGCGGCGTTTCAGCAGCGCGAAATATTTTGGGAGCGCCCGCCGATTGCTTGAGAGTGAACAACTCCTGGTTCGGCGCGATGAATCGACTGGCGACCTCTGCCGCCACGGCGGAATTCGTCCCGTCGGCAAACCGCAAGTCCAGAACGTAACCCTCGACCTTGGCGTCGGAAAATTTCTTCAACTCCGCGTCCAGCATTGCAACCGTTTCCTCCGCGAGGTCGGCGAGGCGGATGTAACCGATGTGCGGATCGATGATCTCAACGCGGGTCAGCGGCTCGTTGGTGATGGGACTTGACTGTACGACGGGCGTCGCATTCGACTGCGCCTCCTCAGGAGTCAGAATCTGGGCGCCTCGCCCGAGTGCCTGCAAGATTCCGTCAATCGTCGCGTCGTTGAGCAGTTTCTGGTCAAGTTTGTCGCGGTCCACGTAATGCGACTTCAGGAGGTTGATAATCTCCTTCGTCTGGCTCAACTCGCCGTCGTCGGTGGCAGCGCGCGATTGGCCGGGCAAGCCAATGCCAAAAAACAGACCACAGATGGAAAGGACCATTGCTGTTTTCTTCATGTTATCCTGCAATCCTTTGCTTGATTCGCCGCCACTCTACGACCTTCATAGCGCGCGGGCGGCAATGTCGCGCCGATAGTGTGCCCCCTCAAAGTGAATGCGACTCACCGCATCATAGGCGCGGCGCGCCGCTTCTGCGAGGTTTTCGCCCAGCGCTGTCACGCCCAGCACGCGGCCGCCGTCGGTCACGATCTGTCCGCCGGCGTCGCGTTTCGTGCCGGCGTGAAACACCATCACGTTAGCCAATTCGGACGCCTCTTTCAATCCCTCAATCGGCTTGCCGCGCTCGAACTGCCCCGGATAGCCACCGGAGGCGATCACGACGCATACTGCCGCTTCGCGTTTCCATTTCAATTCCAGCTTGTCGAGTTGACCGTCCGCCGTGGCTTGCGCCGCCTCGGCCAGATCGCAATCCATCCGTGGCAACACCGCTTGCGTTTCCGGATCGCCAAAACGGCAGTTGAACTCGAGCACCTTCGGCCCGTCTTTCGTCAGCATCACTCCCGCATACAACACGCCGCGATATTCAATGCCTTCGGCCTGCAACCCTTTCAGCGTGCGGCTGAAAATATCGTCGATCTCTCCGCCCACGGCTGCGTCAACCACGGGCGTGGGCGAGTACGCGCCCATCCCGCCGGTGTTCGGGCCGCGGTCGCCGTCGAAAGCGCGCTTGTGGTCTTGTGCCGAGGCTAGAATGCGAACGGTCCTGCCGTCCACCAGCGCCATCACCGAAGCTTCCTCGCCGCTCAGGCACTCCTCGACGACCACTTGTGCTCCCGCGTCTCCGAAAACGCGGCGCTCCATGATGTCGGTGATGGCCTGCTCGGCTTCCTCGACTGAGTGGGCGACGACGACGCCTTTGCCGGCGGCGAGTCCATCGGCTTTCACGACCACGGGCGCGCCTTGCTTGCGCACAAACGCGCGGGCCGGATCCGCTCTATCGAAGACCTCCGCGGCGGCAGTGGGAACGCGATGCTTGAGGAGAAATCGTTTCGCGAAAACTTTGCTGCCTTCGAGTTGGGCCGCTCGCTTTGTCGGCCCGAAGATGCGCAAACCCTTGGCTCCGAAAACGTCTGCGATCCCGGCGCACAGCGGCACTTCAGGGCCGACAATGGTCAGATCGATCCTCTTTTCGCTGGCGAACGCGGCCAACTTCTCCACGTCAGTCGCCGCGATCGGCACGCACTCGGCCTGTTGCGCGATGCCGGGATTGCCCGGTGCGCAGAATAATTGCGCGGCCAGTTTGCTTTGAGCCAGCCCCGAATATTTCGTGGCCAGTTTCCAGACCAGGGCGTGCTCGCGCCCGCCACTTCCAATAACCAGGATTTTCATAGCACTCGCGACGGGACTCTAGGGGAAACCGCCCACGACAGCAACATGGAATATGAATCGGTAGTGTCGAGATGCGCCCCAAGCGATATGGCGCGCCGGCGCGCGAGACGTTTTTCTGTTCTTCTGTCCTGCGTCTGGGCTTGTATATTTGCGCCATGAAGGCAGTCTCAAGGTACATCGCGCAAAACCGCCGCCGCTCCTTGAACGAACTCAAAACGCTGATTCGATTTCCCAGCGTCTCCACGCAGCCCGAACACAAGCGTGATGTGCTGGCGTGTGCCGACTGGTTGGCCGGCCATTTCCGTCGCCTGGGACTCGGCGCCAAACTTCACCCGACGAAAGGCAATCCGATCGTCGTCGCAAGGACCCGCTCGCGCAGCGGCTTGCCCACCGTCCTTATCTATGGACACTATGATGTGCAGTCGCCGGAGCCGTTCGAACTTTGGCGCACGCCGCCGTTTGAGCCCGCCGTGCGCGGCGGCAAACTCTTCGGTCGCGGCGCCTCCGACAACAAAGGCCAGTTCTTCGCCCACGTCAAAGCGGTCGAGAGCTATCTCAAAACAGGAACGCCGCTGCCCGTGAACGTCGTTTTCCTCGTCGAAGGCGAGGAGGAAGTGGGCAGCGCCTGTCTCAGCACTTTCGTGCGCGAGCACGCCAGGCAACTGCGCGCCGACTACGTCATCGTTTCCGACACCGGCATGTTCGCGAAGGGCGTGCCCACGATCGCTTACGGCACGCGCGGCATCGCCGCGCTGGAAGTTCGCGTGGATGGTCCAGCGCGCGACCTGCACTCCGGCGTGTTCGGCGGCAGCGTGGCCAACCCGGCGCTCGTTCTTGCCAAACTTCTCGCCGCGTGCGTGGACAGGGACGGCCGCATCACCGTGCCCGGCTTCTACGACGACGTGCAGCCACTGAAGCCATGGGAACGTCGGGAGTTCGCCCGCTTGAAGTTTGACGACAAAACCTACGCCCGCTTCCTCGGCGTCCCCGCGTTGTCGGGCGAAAAAGGCTACACGACGCTGGAGCGACGCTGGGCGCGGCCAACGTTCGAGATCAACGGTATCTTCGGCGGCTACCAAGGTTCTGGCGGCAAGACGATCGTCCCCGCCCGGGCCGGCGCGAAAATCACCTGCCGCCTCGTGCCGAACCAGAAACCCGAAACGATCGCGCGGCTTGTCGCGCAACATCTTCGCCGGCTCTGCCCGAAGACAGTGCGCTTGACCATCACTGGGCAGCATCACTCGCCGACATTTCTCGGATCACCCGAAGGCCACGGTGCCAGGGCGGCAGCCCGCGCGTTGGAAAAAGCGTTTGGCCGCAAGCCGGTGTTCGTGCGCGAGGGCGGTTCGCTGCCGATCCTCGCCGACTTTAAGCGCCATCTCCGTGGCGAAATCATCCTCGTCGGCCTCGGCCTGCCCGACGACAACTGGCATTCGCCGAATGAGAAGATGGATTTGAACAACTTCTACCGCGGCATCGCCATGAGCGCCGAACTTCTGCGCGAGTTAGGCGCCACCCGCAGACCATCGTCTCGACGCAGACGCTGCACCTGTCGCTTGCCCACGGGCCACCCCTCCTGACGCAACAACACCGCGATCCGCCGATAGCCGTACCGCGGATGAGCTTCGGACAATTCCCGCAACCGCTTGCCCAATTGCTCCTGAGCGGTCGAGGGTGGTCGGCCGCGATACCAATACGTCGTATGCGCCTGACGGAGCACGTCTGGTTTCGGGTGCCAAGTCACTGTCTTATTGCTTCACGGCCTGATAGCTGGCAAAATGAAACCGGCCGTTCGGACACACGTTGACGTGGTCGACTGATAGTCTGACCATATTCTCCTGCGGGAAGCCAAACGATTGATGTAGTCCCAAGTTTCGAGTCCGTCCTCCGACCGGGATATAAAATGAGCGAAGCGCCAAAATCCAGTGCATTGAAACCAGCGGGTTTGCCTGACAGGAAGACGGAGGACGGTGCGCCGGTCAATATTGATGCCATCCTGCAATCGATACTCGGCAGGGGAGGCGAACGTTTCGGCATGGTCGCCGCCGTTCTGCGGGGCGAGCGCATCATCGCCCAAGGTGTCGCCGGGGTTCGAAAGAGAGGGACCGCAGAACGCATCACGCTCGATGATCGATTTCACCTTGGTTCCGCCGCCAAAGCCATGACCGCGACGCTCGTCGCGATGCTCGTCGAGGAAGGCAAGCTAAATTGGACCACCACATTGGGCGAACTTTTTGCCGACACGGTGAAGCCCATGCACCCGGCGTGGGAGAAAGTGACATTGCCGCAGGTTCTCGCACACCGCTCCGGCTTGCCCTTTGACCCGGACGGTTTAGTTCGGGCGTTGAGCTTGTTTCTCGCACCCTACGCCAGCTTGCGCAGCCGTCCCGAGTCGATGCGTTCTTCCGAGGAAACTTTGCCGCAGCAACGCCTGGAAATCGCGAGGCAGGCCCTTTCGCGCCCGCCAGGAATCCCTCCGGGCACCAAATTCTGGTATTCCAATGTCGGCTACATTCTCGCGGGGGCAGTGCTGGAACACCTCACCGGTCGTGCGTGGGAAGACCTGATGCGCGAACGACTGTTTCAGCCACTGGGCATCAGCACGGGCGGAT
>JBEKZD010000033.1:0-29187 GCA_049510215.1 Verrucomicrobiia bacterium
ATGACGGAGGAAGAAGATTACTTCTACGGCCGGAAGGTGAGCGAATGGACATCGTAAGTGGAAAGAAGTCAGAAGCCAGAAGTCAGGAGTCAGAAGTGGAGGGACACGCTCCGTCGTGTCCGAACGGTGCCTAAATGGATGTTGTGACGAAATGGGAAGAGGTTCCGCCATTCACCTGCGAGCATGACGAGGCGAAGTTCTGGCTTGCGCATCGCATTGACGCCAAGCTGATGGAGCTTTCGATTGCGGGAGCCGACCAGAGCGAATCGACGACCATCACGCTGCGCATTGACCCGCGGATGCTGGCGCGGATCAAACGGCTTGCTCGTTCCCGGTATTTGAACTATCAGAGCATGATCAAGCAGTGGCTCAGCGAACGAATGGAAACCGAACTCCGCGAGCGGGGAAACAAATGAAGGCGGAAGGCAGAAGACAGCTCCGTACACGACACGCGAGCGGGAAGACAGAAGACAGAAGCGGGCTGCCAAACGCGGAAGTGCGCTGTTCGCTACGTCCTAGCTCCCACCTTCTGGCTCCTGACTCCCCTGCTCCGAAATTCCGCAGTGTCCTAATCTGGAGGGCCACGTTTACCCGCCTTTGGCGGCGCCGAAGGCGACCAGGGCTCTGTCGTGGCCGCATTTCGCGAACGGACGCGACGGAGCGCGTCCCTCCAAACTGCAAATCAGGACACTACCCGAAATTCCGCCGGAATTTCGGAGTGAATCTCCTGTCTCCTGTCTCCCCTGCTCCGAAGGCTTTCGGAGTGAATCTTCTGTCTCCTGTCTCCTGTCTCCTGTCTTCTTCCCCCCATGGCTTCACCCTGCTCGAACTTCTGGCGGTGTTCGTCATCATTGTCACGCTGGCGGGAATGATCCTCGGCGTCACCAAGTATGCAGCGACCAATGCTGCAACCTCGCGCACCCGAGCCGAGATCGCGGCGATGGAAGGAGCGCTGGAAAGCTACAAGAACGATAACGGGGCTTATCCGCTCAGCACCCCGACGCGGGCGTCGCCCCCAGCCGGGACGGAAATAAGCAATTCGGGTAGTCTGTACGCGGCTCTTGCCGGCACGAGGACCAATCAATACTTCTACTTCAAGCCCAGTCAACTCAAGACCAGCAGTGCTGGGATTACCTATATCGTCGATCCGTTCGGAAACCCGTACAACTATTTCTGCACGGTGCCGCCATCGAGTATGCTACCGAATTATCAGGTAAACCAGGCGACATTCGACCTTTGGTCGTACGGCCCAAGCGGCACGAACGGAGCCCCTGACATGATAACGAACTGGAAACAATAATTTAGGAGCTACTATGAAAACCTCTTCAACGACCAACCGTGCATTCACCTTGCTTGAACTGTTGACCGTCATTGCCATTATCGGAGTCTTGGCCGGGCTGTTGTTTCCAGCGATCAAGAACGCGCTCCTGAGGGCCGAGGTAGCCAAAGCGCAACAGGCTGTGAACGGCTTGGCGACTGGCTTTAAGTCGTACTACACGGAGTACGGCAAATGGCCCATCGCGTATTCGGGGACAGGTCCATTCTCGTACGAGGATTTCATCGTTGATCAGAATCTAGTTGCGCTTCTCTCCGGTCAAGACCCTAGCTCCTCTACGTATCTCCCTACGCCAAATCCTGCCGCATGGAAGGACTCGCCACCCGGCGGCTCGTACGGCTCGTCACCATCTGCCACGATCCAAGGCAACACCCGCAAGATCGTCTTTCTCGAATTCAAAAAGGCGGACCTCGACAGTTCCGGTAGGTTTGTAGATCCGTGGGGCAAGCCTTATCACTTTCGACTCGATGTTAACTATCAAAACTCGATTTACAATCCATTCTCTCTACAAACAAGTACGTATGCCGTGACCAATGGGTTTCTTATCTGGTCAGTCGGGCCTGACGGGCAATATGATGAAAATGGTGATGTGCCTCCGTCAGCGCTAAACAAGGACAACGTCAAAAGCTGGTAACGCCCGATGACAAAGCCGCGAACACATGGGTTCACCCGCCGACGTCTTTGGGACGGGCCTGCCCCGACCGGCCAGTCGGGGTTCACCCTTGTCGAGTTGATCTCGGTCCTCGTGATCCTCGCCATCCTGTTGTCCATCGCCCTTCCCACCGTGACCAACCTCGCCAAAGCCAACGCGGTGAGTTCCGCCGCCCGTCAGGTCTCCAACACGTTGAACCTGGCCCGGCAATACGCCATCACCCACCGCACCTATGCACGGGTTGTGTTCCCCTACAGCGGCACGGGGAGCCAGCCAAATATGTGGTATTGCACTTACGCGGTCATGACCAACAGCGTCACCTCAAATCCCTTAGGATGGATACCCGTCACGAAGTGGGAATATCTCCCCACGGGCGCCGTGTTTCTTAACAATGCCACCGGCATTACCCCCGGCAACCTTGGAGCGCTGAATGATAATGCACACTCCCTCAATCAGCAGGTTGGCCTGCCGTTTGCCATTCCAGGAAACGGAGGGAATGTCGGAACCTTCGCCTACATCGAGTTCGGTCCAACAGGCGCAGCAACCCCGGTCTCGATCCCGCCCGGTAGTGGCACTGTGGGCAGCACCTTGGCGATCACAGAAGGTTTTATTACGAGCGGCAGCACGGCGACGCCGGTACCGACGACCACCAAGACGAGCGGCGGCACTCTGGCAAATTTGACCACCATTAGCGTGGACACCATCGTGGGCCACATACAGGTCATCCACCCATGAAGGCAGCGTTTACAACTTGTTGTAGCGGCGCTTCTGTGAAGCGCGGGTCGTCAATCCTCCGAAGGAATTCGGCGCTTCACAGAAGCGCCGCTACACCGAAGGGCCAGAAGCCTGCTGGATTACGCTGTCTCCTGTCTCCTGTCTCGTGTCTTCTGTCTTCTGCCCGTTCCGCCTTTTCCCTTGTTGAGGTCGCGGTGGCCGTGGCGGTCATCGCCATCGGCCTACTCGTGATTCTCGGTTTGTTTCCGCAGGGATTGCAGGCGAGCCGTGACGCCGCCGATAACACGCTATCGGCCATGATCGCGCAGGACATCCTCAACGACATACGGGCCCAAAGCGTCGTCAACCCCAACTTCTCCCTCAGCCTCCCTAGCCCTAGCCTCAGTCTCTGCATCGGGTGCAGCACGTCGCAGACTCTCGGCAACAACTCGAGCGATACAGCTTGGTTCGACGCGCAGGGCAATATTGTCGCCGGCACGGATCCAAACCGTTACTTCAAGGTCCAAGCGAGCTACAGTCTATACCCCGGTGGAATTCTCCCTCTGTCCGAGGTAATCGTCACGGTGGCTTGGCCCGGACAATCCGCAGCACCTGCCAATACGAACGCGTTCATCACCATGATCGCCAAATACAACTGACCATGAAACGGTTCTTCGATAAGCCATCGGCTATCAGCTTTCAGTCATCAACGATGCGGCAGCGAGCAGCGGGCAGCGGTCGGCTTTCAGAGTGTAGCCGCGCTTCTGCGAAGCGCGGGCGGCCGATCTTCGGAACGAAGTCGGCGCTTCATTCACCCCGAAAGCTTTCGGGGCAGGGAAGCGCCACTACAGCCAGCCATGCCTTTACGCTGTTCGAGTTGCTGGCCGCGATGGGCATTCTAGCCGTGCTCTCCGCCCTTCTCTTTGCAGCGTTCAATCAGGGGACAAAGGTATGGCTGCAAAGCGAGAACCGGGTCGAGACCTATACGCAGGCGCGTGCCACTTTGGATTTCATGGCGAACGAAATTTCGCAAGCCGTGACAAGCTCGAACGTCTGCTTTTACGGCGATGCTACTCACTTCTACTTTGTCGCTCCCGTTGGAGCCGGTTCTGTCAACAACTGCGCCGACCTTTGCGAGATTGGGTATGTGTTTGATCCCACTTTGCGGACGCTAACTCGCAAGTTCGCCGCGCCGACCACAGCCAATATCGGCAATGGCAATTGGAACATCATCAACAACGGCAGTGCGTGGTGGGGCGTGGGCGCGTTTGACCCTTCCCAAGTCGTACTCGCCACCAACGTCCTCAACCTCACCTTCGCCTACCTTGATCAAAATTTGTACCCATTAACACTAGCTCAGACCACAACACTACCTAATAACACAAACTTGCCATACGCCATCCAGATCACTATGAACGTCATCGATTCACGCGCTGCGGCACGACTGAGTGTGGCAGGCACCTCAACGAACGCGATCATTAACGAAAGCATGCGCCCGTTCTACCGGCTCGTGTACATCCCCACGCACGGGAGCTAACGATGAAGATGCCACTGCCTCACACCTTCCCACGGCGAGAACCCGGAGTCGCGCTGGTTCTGACGCTTGGAATTCTCGCCCTAGTCATGCTGCTTCTCATCGCCTTCGTCACAAGTATGCGCGTGGAAAACACTGCTTCACGCAATTTCAACGATGGCATACGCGCCCGCCAACTGGCCCAAGGCGCCGTGGATGAAGCCGTGGCGCTCTTGAAATTCAACACGGCGAACGCACCCAACTACTACGTCACGCAGCCGGGGCGGGCTGCCAGTACGGCTGCTAGCAGCTATCCGCAGGAAACTCTGCTGCGCTCATACGATTCTGGCCCAACGCCGACGTATGCCTATCTCAACTCCGATGGCTCGATCATCCCCCTGAATCTGGATTATCAAACGCCCAGCGTGGCCACCATCGTAGCCCATTGGGTGCCGGTCATTTATACCAACCCTGCCACCCCCGGCACGGGAACGATCGTCGGACGGTACGCTTACTGGGTGGACGATGAAGCGGCCAAAGTTAATATCAACAGCGCCAACCAGCGCGTGAACGCGCTCGGCCCGACACCCTCGGATATCGACCTCAGAGCGCTGATCGGCCCGCTAAACCCTGGGGACATTTCCACCTACCAATTGAGCCACGGTGGCCCTTTCATGACACCCGCCGAGTGGAATCTCGTGCAGACTGCCTTTGTGAGCGCACTATACAGCAACAACAGCTTTTACGTCACGACGTACAGTGCGGACACCAATCTGACTCCGTGGGGCGCTGCGAAGCTCAATCTCAACACCTTAGGCACAGGGACGAACGGAGTGGCTGCCGTTACCAACGTACTTGGTAATATCGGGCTGACGAACTGGTTCCCCTCTTCCACTTTTGCATCTAGCACCTTTGCTAATAAATACGGAGCGAACTTGCTTAACCAAATCGCTGCCAACATTATCGACTACGGCACATTGGTTGATGATGCGACAACGGATAGTCAGTCCAGCCCGACATATTGCGGTCTGAAACCAGTGCCTTACATTAATGAAGTCGTCGGTTACGCCGCGATTGATCAGCCCAATAGCAACGCCTTTTTCGGCGTGAGTTTCGAGTTGATTAATCCTTACCTCAAGGCGAAGGGAAGCGGATATACACTGAATGGCACTTGGACTGTTCTTGCCACTGGCTTGACACCCACTACGCCACTCCCTGTCAATGTTCCATTCGGACCCATTCCGATCTCGCAAAATGTGCCGGCACAGGGCTACTACATGACTCCAACGAATTGGCTCTACCAGACGATTAACGATCCTCAGGTTGGCAGCCTTGCTCCCGGCGCAATCGTTCCGGTCACAGTGATCTTCTCTAATTTGAGGCTGTACAATTCGTCGGGGAATTTGGTGGATTTTGCCTACGGCTTGACCAACCCGCCGGTTCCCCCGATCAATATTCTGGCTAGCGGCGCAACGAACGTTTTTGCCATTGGCGACAGCGATCCTCGGTCGCACCGTTCCATGAGCATGGTTAACCCTCTGACGGGTACCACAGTGCCTCTCTGGGGCAATGAAGCGCCGGGCTCGCACAGTTTCTACTCAAGTCACCCGCTCACGGCGACCCCAAGCGATCTGACGGATGACGGAACCGAACCAAGTGCGTCGCAGGTGATCGACTCTAACTACCATATCACGGAAAGCCCGTACCAGTCGGTCGGTGAACTCGGCTACATCCACACCGGCATACCGTGGCGGTCGCTGCGGCTACAGCCTAAGGGAACAGTGGGCCCTCCGAATCACATTCCCGATTGGGTAGTGCTGGATCTGTTTACGATAACCGATTCGGCTCTCACCGGCCGTATCAACATCAACGCTCAAATGATAATACAGCCAGGGGGGGTTGGCACGCTCAATATCCGGAAACGCCCGCTGACAGCTCTCATCGGACAATCGGGATCACCATTGGCGGGAACATTGGCTGACCAGAACATCTACAATCAGCTCTGGGTTACAACCTACGCGCCGCCAGGAGTTGCCCCGTGGGCACCGACGTTCGCAAACGTTTACGCGATGGCTGGCCAGATTTGCGAAATCCAAGGCGTCTCGGACAGCACCGTAGGTTCGACCGACGCGCAGCGTGAAGATGGCGTGCGCAGTATTATTGACATGGTCACAATTCGCTCCAACACCTTCACGGTTTGGGCAGTGGGTCAAGCGCTGAAGGCTACTCCGACAGGCGTCATCGTCACGGGCGAAGCCAAGGTTCAAGCCGTCGTCCAGCGCGATTTCACCGGACAGTTCCGCATTCTGTACTTCCGCTATTACTGACAGTAAGGCGGGGGGTACCGGACAGGAGGCAGAAGACAGGAGTCAGGAGACAGAAGACAGTAGGCGGTAGGTAGGAGGTAAGAGCAAGGCAGGAGACAGAAGACAGAAGTCAGGAGACAGGAGTCAGAAGACAGCGGTCGGCTTAGCAGTTCTTGCGCCCCGCGAAACGGGGTGAACCTTTTTGCGGCCACTCCATTTTCAGCTAGAAAGAGCGATAAACCACGGAGCGATGCTGGATACGGTACAGTCGGATCAACCGGTTGTTGTGATATACCCAGTACAGCACGCGGTAATCGCCGACTCGCAGCTTGCACAATCCCTGCAATTCATCGGGTATGCCAGCGAGACGACGATGCACAAGAGTATCTGCATTTACAGCCAGCCAGATGGTTTTCCGCTCGATGCTGGCCGCGATTGTGGGATCGAGCTTATCGAACTGCGTTTGCGCTTGCGGCCCTATTTCGACTCGGTAGGCCATGCCGCGTAACGAGGCGTCCATGGACGAAACCTGCCCGCTAGATCATCCTGTCGTGTCTTCCGTAGCTCTTCCATGATGGCGGATTGGTGGGTCATCAACCAATCCTCCAATTCATCCAGTGTCTCTACCGACGCCAACACCGAGAGGGGGATTTCGACCGTTTCTGAAGCTGCGCTCATGCTTACAGCATACCCATTTCCATCCGTTTGGCAAGCGCGGGTTTCGGCGTGGCGGGAGACAGGAGACAGAAGTCAGGAGACAGGAGACAGGAGACAGGAGGCAGGAGACAGGAGGCAGCTCCGTGAAAGACACGCGAGCAGGGAGTCAGGAGGCAGGAGACAGCTCCGTGAAAGACACGCGAGCAGGGAGGCAGGAGTCAGGAGACAGGAGACAGAAGTCAGGAGCAAGGCAAAAGGCAGGAGACGGGAAGGCGGGAGACAGGAGGCGGTAGGTAGTAGGTAGGAGTAAGGCGGCAGGCACCGGACAGGAGATTCACTCCGAAATTCCGGCGGAATTTCGGAGCAGGTAAGTCAGGAATCCGGTCTTGGAGCGGCAAGAAAGGTTTGAATGCGCTGGCAGAGATGATACTATGTTGGTGAACGAGACTGAATGACCCGCGATGGCCGCGAGGCGCAGGCCACATGGGAAATGTCGGCTGGAACCAAACTGGAGGAGAAATAGTATGAGGAAGTTATTCGCGGTAGCTGCGGTGGCTGCGTTGATGGGCGTCGTCAGCGGTTGGGCGCAAACGACTAACATTCTGGAAAAGCAGGACATCACCATCAATGGTAAACTCAGTCCGAGCGGCACGGCGGTGACTGATGCATCTCTGTCCGGGAATGCGAACGCAATCTCGCGCCTTGATCTGCAGATCATCAGCGGTGATGGGACGACGACGAATGAAGAGCAGTGGATTGGACAGGTTGTCGGTTCCACCTTCAACCTTTTATTGCAACTGAAGGAGAGGGTGGATTTGACGCCGGACTCGACCAAGGGTGACAAGTTCGTTGTCGTGTTTGTGGGAAAGGGCCAGGTGGGCACCGCCAGCAATGCCGTGATCTTGGTATCGGGCTCGTCGATGCAGAAGGTTGTGAAAGGAGCAACCAACAATACGGTCATCGCAAAATTCCAAGGCGTCTGGGTGGATGGCACCGACTCCGACGCGGGGGAGGCCGTTGCCGGTTCGCTGGCCAGCGTCAAAGTCAAGTAGTAGTCGTTGCCGTTTGGCGCAACGCTCATCGTCAGACCGCGAGGCGCAGGTCACATGGGAAATGCCGGCTAAAAACAGCCTTGCCGTGCCCCGACAAAGGTGTAAGATTGTTGGCAAATGAACACGATGCTGAAAGCAATTCTCCCTGAACCGCGCAGCGTCAAAAAGCAAATTCCTATCAGTTCAATGAAAATCGTTTGCCCGGTTTCAAGTGAACAGACCGGGAAGGAGAACACAAAGATGAAACACAAACTCACAATGTTTTTGATTCTGGCGCTGGCCGTCCTCTTCGGGGCGCACGCCTTCGCCGGAATTCAGCTTTCGGTGAACATCGCGCCACCGCCCATCGCCGTCTTCGATCAGCCCCCCTGTCCTGGCGACGGGTACATTTGGACGCCTGGCTACTATCAGTACGGCGATTATGGCTACTACTGGGTACCGGGTCAATGGGTTATCCCTCCCAGCGTGGGACTCCTCTGGACGCCCGGTTATTGGGGCTTCGTCGGCGGCAGGTACGCCTGGCACGAAGGGTATTGGGGCCCGCAAGTCGGCTTCTACGGCGGCATCAATTACGGCAACGGCTACTTCGGCTCAGGCTTCAACGGCGGACGTTGGGAGGGGGGCGTGTTCCGGCATAACACGGTCATCTCGAACGTGGACCGCAAGAACGTGCACAATACTTACGCGGACCGCTCGGTGGTTCGGGAAATCAAGGGTCCGAATCACGCGTTCAGCGGCGAAGGCGGAATCAAGGCACAACCCTCGCGTGGCGAAGTGGCGGCAGGCCGCGCGACTCATCAAGGCCCGACGCCGGTGCAAGTCTCGCATGCGCAAGAGGCGCATAACAACCATCTGGCAGCTCATGGAGCCGCACGCGAGTAACCAGTCCAACGGCTGCGGATAGTGTCCATCCACCCGAATCACATCGGCTGCTCGGCGGAGGCTGCCGTCGACGTGACAGCCGACTCGATTCTGCTGTTTGGTCCGGGTGAGGCAAAGGGCGAGTTAAAAAAACGTCTTGAGAGAGACAATCTCGGCGGACGCATCGTCGCCATTCAAACGGTCGACAAGATGACGGATCGCCAGGTCGCGGCGAAAGTCCACGAGTACTTTCATGAATAGAATTCGGCCATCGAATCGAAAGCCGAGCGGCTCGACAAGGAACGGTGAAATCACAAAGGATATCGGGTAAATATCCCGTAGCGCCGCGCGCGGCTACCAAGTTGGTCTTCACGCTGTGAAAACGGGTCACCAAAAGAAGGGGCTGACGTTTGGCGATTTGACCACGCTTGTTTACAACCCCTGCAGCAGGCAAAGAGCCGGAGGAATCGTGCGGCTGGCTGTCAAGGCGCACGCCGTTGTGTTTCGAGGACACCAACGGTTCGTGATTTCTTGAGCAGAGCCGCGATGTAATTCTCCAAACGATGGTATCCCATGAACACGTTCCTGGTTTACGTGCGCGACGAGAACTTCTGCCGGGTGCTTCCGAAGGAACTCGACCGGTCAAAGCCTGACGGCGGGCGGGTCAAAGTAATGGCGTTTCCGCCCCTGGGCATCCAGACGCTCGCGCCGGTGCTGCGCCAACGTGGACACCGTGTGCGGATGTTTGACACGTGCCACCCGCAGATGAAGGCGGAGCACATCGCCCGGGCGGTTGCCCAAGAGCCACCCGACGTGATTGCGCTCTCGTTTCTATCTACAACCACTTACCCGGCCGCCAAAATCACGGCCCGGCGACTCAAGGCCGAGGCCCCGAAAATCCCGATCATCGTGGGCGGACCATTCGCCACTTTGAACGCGGATCGCATTCTCGGGGACTGCCCGGACATCGACTGCGTGGGCGTCGGCGAGGGCGAGGAGTTGCTGCCGGATTATTTGGAGCGCCTCGATGATCCCGGCTCTGTGGCGGGTCTGGTCTGGCGTCAGGGAGAAAGAATCGTTCAGAACGCCCCGCGTCCACTCCTCGGCGATCTGGACCGGTTTCCGTATCCCGACAGGACCAGTCTGCCGATTGATTACATCGAGTCCCTGCCGCTGGATGTCCCGGCGGTGCTTTCGTTGGACAGGTTCTGCACGGTGCAAACCTCGCGCGGCTGCCCGTATTCCTGCATCTACTGCGATATCCCGGCCCTCGGGCACGGCCGGTGGCGGAGCCGTTCGCCGGAGCACGTCCTGGGAGAACTGCAGGCGCTGAACGATATGGGCTATCGCTCGATTTATCTGACCGATGACCATTTTCTCATCAACCGCCAGCGTATTGACAAAATCTGCCGCGGCATCATTCAACGCAAGCTGGAGTTCCACTGGGGCTGCGAAGGCCGTGTGGATTCGGTCGGAATCGAGCAGTTGCCGGTCCTGCGCGAGGCCGGCTGCAATTTCCTGGCGTTTGGCGTGGAAGCAGGCACGCAGAAAGTGCTGGACCGGCTCAAAAAGAAGCAGACTCCCGCCCAGGTCGAGCACGCGGTCAGGGAAGCGAAACGCCATGGGATCGAAAGGGTCCACGGATTCTTCGTCGTCGGCTCGCCCGACGAAACGAAAGAGGATATTGTCGAGAGCTTCCGGTTTGCCGCCCGATTGGAGCTGGACACTTTTTCTTTCAATCGTTTGTGCGCCTACCGCGGGACGCCGCTCTGGCAGGAGTACGTGGCGCGCGGGATCATCGACGACGAGCGGGATTGGCACAAATGGTTCAAGTGCTCGGATATCGATCCCACCGCTCTGCCCAGTCGGGTGGTGAACCAACTGCGGGCGAAAGGATATGGTCTGCTGTTTCTCCACCGGATCTTCAAGCGCCCGATCCGAACCTGGAAGCTGCTGCGCACCTTCGGCCGCCATATGAAGACGTCCGACATCCTCAAATTGCTCTACAGTCCCTTTCACCGACGGGCGTTGACGAGGAAGCCCGAACTCCCGGCCTGGATGATGGACGCGGGACTCGATGAGCCGGACCGTCGAACGGTTTCCGCCCCGGGCTGGGCGTAGTGCCGGGTCGGAAATGAAACGATGAACCTGTAAAATGCATCGCCTTCCGGGGATCAAGGCTCCGGCGCTGCACGTCGGACACCAGCACTCCTTGCATCGGTGGAATCCCAATTAACCCATGTTGCACGAGCCTTCGTGCAACATGCGCCCGCAGGGCCGACAATTGGGATATCAACCCAATTGTCGGGGTGTACCCCGACAACGCACCCTGCGTTGTCGGCCTCTGACAAATGGAGTTCCCACTCCATTTGTCTTGAGGTGCCTATTGAACCAGCGCACTCGCACTGGTGCGATAAGCAGGTTAACAGTACGGAGACAGCGATCAGACAGGAGCCAGAAGTCAGAAGACAGGAGTCAGAAGACAGGAGTCAGAAGACAGGAGTCAGAAGACAGGACTCAGAAGACAGGAGTCAGGAGACAGGAGTCAGGAGACAGAAGGCGCGAAGGCGGGGAAGACAGGAGACAGAAGACAGGAGTCAGCTTTGCGGCTCTTGCGCCTTTTTGCGGCCAATGGAACGTTCGGGGTCGAAGATTGAACGGGCGAAGGCCGCGAAGACGCTTCGCGGCTACAATTCTGGGCTGGACTTTACTGACGTGACACAACTTAATGAGCGGCTGCGAGGAGGCCCAATCGGTGAAACAGCTATCGGCCATCAGCTTTCAGTCTTCGGCAACTGACAAACGGCATTCGCAGTTCAAGCTGACGGCTACCCACAGCTTCACGTTGATCGAGCTTCTGACAGTCATCGCGATAATCGGGATTCTGGCCGGTCTGCTGTTGCCCGCGCTGGCTCAGGCCCGAGCCGGTGCGCAACGCATCAATTGCCTCTCGAACCTGCGGCAACTGGGTCTCGCCATACACTTGTATGCAGGCGATTGGTCCAACCTCCTGCCCTGCCCGACGGACAAAGGCCCTTTCACCTGCTGGTTCTATGCGGTCGATCCGTATGTCCTCGCTCCCGGCAGTTCCACGACCCCGACGAACGCGCAGAAACTGGCTTTGATCAAACAGGATCCGTCCTGGTCTAGGTTCGATGCCAGTTCAAGGATCAAATGGCGCACCATCAAGATGAACCGCAAGCTGGTGGGTAAAGCCAAGGAAGGTGTCGATGTCCCTGCGTGCGACGCGAACCCGCCGCAACGGAGAATCACGCAGGTGCCTCACCCCGACACAACGCCCCTGCTCTTCGACGGCCGTTGTGAGGAAAGCAATTCGTCCGTGGACAAGGCGCGCTATGACGGCTGGGAAACTTACGTGGCGCGGCGTCATCTGGACGGCGCCAACGTCTTGTTTGTGGACGGCCACGTGCAATGGAGAAAGGAAACGCCGCAGAGCGACGGCACCCGCACTGGTTGGGAGAAGGATCAGACGACACTGGACTGGTGGGTTCAGTAGTTGCAGCCGCGTCCCGCCGTGGCGGGATTCGGGGCCATCGGCGAGTAGCAGAGCAAGCTTTGCGTGAGACCACGCCCCAAAGATGTTGATCGTTCATTTTCCCGATCAACTTCGGCGCTTCGCAGTCGCCACCTCAAACTTTGCCGAATGCAAAACGAAACAGGCGAGACGCCTGCGCTACTATGCGTCATGGCGCTCCAGCGCCATCAACTCCTGAAACCGGCTGTATGCCGTGTCCCAGGCGGCGGCATCTTGAGGTTGATACGTTTGGAGCGCAAACGATTGCCGCACGACATCGCGCAACGCGGCGAGCGATGGCAGATGACCGAGCGCCAACGCCTGAATCAGCACGTTGCCTATGGCGGTGCACTCGACAGGGCCGGCCAGAACGGTCCGGCCGATGGCGTCGGCGGCGAATTGGTTGAGCAACTGGTTCTTGCAGCCGCCGCCGACGACGTGCAGCACCTTCACCTTCTGCCCCGTCATCTCCTCGACCTGTTCGAGCGTCTTCCGGTAAAACAACGCCAGACTCTCCAGCACGCAACGGATCGTTTCGCCGGGCGTCTGGGGCGGCGTCTGGCCGGTCTCGCGGCAGAAATCCGCGATCTTTTGCGGCATGTTGTCCGGTTTCCCAAAACGCGGATCGGCGGGATCGATCAACGTCCTGAGCGGCGCAGCCGCTCCGGCGAGCCTGACCAGTTCCGCGTAATCGTATTCCCTGCCCTCCTTTGCCCATGCGCGGCGGCATTCCTGTACGATCCAGAGGCCGACGATGTTTTTCAGGAACCGGATCGAGTTGCCGTAGCCGACTTCGTTCGTCCAGTTGTAGGCGAGGCTTTTCTCGTTGATGATCGGTTTCTTCGTCTCGATGCCGAGCAGCGACCACGTGCCCGAACTGAGGTAGGCCCAGTCTTTCCCCGCGCCCGGCACCGCCGCCACCGCCGCGCCGGTATCGTGCGAGCAGGTCGCCACGACCTGTACGCCGTTCAGTCCGGTCTCCTCCGCCAGCGCCGGCAGCATCGGCCCCAGCACGGTGCCAGACGGCACAACTTCGGGAAACAATTTCTTTGGCAGCCCGAGTTTCTTGAGCAACGGACGCGACCATTTTTTCTTCCTGGGATTGTACAGTTGCGTCGTGCTGGCCAGCGAGGCATCCACTTTGGCCACGCCGGAGAACAGGTAATTGAAGTAATCGCCCATGGTCAGGAACCGGTCCGCCGCCTTGAACAGCCACGGGCGCTGCTGCGCGTCGGCGTGCAACTGGTAGAGCGTGTTCAGCGTCATGAACTGGATGCCGCTCTCGGCGAAGATCTCCTCGCGGGGGACGACGGCAAATGCCCGCTCGAATCCGCCGTCCGTGCGCCGATCGCGGTAGTGATACGGCACGGTCAACAGCGGCTCGTTGTCGCGCAGCCAAACGTAGTCCACGCCCCACGAGTCCGCGCTGATGCTCTCGACCTTGATCCCGCGCGCCGCCACTTTGCGGAGGCCGGTCTTGAGTTCGTCAAAAATGCGCAGCACGTCCCAACGCAACGTCCCGTTGACACGCACCGGGCCGTTGGTGAATCGGTGAATCTCCTCCAGCGTGAGCTTCCCGTCAGCGAGCGCGCCGAGCATGACGCGTCCGCTCTCGGCGCCCAAGTCACACGCAATATAATGGTTAGTGCTCATAGAGTTCTCCCAATGAAACCGCAGATTAACGCAGATGGACGCGGAGTTAGAACTTATGAACGATGCGTCGCACCTCCACTTTCGGGTTACCGAGATTCAGTAACAGACAAACTTGAAGTGCTGTGGCCTTCAGATAGTTCAAGCATTGCGCGATATGGATTTCGTCGAGTGCCTTCACCGCCTTCAACTCCACGAGCACACAACCTTCCACCAACAAATCGGCCACGTAATCACCGACCACGATGCCGTCGTATCGCACCTGAATCGCCTCTTGTTGCTGAACATTGAGCCCACGCCTCCTCAGTTCATGCGCCAGTGCGTTCTCATAGACCTTTTCCAGAAACCCGTGCCCCAACGCGGTGCCGACCGCATAGGCGGCACCGATCACTTGTTCGGTGATCCCATTCAGTAGCGATCTGCGTGCATCCGCGTCCATCTGCGGTTCAATACTTTCCATACAGCGGCCCGAAATTTCGGCAGGCGGCCAGGTCGGCGGCTTGCGGCTCGTTCGCGCCGAACTCCGTCCACGCGCTCGGACGGAAGATCCGCTCCTCATCGAGGTTGTGCATGTAGACCGGAATGCGCAACATCGCCGCCAGCGTTACCAGCTCGTGACCGATGTGCCCGGCGCTGAACGCGCAGTGGTTCGCGCCCCAGTTGTTCATTACCGCGTAAACGTCCCGGAACGGCCCCCGACTTTCCAGTCGGGGCGCAAACCACGTCGTCGGCCAGGTCGGATTGGTGCGTTTGTCGAGCACGTCGTGCACCTCGTTGGGCAGGTCCACCGTGACGCCTTCGGCAATCTGCAACGCCGGGCCGAGACCTTTGACGATATTGACGCGCGCCGCGGTGACCGGCATGCCGCCGCGCGTCCTGAAACGGGTCGAGAATCCGCCGCCGCGGAAATACTCGTACACGGCCGGACACCATTCGGTGGCGTTAAGACACTTGGCGGCTTCCTCGGGTGTGATCTGCCACCACGGTTTCATCGTGGGTTTGCCATCGTCTTCCTGCATGCCTGTGCCGTCGAGCGCGGCCGGGCCGCTGTTGATGAGATGGAGGATGCCGCCCTCGGCGTCGCCTTTCAGCTTGTGGCCCGTGACGCGTTTAACCGACTCGGGACTCCAGTACGTGCGCACGTCGGCGAAGATTTGGGCGCTGCCCGTGAGGAGGTGACCGAAAAGCATTGTCGCGCCGTTGAGCGCATCGTTCTCGGTCGCCACGATGTAAGGCTGGCGAATGCCATTCCAGTCAAACGAGGAACAAAGGATCGCCTCCATAAAATCGCCGTTCGGATAATGATCGGTCCACTGCCGCTGGCCCTGGAAACCCGCCACGATGGAGTTATGCCCGTGCGCCTCCTCGCCGAATCCCATTGCGGCAAGGCGGGGATTGCCGACCATGAGATCGCGGGCGATCATCGCCATCTTCACGCAAAACTCCCATTCCCCATCCTTCTGTTCGCGGCTGCGCTGTTTCCCGGGACCGTTCGCGTCCGTGCCTTCCCGGCAATTCTCCCGGACCCATTTCACGGCGCGGGCGAACTCCCTCGGATCGTAGATGCCGCGCTCAATGCGGCGGGTCAGCTCGACCATGTCCACGTTCATCACGCGCATGCCGAGGTAGGCTTCGAAGAACGCGCTGTCCACCACGGAGCCTGCGATGCCCATCGAGGTCCCGCCCATCGAGCAGTAGCTCTTGCCGCGCATGGTGGCGACGGTGAGACCGGCCCTGGCAAACTGCAGCAGCTTCTGCTTCACGTCTTCGGGGATCGTCGTGTCGCCGCCGTCCTGCACGTCGCGACCGTAAATGTTGAAGATGGGATACCCCTTTTGATTGTGCCCCGCTGAAACGGCGGCGAGGTAAACCGCGCCGGGGCGTTCCGTGCCGTTGAAACCCCAGACGGCTTTCGGCAACAACGGATCCATGTCCATCGTCTCCGACCCGTAACACCAGCACGGCGTCACCGTGATTGAGACACCGACGCCTTCGCGCGCAAACTTCTCGGCGCACATCGACGCCTCGGCGATACCGCCGATGCAACAGTCGGCAATCACGCATTGCACTTTCGTGCCGTCGGCGTGGCGCAGATTGTCGGTGATCAGCCTCGCCGTGGCCCTGGCCATGTTCATCGTCTGCTTTTCGAGTGATTCGCGGACGCCGCCAAGCCGGCCGTCAATGGTGGGACGAATTCCGATCCTGGGTAAACTGCCGACCAGTCGATTCGCGGGGCGATTCATTTTGATTGCGGTTGCCATCTTCGTTCTCCCTTCAGTGGTTGTGAAAAGTCAGGAACGCAAGCCATTAACAATCGGCTCTGAGCAGAGAAAATACGACAGCCACAGGATCGAGAACAATCGCAAATTTTCGCGGTGCTGGGAACCGGGCGGATCTTGTCACTGTCACCGATGTCGTGACTGCGCCGGTGTAGCCCCGACATCCAATGTCGGGGCCGAAATCCCAAAGAAACCAACGACTCGGCGCTTCACAGAAGCGCCGCTACACCGAGACCGATGGTTTCGCAGTGCTGACTGGCAACGCGACACAACCCGCCAATTTCTGGATCACAGCGGCTACGGCACGAGGCGGATGCGGTAGTAGCGCGACGGCGTGTTCGCCGCTCCACCGACATCCGTGTAGCTGGCCGTCGTGTCCCCGCTGCCGGGAATAACGATTGACCCACTCACGTCCGCGAAGTTGGTCGTGTAGCTTCCGTTTGCGGCGCCTGCCGTGGCTTGCACCGCGTTGGTAGTCCCGCCCGCCGTCGTCCAGGTGATCACCATGTTGGTGCTCTGCCGCACGACGGAGATGATCCGCAGCGCCGAGAGACTGTTGGTCGGGTTCGTCCCCGCCAGGAACTCCTCCATGTTGTTCATGCCGTCGCCGTCCGGATCCGCCGTTGCCGCTGCCTCCGCGCAGTTGGTGCAGCCGAAATACTTCTGCTGCCATTGCTGAAATGCGGTGAGCCGCACTGACACAATCAGGTTCACATAACCGTTGGAACTGACGTCCACTGTATATGTCAGGTTGGTACTCGGCACCGTGCCAATCGTCAAAACGCCGGCACTGCCGTTGGTAAACATGGATCCGCCATAGGTGAACAGCGTGTAAGTCCCGGGACCGAACCCGCCGGCATCGCTGATGTTCAGAACTCCATCCAACGTCAAGTCGCCGGTCACCACGGTCAGGTCGCTGCTCGTTCCCAAGGCGTACTGCAGCACCGCGCCGCTGCTCAGGAACAGGAAGTCGCCGCTCAACGTCAGGGTACCGACGCTGCTGCCGCCGGGCGCAAGAATCCCGCCGCTATCGACCGACACCGGCGCCACGATGACGCCGCTGCCGCCCAGCGTCGCGCCAGCGCCGACCTCGACCGGATCCGATCCGAGGCCGCTGCCGGCAATGTTGTTCACGAGCAATGTCCCATTGCTGATCGTCGTGCCGCCGCTGTAGTTGTTGTTGGTTCCGGTCAGCACCCACGTGCCGCTGCCCACCTTCGCAATCGCCGTCGGCCCGTTGCCGTCCAGGATACTCCCGTCGAATGCGACGCTGGCATTGTTGCCGCCAATGACGTAGGTGGTGGAATTGAGTTGTCCGGCGCCGCCGGATCCCGACAGCGTTGTATTCGTACTGCCTGTCAGCGCTCCAAGGTTGACGGTGATGCCGCCGTTCAGGTTGTTCAACGTGGCGGTGTTGGTCCCCAAATCGAATGTGGCGGCGGCGCTCCCGGCCACGTTCGTGGCAGGATTGAACTGGAAGAAGCCGCTGCTGTTGCCCAGGGCGAAGGTCCCGCTGAAATTGGTCATGGTCCCCGTGACAGTGAACGTGTTGCCGCCCGTGATATTAATGTTCAACGTGCTGGTTCCGCTGAGGGCGCCACTGAGGGTGTTGCCTCCCGGATTCAGCGCGCTCGGCGCGGTGACGTTCAGGGCATTCGCGATCGAAGCGCCGAGCGTCAACGTGCCGCCGCTGAGGGTGATCGTACCGGTGCCGGCTGCGTTCGCGCCGTTCACCACCAGCGTGCCGTCGCCGACGGTCGTGCCGCCGCTATAACTGTTGCTGCCATTCAGCGTCAACGTACCCGCGCCCAGCTTGATGAGGGAGGCCGCACCGACGATCGAGCCGTTGGTGCTGGTAATGGTGTAGGCCGTGGCTGCATTACTCACCATGATCGAGCGTGGCCTCACAATCCCCGTGATGTCCACGTTCCCGTTCGCCGAAGTGTCGTCGAAGATCACGGCATCGGAATTGAAGAAATTGTCGGTGACACCGCCATTGTTCCAGTTGGTCGAAGTGTTGAGGTCCCAGATATTGCCATTGTACCCTTGCCAGGTGAGCGTTGCGGGGTTTCCGGTGACCACGAGCTGGACGTAACACTGTCCGCTGCCGGAGGACGGCGCCTGGAGCGCAAAACTCTGGCGTGTGCCGGTCGGAAGGTTGTTGGTGAAGCTCACGCCGGACTGGGACGTGTTGGTGCCGCCGGAGATCAACGTGTAGGTGCCGGCATTGAGCACGCCGCCCAGCAGATTGAAATTGTACGTCTGGACCCCGCTCATCGTCAGCAGGCCGCCGAGCAGCGTGACGCTGTCATTGGGGCCGTTGGTCGAACTCGACAGATCGAAGTACATGGTCGGTGTATTCAGCGTTAAATTGCTCAGAGTGAGTGTGCCCGCTGCGCCCAAGCCGTCGCCGGGGGTGATGCCGCCTCCGGAGTTGACCGTCACGAGACCGAAAATGGTTCCATTGCCCCCGAGGAGTGCATTGGCCACCGTGAACGCGCTGTTGCTTAGCAGCATCTGGGTCCCATCGATCAGCAACGTTCCTGCGTTCACCTGCAGCCCGCCGCCGAAGCTGTTGCTGCCGGTTAATGTCAACGTGCCCGAACCAACCTTGGTGACCGCCGTTTTATAGCTTGTCGCCCGACCCACATCTTCCGTGATCGTTCCGCGGAAGACCGTATTGGTATTGAGTCCTCCAATCGTCCAGATCGTGGCACCCATGGCACTCTGTCCTACCGTCGCGCCCGACACCACCGTATTCGAACCTCCAATCAAGGCGCCAATGTTGATGGTGACGGCGCCGTTGCGGCTACGCATCTGGGCCGAGCCGGTGCCGAGGTCGAACGTCGCGCCGCTGCTGCCGGTGCTGCCATTGAAGCGCATCGTCCCCGAATTTGTGCCCACCGCGATCGTCCCGGTGTAACTGCTCATGCTTCCAACCAGGGTGAGCTGATTCGACATCACAAGGTTCAGGGCGCCGCCGCCGCTGATCGCTCCATTCAGGCTGCCGTTGTTCGGAACCAGGGTGGAAGCCACGGGAACATTCAGCGCATTGGCCGTGATCAAGGCGTTCAGGACCAGGGTGCCGCCATTCAGCGTGATGGTACCGCTGCCCGCAGTGCCCGCAGCGTTTACCGACAGCACGCCGGCGTTCACGATTGTCCCGCCGCTGTAGCCGTTGGTCGTCGTCAGGATCAATTGCCCCGATCCCGATTTGGTCAACCTCATCGAACCCGTCAGCGAGCCGCTGCCGGTAAACGTGTAGGTTTGCGAACCGGTCACGGTGACCGACAGCGGTTGCAGTGACCCAACCATGCTCACGGGTGGACTGGCTGAGCCGGAGTTATCGAAGCTTACGGCCGCCGCATTGGAGAACACAGTCGCGCTCGTGCCGTTGAACCAGTTGGTAGTGATTCCCACGTCCCACCTGTTGGAGACTCCGTCTCCAACCCAGGTCACGGCCGGAATCGAGGTGGTCGTGGCTTGCGCGGTGTTGGAATAGCCGGAATTGCCGCCGGTGTTGCTGGCTCGAACCCGATAATAATAGGTCGTCGCCGGCGTAAGGCTTGTGTCGGAATAATTGGTGACGCTCGCGCCGAGCGAGGCGATTTGACTGAACGTCACGTTGTCGGTGGATCGCTCCAGCAGGACGCTCGCCGCATTGGTCGCATTATTCATCCATCCGAGGTTGATCCCCGTGGTCCCTGCAGCGGTGGCCGTCAACCCGCTGGGCGCAGCCGGCGCCAGAGGCGGCGGAGTCGCCCCCGTCACGACCACGCTCACCGTGTCCGTCATGGCGTCGCCGGTGCCGGCGGTGACGGTATAGCCGAAACTGGCCATGCCGGAAAAGCCCGAGGCGGGCGTGAACTGGGCGGTGTGACCGTCGCCCAGCAGCGCGACGACGCCGTTGCTCGGGCTGGAGACCGCGTAAACCGGGCTGGCGTTGGTGAATCCCATGGTGTACTGCCACAGATCCACGTTCACCGAAGCATTGCTTAGCGCAATCGCGTGCGGGCCGGCCAACCAGTTGAGATACTCCTCCAGACGGGTATAGCCGTCGGGCCCCAGGTTGTTGGCGTCGGTGGCATCATTCGGATTCATCCCGTTGGCCAATTCCCAATAATCCGGTATGCCATCCTGATCGGTGTCGACGGGATCGAAGGCAGTATTCAGCGTGCCGTAGCCGTTGTTGCCCAAGCCGCTCTGCGTCTGGCTGGTCCACTGATGGCCGCTCGTGCCCAAAGACATCAAATCGCTGAGGACTTGAGAGTCCACCTGGTCGCGGTAAAGCGAGTTGGTGGAGTTATAGAACAAATTGTTGTTCGCCGAGAAGGCTCCGGCCACGGACAGGCTGTAGAAATAGCCGCCCGTCGTGCTCGCCGTTGGGATGTTCGTCGTCCAAAATGACCATGGACTACTCAGGACGACCACACCGCTCGGAGCCGTGGGCGCCCCGTTGAGGCTGCCGTTATAGTCGCTGTCCAGCAAATTGCCCGAGGAGTACACACTTTGGTTGGAGTTGAACTGGAAAAAATCGTTGCCCGGGGTTGCGGTCGAAGGGCCGGCGATAAAGTAGTCGTTAACAATGTCATGGGTAAAGTGCCCCGACGTGTTCGCCACCGTATAGCCGTCAATATAGTTATAAATGACGTTGTTGATGGACACCGTATTCATCTTGGCCATCGGGTTGCGGTCATGAGCATTGGCCCAGATATTCCGATACCAGGTTACGACGCCGCCGAGGCTCTCGGAGTGACAGACAAACTGTTGCCCGATTGGATTGGCCAGAATCGAGTTCTGGAAGGTGAAGTGGTCGGCACCGTGGTTCCCGTGCGCGTCGATGTCATTGTACGGGGCGTACTCGATGGAGACGTGATCAAAAATCATGTTCGTTCCGTCGCCCAGATTGATCCCGTCCTCGGTGGAACTGGCAATGCTCCCCGGGCGGAACCGGACGTTACGCACGATTTCGTTCGTCCTGCTGGTAAATGAGACTTCGTGACCCATGATGCCGATCCCGTCACCCGGCGCCGTCTGCCCGGCAATCGTGAGGTTATTGGCTGCCGACACCGCGGAAGACAAGGTGATGTATCCGCCAACGTCGAACACGACGATGCGATTCTGTTGACTCACGGCGTCGCGGAATGAGCCGGACCCGGAGTCGTTCAAATTGGTGACGTGATAGACCGTGCCGCTGCGTCCGCCCGTGGCATACGCGCCGTAGCCCACGGCGCCGGGAAAAGCAAGCTGTTGGGCCTGAACGGGGGCACCGGCGAGCATGTCCAGCAGACACGCACTGCTGAGAAGGAACAAGGTCTTCCTAAAGCCACTGCCGATGATTGATGAGTTCATTTTCATAATGCACCTTTGTAATTCGTGAGGCTGTTGGGGAATTCAGTATAGAAATCAAGACGAAACACACAGCGAAAACAGCATTAAAGTTGAGACGCTTCTCGAACGCAACGTACGAAGTTTGTCGCACGTTTCTGCGCAAAACGCAAGTGAAAAGTCTCACAGAATTGGGAACCGGCGGGTACATCGTGACCCCGCTTCCTCGACACGGAGAGACGACTGGCCCCGAAAACGTTCGGGGCTGGCCAGAAACCCAAATCAGCAAACGGGACAATGATGAACAACACTTGCTGACAAACGACTCAACAACGGCCCCCTTGGAAACGCAGTGCCGACCGGCAACGCGGTTTCGCAGACCGCCTTGCGCTCATTGCCCCGCGCCACGGCAGATGTCAAGTGTCGAGAGGCTGTTGAAATAGTCGAGAACAACACGGTCGCGACGGAGCGCGACCCTCCAAGTTTTCCGAAAGGAGGCGTGTTTCGTAGTGGAGGGACACGCTCCGTCGTGTCCGAAGGTGTTTTTCAACGGCCTCTCGAGGGCGTGTTGCCCAAAAGGCGTTTGTTGTTGTAGCCGCGCTTCGCGCCGTCGCCAAAGCGCTATCCAGCCGCCGCAGCCGTAGCTGCTTTGGCGGAGGAGGCTGGCGCGTCGGCGACTGTGAAGCGCGGGATCTCCGTTTTCTGAGCGAATTCGGCGCTTCGCAGAAGCGCCACTACACCGGAAGAGACAAGAATGGATTTGGGCAACACGCCCTCGATCGCTGGCCCCTTCACATAGATGATAAGAACCGAACTGACCCCTTTCTGGTGTCAAACATAAAAGAAATCGACTTTTTTCCTTTGGTTCTGCGCCAGAAAACCCTATGGTTTCCCGGCAAGGAGGAAGTTTTCCGCGTGAACCATCTGGTGGACGCGTTTTTGGATCATCTTACGGTCGAGAGGGGGCTGGCGGCCAATACCCGCACTGCATACTGCACCGATCTTTCGCAGTTTGTGAGTTTCCTCCGCCGCCATCGAATCGATCAGATCAATTCTGTCCAGCGCCAGCACATCACGGACTATCTGATGGAGCAACGCAACCGTGGTCTGACTGCGCGGAGCGTATCCCGGCACCTGGCCGCGATTCGCACGTTCTGCCGTTTTTTGTTCCGCGAAAAGATGCTGGCGACCAACATCGCCCAGACGATTGATTCGCCCAAGCTCTGGCGCACACTGCCACAAACGCTCGATTATCATGAAGTCGAACGCCTCCTCGCCGCTCCCCCAACCCGCACGAAACTCGGCTTGCGTGACAAAGCCATGCTTGAATTGATGTATGCAACGGGCCTGCGCGTCAGCGAGGCTGCGAAATTGACACTGAGCGAAATCAATTTCGAAGCCGGATTCCTGAGGACTGTCGGCAAAGGCAGCAAGGAGCGGATCGTGCCTGTCGGCAAACAAGCGATCTGCTGGGTACAACGCTATCTTCAGGAGACGCGTCCATTGATTGGCAAGAACGACGGCAATCGCGCCGAAGTGTTCTTGTCCCGGCGCGGCAGTCCACTCAGTCGCAAGACGATTTGGCACCTCATCAAGAAGTACGCGCGCCATGCTGGAATCACCAAAAACATCACACCCCACACCCTGCGGCACAGTTTTGCGACTCACCTGCTGGATAATGGCGCCGATCTTCGCGTCATCCAGGAGATGCTCGGTCACGCTGACATCTCCACGACGCAGATTTACACTCACGTTGACCAAGGCCGGCTCAAAGATACCCACTATCGGTTTCATCCCCGCTCCGGCCGGCGCTGAATTTCCTGCTCGACTTGCTTGGAGCCTGTGGCTACGATTCCATTATTGCAGTTGGATTTCCGCCCCGAGATTCATCGAGTCCAAAATCCCACCGCAACGAATCGAACGAGCGAAGTATGCACGGACAGAAACTGCAGAAGACGATCGGCCACGAATTCAAGAATCCTGATCTTTTCATCGAGGCGCTCACGCATCCATCGCTGGCTCATGAAAAAGGGGGTCCGGGCAATCACCACAACCAGCGACTCGAGTTCCTCGGTGACGCCGTGTTGCAGTTGATGCTTACGGATCACATCTTCAAACTATACCCTGACCTTCCCGAAGGTAAGCTCACTCAAATCCGCGCCCACCTGGCCAATCGCCACGCGCTCTATCGGCGCGCGCAGGCCATCGAGTTGGGGGAATACCTGCTGCTGGGCAAGGGTGAGGAAGCCAGCGGAGGCCGCGAACGTCTTTCAAATCTAGCGGACGCCTACGAAGCCTTGCTCGGCGCGATTTACCTGGATGGCGGCGTTCGCGCGGCGCGCAAATTCATTTCCACGCAGTTTGCTGGAGAATTCAAGCAAATCAAACAATCCACCCCGCGTCAAAATCCGAAAGGTCTCCTCCAAGAGCTTCTCCAAGCTCGATCGGCGGCCAATCCCGTGTACCGAGTTGTTGAGGAGTCCGGCCCCGACCACAACAAGTACTTCGAAGCGGTGGTCGAATGGGAAGGATGCGCAATCGGACGCGGACACGGTTGCAGTAAGAAGCAGGCTGAAGCGGCTGCAGCCGAGGACGCGCTACACGCCTTGGGGCAGGAACCACTAAAGACCAGCATCGCCGCGCCGGGCATCAGCCCGCTGTCAACGCAGGTTAATTCACTGTGGGAACAGAAGAGGACGGCGCACCAGAGGCAGGCTGAGACCTGATCTCGAAGCCAGATCGTTTGAAGATCGCCATCAACTCGGGGTTGCCGCGGCTGTACTGCGCCAATTCTTCGACGAGCGGACGCAACCGCTGTTGATTGTCTTGGATTTGGACCGCCTGCTGAGTTCGAAAGCGGATCTCGGCGAGAAGGTTGCGATTCTGCTTCCAGACAAACGCATTGAACGCCAAGCTCATCGCCAGCAGGCCGAGCCCTAACCAGCAGGTTAGTATCCGTAACTGCCACAATGCCCGCGCCACATCAAGCGGCGGCTCCGGAGCAGTTGCGGCATGTTCCGTTGGCATCGATGGTTGATCGATGGGGCTTGCGTCTTCTGGCGCGCTCATGGCTTGAGATCCTGTCCTTGGTTCGTCGCGGTGGCAGACGCACCGCTGTTGACCCGATACCGCTGTAAAATCTCGGCGATTTTGGGATCGTTGGCCGCCAGCGGAATGAACCCGCGAAGCACATTCTCAAGTGCTTGCTGCCGTGCCGACAACTGCTGCAATTGTTGCTCAGCCCGCACCCTGTCGCGATAGACCTCTCGAAATCGCAAAACGAAGTACAAACTGCCGATGACACAAATCGCCAAGGCAATCCCGCCGCACTTGACTCCAATCTGAAAATTTTTCTCGGTCATCATAACAGCCATGGATGATTCAACTTGTCTCCGACGCCAACTTTCTTTTCACACACCGCTGTCTGATCGTCCACCACCATCACGCGCAATCGTTTCTCAGGAGGCATACAAAGTCACTTTCATCTGGGTTCCGAACTGTACCGAATCCCCCCTGCCAATGCAAGCCCGCGCGAAAAAGATTAAAAACACGAAAGTTCGTGCGGGGATCGCAATGCAGCACGGCAGACGGTGTGCGCGAGTTAATAACCTCCGTGCTCCTGGAACTTGTACTTCTTCAGCTTGGCGGGTTGCTTCTTTTTGGATTTCTGTGGTGTTTGATGCCGCGATTGCTTTTGAGTTTGGCTGGGTTGCTTTCGATGAAAAAGATTGTGGAAGAAGTCTCCAATGCCCGCATGCGCGTCGATGGGGGTGATGACACTTGCCGTCGCGATGCACGCAATCAAGACTGCCGATTTGAAACGAATGAGACGTTGCATACAACCCGATAGGAGCAGCAACAGTGCCACTGCGATCTATTGGACCCGACTGTCGCAACCGTGGCTGAGCCATTCGTGGAACCTTGCGCCACGAAATGACCGCGTGCCGAGTTGACTTTCTGGCGCGATTGCCCCAAAGTTGCCTGACGCAGGATGAAAGCAAGGACAATCACGTTCGCAGTCTGTTTGCTTTATGTGGCCGTTGCGCTGTTCGCGGGCAACATGCATCACCACCACGAGGGTGGCGCGCTTGCCCCCGACAGCCATTGCGCTGCCTGCGTTTGGCAGATCAGTGCCCACACCGACGTGCCGCTCGTTTTCACCCCGATTGAGTGTCACCGAGTGGAAATACCGTTGCGCAGTTTCACCGTCGAACCTGTGCACGTTTTCGTTCCGTTCACCTCCCACAGTCGCGCTCCTCCTGTCACTCCGGCATAACTCTGTCGGGTTGTTCCCAAACTAAACCAACGGCCGGTCGTGTCGGGCCGATTCACCGTATTTCACAGGAGGAATTCAAGGTGAAGAAATATCTTTGCAGAATCGTATTGACGATGGCGCTCATCGCGCCGTCCGCCGTTCGCGCCGATGGGATGGACTCCGCTCTCGACGCGCTCAAGCAGCAAGTACAGCAGATGCAGCAGCAGATGCAGCAGTTGCAGCAGAAGATACAGGAATTGGAGGCGGGTAAGACTTCAGCGCCGCCTGCCGCCGTGCAATCACCGCAAGCGGTGACGCCGGGGCAAATGCAGGAGTTGAATGAGAAAGTGGACAAGGTTGTAGAAGCACAGAAGAAGACCTTGCTCAGTGAATTCAACCCGTCCATCGGGTTGGTGGGCGAGACGGTCTTCTCGTATCGGTCAAGGAACGATAGCGAGACCGGCAGTGATCGGCCGGGTGGGTTCGACGTATGGCAACGCTCGGTGGAGTTGAACGTGGCGGCCTCGGTGGATCCGTTCGCGAAGGGCTACGCGGTGATCAATGCGTCGGCCGATCCGGTCACCGGCGAGGCAACGCTGGGAATCGAAGAAGCCGCGTTCCAGACGACCTCGTTGCCGTGGAATCTGGAGTTGAAGGCCGGGCGGTTCTTCGGCGAGTTCGGGCGGCTGGCGTACATTCACGATCATGAACTGCCGTTCGTGAATCGGCCGCTGGCGCTTGATCAGTACATCGGCGGCGAGTCAAGGTCGGACGGGTTGCAGATCAATTGGCTGGTGCCCGTCGAGCACTACGTCAGCTTGACGCTGGGCGTGGGCGATCAGTTCGGTGCGGACAGCCCGAATCCCAACAATCCCGGCGGCTTCCGCAGCATTGACGAGTTGAACTACTGGGGACGACTCTCGACGTACTTCGATCTGACATCCGATTGGCAGGCGGAAACGGGCGTGTCCGCGCTGTTCAACCCACGGACCGAAGATCGCGGCGGCGCGGTCTTGCAGCCCAACGGAAGCACATTGACGGAACGCGAGCGGCGGTTGCTGGGACTGGATTTCTCGCTGCGCTACGTGCCGCTTCGGGACAATCA
Source organism: Verrucomicrobiia bacterium (assembly GCA_049510215.1). Classification (GTDB taxonomy): domain Bacteria; phylum Verrucomicrobiota; class Verrucomicrobiia; order Palsa-1439; family Palsa-1439; genus JBEKZD01. Next base: position 27,244 of record JBEKZD010000033.1, read on the forward strand.
GTTTCGCAGCCTCACCTGGGGCACCGAAGTCTTGTACAGCGACAACCGCTACCTGATCGATCCCGATGGGATTGCCGGGAACGGTGATGAGTTCAACGGTTCGGTCGGCTCGGTGGGACTCTATTCGTATCTTGCCTACAAGTGGAGCCGGCGGTGGAGCGGCGGCTTCCTATTCGACTTTGTGGAGAACGCGGAGAACGAGCACGACCAAACCTTCGCCTACTCACCATTCCTCACGCTGGCGATCAGCCACTGGAATCAACTGCGGCTGCAGTACACCCATACCGACCACAACGCCGTTTCTGGATTGAAAGGCGACGATGCCGTGTACCTGCAATGGGCATGGATCATCGGCGCGCATTCACACGGCTGGCAACAACGCTAAGCGGAAGGAAATCATACAATGAAATCAAAACTCCTTTACATGTTGATGTTCGCGGCGCTGGCCGCAGTGATGCCGGCGCACGCAGCCAAAATCCGCGTGGTGACCACGCTCACCGACCTCGCAGACTTGACACGCGAAGTCGGCGGCAACTTGGTGGACGTTCACAGCTTGGCGACAGGCGTTGAAGACACACACGGCGTGCCGATGAAACCGAGTTTCGTCCCGCTGATGAATCGGGCCGACCTTTTGGTACTGGTGGGCTTCGACTGCGAGCATGCATTCCTGCCCGCCTTGTTGGAAGCGAGCAAGAATCCGCGCATCCAGAAGGGAACGCCCGGCTACGTGGACTGCTCGCAGGGGATTGCCCCCGTGGATGTGCCCAAGTCAACCGACCACTCCGAAGGGGACGTTCATCCCTATGGCAACCCCCACTACATGCTCGATCCTGTGCTGGCGAAAACTGCGATCCAGAACATCTACAATGCGCTGGCCGCAAACTCGCCGGAGCACCAAGCCGAGTTCACCCGCAACCGCGACGCCTACCTCGCCAAGCTCGACGCCAAAATCGCCGAGTGGCAGGAAGAGGCCAAGCCGCTCAAAGGTGCGAAGTTCGTTTCCTACCACGAACATTGGGCGTACTTCGCCGATCGTTTCGGCATGAAGTATTTCGGCACCATCGAACTGAAGCCGGGGATCGACCCGACGGCGCGTCACATCGAGGAACTGATCACCTCGATGAAGGCCCAACACGTCCCGCTCGTTGTGCGCGAACCGCAGTTCCCCGAAAAAGTGCCAAGGCTCATCGCCGAACAGACCGGTGCCGCGTTGGTGAAACTGCCGATCATGCCGGGCGGCGTGCCGCAAACGGACACGTATATCGAAATGATGGATTACATCATCCATACGCTGGTCGCGGCAGAAAAGAAATGAACACACGGGACACGGGCCTGCCCCGAAAAATTTCGGGGCAGGCCCACCCTAATACATCCATGAGCGAATCTCTTATCACGTTCGACAACCTGAGCATCGGTTACAACAACCAGCCCGTGCTCTCCGGCATTTCGCTTTCCATCGACCGCGCCAGTTTCACCGCCCTGCTCGGCGCGAACGGTTCGGGCAAATCCACCCTGCTCAAGACGCTGCTGGGCCTCCAACCGCCGGTCGCCGGCCGCATCCACATCGACGCGCCCGCTGACACCCCGGTCGTGTTCGGCTACGTGCCGCAAACCATCGTGCTCGATCCGCTCTATCCGCTGACGGGATTCGACGTGGCGCTCATGGGCGTGTACGGGCGCGTCGGACCGGGCCGTCGCGTCCCGCCGAGTGAACGCGACTTCATTCACGAATGTTTGCACGCCACGGGTGCGGAAGAATTCGCGCACCAACGATTCGCTGAGTTGTCGGGCGGTCAGAAACAGCGCGTACTCATCGCCCGCGCGCTGGCCACAAAGGCCAACATGCTCGTGCTTGATGAACCCACCGCCGGCGTGGATGCGGCGGCGACGCACGCCTTGCTGGAGTTCATCTCGCAGATTCACGAGGAACGGAAGTTGATGATT
>JBEKZD010000034.1:0-29122 GCA_049510215.1 Verrucomicrobiia bacterium
GTTTCACCCGCTTCATCGAACTCGGCCCCGGCAACGTCCTCAGCGGTTTGATGAAACGCATTAACCGGGATGTGGAGATGCTTTCCGTCAGCAACTGCGCAACGCTGGACGCCACCGTTGCCAAGCTGACGCGATAGGGTGGGCGGCTTGGCGCCCGTTTGGAACGGCCAATTCCGTGCTTTCTTGCCACGATTGGTGTTGACAAGCAGAGGCGCGGCTGGCTAGACAGACCGCCATGGAAAGGCTCCTGGGAAACAAGGTGGCGGTGATCACAGGCGCGGGCCGTGGTATCGGCGAAGCGATTGCGCGGAAGCTTGCGGGCGAAGGCGCCGCGATTGCTGTGTGCGACGTGATGTTGGACAACGCGAAGCAGGTCGCCGACAGCCTGGCGAAGGGCGGCACGAAAGCGCTCGCCTACGCGGTGAACGTGGCCGACGGCAAACAGGTTTCCGAGGTTTGCGACAGAATCGTCGCCGACTTTGGCCGGGTGGATATTTTGGTGAACAATGCCGGCATCACCCGCGACGGATTGCTGCTGCGGATGAGCGAGGAAGACTGGGATCTGGTGCTGGGGGTGAACCTCAAGGGCGCGTTCCTGTTTACCAAGGCGTTGAGCCGCACGATGCTCAAGCAGCGCAGCGGCGCGATCGTCAATATCGCCTCCATCGTCGGCGTGGCGGGCAACGCGGGGCAGGCGAACTACTCGGCGTCGAAGGCCGGCATGATCGGTTTGACGAAGACGGTGGCGAAGGAATTTGCGTCGCGCGGCATTCGCGCCAACGCCGTGGCGCCCGGGTTCATCCAGACGCCGATGACCGACAAACTGAGCGAGGAGGCGAAGAAAACGCAGACGGATTTCATTGGTTTGGGACGGTTGGGCACGCCGGAGGATGTGGCCAACGTGGTGTTGTTCCTGGCGAGCGATCTGTCGAGCTACGTCACGGGACAGGTGGTCGGCGTGGATGGCGGGTTGAAGCTCTAAAATCCAGGCAGAGGGATTTTCGAAAAGAAGGTTTTGACAGCGAGGCATTGCTTCGCGTAAAGAGGCAACAATTAAGGAGAAAGAACCATGGCAGAGAAATCAGTGGCAGATCGCGTAAAGGAAATCATCGTCGAACAACTTGGGGTGAATCCCGACCAGGTGACGCCCGAAGCGAAGTTCATCGAGGATTTGGGCGCGGACTCGTTGGATACGGTCGAGCTGGTGATGGCGTTTGAGGAAGAGTTCGGCGCGGAAATTCCCGACGAAGATGCGGAGAAACTGCAAACGGTCGGCGATGTCGTCAAATACATCGAGGAGCGCGGCGAGAAGTAACCAGCGATTTGCCATTGCGGCACCTCGGGTTTGGGGCATGAAGCAGGTTGCAATTTCGCGCTTTGTGCCCCATTTTTTTACCGGCATTTACGAGTCACCATGAGCGAACGGCGCGTTGTCATCACAGGGATGGGAGTCGTCACCCCGCTGGGCAGCGACCTCAACGTTTTCTGGCAGAATCTGCTGGCTGGCAACAGCGGCATCGGTCCGGTGACGCGGTTCGACACCACCAACTTTGACTGCAAGATCGGCGGTGAGGTCAAGGACTTCAACCCCGAAGATTTCATGCCCGCCAAGGAAACGCGTCGCACCGACCGTTTCACCCAGTACGCCATCGGCGCCGCAAAATTGGCTGTTGCCGATTCGAAACTGGAGTGCGACAAGGAAGATTTGAACCGTGTCGGTGTGCTGATCGGCTCGGGCATCGGCGGTATGGAAACGATCGAAGAGCAAACCGCGATCCTGCTCAAGAAAGGCCCTGGGCGCGTCTCACCATTCATGATCCCAATGCTCATCGTCAACATGGCCAGCGGCTACGTCTCGATGCTGCTCGGCGCAAAAGGTCCGAATCTCGCCGTCGTCTCGGCGTGCGCCACCGCCACGCATGCCATCGGCGAAGCAACTCGCGCCATTGTCCACAACGATGCTGACGTCATGATCGCCGGCGGCAGCGAGGCGGCCATCACGCAACTTGGCTACGCAGGTTTCTGCTCGATGCGCGCCATGAGCACCCGCAACAACGAGCCGCAGCGCGCCAGCCGCCCGTTTGACGCGGAGCGCGACGGCTTCGTCATGGGCGAGGGGGCCGGCGTCTGCATTCTCGAATCGCTCGAACGCGCCAAGCGACGTGGCGCGCGCATTTATTGTGAGATTGTGGGCTACGGCATCACGGGCGACGCCTATCACATGAGCTCACCCGCTCCTGAAGGCGAAGGCGCAGCCCGCTCGATGGTGATGGCGTTGAACCATGCCAGACTCAATCCCGAGCAGATCGATTACATCAATGCCCACGGGACGTCCACGCCCGTCGGCGACAAATGCGAGACGCAGGCCATCAAGAAGGTCTTCGGCGCGCATGCGAAGAAGCTGGCCGTCAGCTCGACGAAGTCGATGACCGGTCACCTGCTCGGCGCTTCAGGTGCGGTCGAAACCGCCATTTGTGCGCTGGCCATCCAGCACAACATCGTGCCACCGACAATCAACTACGAAAACCCCGATCCCGAGTGCGACCTCGATTACGTTCCCAACAAGGCTCGCGAAATGAAGGTCCATGTCTGCGTCAATAATTCACTCGGTTTCGGCGGCCACAACGCCACTCTGATCGTCAAACGCCACGAATAGATTTTGGAGTGCGGCGACTTGTCACCGCTTTGCCGTTCTCCCAAAGCTGCGTCAAGCCGCAGCACTCCAAACGGTTAAATTCAACTTGCAACCGGCGGTGCATTCCGCTACGTTCCCAGTTCTTGATCATGAAAGCAAAGATTCATCCAGAATATGTCGATGCGGTCATCCACTGCGCGTGCGGCAACATCATCAAGACCCGGTCCACACACAAAGACATGCGTATCGGCATCTGCTCGAAGTGTCATCCGTTCTTCACGGGCACGCAGAAGTACGTCGACACGGCGGGCCGCGTTGAACGCTTCCAGAAGCGGTACGCCAAGAAAGCCAAGTAGCTGCACTTCCCTTTGGTGGCGCAGGCGTCCCTGCCTGCGTTCCCCAGTTTCACAGGCAGGGACGCCTGTGCTGCCAACTGAAACAATGAACGTCCTTCCCAACATCGAAAAGTTTCGCAAGCGAGCGGCCGAACTCGAGGCCGAACTCGCCAATCCAGCGGTCTATGCCGATCAACGGCGCGCTGGCGAGCTGGCGCGCGAACTCCAGCGACTCAAGAAACTACTTGCCGACCATGCGCGCTGGGAAGCGATTCAGAAACAGATTGTCGAGAACGAGCAGTTCGCTGGCGGTAGCGATCACGAGTTGGCCGAATTGGCAAAGGCAGAGTTGGAGACGCTCCGGAAGGAGTTGGAGAAAGTCTCTTGCGATGTGCAGATCGGTCTTGTCCCTCCTGATCCGAACGACTCGCGCAACACCATCGTCGAAATCCGCGCCGGCACAGGCGGTGAGGAAGCGGCGTTGTTCGCCGCCGATTTGTTCCGCATGTACAGCAAGTACGCGGATGCGCAGGGTTGGAAGATTGAGGTGATGGACACCAGCCCCAGCGAACGCGGCGGGTTCAAGGAAATTGTCTTCTCGATGCTCGGCCAGGATGTTTACAGGAAGATCCGCTACGAAAGCGGCGTCCACCGCGTTCAGCGCGTGCCTGAGACCGAGGCACAAGGCCGCATTCACACTTCGACGGCGACGGTTGCCGTTTTGCCAGAGGCCGAGGAAGTGGACGTGCAGATCAAACCCGAGGAACTTGAGATCACCGTCTGCCGTGCCAGCGGCCCCGGCGGCCAAGGCGTGAACACAACCGACAGCGCCGTCCAAATCCACCACAAACCCAGCGGCCTCATCGTCCGTTGCGCCGACGAGCGTTCCCAGTTGAAAAACAAGAACAAGGCGTTGCGCGTTCTCCGTTCGCGTCTCCTCGCGCACAGACAGGAGGAAGAACAGGCCAAGCTGACCGCCGCCCGTCGCAGCCAGATCGGCACCGCCGACCGCAGCGAGAAAATCCGCACCTACAATTTTCCGCAAAACCGCGTCACCGACCACCGCATCAACCTCACGATTCAGAATTTGCCAGCGATACTTGAAGGCGACCTTGACGAGTTGATTGAGACCCTGATGACGGACGATTACCAGAAGCGTTTAAGCGTGGCAGGGAGAGAGGACTGAAGAGCGTCATGCCGGCCCCCGAGTATTCGCTGCCAGACTTTCTGAAGGCGGCATGCTCAGTAAGCTCGTACAGGTGCTGGCTGTCACGCAAAGCCACCGCACATTTTGTCAGGGACAGGAAGCGCGGGAACGAGAAGGTTACACGCGAGGCTTACAAGGCCGCAATACACTTGGTCTATCCTTTCACCCTTTCGCTCATTTGTGTAATCTCCCGCCCGTGCACATCTTGGATGTCATCAACAAGACGACTCCTTTTTTCGAGAAGCATGGGATTGAGTCGCCCCGGTTGAACATCGAGTTGCTGCTGGCTCATCTCCTGAAAAAGAAGCGGCTCGATCTCTATGTCGAATTCGAACGGGAGTTGGACGAGGCCACGCTGGAGAAACTGCGAGAGTTGGTGAAGCGGCGGGCGGCGGGCGAGCCGTTGCAGTACATCACGGGCGAGGCAGAGTTTTTAGGGCTGAGGTTTGCGGTGGACAGGCGCGTGTTGATCCCGCGACCGGAGACGGAGTTGTTGGTGGAGACGGTGCTGGAGAGGTTGAAGGGCAAACAGCCACAGGCAGGGACGCCTGTGCCACCAACGGACGCTCCACTCACCACTTACGGCTCACCGCTCACCATCATTGACGTCGGCACTGGCAGCGGCTGCATTGCGGTGGCGCTGGCGAAGAAGTTGATGGCCACAGGCAGGGACGCCTGTGCCACCGGAGAAATTGAAATTTATGCGACGGATGTGAGCGCGGAGGCCTTGGAAGTGGCGGCTTCCAACGCGGCGAGGCACGAAGTTGAAAAAAACATTCGCTTTTTGCAGGGCGATTTGATAGGAGTTTTGCCCGACGGCTTGCGTGCGGATGTGATTGTTTCGAATCCGCCTTATATCGCCACGGGGGAACTGGCGAAGCTGCCGAAGGAGGTTAGAGACTTTGAGCCCGTGCGTGCACTCTCGGCGGGTGAGGATGGGCTCGAAGTTATTCAACGCTTGGTCATGGATGCCAAGCGTGTCTTGAAGCCTTCGGGATTCGTCGCGCTGGAAATGGGTGCGGGTCAGCGCGCGGCTGTCGAAGCGTTGTTTGTCAAAGCAGGATACGAAATCGATCGGGTCGTGAAAGATTTGCAGGGACACGAGCGTGTCATCGTCGCCGTGCCGAGGTTGTAGAGGCGCTTCTACGAAGCGCCGTGGGGACCGCGCTTCACGGAAGCGCGTCTACAACAGACGTAGTGAAGTGCCAAATAGCTTTCACCAAGGAGGGAGCTATGGAAAAGATTATCATCAGTGGGGGAAATCCGCTTCGCGGAACCGTTCAGATCGGCGGCTCGAAGAACGCCGCGCTGCCAATTATCGCCGCCACGTTACTCACGAGTGAACCGTGTGTCATTCGCGGCGTGCCGAATCTCAGCGATATCCAATTCATGTGCGACATCCTGCGCTGGCTCAGCGTGAAGGTGACGCATCACAAGGAGGAAGGTATCGTCGAAGCGCAGGCGCATCATCCGCTCGGCGTCGCGCCATACGAGCTGGTGCGCAAGATGCGCGCCTCAGTCTGCTTGCTTGGTCCGTTGCTCGCGCGGCTGCACAACTGCAAAGTGTCGCTGCCCGGTGGCTGCGTGATCGGTGACCGGCCGATTGACCAGCATATCAAGGGACTGAAACGGCTCGGCGCGGAAGTGCTGGTGGAAAACGGCTACGTCCATGCGCGGTGCCATGAACTGGTTGGCACGGATGTATTCATGGGTGGCCGTTTCGGTTCGACCGTGCTGGGCACGGGCAACGTGATGATGGCCGCCGTGCTGGCCAAGGGTACGACGTACATCGAAAGCGCCGCCTGCGAGCCTGAGGTTGAAGACCTCGCCAATTTCCTGAACGCCATGGGCGCGAAAATCAAGGGCGGCGGCAGCCACATTATCGAAATCGAGGGTGTGGAGCAGCTTCACGGGGCCGACTATACAGTGATTCCCGATCGGATCGAAGCGGGCACGTTCATGACGGCCGCTGCCATTACAGGTGGCGACATCGAAATTAAAGGGGCGCGCGCCGATCATTTGCACGCCGTGCGCGACAAACTTGAGGAGGTGGGCATTAGCGTCCAACGAACCAACGGCGCGATCCGCGTTCAAAGCACGGGTGAGTTGAAACCGGTCGATGTCATCACGATGCCGTATCCCGGTTTTCCGACCGACATGCAGGCCCAGATGAGCGCCGTGATGACCGTGACGCCGGGCATCAGCGTGATCACCGAAAAGGTTTTCCCAAATCGCTTCATGCACATCAGCGAAATGTCGCGCCTTGGTGCCGACATTTCGCTGGAAGGCAACAGCGCCATCGTCAAAGGCGTCAAGAAGCTGAGCGGTGCTCCTGTCATGGCCAGCGATCTGCGCGCCAGCGCGGGGCTGGTGCTCGCGGGGCTGGCGGCCGATGGGGAAACCGAGGTTAACCGCATCTACCACGTTGATCGTGGCTACGAACGGATCGACCAAAAGCTGCGACACCTCGGCGCAAAGATCGAACGGGTGGCGGAGTAATTCCTCGTACAGCGTTGAGCGTGAGAGCGTAAAGCCCGGTTTGTCTGCCAAACACGGCAACATCGTTATCGTCTGCTCGCTTGGCCTGTCAGCCTAGAAACTATACGGAATACTCATTCCCGAGAATCTGTCATTCTGAGCGAAGCGAAGAATCTCTGGTGTTTCCAAAATTTCCCGAACGACAGAGACCCTTCGCTTCGCTCAGGGTGACAACCGACAGGAGTTTCCGGATGGGTTCTAATTTTCTTGCACATCTTCGCGGAAGGCTGATATTGGCGGGCGAGCGGTTGACCTATGTTCGATTCACTTTCAGAGAAGTTGCAGGCCGTTTTCAAGAACCTGCGCGGGTACGGCAAACTGACGGAGAAAAACGTCGCCGATGCGCTGCGCGAAGTGCGGCTCGCGCTGTTGGAAGCGGACGTCAACTACAAGGTCGTTAAGGATTTTGTCGAGCGCACCAAGCAGCGCGCGCTCGGTCAGGAAGTTCTTTCGAGCGTCACGCCGGGCCAGCAGATCGTCAAGATTGTTCACGATGAACTGGTCGTATTGATGGGCGGTGGGGAGACACAGGCAGGGACGCCTGTGCCACCAAACAAAACCGGGAATTGGATGGTGGTCGGGCTGCATGGCTGCGGCAAGACGACGACTTGTGGAAAGCTGGCGAAGCTGCTGGCAAAGCAAGGACGGAAGCCGTTGCTCGTGGCGTGCGACGTGTACCGACCGGCAGCGATCGATCAGTTGGAGACGCTCGGCAGGCAATTGCAGATTCCGGTGTTCTCGATGCGCGATGAGAAAGATGTCATGAAGATTTGCAGGCAGGCGGTTTCGGCCGCGCAGGCGCAGGGACGCGACACGTTGATCTTCGACACGGCGGGGCGACTGCACATTGACGAAGAGTTGGTGCAGGAGCTTGTTCGGATGCGCGATTTGCTTGCGCCGAAGGAAATCCTGCTCGTAGCGGACGCAGCGACGGGGCAGGAGGCCGTCAACATCGCCGAGCATTTCGACAAGGCGCTCAAGATCACGGGAATTGTGCTGACCAAACTTGACGGCGATGCGCGCGGCGGCGCGGCGCTCTCGATGCGCACGGTCACGGGCAAGCCGATCAAGTTTGCGGGCGTCGGTGAGAAGCTGGACGACCTTGAACCGTTTTATGCGGAGCGGATGGCGGGACGGATCCTGGGCATGGGCGACGTGGTGGGGCTTGTGGAAAAGGCCCAGGAGGCGTTCGACCTGAAGAACACCGAGGAGATGCAGCAGAAAATCGCCAACCAGAGCTTGAACTTTGACGATTTCCTTGGGCAACTGCAGCAGCTCAAGAAACTTGGGCCGCTGGAAAATCTGCTTGGCATGTTGCCCGGAATGAGTAAAATGCAAGACCTTGGCCCGGGCGACTCTCAACTCAAGCGCGTCGAGGCAATTGTGCAGTCGATGACGCGGGAAGAGCGCCGCCGTCCCGAAATCTTGAATGCGAGCCGCCGTACGCGCATCGCTCGTGGGAGCGGGACGACCGTGGCTGAGGTCAACGATTTGCTGAAGCAGTTCGGCATGATGAAGCGAATGATGAAAGACATGGGCAAGATGCAGAAAGCGATGATGCGCAAAGGCGCATTGCCGAAGCTGGCCCCGTAACTGTAGCGGCGCTCCCTGCCCCGACATCCAATGTCGGGGTGAACGAGCGCCGAAGATGGATTTGAAATACACGGCGGTCATAGGCCGCCGCTACAACAGGAGAATGAATCGTGGCAGTAAGAATCAGATTGCGGCGAGTGGGTACGAAGAACGTGCCGAGGTATCGTATTGTCGTGGCGGACGGGCGCAGCCCCCGCGACGGACGGTTCATTGAGAACCTGGGGACGTATAACCCCCAGAAGGCCGAAAACAATTTTGCGGTTGATCTGGAACGGGCCAAATACTGGATCCAACGGGGCGCCCAGCCCAGCGACACCGTGCGCAGCATTTTGAAGAAGGCAGAAAAGGCTGAACGGGCGGCCAAAACGGCCTGAGGAACACCCACGGCTCGCGACCGCGCGCGGCGGTGAAGGCTGTTGGATGGGAGCGCAATGAAAGCGTTTATCGAATACGTGGTCAAGGCGTTGGTCGATTATCCCGAGGAGGTGGACATCAAGGAAGTGGACGGAGAGCGCGTCGTCGTCTTTGAGGTGCGACTGAACCCGGCCGACATCGGCAAGGTCATTGGCAAAAGCGGGCGCACCATTACGGCAATCCGCACCTTGTTGACGAGCGCCGCTGCCAAACACGGCAAACGGGCCATGCTGGAAATCGTCGAGCCGGAAGGCAGACCCATTGCGGGAGAAAGTGGCGAAGGCAGCCACGAGTAACCGCGACGAGCGCCAGCGCGACGGATGGAATTCGACATACTCATGTTGTTCCCTCGGATGTTCGAGGGGCCGCTGGACGAAAGCATTTTGAAGCGCGCCCGCGAAAAGGGGCTGGTTCAGATTCGGGTGCACAACCTGCGGGAGTTCACCCACGACAAGCACCACGTGGTGGACGACAAGCCGTACGGCGGTGGACCGGGCATGTTGATGAAGCCCGAACCGATCTTTGAAGCTGTTGAGAAGTTGCAGCACGCTGATTCGTGCGTCGTGTTAATGACGCCGCAAGGAACGCCGTTCACGCAGAAGCGTGCGCAGGAGTTTGCAGAGAAGCCGCATCTGATTGTCATTTGCGGCCACTACGAAGGCGTGGACGAACGCGTGCGCGAGACGCTCGTCGATGAGGAAGTCAGCATCGGCGATTACGTGTTGACGAACGGCGCGCTGGCCGCGGCGGTCGTGGTGGACGCCGTCGTGCGGCTGTTGCCCGGTGTGTTGGGCGACGAGCAAAGCGCGGGCGACGATTCGTTCGCCAGCGGTTTGCTGGAGGGGCCGCAGTACACGCGCCCGCCCGAGTTTCACGGGATGCGCGTGCCGGACGTGTTGCTGTCGGGCGATCACGCGGCGATTGCGAAGTGGCGCGCTGAACAGGCGCGCCAGCGGACAAAAGAGCGAAGGCCTGATTTGTTAAAGTAGGACGGGCGGCACGTGAAACGTGCCAAGTCACGCCCGTCTGCCGTGGACGTGGAACAGGCGCTGGACAATTTGGACAGGAGAAAGACCATGAATGTGATTGAAAAACTTGAGAAAGAACAACTGCGAACCGACCTTGTGCCCTTCAAGGTGGGCGACAGTGTCAGAGTGCACTCCCGCATCAAGGAAGGCGACCGCGAGCGCATCCAGGTTTTCTCTGGTATCGTGATCAACAAGCAGGGCAGGGGCCTGCGCGAAACCTTCACGGTCCGCCGCATCAGCTATGGCGAAGGCGTCGAGCGCGTTTATCCGGTGAACTCCCCGTTCATCCAGAAGATCGAAGTCGAACGCGAAGGCTCAGTGCGCCGCGCCAAGCTGTACTACCTGCGCAAACGCGTCGGCAAGACGGCCACCAAGGTCGAAGAGGCGTAGCCGCTATTTTTGTGAACCGATTCCGAGACCCTGATGCCGTAGCGGCGGTCTATGGCCGCCGTAGTTATGCGCATGCTTACAGCAACGGCGCTCACAGAGCGCCGCTACAACGGGGGAACTGAATGCCTTCGCTCCGTCACGAGAAGCGCGCGTACGATGACGGAGCGACCATCGTTGCGGGAGTGGACGAAGCGGGCCGCGGGCCGCTTGCAGGCCCGGTCGTGGCCGCTGCCGCAATCCTGCCGCGCGATTTCCGCCACAAAGTCCTCAACGACTCCAAGCAACTCACGCCCGAACAACGCGACGAACTCTACGCCGAGCTAACCGCGCGTCCCGACGTCCACTGGGCCATCGGCATGTCCGACGTCGAAGTCATTGACGCTTACAACATCCTCCGCGCCACTTGGCGCGCGATGGTGTTCGCCCTCGACACGCTGCCCGTCAAACCCGACTATGTTCTCGTGGATGGCCTGCGCGTTCCCGCCATCCGCATTCGCCAGAAGGCGATTGTCGGTGGCGACGCCAAGAGCTTTTCCATTGCCGCTGCCAGCGTCATCGCCAAGGTCACGCGCGACCGCATGATGATCAAGCTTCACGAGCAGTTTCCGCAATATAACTTTGCCCGACACAAAGGCTACGCTACGCCTGAGCATCTCGCGGCGCTGGAAAAGTACGGACCGTCGCCCGTGCATCGCAAATCGTTCGCGCCGGTGCGCCAGACCGTCGAGCCTGTTCAAGTCGAGTTCGTCACTCTCGCGAGCAGCGCCGCAGGGCAGCCGTTGTAGCCGCGTTTCCCTGCCCCGAAGGCTTTCGGGGTTAACGAAGCGCGGGAGACGGCAGGTCACGGGCAGAATCACCTTTTCATTTCGTGCCGCTTGCCATACAACTTTTTTCATTGGTGAGGCGGGCATGCGATTCAACTGGCTCAGGCGACCGAAGACAGCCACTGCCAAACAGGAACTCGGCGCACGCGGTGAGAAGGCGGCGGCGAAATACCTGCGCCGGCACGGGTACAAGATCCTGCTGCGCGGGTTTCGCAGTCGCAGCGGTGAGATCGACATCGTCTGCCGGCACAAAGACTGGCTGGTGTTCGTCGAGGTGAAAACGAGGGAGAGCGAGCAGTTCGGCGCGCCGAGCGAAGCCGTGGACGAACGCAAGCAACGGCACATCACCAAGGTCGCGCTCGATTACCTGCGGCTGCTCGACAATCCGCCCATCAAATTCCGGTTCGACATCGTCGAAGTGCTCATGCGCAACGACGCCAGGAAACCCAACGCAGTCAGCCTCATCCAGAACGCATTCGACCTGAGCGAGCCGTACATCTACTGACGATGGTAGGGCACGACTCCGTAAACGGCACGCGAGCAGGCCGCCGGGTGCGCCACGGATGGCGAATCACTGCTGGGAGCTTTGCGCGCGGAGGGTGGCGTTCTCGGTGCGGAGGGCGTCGTTTTCGTTTTGGAGTTGGTCCGCTGCGTCGCTCAACTCCCGAATCTGCCTGGCAAGAGCGTTCACGTCCACGTTGGGAGCCGCCGCGTTGACGGATTGCTGCATTTGTTCGACGACCGTTCGCTCCATCGTGTTGCTTGTTCGGGCCGACGCGAGCTGCAATTTCAGGTCCTGAATCATGGTCTGGTGGAGCTTGTCGTTTTCTTTTAACAGGGTAATCTGCTTGAGGAATTCGGTTCTGTCGTTGGTGCGTGTCATTGACACCGGCCCGGTGCGAATCCGTGCGGCCGGTTGTTGTGGGCCGCTCGTGTAGCCCATCACGATGACAACCAGCCCGGCCACGAGGATGAAAAAAAGGCCGGGAGCGGCACCGGAGTAGAGCGCGGTGACGATACGCGATTGCGGGCCGGGGGCGCTTCTGCCGGACGCCATGCCGTAGAGAAAGAGCTTGTAGCCGAGCAATCCGAGATAAGCGCCGGCCAAGGCGAGCACGATCCGCTCGATGGCTCTCAGGAAGATTGGATCGGTGAAGACGCTCATATCCGAAGCGCGAATTGCGACTGAGCACCGGGGCGTGCTTTCATGTCCGTGATGCTAACGGTTCACAGCCGGGTTGGCAAGGCCGGATTTCTTGCGCGCCTTTGGCATCTGCACCGACTTCCCCAAAAAACATATTCGACTTGTCGCGTCCATTTGTGTAAGAAGGGCGGCAAGGAGAACGGGGAGAGGTCATGCTCGCAAGAGTTCATTCTGCGGCGGTGCTCGGCATCGATTCGTATCCCATCGAGATCGAGGTCAACGCCGGCTGGGGACAACCGGCGGTGATCATCGTCGGTTTGCCCGATGCTGCGGTCAAGGAATCGCGCGACCGCGTCAAGACGGCGATTGAAAACAGCGGCTTCAAATACGTCATGGGCCGCACGACGATCAATCTCGCGCCCGCCGACGTGAAGAAGGAGGGACCGAGCTTCGATTTGCCCATCGCCATCGGCATTCTCGCCGTGAACGAACAAATCGTCGCGCCCAACCTCGCGGACTTTGCCATCGTTGGTGAACTCGCGCTCAGCGGCGAAGTGCGCAGCGTCAACGGCGTGCTTCCTATTGCGTTGTGCGCGCGCGAACAGAAGAAACGCGGCCTCATCGTTCCCGCCGACAACGCTGCCGAAGCCGCCGTCGTGCAGGGAATCGACGTTTTTCCCGCGCGCAATCTGCGCGAGGTGGCGGAGTTCGTCGCGGGCAAACGCGAGCTTGCTCCGCTGCGCGAGGATCCAACGCAGATTTTTCAGCAGACGCGGCAGTACGACATTGATTTTGCCGACGTGAAAGGGCAGGAGCATGTCAAGCGCGCTCTCGAGGTCGCAGCGGCGGGCGGCCACAACATCATCATGATCGGTCCGCCGGGCAGCGGCAAGACGCTGCTCGCCAGGCGCATGCCGACGATCATGCCGCAGACGACGCTGGAAGAAGCGTTGGAGACGACGAAGATCCACAGCATCGTAGGGCTGTTGCCAAAAGGGCAGGCGTTGGTGGCGACGCGTCCGTTTCGCTCACCGCATCACACAACCAGCAACGCCGGACTGCTCGGCGGCACATCGAATCTGACGCCGGGCGAGATCAGCCTCGCGCACAACGGCGTGCTGTTTCTGGACGAGCTACCCGAGTTTCACCGCGACGTGCTGGAAGCGTTGCGCGAACCGATCGAGGAAAGCCGCGTCGTCATCTCACGCGCGTCGGGCACGATGACGTTTCCCGCCAATTTCATGCTGGTTGCCGCCATGAATCCGTGCCCGTGCGGGTTCTACGGCGATCCGAAGCGCGAGTGCCGTTGTTCGCCAGCGATGATCCAGCGTTACCGCAACAAGATTTCGGGACCGCTGCTCGACCGGGTGGACATTCACGTCGAAGTGCCCGCCGTCAAGTACAAGGAAATGGCCGGCGAAGGGACAGGGGAGATTTCGGAAACGATCCGCGTTCGCGTGGAAGAAGCGCGGCAGATCCAACGTGGCCGATTTGCGGGGCGGGATGGCGTGAGCTGCAACGCGCGGATGTCGCCGAAAGATATCAAGGAACATTGCCGGCTCGACGAGGAATGCCAGGAATTGCTGAAGATGGCGATGACGGAACTCAACCTGAGCGCGCGCGCTTACGACCGCATCCTGAAGGTGAGCCGCACAATCGCCGACCTCGACCGCTCAGCAGCGATTCATGGCGCTCCTAGCGCCATCCAATCGCAGCACATCTCCGAAGCCATTCAATACCGCTCGCTGGACCGTCAGTTGTGGGTGTGACTGATGACAGATAATCGAGTGCATTATTGACGCCCGCAATCCGAAAGCCTACGATTCGCGACATGCTATGCATAGGTCATACATTCGAGAACCTCATTTACTTGGGCCAGCGAGGCGACGGCTGTATCAGGGTATGGTAGTGCGCTTCGATAAGGAATGTCCTTGGACGCGGTCGGGTTGGATCGGGCGGGCGGTCCTGTCGTTGCTGGTTGCGGCCATCATAGCGTTCTAGCGGTTATGAAGCGAAGACCACAGAATTCGCCAAAGGAACAGCCTACAGCTGTAGAACCGAAGAAGGGCATAATCGGACTTTTTGACATACTAGGGTATGAAAACTTTCTGGAGAACAACTCTGAGGAGAAGCTGGATCGGGCCGCAATAAGGGTCATCGAATTCATAGCCGAGGCGGACACCATCGTGAAAAAGCAGCTAATCGGAACGGTGAAAGGCAACATTAAACTAGCTACAAGATTACTGGGAGAAGTAGAGTCGATAGCTTTCTCAGACACGATTTTGATGACGAGTGCGTATGCCAATGACGCTGACGAAAAGGCAAAGCAAGTAAAATGGAACAACTTTATATTCCTGGCCATAGCATTCTCGCGGTACATGTTTGACTATGGATTGCCAGTCCGAGGCGTTATATCATTTGGACAATTCTTGGTGAAAAAGAACTGCTTCGCTGGAAAACCAATCGTTGAAGCCTTTCAACTCTCCCGCGACATGGACGTGTCGGCTACCGTACTAACGCACGAAGCCCGCAGAGAATGCCAGTCTATTTATAAGTTCAATTTCTGGCAAGCGGTTGAATATCTCGTTCCCAGAAAGAGCGGAATAAAGGAGAAATTGATGACTTTGAATATCGCTTCTTTCCCGCGAGAATACTTCAAGCCGTGGCATGGCGATCTGAGTCAGATTGTTGCCGAAAGTTTCTGGGCACACAATAAAGATATTTCTCCAAATGAATTTTCCAAACTGCGGAACACTGAAATGTTCTTACGTTACCTCAAAAAAGTGGTGCCCGGTCAATTCAGAGATCCAAGGGAAGAACTGAACCCTGCTAACCCTATAGAGAAACTGCGACCGATTTGAGTGCGAGCTGACGGAAAGATCGAATAGGCGCAGGTCTCGACATCAGACAAAATCCTCGTAGAGCGACTAGCACACCTGTTCTGCATTGAGAGTCGTTGTCGACTTCCGTCATCGCCATGTCGCAGTCAGAATTCGATCACGTCGCCATCACCGGCATATGTGATTTTCTTCGGGCGCAAGCTCCGCAACCGTGCTTTCACCTCGCGCAGGCGCGCACGCACGGCGCGCGACATGTGGGTGACAATGACATGGCGGACGTCGCATGGTCGAAGAAAGTCCACCAACCGGTCCGGGTGGAAATGCGCCAGTTCGACCGCCAGAACGTCGAGCGGTTTGGCGCAGAGCGGGCGCAGGTCTTCCAGGCTTCCCAGATCGCCAGAGTAACCGATGCGTTTGCCGCCCCCTTCGAGGCAGAGACAGAACGCATCGAATCCGACTTGCGGATATTTCTTCTTAAATTCAGAACTGGCGTAGTCGAGATGCGTCGCGCGGTACGCGCGAAATCGCACGGCTCCGACTCGCTGCGCCCCGACACTCCGTGTCGGGGTTTCCGCCAGCGGACGCCACTGGATGCGAAACGGCAACTGTTCGTCGAACAGGTAACACGTTCGCAGCCACTCTTGCAGCGGACGAATCGCGCGCCGCGGCATCCAGAGCGGCAGCGGTCGCGTCCGCTGTTCCAGCCACATCGATTGGATCAGCATCGGCAGGCCGCCGACGTGATCGCTGTGCGTGTGCGTGATGATCACGGCGTCGATCGCGTTGAAGTCCACGCCGAACCGCTTCAACATGTGGCTGCAAGGCTCGCCCGCATCGAGCAGGATCATCTGGCCGGCAAGCCGCACCAGGAGCGATGCGTGGAAACGATCCGCCGACGGCAGGCCGTCGGACGTGCCCAGGAATTGGATTACGCCGCCGGCGTGATAAATGTTGTCAGTCATGGTGTGCGCCTCGTGTATTCGATGAACGAATATTCATCCGTGTCGTGGCGGGAAACTTCCCGCCACTGCGAGCGGTCGAACTCGGGGAACCTTGCGTCGCCGCTGATTCGTTTGTGCACGTGGGTCAACAACAGCGTGTCGGCGCGACCAATGGATTGCCGGTAGAGCTCCGCGCCGCCGATGACGAACGCGGTTTGCGCTTGCTGTTGCCGGCAGAAGTCGAGCGCGGCGTCGAGATCGCCGAATGCGTGGACACCGTCGGGCGCCCGGAATTGCGGATTGCGCGTGAGCACGATGTTCGTGCGGCCCGGCAACGGCTTGCCGATAGACTCGTACGTTTTGCGGCCCATGATGATCGGATAGCCCATTGTTAGCCGCTTGAACCGTTTGAGGTCGTCGCTGATATGCCAGGGAATCCTGCCCTCGTGGCCGATCGTGCTGTCTTCAGACATCGCCGCGATGAGCGTGATCTTTATCCCGCTCGGGGCGTGGTTCATACGGCCACCTTGAATTTGATCTTGGGATGCGGCTTGTACCCTTCCAACTTGAAGTCTTCAAACTTGAGGTCGTCGAAAGGTTTTTTAGCGATGACCAGACGCGGCAACGGGCGCGGCTTGCGCTTCAATTGTTCGCGCAAGCCCGGCACGTGATCGTACTCCGCCATGTCGCTACCGGGAACGGCCGTATAAACGTGCGCATCAACAATCGTGTGACTGAACCAGCCGATCTGCAAGCCGACCTCCTGTGCGATCATCTGCGTCAGAGCGGCGTAAGCGGCGAGATTGAACGGAATGCCGAGCGCGAGGTCGCCCGAACGCTGCGTGAGGTGACAGCTCAGCTTGTCGCCCTGTACGTTGAACACGAAACTGTAGTGGCACGGCGGCAATTTGCTGGTGGTGGCGTTGCCCGGTTCCCAAGCGGTCACGACCATTCGCCGGCTGGTCGGTTCCTTGCGCAACGTGTCGAGGACATACTGAATCTGGTCCACCTCGCGCACCTGCCACTGGCCTTTTGCGTCCTGATACGGATGAGGGAAACGGCGCCAGTATCGGCCGTAAGCCGTTTCCAGATTCCCGTTCTCGTCGGCCCACGCATCCCAGATTTTGGTGTACTGGCGGAGATTGCGAATGTGGTCCTCGCCGGACAGATACCAGAGCAACTCGCGCAACACGGCCGGCCAGTTCACTTCCTTAGTGGTGAGCAACGGAAAACCTTTGGAAAGATCAACCCTGTAGTGCGCGCCGAAATACGAAATCGTCTCGACGCCCGTGCGGCTGTGCTTGAGAGTCCCTTGCTCCAACACCAGTCTGATAAGATCCAGGTATTCTTTCATGCTTGAGCGTAATCGATTTGCCCCTCGGCAAAATGTTAGCGAACGGCAAGGAAAAATCGAGGACTTTGTTCCAGCGAACTTCGTTGTGCGTTTGAGTTTGATTTCGGAACATCCGTGGGCTACGCGTTGGGTATGAGAGGCGCATTGCGGCTGGCTGTTAGGTTTCTGTTGGCAGCGACACTGACGCTTTTGTTCGCCGGTTGCGGCGGCAGCAAGAATGAGGCACCGACAGCACCGGCTGCCCCGGCGGAACCGGCGCAGCAGCAGATGACGCCCGAAGACCTGCGAACCGTGCAAGCGGCTGCGCCGTTCGTCCACGCCATCGCCAGCCAGAAGTACCAGGAGGCCTACGGATTGCTTTCCGGCTACGCGAAGGCGCGCATGACGCTGAACCAGTTTGTGGCGCCGACGGACGCGCTCACGCTCGAGCGCAACGAGCAGTCGCCGTTCATGAATGTCACCCCGGCGAATTTCGCCGAGTTGATGAAAAAGGTCGAGGAACTGTACGGCCTGCCGCAATCGGTCGAATCGCTCACGGTGTTCTCAACCGACCGCGACGTGCTCAACCGCCGCAGCCCGGAAGAATCCGGAGCCATAGAGTCGGCGTCCGCGATTGGCGCGATGCCCGATTCGATTCCCGCCGACGTCCGTCGCGCCAGCGTTCACGGCCAGATCGCAACACAGTTGACGTCCGAGCAACTCAGACAGGCGGCGCTGGAGATGGACATGAAACCGGAAGACCTTCAGAAAGACCCGAACTTCAAGCCGTCCTTTAACGTGAAAGTAGTGCTGTTGGAAGAAGACGGCCAACTCAAAGTCGGCTACTTCGAATTCCTGCCGGCATCACGTTGGAACTAAACCGCGTCGTGCTGAGGGACTCTGTCGTTGTGCGCGAGCCTCTTGCCCAACAACGTGGCCGAAGGCTTCGAGCGCGGCACGACGCAGGAACTGCTGACGTTTCTCTACATCGCGCGTGGTTCTGCTGGAGAAGTCCGGTCGATGCTGTGCCTGCTGGAGCGGCTGGCGCACTTCGAGCATTTGAAATATCAGATTTCCGATTTGAAATCACTGGCCGAATCCATCTCGCGCCAGTTGCGCGCCTGGGCCGACAGCCTGCAAAACTCACCGATCACCGGCCAGCGATACCTGAACGAGAAGACCCGACACGTGGAAGAGCAAACGAAAAGGGCCGAAACGTTCCTGGCAAAGCTGAAACAAACCCAGAGGCGCGGGGTACGACGAGACCCTTCGACAAGCCCGCCTTAGGCGGACAAGCTCAGGGTGACAATCTAAGCGCGCAGCTTCGCGAAGATCAGCGGCACCAACTCGTCGATCTTCACGCGGTCCTGTTTCATGGTGTCGCGGTCGCGGAGGGTGACGGTGTCCTTCAACTCCGGGCCTTTCTCGCCGAGCGTTTCGAAGTCGATGGTGACGCACCACGGCGTGCCTTGTTCGTCCTGATAGCGGTAGCGTTTGCCGATGTTGCCGCGGTCATCCCACTCGGTGGTGAAATGCGGCTGTAAAAGTTTGAAGACTTCCTTCGCTTTCTCAACGAGCGGCGGCCGGTTGCGCAAGAGAGGGAACACCGCGACCTTTACGGGCGCGATACGCGGAGCGAAACGCATGACGACGCGCGTTTCGGTCTTGCCGCCCTCGTCGGTGATCGTCTCCTCGGCATACGCGGAGCAGATGAGCGCGAGCGCGATGCGGTCCACGCCGGCCGACGGTTCGACCACGTGCGGGATGTACTTCTCTTTCGTCTCGTCGTCGAAGTATTCCATGCTCTTGCCGGAGAACTTCTGGTGCTGGCTCAAATCGAAGTCGCCGCGGGCGGCAATGCCTTCCAACTCCTGCACGCCGAACGGGAACTCGAACATCACGTCCACGCAGGCGCTGGCGTAATGGGCGAGTTCCTCCTTCTTGTAGTTGTAGCAACTGAGCTTCGCGGCGGGCAGGCCGATGGATTCGTACCACTTGAGGCGTTCGTTCACCCAGTACTCGTGCCATTGCGCGTCGGTGCCGGGCTTGACGAAGAACTCCAGTTCCATCTGCTCGAACTCGCGCGAGCGGAAGGTGAAGTTCCGCGGGTTGATTTCGTTGCGGAATGCCTTCCCGATTTGCGCGATGCCGAACGGGATCTTTTGCCGTGAGACACTGAGTACGTTCAGAAACTGGACAAAGATGACCTGCGCCGTCTCGGGGCGGAGATAACACACGCTGGCATCTTCTTCGACCGGGCCGGCGTGGGTCTTGAACATCAAGTTGAACTTGCGCGCTTCGGTGTATTCGTGCGGGCCGCCTTCGGGGCATTTCGTATCGGGCAACTGATCGGCGCGCCACCGGCCTTTGCATTTTTTGCAGTCCACCATGGGGTCGGTGAACGACTCGACGTGGCCACTGGCTTCCCAGACGCGCGGATGGGTAATGATCGTGCCGTCGATGCCGACCACATCCGTGCGGCTGCGCACGACATCGTTCCACCATGCGTCTTTGATGTTGCGCTTCAGTTCCGCGCCCGCTGGGCCGTAGTCCCAGAAGCCGTTGATCCCGCCGTAAATCTCCGAAGACTGGAAAATGAACCCGCGCCGCTTGCACAGCGCGACGATCTTGTCCATCGACCCGGCTTGTTTTTTCTCCGCCATGACAAGCGCGGACTATGGCACGAAGCTTTCAGGCAAGTCAAGGCGCAGGCTGATTGGCGGCTGCGCGCAGGTGAATTGGCCGTTTTGAAGTGAAGTCGGCGCCAGAAAATCAGCCTCCAGCGTGACAAATTTGGCATGCAATGTGACAAATTTGGCATGCCTTGGGAGAAAACTCGAGGGTGGCGGGTTTGTGTTCATCTGCAAGATCGCCAGTATCTCTTTGCTGGAGAACTACATCTGGTTAGAAGCGTTCTACTTAGCCTTCTGTAAGACAAATACTTACAAAGAATCAGACTACAGGATTACAGCTCTCTGCCCTGTGAAGCGTATCGCGCACGCGCCCTGCTATTCCAACTATTCCAATGGAGTCGACCCGACCAATCGGCGGCGAAACTTGATGACTGTGAAAAGTGAATACAGAGACAACCAGACGATCAAGACCACGGGACGGCTATGGCGTCGCTTGTCAGCTGCAGTGGAATCTCCCGCGATGAAGATCGGTTTGGGAGTCGCCGCCTTGTGGCTTGCGCTCGGAGTGAGCGCAGCCGCAGCCGATGAGGTGGCACAATCTTCCGCGTCCAACGATTGGCGGAACTTGACACTTGAGCAGTTGGTCAATGTTGAGGTCCGAAGCCCCGCCGGATTTACCGCGACGGATTTCCGCCGCCTGCCGGTGGACGTGACGGAACTCAACGCTCAGGACATCGAGCAGTCGGGCGCGAAAGATTTGAATCATTTGCTGGAAATGTACGTCCCGAACGCCCAATTCGCCGACCACAACCAGTTGGGGCCGCATCTTGGATTTCGGGGAATCATCAGCGACCGCGAAGACAAATACCTTTACCAAGTTGACGGCATCACGCTGAACAACACCACGTTGATGGGCGCTGACATCGAGCGCGATCTGCCGTTGTTTGGGGACATCCGCTCGGTGAGCGTCCTGTCGGGGCCCGCGTCGGCCACCCACGGCTCGGGCGCGCTGATCGGGGTCATTGACGTGGAAACGTACAACGGACTGACGTTTCAAGGAGCGGACGTGAACGTGCGCCAGGGTGCCGTGGATCAATACTCGGCGGCGGAGGCGCGTTACGGGTACAAATTCAGCGATACGTCCGGCTTGTTTTTGTATTATGGCTTGGCCGACGTGCAAGGGGCTGACTCCCCATATTACATCGGGCACTCCTATCCGGCCGGCAACGGCCTGCCCGCGAACGTTGCCGGCCAACCGTTCCAAGGACCGGTCGCAAACCTCGGCGAAGCCGGGTTCGGCGATCTCTGGCACAAGGTTTACGCGAGTTACGTGGCCGGGCCGTTCGAGTTTTGGACCCGTTTCGTGCAGGACGGCGAGCAAGACCGGCCCATGCGCGATATTTATACCGCGTCGCGGCCGTCGGACATACCGCTGGACGAATGGACGCGCGGGCGCGAGTTCCAGAATCAGGAACTCACCACCACCGCGCGTTTCAAGAAGGACCTGTCGCCGGAATGGAACCTGGAGTTGGTGCAGAGCTACCGCATTTGGTATTACAACGACCAGTTGATGGGGGATGACCCGCAGCCCTTCCAGCACGGACGGGAGTCTGAATCGTTCAGCCGCGCCATCGTTTCGTGGACTCCGAACGACGCGCATTCGGTGGCGCTCGGCGCCGATTACTCCCACGAATGGTTTCACGATCCGCCATTTTCGTATGCGTTGGATAGCGCGCCGGTGGTTTCGCAGCGCGACTGGCAGACCGACACGATTTCTTTCATGGCCGAGCACCAGTGGAGGATCGACGACCACTGGACGACGTTCCTGAGTTTTCGCACGGACAAAAACACCTTCACGGACTGGTTGCTGTCACCGCGCGGCACGGTGGTGTTCACGCCGACAGAACGGGATACGTTCAAGGTCATCGCGGGCCAATCGGTCCGTCGCGGCTCGGATGAGGAGCTGTGGGGCGAATGGGAACGCCACCGGACCATCCCGAACCCCGAAACGCTTCGCACTTACGAGATTTCATACGAACGCAAGTTGACCGATCAGTGGCGCGTGGGCGGCAACGGATTCTACGAGGACTACGACGCCATTGGTTGGATCCCCAGCCTGTACCATTCGGCGCCCATCGGTCACTTCCAGATTGCCGGCGGCGAACTCCTGCTGACCTTCAGCAACAGAACCACGCGCCTGACGTTGTCAGAAGGCGTGTCGAAACTCGTCGCTGCCTCCGTGCCCAAGAGCTTGCCGGCGGCCGGCCAAGGGATTACCGCCGCGCCGTACGGATATGGGGACGACTTGGCGAACTGGGCGCCCTCGATCACCAAACTGGCGCTCGTGCACGACTTCGCCAAGAAGTGGACCGCCAGTTCTTCGGTGATTTACTACTCGGGATTCCCCGGAGCAAAAGATTACGCGAACTACGCCGCCACGTTGCCGAATCCGCCATCCGCAGTGCCTCTCAGCGATCCGGGATATACGACACCTTATGGCCCGAATTTGTATGTGAACCTCGGCTTGGAATACCGCCCATCGGAAAAATGGTCGATCCGGCTGGACGGGTACAATCTCGCGGCGCTGGCGGATCAGACCTTGTCCAAGCACAATTACATCCTCCGCATGTCCGAATTCAGCGTGGACCCGGCCTCAATGGCTGTCTCAATCCGCTACCGCTTTTGAAATGAACGCCGAACTGCAGAACCATAAATGGACGACCACGCTGGCTCGCTTGGCGACCCCGAGCCAGATCGTTCGGCACGTGGGCACTTTGAGGTTGCCTCGCGTGGAAACAACCGTGGCGGTCGCCGCCTTATGGCTTGCGCTGGGAGTGAGCGTGGCCGCAGCCAATGACGCGGTACAATCTTCCACGTCCAACGATTGGAACAACTTGACGCTGGAGCAGTTGGTCAACATCCAGGTGACCTCCGTTTCGAAGAAGCAGACGGATTTGTTCAAGTCCCCGGCGGCCATCTATGTGATCACACAGGAGGACATACGGCGGTCGGGTCTGACCAGTATTCCCGAATTGCTGCGGATGGTGCCGGGGCTGGACGTGGCGCAGATGGACGCGAATCACTGGGCGATCAGCTCCCGCGGATTCAACGACCAATACTCGAACAAACTGCTGGTACTCATTGATGGCCGCAGCGTCTATGCACCCGAGTTTGCGGGTGTCTACTGGAGCACAGAAGATGTGCCTCTCGAAGACATTGATCGCATTGAGGTCATTCGCGGACCCGGCGCAACGCTCTGGGGCGCGAACGCCGTCAACGGCGTCATCAACATCATCACCAAGAACGCCAAAGACACTCAGGGCGGGCTGGTGACAGTCACCTACGGAACCGAAGATCAGCCTTCCACGACGGCCCGTTACGGCGGCACGCTCGGGACGAACCTGTTCTATCGCGCCTATGTGAAATATGCCGACCGCGAGGGCTTTGTCGATGCCAACGGCGACCGCACGGCGGACGCTTGGAACGCGACGCGCGGCGGTTTCCGAGCCGATTGGGACCAGTCCGACATCAATCGTCTGACGCTGCAAGGAGATTACTACTATAGCGATACGGGGGAAACAGTCGACTGGGCGATGTTGACTCCGCCGTTTGCGAATCGCGTCAACTACATTGATCACAACGAAGGCGGCAACGTTCTGAGCCGCTGGACGCATGACTTCTCCGAGACGTCCCAGTTGACCTTGCAGATGTACTACGACCACATACGGCAGGAGGATGCGCCGCTGATTATCCGGAATGAGACGTATGATTTCGACCTGCAGCATCGGTTTGCCCTGGGTGAGCGTCAGGACATCGTGTGGGGACTCGGGTACCGTTATCTGGACGAACACGTCACCACGAACTTCTGGGTGTCACTGACTCCGGCCGTCAGCCATCACGAGGTCTTCAGCGCGTTCGTGCAGGATGAAATCACAGTTGTCCCCGAGCGTCTGCATCTGACGCTCGGCTCCAAGTTCGAGCATAACGATTTCACGGGATTCGAAGTGCAACCGAGCGCGCGGTTGGCCTGGACGCCGACAGAGAAACAGACGATTTGGGCCGCAGTGTCGCGCGCCGTCAGGACCCCCTCCGCCGACGATCTTTATATTCTTCAGAATCGGATGGCCTTTCAGCCTTCGTCTGGCCCGCCCATCCTGATTTCTGTGTTTGGGAACCGGGATTTCAAGTCCGAAGAGCTTTTGGCATACGAACTGGGCTATCGGGCTGAGCCGACCAAGCAGTTGTCGTTCGACGCGACTGCATTTTACAACGTCTATGATCGCCTCAGATACTTCGTTCAGGGCAGCCCTCAACTCGAGAATAATCCGCCCCCGCCGCACTTGGTGATACCTCTGACGCAGGAAAACGCGGAGCGCGGTCAAACCTACGGCACTGAACTATTGGCGGAATGGCAGGCGACCGACAAGTGGAAATGGATTGCCAGCTATAGCTTGCTGGAGATGCACATCAGCCCGAACATAGGAGGCATACCGATCAACAACCAGAGCCCGCAGAATCAATTCCAGCTCCGCTCCTATCTCGATCTGCCCCACAACGTCGAACTGGATGGCGCAGTTTATTATGTGGACGAAGTTGCCCCCGTGCTGGGTCTTTCCCAAACGCGCGTTCCTTCGTATGTGCGTGTAGATCTCGGAGTGACCTGGCGGCCCATCAAATCGCTGGAGATCGGCATTTGGGGGCAGAATCTCGCGGACAATCAACATGCCGAATTCGCCAATTACAAGACGACGCTTGTCACGGAGGTTCCGAGGAGCGTTTTGGGGAGGATCACGTGGCGCTTCTAAATCGTCACCTCATGGTGGACGCATCGCCCGCGCCGGCACGGTGGCGGCGCGACCGGCTCGGCGTTTGGTTGGTCGCCGCGCTGTGGTTTGCGTTGGCAGCGACTGCCGTCGCGGCTGATGAGACGACACAATCTTCCGCGTCCAACGATTGGCGGAACTTGACGCTGGAGCAGTTGGTCAATGTTGAGGTCAAGGTGTTCGCGGCTTCCCGCCATGAGGAGACGGTATCGCAAGCGCCTGCCTCGGTAACAATCATCACGCGCGATGAGATCCAGAAGTACGGTTACCGAACACTTGCGCAAGCGCTGGCCAGCGTGCCGGGCTTGTACATATCCAACGACCGCGGCTACAGCTACGTCGGCGTGCGCGGTTTGGGCATTCCCAGCGACTACAACAGCCGCGTGCTGTTCCTGTTGAACGGACTCCCGTTGAATGACAAGTATTACGACTCATTCACCCCCGAGTTGACGCCGGACATGCTCGACGCAGTTGACCGAATCGAAGTGGTAAAAGGCCCTTCCTCGGCTCTGTACGGCAGCGAAGCGCTGTTCGCCACCGTGAACATAATCACACGCAGCGGCAAGGACTTGAACGGAGCGTTGGTCTCGGCCGAGGGCGGCTCGTCACCGCTGGGACGCGGCGTGTTCAGCTACGGCCAGCAATTCACCAATGGATTGGACCTGTTCTTCAGCGGGCATTACGAGGCCAACGAGGGCGATCGCTCGTTGTCGTTCGGCAGTTTCGGCAGGGCGCACGATGCCGACGACGAGCGGCTTGCTGACATGTATTTCTCGGCCAAGTACCAGGATTTTTCCGCGCAACTGTGGTATGCGGACCGCAAGAAGGAGATACCGACCGGACAGTATGAAACCATCGTCGGCGACGCCCACAACTTCACAGCCGATACTTATTACCTGGCCGAGTTGCGATGGCAGCACGCGCTGAGCGGGGACAAGATGCTCATGCTGCGGGCATATTACGAAGATACTCCGTATCACGGTCAGTTCGTCTATGACGATCCCGAGTTCACACTTGACCGGGAGCAGACTTACGATCGCCGGCTCGGCTACGAGGCGCAATTCGACTGGCAGCCTTTTGAGAAGCATCGGCTGACCTTCGGGGCCGTGTACGAATACCACTGGACAGAACTAACCGGGCGCGAGTGGGACAATACGAACACCGTCAGCTTCGTGTACCCGGGCACTCATGGTGACTTTTCCTATTACGCTTTGTACGCGCAGGACGAGTTCACCTTGCTACCGCAATTGAAGCTTACGACGGGAGGCCGCTTCGACGACTATCCTGACCGCAACGTCTCGCGGGTCACCCCGCGGGCTGCGCTCGTGTGGCAGGCGGCCAAGGCGACGACCGTGAAGTTGCTTTACGGTCAGGCGTTCCGCGCGCCCAGCGAGTACCAGGTCACCTACCCAGCAGGAAGCGGCACCGGGCTGGCGAATCCCGATCTCAAGCCGGAGAGCATCGCAACGTACGAGTTGGTCCTGGAACAGGACTTTCAGCAGGGGCTGTTTGGCCGGGTCTCGGTATTTCACAACGAAGCTCAAGATCTCGTCACCGCCACTGTGGACAATCAATTATCGACGGTTTTTGTGAACGCCTGCAACGTGCATACCACGGGCGTAGAAGCCGAGTTGAACAAGCGATTCGCCAACGGCCTGCGCGGGTTCGCCAACAGCACGTGGCAGACCTCCGACTACAGCACCGGCTCCGCAATCAACAGTCCTGAATGGATTGGCAACCTCGGGGTGGTCATTCCCATTTGCGGCGACAAACTCAGTTTCGCCGCGCGCGAGAACTTCGTCAGCGAGCGTGCCGGCAATGCGCCGGGCATCCAGAGCGAGGATGCATTCCGCACGGATCTGACGCTGCGCTCGGAAAACGCGCTGCGCAACTGGACGTTCCTATTGGAGGTGCAGAACCTGTTCGATCAGCACAATACGGTCCCTGCCGGTAGCGACGGCACGTTGAACGTCATCCCACAACCGGGTCGGCTCGTGTCGTTTCGTGCCACGTACAAGTTTTAGGCGCTATGAACCATAGAATTCACAATGATATGCCGTCGGTGGCGCGGGCCATGGCCCGTGCGGCGATGGTTCGGCTCCTGACCGCTGTCCTGGCTGCGGTGGTGTTGCCTTGTGTGGCGACGATCGCGACCGCCGAGACACCCGCCCTCTCGGAGTACCAGGTCAAGGCGCTCTTCCTCTTTAATTTTGCGAAGTACGTGGACTGGCCGCCGCACGCGTTCGCGGACGACAGCGCTCCGATCGTGATTGGTTTGGTCGGGCAGGACAATTTCGGCGACAACTTCAAACAGGCGATCACAGGCAAAACCATCAATGGCCGACCAGTGGTAGTCAAACACGTGTCGAGCGAACAGGAGTACAAAGGCTGCCACATCCTGTTCATCAGCGCCTCGGAGAAGTCGGGTCTCCCGGAGATTCTGAACGCCGTCAAGGACTCCCCAGTTTTGACGGTCGGGGAAACGGAACGGTTTCTCGCGCAAACGGGGATGATCAACTTCACGAAGAAAGAGAACAAGATTCGTCTGGAGATCAATCTCGGCGCCGTGCAGCGGGCGAATCTCAAGATCAGTTCAAAGTTGTTGAGCGTGGCCGACGTAGTGATGGGCAAGCCGGGGGATGAGAAGGTGAATTAGGATGCGAACCTTTCAGAATCTGTCCATCCAGCGCAAGCAGACGCTGGTCATCATGCTGACCAGCACCGTTGCACTGGTATTGGCTTGCGCGGGATTCTTCGCCTACGAAGTCATCGGGTTTCGCCAGACAATGACCCAGAATCTCACGACGCTTGCCCAAATCATCGGCGATAACAGCAGCGGGGCTTTGGATTTCAACGATCCCAAGGCCGCTCAGGAAATCCTGTCTGCGTTGCGCGCCGAACCGAATATCACCGCCGCCTGTATTTATACCAAGGACGACCAGCGATTTGCCACGTATCGTCGTGCTGATGTCTTAACAGATTTCTCACCGCTCAAGATGAAAACGGACGGCCACCAGTTCGCCAACGGCTACCTGATCCTATGCCGTCACATCACGCAGAAGGGCGACACAGTTGGCTCGGTCTATTTGCAGTCAGACTTGCGGGATCTGTCTGTGCGGCTGCGAAAATACATCAGCATTGTCGGCATTGTGTTGTTCGCTTCCACGTTGGCCGCCTTTCTATTGTCGTCCAAGCTGCAACGCTGGCTCTCAGAGCCGATCTTGCTTTTGGCCAGGACAGCCCGCGCCGTCGCTCTCCAAAAGAACTATGCGCTGCGTGCGGTCAAGAAAAGCCAGGACGAATTGGGAATGCTGACCGATGACTTCAACGAGATGTTGACCCAGATTCAGCAACAAGATGCCGCGTTGCAGGCGGCGAACGAGAGCTTGGAAATACGGGTCGAGGGACGCACGCGTGAGTTGGAAAGCTCCCTGTCTCTCCTTCATGCCACGATCGAGTCCACCGTCGACGGCATTCTCGTGGTGGATCGGCAGGGCAAGGTCGTGACCTACAACGGGAAGTTCGCGAGCATATGGGGCATCCCGGAGGCTGTGATTTCGTCTCGTGATGACGAGCAGTTGATGGCGGCCGTTCTCGATCAACTGAATGACCCCGAGGGATTTCTGAGCAAAGTGCGGGAGTTGTACGCGAACCCGGGCGCCGAGAGCTATGATGTGATTGGATTCAAGGACGGCAAAATCTTGGAGCGGTACTCGCAGCCCCAGTATATACGGGAAGACATCGTCGGACGCGTTTGGAATTTCAGGGACATCACGGAGCGCAAGCGCGCCGAGGTGAAGCTGGAAAACCTCCACCGGCAACTGCTGGATACCTCTCGGCAGGCGGGCATGGCGGAAGTGGCCACCAACGTGCTGCACAACGTCGGCAATGTGCTGAACAGCCTGAACGTCTCTTCTGCAGTCGTATCCGATAAGGTTCGGAAATCCAAACTCTCGAACCTGGCCAAGGCGGCTGGATTGCTCCAGGAGCACAAGGACGATTTAGCCGCCTTTCTCAGCGGCGATCCGAAGGGCATGCAGTTGCCTGATTACCTGGTCAATCTCGCCCAGCACCTGACCGGGGAGCAGGCGGAGATCCTCAAGGAGCTTCAATCCCTCAACAGCAACATCGAGCACATCAAGGAGATCGTTGCGATGCAGCAGAACTACTCCAGGGTTTCCGGGGTGGTGGAGTCGCTGCCCGTGGCCGAGATGGTCGAGGACGCGCTGCGCATGCATGCCGCGGCGCTGGCGCGTCACGACGTGCAGGTCATTCGCGAATACGCCGATACTCCGCCGGTATTGGTCGACAAACACAAGGTGCTGCAGATCCTGGTGAACTTGATCCGGAACGCCAAATACGCGCTCGATGAAGGCGACCAGCGCGACAACCTACTCACGGTGCGGGTGACCAAAAACAGCAGTGACTTTGTCCATGTCTCGGT
>JBEKZD010000035.1:0-26471 GCA_049510215.1 Verrucomicrobiia bacterium
TGAGGTTGCCCGCCACGATTTGATCCTGCCGCTCGTCGAGTTTGCGCGGCTCCATGTATGGTTGGATTGAAATCACGTCCGGCTGGGCCGCGAGGAGACCCAGGTCCTGCGGGCGGAGTCGCACGAAAACATTCACGTATCGCAGCAGGTTGTACTGACGGCGAATCGGTTCCAGCTTGAGCTGGCCGATCAGCGCCAGCGTGGCTGGATTCGCGTCGGGATCCTGCGCGAGCTGAATCGCAAATTCATCCGTGGACAACTGCTGCTGGTGGCCCTTCTCGTCAACCAGCCGGGCGCGCGGGTGGATCTTGTAGTCGTCCAGGTATTCCCCGTCCCACTGGACCGACTTCATCGTGCCGGCCAAGCTCTGGAGATTGGCAAGAGATTGTGCGTCTCCGTACACCAGATAAGCATTCTCAGGGATGTAATCGATGAGTTGCGCCCCCGTTTTCTTGAGCGCCTCGTGCCACGCGGGCTGCATCGGGCCAACGAATTGAATCAGATGCATGCGTTTGCCATTAAAGTCCCCTACCGGTTTGCGGAGCGCCTTCACTGCTTTTGTTGTCGTATCGATTCTCGCGGCGTCGAGAAGAATTCGATTGTAGTCGTCGCGAACCTCAGCTTTATCATCCTGCAACAGATCGGGTCGGAGACGGTCCACCTCATAGAGCTGATAACTCCCATAGTCCGCCAGGAGTTGACCGCTGTCCTCCACAATCGACTTCGCCGTTGACGACTCCCAGGCCCTGACTTTATGAGCTGTCGCCGGGCTCGGAGCAACAAGGACGGCAACCAAGAGCGAGACTGCCCCAAGAAGGGACACGCCTCGACGCCTTTCCAATGGATCCCTCACAGTGCCACCCCGTTTTTCGATGGCGCCGAAAGCCTTGCGGGGCGTCTCATACGGCTCGTCGCACATCGCTGCGGATACGGCTGCATACACCGGATTGGTTACCTGTCACAAGAACGACCATACGTGCTCGGCGATTTTCGGACAAGTTGAAAGCTTAGGGAAGGTATGCAGTTAGAGGGTACTGACGGATTCCCGATGTTGATTTCGGTTGCAGATCCAACGATTGATAGACCTCAGCCAAAGCACTTCGCAACCAACCTGTTTCACGGCGGCTGCACGTTTACTTCCTGCCAAAGGGCTGGGAGCAGGAAGCCATGATCGGTGCTAATGGGCCGTGGCAAGTTCACTCGTTCGGCTATGACGGCGGAGCTTGAATCTCTGCCGCAGATGTTCAAAGGCGAGGTAGACCACCGGCGTAGTATAAAGAGTAAGAACCTGCGAGAACAGCAGGCCGCCCACAACGGCAATCCCCAGCGGCTGGCGCAATTCGGAACCGGTGCCGAGCCCGATGGCCAACGGGACGGCGCCTAGGAGCGCGGCCATCGTGGTCATCATGATCGGGCGGAAACGGATGATGGAGGCTTTGTAGATCGCCTCCTCCGGGTTCAATCCTTCGTGGCGCTCGGCTTCCAGCGCGAAGTCGATCATCATGATGGCGTTTTTCTTCACGATGCCCATCAACAGGATGATCCCGATGAAGGACACGAGGGAAAGATCGATCCCGCAGACCATGAGCGCCACGAGCGCGCCGACGCCAGCAGAGGGAAGCGTGGATAGAATCGTAATGGGATGAATCAAGCTCTCGTAGAGCATCCCCAAAACGACGTACACGGTGATGAGAGCGGCCAACAGAAGAAGCGGGGTTGAAGCAAGAGAGGACTGGAACACCCGGGCCGTGCCCTGGAAGCTGCCCTGCACGCTCGAAGGCATTCGCATCTGTTGGGCGGCGTTTTGGATGAGTTCCGTCGCCTGGCCCAGCGAGACTCCGGGAGCCAGATTGAACGAAATGGTCACGGCCGGGAACTGGCCCTGGTGATTGACGGACAAGCTGGTGTTGCTCGTGGTGAACTTCGCGACGCTCGACAGCGGGACCTGATGTCCCGTGTTGGAGGCAACGTAGATCTTGTTCAGCGAGGACGGGTCCAGTTGATACTGGGGATCGACTTCCATGACGATGTGGTGCTGGTTGTATTTCTCGTAGATGACCGCCACCTGCTCCTGGCCGAAAGCGTCGTACAACGTGTCGTCAATCGCCTGCGGGGAAACGCCGAGGCGCGCCGCGGCATCGCGGTCGATGACGACGTTGCTCTGCAAGCCGCGCGTTTGCTGATCGCTGTTGACGTCGGTGAGTTGCCGGATCTTGCGAAGCCTGTCCACCAGCAACGATGACCAGTGGTTGAGCGCGTCCAGGTCGGCCGACTGCAGCGCATATTGGTACAGCGCAGCGCTGAATCGGCCACCGACCCGAATGTCCTGAACGGGTTGCAGGTATAACGTGATGCCGGGCTCGTCCGCCAGTTTGCGGCGCAGCCGGCTGATGACTTCGTCGGCGCGCACCTTGCGGACGGGAAGCGGCTTGAGCGAGATGAACATACGCCCCTTGTTGACAGTCGAGCCGCCTCCACCGCCGACGAAGGAACCCACGGTGTCAATGGCCGGATCGGCGAGGACGATCCGCGTCACGCGATCCTGAAGTTTGGCCATCGTCGCGAAGGAGATATCCTGCGAGGCTTCGGTGTTGCCCATCATGGTGCCGGTGTCCTGCTGCGGAAAGAAGCCTTTGGGCACCGTGACGTACAGCCAAATCGTGGCGACGAACGTTGCGAACCAGACCATCAACATGAAACCTTGATGCCGCAACACCCATTTCAGACCGTGCTCATAGCTGGCGAGCATCCAGTTGAACGCTTTTTCACACGCCCGATAAAACGGCCCCTCGCCTCTGTACGCGGATTCGGGCTTGAGAAACCGCGAGCACATCATCGGCGTCAGCGTCAGGGAGACGAACCCGGACACCAGGATCGCGAGGCTCAGGGTCACCGCGAATTCGTGGAGCAACCGGCCGATCAATCCACCCATGAACAACAGCGGAATGAACACCGCCACCAACGACATGCTGATCGAGATCACGGTGAAACCAATCTGCCGGGCGCCGTTGAGCGCCGCCTCCAGTGGTGACTGGCCCTGCTCGATATATCGGTACACGTTTTCGATGACGACGATGGCATCATCGACCACGAATCCGACGGAGATGGTGATCGCCATCAACGACAGGTTGTCCACGCTGTAATGCAGCAGGTACATGATGGCGAACGTGCCGGCCAACGCCAACGGCACGGTCACGCTGGCGATAAACGTCGGCCACAGCCGCCGCAGGAACAGGAAAATCACCATCACCACGAGACTGATACTGACCAGGAGAGACAGTTCCACGTCAGCCACGGAGGAGCGAATCGTCGTCGTTCGGTCGCTCAACACGGAGATTTTTACGGATGGCGGGATCCATTTTTCGATCCGGGGCAGTTCCGCTTTGATCCGGTCCACCGTCTCGATGACGTTCGCGCCTGCTTCCTTGAAAACGATGAGCAGCACGGCGCGCCTGGTGCCCGCCCAACCAGCGAGCCGGGCATTCTCGATGCCCTGGACAATCTTGCCGAGGGCGCTGAGCTTGATCGGAACGTTGTGGCGTTGGACGAGAATCAACGGTCGAAATTCCCGGGCGTCCTGCAACTGGTCGTTGCTGACCAGCGTGTAGGAGGTCTGTTGACCGTCCAGGCTGCCCTTGGGTTGATCCACGGCGACCTGCCCGAGAAACAAGCGGACATCCTCCAGACTCAATCCGGTCGACGCCAGCGCCGCCGGGTTGATCTGGATGCGCACGGCTGATTTTTCGGCGCTGGGAATGAAAACCTGGCTGACGCCCTCCACCTGGCTGAGCTTCTGGGCAATGATGGTATCGGCATACTCGAACACCTGCGAGGATGGCAACGTATCGGACGTCATCGCGAGCACCATGATCGGCGCGTCGGCCGGATTCACTTTGCGATAGGTCGGCGGGTTTGGGAGGTTGATGGGCAACTCGCTGGCGGCGGCGTTGATGGCCGCCTGCACGTCGCGCGCCGCGCCGTCGATGTTGCGGTTCAGGTCAAACTGGATCGTGATGCTCGTGCCACCGAGGGTGCTGACGGATGTGAGTTCCGTGACGCCGGAAATCTGGGCCAACCGTCGTTCCAGCGGAGCGGCAAGTGAACTGGCAACCGTCTCCGGGTCGGCACCGGGCAACGACGCCGAGACGGAGATCATCGGGAAATCGACGCGCGGGATCGCGGCGACCGGCAAGAACCGATAAGCCACCATGCCCAGCAGGAACAATCCCACCGCCAGCAGCGATGTCCCGGCCGGGCGGCGAATGAATGGCTCAGAGACGTTCATGGCACCGATGGATCGCTATCGGCAGCCAATTCGCCTGCTGGCAAGCTTGCCGGAGCGCGCCGGTGACGGATCCATTGGCCGAGGCGGTCGAGGTACAGATAGATGACCGGCGTGGTATAGAGCGTCAGAAACTGCGAGAGCAACAGCCCGCCGACGATCGA
The DNA here is from genome assembly GCA_049510215.1 of Verrucomicrobiia bacterium. Lineage (GTDB taxonomy): Bacteria > Verrucomicrobiota > Verrucomicrobiia > Palsa-1439 > Palsa-1439 > JBEKZD01. The sequence continues at coordinate 4,447 of JBEKZD010000035.1, forward strand.
GATGCCCATCGGGCGGCGCAACTCCGAGCCGGTGCCGGTTCCCAGCGCCAGCGGCAGCGCGCCGAGCAGCGCGGCAAACGTCGTCATCATGATCGGACGGAACCGGAGCAGGCAGGCTTGATAAATCGATTTCTCCGGGGGGAGACCTTCGTTGCGTTCGGCGTCCAGGGCAAAGTCGATCATCATGATCGCGTTCTTCTTGACGATGCCGATCAGGAGGATGACGCCGATCAGGGCGATCATTGAAAAATCGATGCGGCATATCAGCAACGCCAGCAACGCTCCCACACCGGCCGAGGGTAACGTCGAGAGAATGGTGATCGGATGAATGTAACTCTCGTAAAGCACGCCGAGGACGATGTAGATGACCACGACCGCCGCCAGGATCAGGAACGGCTCGCTCTTCAGCGACGACCGGAATTCCGCTGCGCTGCCGGAGAAGGTGGTCATTACCGTTTCGGGCAGGGCGATTTCCTTTTCGGCGCGTTGAATGGCGTTGACGGCTGCGCCGAGCGAACTGCCCGGACTCAGATTGAACGACAACGTCACCGCCGGGAACTGGCCCTGGTGGACGATGGCAAGCGGAGCGGTCACGGTCCTCAAGCGGGCGAACGCACTGAGCGGCACCATCTGGCCGGTGGTGGACTTGACGTAAATCTTGGCGAGCGCTTCAGGCGTGAGCTGGAAATGCGGCTCGACTTCGAGGATGACCCGGTACTGGTTGAGTTGGGTGAACATGATCGACACCTGTCGCTGCCCGAAAGCGTCGTACAAAGTGTCGTCGATCGCCTGGGGCAGAACATTCAGCCGCGAGGCGGTGTCGCGATCGACATCAATGGCCAGTTGCAGGCCGTTGTCCTGCTGATCGGTGGCCACATCCGTCAACTCCGGCACGGCGCGCAGCCTGGCCAGGAGCTTCGACGCCCATTGCGACAACTCGGATTCATCGGCGTCCTCCAGCGTGTATTGATATTGGGTCCGGCTGACGCGGCTGTCGATCTGGACATCTTGCACCGCCTGCATAAACAGCGAGATTCCCGAAACATCCTTGGTCGCTTCCCGCAAACGGTCGACGACCTGGCTAACCGTGGACCGGCGTTGGTCGCGGGGCTTGAGATTGATGTAGAGCCGGCCGGTATTCACGGTGGCGTTGACCGTGCCCGCGCCGACGAACGAGGCGACACTGACCACGTCGGGGTCCTTCCGCACGATGTCGGAAATGACGTGCTGGCGCTCGACCATGGCCTTGAACGAGATGGATTGCGCGGCATCGGTTACGCCAATGATCATGCCGGTATCCTGCAGCGGCAGCAGTCCTTTGGGCACGATGACGTAGAGCCAGATGGTGCCGATCAGGGTTGCGATCGCGACGGTCAGCGTCAACGGCTGGTGCCGCAGCACCCATTGCAGGCCGCGATCGTACCAATCGAGCATGCCTTTGAACATCTTCTCGGTCCAATGAAAGAAACGGCCATGTTTTTCTTCCTTCTCCGGTTTCAACAAGCGGCTGCACATCATCGGCGTCAGGGTCAGCGAGACGATGGCCGACCATACGACCGCCACGCTCAACGTGATGGCGAATTCCCGGAACAATCGTCCCACGATGCCGGTCATGAACAATAGCGGGATAAACACGGCGATCAGCGAAACGCTCAAGGAAACGACCGTGAACCCTATCTGCTTGGCGCCCTTGAGCGCCGCCTCCAACGGCGGGTCGCCGGCTTCGATAAAGCGGACGATGTTTTCGATCATCACGATGGCGTCATCCACGACGAACCCGGTGGAGATCGTCAGCGCCATCAACGAAAGGTTGTCGAGGCTGAACCCGACCAGCTTCATGACCCCGAACGTGCCGATCACCGCCAGCGGGAGCGCCACGCTGGGGATGACAGTCGCCCAGAATTTCCGCAGAAAGATGAACATCACCATGACGACCAGAAACACGGTGAGAATCAGCGTGAATTGCACGTCGTGGACCGAGGCGCGGATCGTTTCGGTGCGGTCGGTCAGGATCGATACCTTGACCGCCGGCGGAATCGACGCGCGGAGCCTCGGCAGCAATGCCTTCACGCGGTCCGCCGTTTCAATGATGTTGGCGCCGGGTTGACGCTGGATGTCGAGGATGACCGACGGCTTGTTGTCTACCCAGCCGGCCAGCCGCACGTTCTCGACGTTGTCGATCACATCGCCGATGTCGCCGAGACGGACGGGCCGACCGTTCTCGTAGGCGACGATCATGGGCCGGTATTCCGCGGCGGACAGAATCTGGTCGTTCGCGCCGATGGCGTAGGCCTGCCGCGCGCCGTCGAAGCTGCCTTTCGGCGCGTTGATGTTGTTCCGCATGAGCGCCGTGCGCACGTCCTCAAGACTCAGCCCCAGCGCGGCGATTGCCGCCGGGTTGATGCGGACACGAACAGCCGGTTTCTGGTTGCCTTCAATGGTGACGAGGCCGACCCCGCTCACTTCGCTCAGCTTTTGCGCCAGCACGGTATCGGCCAGATCGTTGACCTTTTCCAAAGGAAGAGTGTCCGATGTGATCTGCAAAGTGAGAATGGGCGTGTCTGCGGGGTTCACCTTGTTGTAGGTGGGCGGGTTCGGCATGTTGGCCGGCAAAACACCGCCCGCGGCGTTGATGGCAGCCTGGACATCCTGCGCGGCGGCATCAATGTCGCGATCGAGATTGAACTGGAGTATGATGGTCGAAGTGCCAAACGAACTCTGGGAGGTCATCTGCGCCAAACCGCTGATCTGGCCGAATTGCCGCTCCAACGGTGTCGTGACGGACGAAGCCATGACGTCCGGACTCGCCCCGGGATACTGGGCAACCACCTGGATCGTCGGAAAATCAACCGCTGGCAGGGCCGAGATCGGCAACAACATGTAGCCCAGCAATCCCATCAGCAGCACGCCGGCCATCAATAGCGACGTGGCCACGGGCCGATGGATGAATGGTTCTGAAATGTTCACGACAGCCAACCGTTACGATTCGGTATCGGCGGGCTTCGCGGTCGGGACCAGCTTCACCTTCGAGCCGGCCTGCAATCGGTATTGGCCGTCAACAACAACCTGTTCGCCGGGGCGGAGGCCGCTGTCGATTAAAGCCTCTCCGCGTTCGATCTGCGCCACCTTCACGGGACGGAGTTCGACCGTCTGGTCGTCCTTGATCACAAACGCATAGGAGCCTTCGGGACCGCGTTGAACCACGGATGCGGGAACGACGACACCGCCTTTCCGTGTCGTCAGCAACAGCCGCGCGTTCACGAACTGGCCCGGCCAGAGCCCCAGGTCGTCGTTAGGGAAAGTCGCCTTGAGCAGGATGGTGCCGGTTGAGACGTCGATACGATTGTCGATCACGGCCAGCTTGCCTTCCCCCAACACGGTGCTGTTGTCGCGGTCCACTGCCAGAACGGCAAAGTCCGCGGAGGTCGTGTACTTTCGAATGTCAGTGAGAGTCTGCTCCGGCAGGGTGAATATCACGGAGATCGGATGCAGTTGCGTGACCACCACCAGGCCATTCGTGTCGGTGGTGTGGACGATGTTTCCCTGGTCCACCAAACGAACACCGACGCGGCCGTCGATGGGAGACACGATCGTTGTGTAGTTGAGTTGGATATTGGCGAAATCAATGGCTGCCTCATCGGCCTTGACGGCCGCACCGAACTGGTCCACCAGCGTCTTCTGGGTATCGTACACCTGCTGCGCGACGATGTTGGAAGCGAGTTGCTCGGCGTCCCGTTTCAAATCCAGACGTGCATTGGCCAGTTGCGCCTCGTCTTGGGCCTTCTTCGCCTCGACCTCATCGACCTGTGCCCGGTAAGACTCCGGATCAATCTGTGCGAGTAAATCACCCGTATGCACATCCTGTCCCTCGACGAACGCGACTTTCTGCAACTGACCATCGACCTGGACGTGAACGGTCACGGTATTGAACGCCTGAACGGTGCCCAATCCATCAAGATAGATCGGAACGTCCTTCTGGGCCACCGTGCCGGCTACCACCGGCACCGGGGGCGGCCCAGTACGGGCAGTGGCACCCCTGAGTTTGCTGGAAGCGGCGTGGCGTTTCTGGACTACCCACAGAACGCCGACGACGAACAAAATACATAAGGCGCCGACAACCACCTTTTTCATGAGGCTCGGGCTCGATTTCGGCTTCTCAATCTTCGATTTCTCGGATGGAGACCCATCTCGTGCGTCGCCATACCGCTCAGACTGTTGTCCGTTTTGGAGTTCGCTGTTTTTTATCATATTATCGGAACACCTTCAACAAAGCGTTCCGCACCATTTTCCATTAGCCGTTTTCAAATCCAGAAGCAACATCGCCTCACCTCCCAGACCGCGTCCTTGGCTCGAGGTGGTTCCCAAAAACATGGCGCAGAACCCGCATGGTATGAAGGATCATGCCCCGCTGCTCCGCATCCAAGGCGGCCATCTGTCGCTCCAACCCGGCTTGAGCCGCCTTGCGTGCCGCTTTGAGCGCCTTTTCGCCACGTGCCGTGACCGACAGTGAAACTTGCCGGCGGTCGGAGAGCCGAGTTTGCCGCACCAGCATGCCACGGGTCACCAAGTTGTCCGCCATCCGCGACACCGATGGCAGGGAGAGTCCCACATGCTCAGCCACAGCCGACAGGGACGACTCGCTGAAGTGGCTGATAAACAGAAGCACTCGGAACTGGGCCACGGACAGGCCCGCAATCCTGCGGCTCCGTATTTGGGAGCGAATGAACCGCATGATCAAAGGAACCGTGTCGAGGAGTTCGCGGGCGCATATGTCACCGGTAGCATGCATTTAATTGTTAATAACAACTATTAACAAAGCTAATTATATCCGGGCGGCGCGTTTGTCAAGCCTTCCCCCATGTGACGCCCCAACACCGGACACTATCGACTCAAGTTTTCGGTTTTCAACAGTCTCGACTTGGTTGTGGTTTGGGCAAAGTCAGCGGAGAGCAGGTTCGCAGTAGCGTCGCGATCTGAAAGCCAAGCATGATGGTTGCCGGTAAATTGACGGCTACGCGCACGTTTGTTAGCTTGGAGCCATGCCGGACACGTTGGTCATCAGCGAGATTTTCTACAGCATTCAGGGCGAGTCCTCGTATGCGGGACTGCCCTGCGCGTTCGTGCGCCTGACAGCCTGCAACCTGCGCTGCTCTTGGTGTGACACAACCTGCTCGTTTCATGAGGGCCAGCCGATGAAACTCGGCGACGTCATCGTCAAGGTGCTGGAGTACAACTGTCCGCTGGTCGAAATCACGGGCGGTGAACCGCTGCTCCAGCCGAATGTGTTCCCTCTGATGACGCGGTTGTGCGATCTCGGCAAGAGGGTCTTGTTGGAAACCAGCGGCTCGATCGACGTGTCACAGGTTGATCCGCGTGTCGTGAAAATCATGGACCTGAAATGCCCGGGCAGTGGCGAGTCCGGTAAAAACTTCTACGACAATGTCCGTTTCCTCGATAAGAAAGACGAAGTCAAATTCGTGATCGCCGACCGAACCGACTATGACTGGGCCAAGCTTAAAATGGCGGAGCACCAATTGGCGAGCATCTGTACGGTTTTGTTCTCGCCGGTCTGGGAAAAGCTGCCGCTGAAAACGCTTGCCGAATGGGTCCTGGCCGATAAACTCCCCGTCCGCCTGCAGACGCAACTGCACAAGCACATTTGGGGCACCGAAGCCCGAGGAGTTTAACCGCCATGTCCCTGCGCATCCTGTTCAGACCCGACCAAATCAAGTCCTGGCTCGCCGAGCGCAATGGCACACCGGCCCGCCGACCCGGCAGTGATGACGATCTGCGTATCATGTTCAACACTCAAAATGGCGAGTATGCGCCGATTACCCTTGACGAGCTGATCGAGACGATGAAATTCCATCACCTTGTGATCATGGTCGATCAGGAACCGGGAAAAACATTCCATAAGTTTTATCAGCATGGTTGATTTGGAGTGCTGCGGCTTGATCCCGCTCAGAGTGGGATTGACGCAGCCTTGCCCCCGCGAGGCTTGACTCGCCGTGCCGCTCTGCCCAGACTGCCCACATGACCGGCACAGAGACGCGGCTGTGGGTGACATCATCGCCCCACACATCTGTTTTCGCCATGACCACCTCAATGTTCCCGACGACTTCTGACGTGGAGTGCTGCGGCTCGACGCAGCCCTGCCGGCCGGTGCGGCTTGACGCACCGGCGCTCCCACAGATTTTGCGAGTCGAGCCTCGCAACAGCAGAGCGGCGTCAAGCCGCCGCACTCCATGAACCAACTTCCCATGCTCCGAACGAAAGTCCCGGGGCCCAAATCGCGTGCACTCGCCCGTCAGCTTCATCGCTTTGAATCGCGGAATGTCACGTTTGTCTCCGCCAACTGGCCGATCTTTTGGAAGCGAGCGGCAGGTGCGAACGTCTGGGACGTTGACGGGAATCGTTACATCGATCTATCTGCCGCGTTCGGCGTAGCCAGCGTCGGCCACACCAACCCGCGCGTCGTCGTCGCCCTGAGGAAGCAGGCGACAGAACTGCTCCACGCGATGGGTGACGTGCATCCGAATGGCCTGAAGCTCAAGCTTGCGCGCGAACTGGTGGAGTTGACGTTTGGACGGTGGCGTAGCCGCGCTTCTGCGAAGCGCGAAACGGCGCTTTATAGAAGCTCCACTACAACGCCTCCTGCCCGCGTCCTGTTTGCTAATTCAGGCGCTGAAGCAGTCGAAGCAGCACTCAAAACAGCGGCCATCCATACGAAACGCTCCGGCGTGATTGCATTTGAAGGCGCGTATCACGGCCTGACCTACGGGGCGCTGGACACGACGTGGCGCGCTGATTTTCGCACGCCATTCAGCAAGCAACTCGGCCATTTCACAACCCACGTTCCGTACGCTTATTTGCCGTTGGTAGGGACGGACCGCCGGGCCGTCCGAAACCGGCGCGGCGCGCCCAGCGGTCGCGCCCTACCCCATCCCATCGGCCACTACGGTGCGGTCATCGTGGAACCAATCCAAGGTCGCGGCGGCATTGTCGTTCCGACGGACGATTTCCTGCCGAAGTTGCGGCGTTTCTGCGATCAACACGGGCTTGTGTTGATCTTCGACGAAATCTATACGGGCTTCTGCCGTACGGGCCGCTGGTTTGCCTGCGAGCATTGGAACGTCGTGCCCGACATCGTCTGCGTAGGCAAGGCGCTCACGGGCGGACTGCCGCTGGCCGCCTGCATCGGTCGCAACGAAGTCATGGACAGTTGGCCAGAGTCGCAAGGCGAAGCGATTCATACCAGCACGTTCCTCGGTCATCCGCTCGGCTGCGCCGCGGCGCTGGCTGCGATTGCAGAGATGAAACGCCTCAACCTAACAGCGCGCAGTGCGAAGATCGGCGAGTGGCTTTCAGCGCGGCTGGCAAAAATCACAAAGGTTCGCGGGAAAGGGTTGATGCTCGGACTGGAGGTCGGCAATGGGCCACACTTGTGCGAGCGGTTGCTTCAGCGTGGGATCATTGCCATTCCCGAAGGCAATCGCAGCGAAGTGCTCGGCATCACGCCACCGTTGACGATCACGCGCCGGCAATTGGATTACTGCGTCGGTGTGATCGAAACACTACTTGATTAGTTGCACGGCACATAAGCCTTCAGGTCATCCTGCGGCTCGGTTGACTTGAAATAAATGTCGCCGCCATCTCGTTCATCGGCCCCTTTTCGGTACTTGAACTCATGCCACGCGGCATTGTCGTCCTTCATGTCTGAACCAACGCTCCAAATCACCCACTCTGCCCCTTCGCGCCGATACCGTAGCGGTTTCCCATCAAACGGGTCGAGGGGAAGGTTGGGCAGGAAGTCAGGCACTAGTTGCTCCAGCCGCTCTGGCGGTTCGCCATGGACGCGGCCGTATCCCGTCAGCGCACACACGACCGCCGTCGCCCGCAAATCCACCTCGCAACGCGTTGCCCGTGAAATAGTCGTTTCCAACGCAGGCAAAAACATACCCACCAGAATCCTAGGAATGGGTCTGTTTAAACTCATCAACCATGATAGTTTTTCCGGCACCCATTTTCGGACAATCCTCTTCGCGTCGCACTCCCAGTAAGGCTTCTGCGCTTCCCGAATCACGTCTCCAAATGCAGCGTCGAACACGCCGTCAGCCGTGCCACGAGACTCCAACAATGCACTGGCGACGCTGGGCTTAAAAATGGTGTCGAGCGCCTGCTTGGCGTAGATCAATTCATAGCGTAGCGTCTCTGCCAGTGGCTGGAAATCTGCTTCCAAGCGTATCAACTCGGCGGCCAACGTCTTGCCTGCCTCCGGGGGCAGTGTGTTTTCCAACATCAGCGCCCGCAATGCCTTTGTCCCCATGCCGCTGACGCTGTTGCCCACAAGCATGGAGATAATAGGGCCGCCCGTGGCACAATCGCGACCAAACTTCACAACGGTCAAATACTCGTCGCGGGCTTGTTCGTGCTTGCCGTCTCGCTGGGCCAATTCGCCAACACAACAAAGAAACCGCGCCAACCGCCGCCACTGAGTCATGTCGCCGAGTGACGACTCCTCAGCAAGGTTCAGCATCGGCATCTGGCAGAACTTCACGCTTGTGCCCTTGTGGACGAGTTGTAGTGCTTCTGCGCAATCGGCGAGCGTCTGCTCAATCGCTTTCGTATTTCCCGAAAGATCGCCTGCAAGAAGCGCATCCATTTGCCCCTCGGACTCCTTTGGCTGCTTGTAGCCATTCATCTGCTTGACCGCCTGCAGGTAGTAGTAGGCTGCGTTATCGGCCTTAATGTTCTCGACTGTCAGCGGTGGGTTGAGCGGTGCGATTCGAACTCCACGCGGCGCTTTCGGCAGCGGCGTCAAACCCCAACGAAAGCCGATAAAGAACAAGAGCGAAAACGTGAAGACCCCCCAGCCCAACCACTTGATCACGCGTTTGACAATCGGCTTCACGCGCTGCATTATGCATCTGCTGTTTGCGGAAAACCAGCCCCGGAAGTTTCGGGATCGACATGAACAAAACCGCTCTTCAACTTCAGGATCGTGTTCTCTCGTTGATCGGACGAGGCGTGGCGCAACCGACGACGGACGCCGAGTTCGACGCGCTGGCGCGGGACATCTTCGCGTTCCAGTTCGAGCGCAACGCGGTTTATCGCGCCTACTGCCAGCAACAGAAGCGCACGCCACAGACGGTGCAGCACTGGAAAGAGATTCCCGCCGTGCCCGCGAGCGCGTTCAAAGAGTTTGCGCTAACGTGCTTTCCAATCGAGCAGGCGGTTGCCGAGTTCCACACAAGCGGGACGACCACCGAGAAATCCGGGAAACATTTTTTCAGGACACTCGCACTCTATGACGCGGCGATTCGAGCGAACTTGGCGGCACATCTTTTAGTAGCGAGGGCGTCCCGCCCGTTCAGTTCCGAGTCAACCGCGGAATACGGGCGATACGCCCGCGCTACTTCATTACCAGCGCTCGTCCTCACCCCTTCGCCCTATGAATCGCCACACTCCTCGCTCGCGCACATGATGGGCGTTGTGGTGAAGGAGTTCGGCGCGCCGGAGAGCGGTTTTTACGTGGAGCGTGGAGCGTTGTGCGTGGAGCGGCTGGTGCGGGCCTTGCGACAGGCAGAGCGGGCAAAGCAGCCTGTGTTTCTGCTGGGGACAGCTCTTGCGTTTGTTCATTTGTTCGACAATTGCGGTGCCAACAACTTGAGGTTTGAAATGGCGGAGGGCAGCCGGGCAATGGAGACAGGCGGTTTCAAGGGTCGGTCGCGCGAGATACCAAAGACAGAATTGTACGAGATGTTTGAAACGTTTCTTGGCATTCCTCCGTCGCTCTTGGTCAACGAGTACGGGATGACGGAACTCAGCACCCAGTTCTACGATCAAACGTTGCGCGAGAGCCGCCAGATCGACAGAAAGACCGCTCCACCATGGTCGCGGGTGCTGATCATCGACCCGAACACTGGCAGGGAGGCGGATGAACACAAGCGGGGGATGATTCGGATCTGTGATTTGGCGAATCTGTGGAGCGCAATGTGCATTCAGACGGAAGACTTGGGTATCGCCAACGGCAACGGCTTTGAAATTCTCGGGCGGGCGGCAGGCGCAGAGGTGCGCGGCTGTTCGCTGAACGCGGAGGCCTTAATGTAGGCCGACACTGCGTGTCGGCGAAATGCTGCGCAGGAAACAACGGTGCGCCGCCTCGTTCACCCCGAAAGCTTTCGGGGCAGGGAGGCGGCCTGCAAAAGATGAACACGAGGATCCAACAAATTCGGCAAGCGATCAACCACACGCGCGAAGCCCGCGAGCGTGTGTTGCAGCATCGCCGCACGGACGCGATCATTGGCGCGTTGGCGCAAACCGCTCGAAGCTGGCTCGAACCGAGCAATCCGTGGCGACAGCACGCCATCAAGCAAGCTCCATCAGCTAGCGGTTTTTCGAGCGCGATGGCCCGAGAGGCGGTCGATTTGACCTTCGAGGCGATCACTGAGGAAGCACTGGGCGAATTGCTCGACCATGAATTGTGTGATCGTCATGTGCTCGACGAGTTTTGTCCGCGCGGGGGCATGCGGACGCGAGCCACCGGACCGCGACTGATCGTGCATTTTCTGGCCGGCAACGTTCCCGCACCGGGCATCGTGAGTATTTGTTCCGGGCTCTTGTTGAAATCAGCCAATCTCGTCAAGGTTTCCAGCCGCGATCCGGTATTCCCTCCCCTATTTGTCGAGTCCCTGCGGGCAGTGGACGCCGAGCTTGCCGATTGCGTCGCGGTGCTGGACTGGAGGCGAGAAGATGTCGCGTTGACGCAGGTTGCGCTGGCCGATGCCGATGCCGTGATTGCCTACGGTGACGACGAAACAATTTCGACGCTCCGACGAATGTGTCCGCCGGAGGCCCGTTTTCTCGGTTACGGCCACAAACTCAGCTTTGCTGTCGTCGCGAAGGAAGCGTTGACGGCGAGCCATCTTCCGTCGTTGGCTCAGTCGGCAGCGTTCGATGCCTCAGTCTACGACCAGCAGGGATGCTTGTCGCCGCATGTGTTTTACGTGGAGGAGCGGGGGCAACTCGGTCCTCGCCAATTTGCCGCTGCGCTGGCGAAAGCGATGGCCGCGTATCAGGCGCGCGTGCCCCGGGGAGAACTTCCCGTCGAGGAAGCGGCACAGATTGCCAAGCTCCGCGGCGCGTATGAGTTTCGGTCGGCGTCGGACAAGACCGTTGCGGTGTGGCTGCACACCGACGGCACAACCGATCTCATGAATGGTGGGGCAGGCCTCCGTGCCTGCCCAAATCCAACAGCACAGGTCCGACCAGAACTCGCGACTCCAGTCGGAGCAGGGACGCCTGTGCCACCAAGGCTTTATGAGATGGGATCCAGCGGTTGGCTGGTGATCTACGAGGACGATCCGATGTTCACGCCCTCATGCCTGAACCGCGTGGTCTTTGTCAAACCCATCGAGCGATTGGAGCACGTTCCCGAACTGGTGCGACGGTTTGCGTCGAACCTTTCGACAGTAGGCATCGCGCCGTTGGACGAGCGCGCCATGGCATTGGCCGGGGAACTGGCGAACATTGGTGTGAACCGCGTTTGTCGCATCGGCCAGATGCAGCGTCCGCCGCTAACGTGGCAGCATGATGGTCGGCCAAACCTGGCCGATCTGGTGCGTTGGACGGATTTGGGATAAGCCGCCACGCTAGCCTGCCTTATTCGCGATACTTCGCGAATAATCCGGGCTAGGACATCAGCGTCAGAAAGTTCTGCAGGATCTGCTTGCCGTTCTGCGTGAGAATCGATTCAGGGTGGAACTGCACGCCCCAGACCGGAAACTTCTTGTGGCGCACGCCCATCACCTCGCCTTCGGGCCTCGTCTCGGCGATGATCTCCAGTGATTCGGGCATCGTGTCCCGCTTGATAATCAGCGAGTGATACCGCGTCGCGGTAAACGGATTTGGCATCCCTGCGAACAGCGAGTCGTTGTTGTGATAAATCGGCGACGTCTTGCCGTGCATGAGCCGCTCGGCGCGCACCACTTCGCCTCCGAACACGTACCCGATGCATTGATGTCCGAGGCAGACGCCCAGCGTTGGCGTGGTCGGACTGAAAGTCTTGATAATGTCGTTGGATAATCCCGATTCGCGCGGTGAGCACGGGCCGGGGGAAATCAGGATGCGTTCCGGTCGCAATTCGCGGATTTTCTCCAGCGTGATCTCGTCGTTGCGGAAGATGCGCATCTCCACGCCGAGTTCGCCGAGGTACTGGACGAGGTTGTAAGTGAAGCTGTCGTAGTTGTCGATGACCAGCAGCATTCTGCGGCGTACCGTAAGCCAATTCACTTTGTTCACCAAGCGAAAAAGGTGGCACGATTTTGCGCTTGCGGCGCTTCGTATGCTGCGGCATTGTACCCGGCATGAACCAATCGCCGCCGCTGATTACTCCGCAGCCCAAGCGCACGGGATGGATTGTGTATTCCGTGATCGTGACGTTCCTTTTGTTTTTGGCCGTTCTGGCAGGTTTTGTTCTGTTCGCGCTCGCATTCGGCGGGGGCGACCGGGCAGTCGGCCTTGAAACACGCCATGCGAAATACGAGGAGCGGTACCTCCAAGGCGATACTGGCGCACGCAACAAGATCGCCGTCGTCTATCTGACAGGCGTTATCTCGGAAGCGGATGGCATGACCAGCGACCAAGGCATTGTCGGCGACATCAAGGATCAGCTCGACCAGGCGCTTGAAGACAAACGCGTCAAGGCCATTATTCTACGAATCGACTCCCCAGGCGGAGAGGTCGTCGCTTCGGACGAGATCTACAGGGCGGTGGCGGCGGCACGCGAGAAAAAACCCGTGGTCGCCAGCATGGAAACAGTCGGGGCGTCCGGTGCGTATTATGCCGCGATGGGCGCAAGCTACGTGATGGCAACCGACTGGACAATCACGGGAAGCATCGGCGTCATCTTGCAGAGCTTCACGTTCTCGGGGTTGATGGACAAGGTTGGTGTGAAGTCCTACACGTTCAAGTCCGGCGAATACAAGGACATCCTCAATCCCACACGCGAGCCGACCGTTGCCGAATCAAACTTGGTGCAGAACCTGATCATGGAAGTCTATGACAAGTTTGTCGGCATCGTCGCCAAGGAACGGAAGATGAACGTGGAGGACCTGAAGAACGGTCTGGCGGACGGGCGCATCCTCTCTGGCAAACAGGCCAAGGAAGCCGGCTTCATCGACGGGATCGGGTACTTTGACGACGCGGTGGAAAAGGCAAAGGAACTGGCCAAGATTCAAGAAGCCAAAGTGATTCGCTACACGCCACCGTTTTCGCTGCGCAATCTGCTGAGGTTTTTGGGCTCGAATGATCGAACAAAGATCGAGCTTCAACTCTCGCCGACCAGGTTCAAGCTTGAGAGCGGGAAACTGTATTTTCTGCCCGCCTATATGTTCCAGTAGCGGCGGCCTTCCGCCAAGCTTGTAGCCGCGAATCGTATTCGCGGCTGGATTGAAAACGGATTCCGACCGCGAAAGAGTTTCGCGGCTACAATGATTTGCCGCCCTTCGTCAACCCCTCCACTTTCCCACCCTACGAGATAACGGTTGCCAAGCCCTTTTCATTTCCCGCCATACCTTGATCGTACAATTCTTCTTTCGTCATGGCCTGTTGCCTTACGCGTCACCAAGAAGTTTCAGAATGGCCTCCACCAACCCGGGAATCGTGTGCACCTTCGCTTCGACCGCGACAGGCAACCCCTTCGCCACCGCGGCTTGCGTGGTCTGCGGCCCGATGCTGACAAACCGCATCTTCGGGAACTTTTCCGGCAGCGCCGCCACGTCGATCAGTTCACAGAAATTCGCGACGGTGGACGAACTTGTGAATGTCACCATGTCCGCCCCTTCGCTCAACAACCGCGCACGATGGCCATTCCGATCCTCTGTGTCCGGTACGGTTTGGTACGCATCGAGATCGTCAACGATCCCGCCCAGTTCCTCGATCCCTCGGGCAAGACGCTCATCGGCCAGGTTTGCCCGTGGCAACAGAAACTTCAAATTCTCGCAATCCACCGATTCCCTGAACTCGGCCAGCAACGCCTCGCTTGTAAACTCGGCAGGCTGCAAGTCGACAGCCAAATGCAGATCCGCCAGTTTTTCTGCGGTGACCGCGCCAATGGCCGCTACCTTCACGCCGCCGAGATCGCGCACGTCGCTGTGGCATTGGAAAAACTCACGGAAAAACGCGTCCACGCCGTTTTGGCTGGTAAACACCAGCCAATCGTACGTGCCCATGCCTTCGATCGCTTCGCGCAGCGGCCCGATTTTTTTCGGAGGCTTGATGGAAATCGTCGGAATCTCAAGCACGTCCGCACCCAACTCCGTCAACTGCCGCGCCAAATCGCTTGCCCCGCTCCTGGCGGGGCTGGCCTGCTCGCGGCTGCGCGTCACGACGATCCGCTTGCCGAACAGTGGCCGACGCTCAAACCAGTTGAGCTGATCGCGCAAGCGCGCCACTTCGCCGATCACCGTCACCGCGGGCGGTTGGAACCCCGCGCGCTCGGCAACTTCGCCGATGCTCGCCAACGTGCCCTGAATCGTTTGCTGTTGTCCCGTCGTGCCCCAACGGATCATGGCGACCGGCGTATCCGCCGGGCAACCGTGGGAAATCAGTTCCCTGGCGATCCTGCCAATGCGTTCCACACCCATCAGGATCACGCGGGTGCCCTGAAACTCGGCCACCTGCTTCCAGTTCACAGTAGGATAAGCATCTTGCTTGTCCTTCGTAGGACAGGCTTCCAGCCCCGCTCCCAGCGGGACCAGCCTGTCCAACGGGCTGGAAGCCCGTTCTACAGGTTGCGACAAGCTGGAAGCTCGCTCTACTGCTTTCGTCGGATCTTCGTGGCCCGTCACGACCATGAACGCCGAGGCCAGGCCACGGTGCGTGACCGGAATCCCCGCGTAGGCCGGCGCGGCTATGGACGAACTGATACCCGGCACAATCTCGAATTCAATCCCAGCCTTCTGCAGTTCCTGCGCTTCCTCGCCGCCGCGTCCAAAGACAAACGGGTCACCGCCCTTCAAGCGCGTGATGATCTTGCCTTCGCTCGCCTTCGCCACAAGGAGCGCGTTCGTCTCCTCCTGCGTCAACGTGTGCTTCTTCGAGGTCTTCCCTGCAAAAACCAGTTCGGCATCGGGCCGCGCGTATTTCAGCAGCGATGGATTCACGAGATTGTCGTAGAGAATCACGTCGGCCTTCTGGATGCATTCCACGCCGCGGACGGTGATCAGGCCGGCGTCGCCCGGTCCCGCGCCCACCAAATACACTTTGCCTTTTCGTTCCATCGGCCATTCAACTCTATCGCGGCGCTTCCAGTCCGCCAAGCGTTAACTCGGCAAACGGCGACCAATCACACATCCGCAAATCGTGAATTCGCGGCATCAACGCGGCCAAGCACCCCCCCTTGCATCCCCTCCGTGGAGGGGAAATTGAAGAAAAGATCACTCCGCTTTCGGTGTTGCTTTCCCAGCACACAATTCTCTTGCTTGTTCTTGTTCACGACGGTACACAGGATATTGTCATGCCGTTTGACGTGGGGATTCTTCTTGGCCGGGTGCGCGATGTTTGTGTGAGGCCAAGAGGCACGGTGTGAAAAGAAATGGTGGCGAGTGATCCAATTCATAACCCAGTATTGCGCGGTCGCGGAACGCTCAATCGAGGCAAATGACCAACAAAGAAAGAGCAGGTGCAATGTGAAACTGAACGTGATCATCGTTTTGCTTTGTGGACTGGTGGCAACCGGCTGGAGTGCGACGGCAGACATATCGAGTCCCGCACTCAAAGGAGTGCAGATCGAACAGACCTGGCGGAGCGCGCCGCTGCACTTCGAGGCGAACCAAGGGCAGACCGACTGCGATGCGGAATTTTTGGCGCGATCGGTGGCGCACACCGTGTTTTTGACGCGGTCGGAGGTTGTATTGGCGTTTGCCGGGGGCGTGGCACCGGTGCGGCTCCGGTTGGTCGGGGCGAATCCGCAAACAGAACTGCACGGGTTGGAGCCGCTGCCGGGCAAGGTCGCGTACTACCGGGGACACGATTCGTCGTCGTGGCAGGAGGACGTGCCGCTGTTTGCGAAAGTCCAATACGCAGCGGTGTATCCCGGCGTGGACCTGGTGTACTACGGCAACGACCGGCAGTTGGAATGTGATTTTGTCGTGGCACCGGGAGCGCGACCGGATGTCGTGCGGTTGGCGCTGGACGGAGTCGAGAAAGCTGAATTGGACGGCCAGGGAAATCTAGTGTTGAAGACCGCGGCGGGGCGGTTGGCATGGAACAAGCCGCACGTGTACCAAGAGCTGGACGGGCAACGGCAGCCGGTTGCGGGCGAGTTTGTGCTTCACGGAGAGCGCGAGGTGGGCTTCCACGTGGCGGCGTACGACGCGCGTCGGCCGCTGGTGATCGACCCGACGTTCGTGTACTCGACCTATCTCGGGGGCAGCGGCGAGGAGAGCGAGGCGATGTTGTGGTTTGACGCTACGGGCAACGCGTTTGTGTTTGGGCAGACGCGCTCGGTGGACTTCCCCGGCTCGCGCTCGCCCCTCGGTCCCGGCGGCGATCTGGATATGTTTCTGACGAAGATCGGGCCGACAGGCTCGTTGATCTTCTCCGAACGCATCGGCGGCAGCGGCACAGACGAGGGAAGCGCGGAAGTTGATACCAACGGGAACATCTTTGTCTTCGGCACCACAAGCTCGACGGACTTTCCGGTGTTGAATGCAGCGCAAAGCACTTACGGCGGCGGCAGCAATGACGTGTTCCTGATGAAATTCAATAACAGCGGTACACTTCAGTTCTCGACTTACCTCGGCGGCAGCGGTGGAGAGACCGTTTCCTTGGATTTGGATTCCAGCCGCACCCAGGTCTATCTGTCCGGCCAAACGACATCGATGAATTTCCCGACTCACAGCGGTTACCAGAGCAGCTATGGCGGCGGGGCGCACGATTTCTACGTGGCGAAGTACAACGCATCCGGCGCCCTGCAATATTCGACATTGTTGGGCGGCAACGGCGATGACGATGGCACCGCACACGTGAATGCCGACGGCACGGTCATCGTCATCGGCACGACGTCATCGTCGAATTTCCCGGTGACGGGCGGGGCTTATCAAGGCACCTACGGCGGCAGCAACGATGTCTTCGTAACAAAGATCAACGCGTCAGGCAACGGTCTGTTGTATTCGACCTACCTGGGCGGCAGTGGTGCCGAGACTGCGTCGGGCGGCACGGTGGACAGTGCTGGCAACGCCTATGTCTGCGGCCATACCACGTCGAGCGATTTCCCGACGATGAATGCCGTGCAATCCACGTACGGCGGCGGAGGCAGCAATCCGTTCTTGCCCGGTGGCGACGTGTTTGTGGCGAAGCTGAATTCGTCCGGCAGCATAACTTTTGCGACATATCTGGGCGGCAGCGGCGACGAGCAGGGCACCATGCAGTTGGATAACTCCGGCAACATCTATGTGATCGGCCAGACCGCGTCGTCCGATTTCCCTATGCACAACGCGGCCCAATCCACTTACGGCGGCCCCTCGAGCTCGTACCTCTATTTGGGCGATGTGTTCCTGACGAAGCTCACCCCCGCCGGCCAGTTCGTGTATTCGACTTACCTTGGCGGGAGCGGCATCGAGGAGACGGGCATCCTGGAGTTGGACAGTTCCGGCAACGCGTTGGTCTGGGGAATGACCGCCTCTGACGATTTTCCGACGATGAATGCGGCCCAGCCCACCTTCGGCGGCGGCAGCATGGACATGTTCATCACCAAGTTCAATGCCAGCGGCGTTATGCAGTTCTCGACGTATCTGGGCGGCAGCGGGGATGAAATCGGCGACGTCATTTGGGACACCAGCGCTGGCGTCATTTACGCCGGAGGCATGACGAGTTCTACCGACTTCCCGACCACCGCCGGTGTGGCCCAAACCACGTACGGCGGCGGCGACCACGATCTGTTCGCAGTCAAGTACAACAACAACGGCCAGATCCTATGGTCCACGCTCGTCGGCGGCAGTGGCGATGAAACAGGGTATCTCATTCCCGACTTCACCTCTGGCGGCGTGTACGGCGTCGGCGAAACCACCTCGACGGATTTCCCGCAGGTCAACAACAGCGCGCTCCAGTCCGGTTACGGCGGCGGCAGCAACGACCTCTACGTCGTGCGCCTCGATTCCAGCGGCAAGTTCGTTTACTCGACATATCTCGGCGGCAGTGGAACAGAGACTGGGTTCGGGATCCCGGACGGCGCTGGCCATCTTTACGTTTGTGGGGAGACCACGTCGCCAAACTTCCCTCTCGCCAACGCACTGCAAGGCACCTACGGCGGCGCCCAAGACGTCTTCGTAGTCAAGATTAACGAAGGCGGAACCGTGACCTGCTCTTACGGACTCTCCGCGAGCAGCACCAACGTGAGCACCAGCGCGGCCAGCGGCAGCGTTGGCGTCACCACGTCAAGCGGCTGTCACTGGACGGCCAGTACCACCAATAGTTGGATTCACACCTCCAGCAGCGGCACCGGCAATGGAACGGTCAGTTTCACCGTGGATGCCAACAGCAGCACCAACAGCCGCTCCGGCAGCATCACCGTTCAGAGCCAGACATTCACTGTGGCCCAAACCGGTCTTGGCTGCAGCTACGCGCTCTCCGCGAGCAGCACCAACGTGAGCTACAACGCCGCCAGCGGTAGCTTTGGTGTCACCACATCAAACGGCTGTGCGTGGGTGGCCAGCACCACCAATAGCTGGCTCCACACTTCCAGCAGCGGCACCGGCAATGGGACAGTCAGTTACACCGTCGATGCCAGTAGCAGTACCAACAGTCGCTCGGGCAACATCACAGTCCAGAATCAGACATTCACCATTAATCAAGCTGGCCAGAGTTGCGCTTATGCACTCTACGCGGCCAGTACCAACGTTAGCGCCAGCGCCTCCAGCGGCAGTTTCGGCGTGACTGCGACCGCCGGTTGCGTCTGGACCGCTACCACCACCAATTCCTGGCTCCACACCTCCAGCAGCGGCACCGGCAGCGGGACAGTCAGTTTCACCGTGGACGCCAACAGCAACACCAACAGCCGCTCCGGCAACATCACTGTCGGTGCCCAGTTGTTCACCATCAATCAAGCCGGTCTTGGCTGCGCCTATGCGCTTTCCGCGAGCAGCACCAACGTCAGTGCCAGTGCAGCCAGCGGCAGCGTTATCGTCACCACGTCAAGCGGCTGCTCATGGACAGCCAGTACCACCAATAGCTGGCTCCACACTTCCAGCAACGGCACCGGCAACGGGACGGTCAGTTACACCGTGGATGCGAACACCGGCAGCGGGCGCATCGGCACATTGACCGTTGCCGGACAAACCTTCACTGTGACCCAGGCTGGGGCCACGGCAGCGACGCCGCACGACTTGGCGGTACTCAGCATCAAGCCGCCGAAGAAGATCACGCTGACGAGCAAGAAACCGTCTATCACGTCGTCGGTTACCGTCCAGATTCAGAACCGCGGCCCGGCCAGCGAGGTGATTTCCAACGCGACCGTGCTCGGCAACGCCGTCACGTTGTCGGTCGAATCCGTCACCAACACTTGCTCCGGCTTGACGCCAACGTTGGTCCCGCCAACCAAGTTCCCGATCACGCTGAAGTCGAAGGCAAAACTCACCGTGGCATTTCAGGTGACGTTCAGCACCAATTGCGTGCCTGATTCGCTGGCGAGTACAAAGACGGCGCCGCACAACGATTATCGTTACATCGCCACCGTCTACACCGAGCCGATTGATGGCACTGCCGACTCGTTTACTGCGGACGACACGTGCCCGCATGGCCCGTTGGGCAGTGTGCCGTACGGCACGGGAACGACCGTGGACAAAGGCTGCGGCGGCAAGAACCCCGACGGCACGCTCGGCGCCGATGTGTTGACCGATGTGATCGTGAAATGATGAACCAAGGAGATTCGCCGATCAAGAGATGAGCGATAGTATAGAACCCTGGAAGGACCAGTGGACGGAACACGACGAAATAGCACGCGGTGGGCAGGGAATTATCACTGAAGTCCGGTCAAAGGCCAATCCGGAGCAGCGAGCGGTCCTGAAACAGATTGTGCCGCGCTGGAAGGATGACCCTCAGGCCCGACAGCGCCTCCAGCACGAGGCAGAAATCCTGTCAAAACTGCACGATTTGGGTGCCAAAGTCCCGGCTTTATATGACTCGTTCGCAAAACATGAAACCGCCGAGCCATTTCTTCTGATGGAGTTTATTCCCGGGTTGCGTTTCGATGAGTGGCTCAGGACAAGCGCTCCGGTGAACAGTCAGAAAGGTGTACTTATAACGAGGGCTATCGCCGAGACAATCAAACTCTGTCACGAGCACGCGATAGGCCACCGGGATCTCAAGCCATCCAACATCATCCTCAAGGATGGCAACATCACGTCACCGTACATCTTGGATTTTGGCATTTGCTTCGACTCCCGGCAAACCATGATCCTCACTCGCGAGGGAGAGATGTTTTGGAACGAGTTTATCATCCTCCCCGAATGTCA
This sequence comes from Verrucomicrobiia bacterium, assembly GCA_049510215.1. Lineage (GTDB taxonomy): Bacteria > Verrucomicrobiota > Verrucomicrobiia > Palsa-1439 > Palsa-1439 > JBEKZD01. Next base: position 24,960 of record JBEKZD010000035.1, read on the forward strand.
GGACCTCGAAGGCGGCCACAGAGACCTGCGGTCTGACATCACAGCACTTGTTGGTGTCTTCTTCAGTTGCTTGACCGGAAGGCCCCCAATTGTCCTCCGGGACGCGGAAGATCGCGCTCCACACCAGAGGCACGAAAAACTCGTTACGGACTCTGCGGCATCAATTGAGCAGGGAGAACGGCTGATGTGGTTCTTTGACACGGGATTTGCCTTCCGCATCTCTGACCGGTTTCAGACCATGGACGAGTTCACAACTGAACTCGCACGCTTCGCCGACAACTCTTCTGAGGGCGCAATCGATGTTCTTGAACAATTCGATATTCTCAATCAGACCGTTCAGTCAACAGATAGGAATGTTCAACTAGGACTTCTGCGAACCAAGTACCAGAAGGCGCTCGCAAAAATCAATCAGTCAATGGATAACGAGATGCTCAAGTTCCGTGAACATGGCGCAAACTTAAATCTCCACAGTCTGCATTCCGCGAATTTCAAACCTTCCCCCAATCTCCCTCTTGACAGTGGTGACCTATTGACCGGTGTGCAAATACAAATCTATTACATCTCCCGAGAACATTATCAGAGTGCCGCTGTCGTCGCGCTTATTGCCTTTGGTGTTGGTATGGATGTTCATCTATTTGCCGCAGGGTATACTTCACCGGCCAACAACTTGTATCAACCCATGAAGCCACTTGCATGGTCTAAGATCGCAGTGATTGATCAGTCGGAAGCTGAACTGTACGACCGCAGCTTATCCGTTGTTTTGGATGCATTGAAATCGAAACTGGCGCATGAGCTCCGAAACCTTGCACGACAGGGACGCACGCCATGATAAGTCACGGTCGGCGGGGTCAACGCTTGATTCTTGACGCGATGCAATTCCTCAATCGCTGCTTCGGTGGTCGCGGTCAATTGGGGTTAACACTCCCGGTTGGCTCGTCTTTATTGCAGTACCTGTTTTGCCGCGCGCTCGCCCAGTTCGAGCGGGTCGCTCGTCGTGCCGATTGCCTCGGCCTTGCTGAAATCTTTGCCGTCGGGGCTGAACTTCGCGCCGATCAGTTTCATCTGTTGGCCGTTCACCGTTGCATGGGCGGCGTACGGCACCTGGCATCCGCCGCCCAACACCCTCAAGAAAACCCGCTCCGCTTCGGTGCACGCCAATGTGTCCGCATGATTGATGGGCGCCAGGAGTTCCTGCGTTTCCAAATCTGATTCGCGCACTTCGCACGCGATGATCCCCTGCCCTACGGCGGGAATCATTACGTCGATGTCCAGTTCCTGCCAGCGAAACTGTTTGGATTTCTGCCACAGTCCGAGCCGCTTTAGTCCGGCGGCGGCGAGAATGACCGCGTCCAGATCCTCATGGTCTGCCAGTTTTTGCAGGCGCGTGCCCACGTTGCCGCGAATCTCCTCGATCTGCAGGTCCGGCCGACGCGCCAGCAATTGCGCACGCCGCCGGATGCTGCCAGTGGCCACGCGCGCTCCTTCAGGCAATTCCGGTAGGGCGCGACCGCC
>JBEKZD010000036.1:0-25935 GCA_049510215.1 Verrucomicrobiia bacterium
TGACGGGATAATTCATCAAGCGCAGCTTCTCCAGCATCTCCTTGTTGGAGATGCCGCAGTGCTTCGCCAGATCGTGTACGCGAACGCTCATTACGCCTGTTGTTCACCTTCTGCCGGCTCCGGGCTTTCAACCTTGGCGGCGGCTTGCGCGCCCCCCTCGCGTTTCTCCTGCTCGGCAATCGCGGCCTGATGAACCATCGCGGCCTTCTCCGGCCCGATAATCTCGCTAAGGTCATTCGAATCCGCCGTCAGCAAACCTTCCAGGGAGTGAAACCCGCATTTGACCAGTTTCTCGGCAGTCTCTTTGTCGATGCCCGGAATTGCAGCCATCTGGAGGATCGCCCGCGCGACTTTTTCTTCGAACCCGAGCGCCGCCGTCTCTTCCTTTTCGATGTCGATGCTCCAACCGGTCAGCTTGGAGGTCAGCCGCGCGTTCTGGCCCTTCTTGCCAATCGCCAGCGAAAGCTGATCGGGATCGACGATGATTTTAACGGAATGCTTCGCTTCGTCCAGAATGAGATTTTTCAACTTGGCGGGCGCCAGCGCATTGGTGACGAATTGACGGACGTTCGGGTCCCAACGGATGATGTCGATCTTCTCGCCGCTCAGTTCGCGGACGATGTTTTTGACGCGCATCCCGCGCATGCCGACGCAAGCGCCGACGGGATCAACCTTCTCGTTGCGCGAAACCACCGCGATCTTGGTGCGGTAACCTGCCTCACGTGCGATGGCTTTGATCTCGACGGTCTTATCGGCAATCTCACTGACCTCCAGCCCGAACAATTTTTTGACGAAATCAGGATGGCTGCGCGACAGAACGATCTCCGGGCCCTGCGCGGCGTTGCTGACGCTGAGAATGTAAGCGCGAATGCGGTCGCCGGGCTGGTATTCCTCGGTCGGCACCCGTTCGCGGCTGGGCATAATCCCTTCGATTCTTCCCAGATCGACAATCACGTCGCTGCGCTCGAAGCGGCGGACCACGCCGGGGATTATGTCGCCTGCACGGCCTTTGAATTCTTCAAAGACCATGTCCTTCTCGACCTGGCGGATGCGCTGGAGCATGGCTTGCTTCGCTGTCTGCGCAGCAATGCGACCGAACTTCTGCGTGGTCACTTCAACTTCGACGCTTTCGCCAAGCTGGATATTGGCATTAATGCGGCGGGCGTCGGTCAGGGAAATCTCCTCATTCTTGTCCGTCACGTTTTCGACGACCAGCAACTTGGCCAGGGCGCGGATCGCCCCCGTCGTGCGGTCGATGTCGATGCGCAGATCGCGGGACGGGCCGACACTCTTTTTGGACGCCTGCAACAAAGCCTGTTCGACGGCTTGGAGCAAGGTTTCCTTGTCGATGCCCTTTTCGCGCTGCAAATACTCTAAAACCGCGATTAGTTCGCCGTTCATATCCCTTTCAGTATCTTCCGGCAGCGGGCGCCATTTTGGGAACAAAAAAGTGGGTTTGATGACCCACTGGTTCCATGCCGCCAAAATCTACCCCAAAACTATAGGAGAACGCCTAGAGCCGGTCAAGCCCTTAGTGGCAACCACGAACTTGCAGTTTTTCGGCCTCTCACCCCGCCTGTGGCCTATCGCGACATTCCCAATGGGGGGCTTGTCAGTGACACAGCCAAGCACACCGGCTGACACACTTTCCGTTGGCGATCCGGGTGATGACACCGGGCGTCGTTTCGATTACCAGCACGCGTGGGCCGCAATCGTCGGGTGTGGGCTTTTAGAGGAGCCGCCTGAGTTCGCGGAAATCCTCGAAGGCAACTTCGCCCACAAGCTGACCTGACAATGATGAGTAGCTACATACTCCCGAAACAATTCGACGCCTCACTGTGGTAACGTGCTTGTTCTGCGGGGCGGGGTACTTTAGAATGCGCGACCGATGAATCTGCCGAATCGGCTGACAATGGCGCGGATCGGGTTGACCGTGATCTTCGTGACGGCGTTGCTGTTGCCAGCCGAGGGCATCGTCTACTCGCATTTCCCCTTCGGCAAGACGATGGCGCTGGTGATCTTTATCGTGGCGGGCCTGACGGATTGGTGGGATGGCCTCGTTGCGCGGCTGCGCAAACAGCACACCAACTTCGGGGCGCTCCTCGATCCTGTCGCCGACAAAATCCTCACAGCGGCGGCTTTCATTTGTTTCATCGAACAGCCAAGCTACCGAGCTGGCGTGCCATTGGTGCAGGCGTGGATGGTGCTGGTCATCGTGGCGCGGGAATTCTTGATCACAGGGCTGCGCCTGGTGGCACGGGAGCAAGGCGTCGTGCTCAAGGCGGAGCGGCTCGGCAAACACAAGACGACAACGCAGATGATCACGATCATCCTGGTGTTGATCGGCTTGGCGGCGCGCGAGGAATGGCATTGCCTTGGCTTCGACCGCGACACATTCAACGACACGTTTTCTCTGGTCGTATTCTGGCTGATGCTGGTGACAGTGGCGCTGACGTTATGGTCGGGCCTCGTTTACCTTATTAAGAACCGCCAACTCTTCCTGCACGATGCGTGAGCGGCTGATCAAATTCATCGCCACGGGATTCGGCGTCGGCTACGCGCCCGTCGCACCGGGAACCGTGGGATCGCTGCTGGGCGTGGGCTACTGGTGGCTGCTGACCAGAGGAAACGTCTGGGTTTACTGGCTCGTGTTTGCGGCGGGCGTGGCATTCGCCGTCTGGTGTGCGGGCGAGGCGGCGGAAGCGTTGCGCAGACCCGATCCTCCATGCGTTGTCATTGACGAGATTGCCGCGATGCCGTTGGCATTGGCGGGGCTGGGTGTGCAGCCATGGAAAATCGTCGTCGGGTTTGTTTGGTTCCGCCTGTTCGACGTGTGGAAACCGACGCCCGTGCGGCAGACGCAGGCATTCAGTGGCGGCGTGGGAATCGTGCTCGACGATTTGCTGGCAGCGCTTTACGCGTGCGGGGCGACGCACGCGGTCGTCTGGGCGGTGGAACGGATCGGTCACCGGTCTTTTTGAGGAATTCCTCGAGCTGGCTGACGTCGAAATTGGCCAGGACGTGGCCGTCAACAACAATTGTCGGGACATAACGTTGACCCGAGAGCCGTTTCATTTCGTCATGGGCTTCGGGATTCAGACCGACATCAATTTCGTCAAAGGGAATGTTGTGCTGGCGCAGGTACTCTTTGGCGTCCATGCACCAGCTACAGAGGTGGCGCGTGTAAATTTTGACTTGTTTCACGGTTTTTTCTTGTGAATTTGACTCTAACATCGCAAATTGGACGCCATATTCAACCAGAGAGTTTCAAATGAAGACTATGAAAATACTTATTTCCGACCCAATCTCCGAGCGCGGCGTCGAGTTGCTGCGGAGCAATCCGTCATTTCAGGTCGATAAAAACATTGGCCTCAAGGAAGACCAGCTTTGTCAAATCATCGGCGATTACGACGCGCTGGTCGTCCGCAGTCAGACCAAGGTGACCAAACGTGTCATTGAGGCCGCCAAGAAACTGCGCGTCATCGGGCGCGCGGGCGTCGGCGTGGACAACGTGGACGTGGACGCCGCCACGCGGCGCGGCATCATCGTAATGAACACGCCTGGCGGCAACACGATCTCCACCGCCGAACACAGTTTCTCCATGATGATGGCGATGGCCCGCAAGATTCCGCAGGCGCACGCGTTGATGAAAGCGGGCAAATGGGACAAGAAATCGTTCGAGGGAGTCGAACTTCACAACAAGACGCTCGGCATCATCGGTATGGGACGCATCGGCGGCGAAGTGGCCCGGCGCGCCATCGCGTTCGGGATGCGGGTGCTGGCGCATGACCCGTTCCTGAGCATGAGCCGCGCAAAGGCGCTTCAGGTCGAGGTGGTAGAGCTGGATGAGATTTACAGGAACGCCGATTTCATCACGGTGCACACGCCCGTGACCGATCAGACTCATTACATGATCAACAAGGACACCATCGCCAAAATGAAGAAGGGCGTCCGCCTTATCAACTGCGCCCGCGGCGGCATCATCAACGAGAAGGATTTGTACGACGCGGTCAAGTCGGGCCACGTCGCCGGGGCCGCGCTGGACGTTTATGAGAAGGAGCCATCCACTGATTCGCCGTTGCGCGAACTGGACACGGTGGTCATGACCCCGCACCTCGGCGCTTCCACGCACGAGGCGCAGGAATCCGTCGGCACGGAGATCGCCGAGCAGATTGTCGAAGTGCTCGCGGGTGGCACGATCCGCAACGCGGTGAACATGCCGTCGCTCGACGCCAAAGTGCTCGCCGTGTTGCAGCCGTACCTCACGTTCGGAGAGAAGATGGGCCGTCTGCTGGCGCAGATCGCGCCGAAGCGCATCGAGCGACTCACGATTGAGTTTTGCGGCAAAGCGGGCGAATTGGAGAGCGGACCAATCACCCGTGCCGTGGTGAAGGGCTTCCTCGAAAGCGCCGAAGGCGGCGATGTGAATTACGTGAACGCGCCCGTCATCGCGCAGTCGCTCGGCATCAAGGTCGGCGAGTTGAAGAGCAGCGAGCTGATTGATTACGCGGAACTGATCAATGTGCGTGCGTTTGTCGACGGACAGGGCGCGAGCCTCTCGGGCACGTTCTACGGCTCGGTCAACAACCCGCGCATCGTCCGCATCAACGACATGCCCGTCGAAGCCGTGCCGAGCGGCGTGCTGTTCATCATGAGCAACAAGGATCGTCCGGGCGTGGTCGGATGGATTGGCACCATTATGGGCAAGCACGGCATCAACATCGCCAGTATGTCGCTCGGACGCGACAAAGCCGGCGGCCATGCGCTCACGGTGGTCAACCTCGACAGCGCGCCCTCGGAAAAAATTCTCGCTGAGATCAGAGAAGACAAAGACATCCTCGACGTGAAAGTGGCGAAGCTGTAGTTCGTGGCAAAGGCAAGGCCTGTGACGAGTGGGGAGTGGTACCCTACTACGGCTACACGCCTGTCGGGTGGTTTTGTTTAGATAGAGCCGCTTGATTCGACCTGAAAATCCCTGTTAAGGCGAGGAAGCGTCTTCAACAGCCAGCCGAATTGATCGTCGCCGCTGGGTTGCCAAGCTACGAAGTAGCCGGGTCGCAACGTGCCTGAAGCGGCGAAATCTCCAAGCCAGTGAATCAAAACCAGAGAGAGGGCGGGGTTGTTATTCGCAAACTTCTTGAACATGTCAGCTACGAGCGGCGATTGGTCACCAGCTAATATTTTCTCAGGTGCCGTAGAAAGTGGTGACATAACGGCCCTCAGAGACGACTGAATACTCAGTAATATTCCTGCTGATGCCCCCTTAAGCGACGTTGGTTCAGGATTGACGGCAAATTTCTCCCTGAACTTTCTTTCGGCTCGTTCCACGAGGATCGAGATCGTGGTTCTTTTCGTCTTCGGTTGCTCGGCGCTGGGATCCGAAGGCTTCACGATCGGGACGTCATGTTTAATGAGATCAACATTCGTCGCCTCCAACCAGTAACTCCCTCCTTTGTGATGAACGCAAAAATCCGCATCCCCAGATTGCGGATTTGACCGGTCAAATTGCTCATCAAGCTTGAAGTCTATCTTCTTATCCCAAAAGTGCAGTGCCCAAGCCGCCTCGACGACCGTATCCAAAAACTGACTCCCAGAACCTCGGAGTTTATGCCAAACGCGTTTTCTAACTGCGCGGTCAGAAATCTTACTGACAAATTCATTAACGGTTGCAAGATAATAGTGCGGCCAGCAATCGGAAAAATCTTTTTGAACCATGTAGCAACAATCCACGAAGCGAAGGAAGCTTGTATCCTTCTGCCAATCGCACGAAGCACGGGGTTTATCACAAAGTACCTCATTGCCCTTCTTCTTTTGATGTGCGCACTCTCCAAATGACTGGCCACATTGTGATACCTTGCCATAATTGCCCGTTAATGCCGACATGCCAAGGCTGCATAGGGTCTTTCCCTTCGTTTCTTCTGCCAGTTTTGAAAGTGCTGGGTAGAGTCCATCCACATTCATAAGTCACCGGTGAACGTCATTAGGCATGAATCATGGCGGTCATGATTTCGTTTTTTAGCTTCTCAAAGTCGTAACCCTCGTAGACGTACAGTAGCAAGCAACTGTGTTCGTCGCAGAGCCTTTTCTTCTTGGCGTCGCGCTGTTGTTGTTTTTCGAAGGCCTCCGCCCCGCCGAAGTATCCGACCGCCGATTGGTGCTGCTTCCCTTGGTATTCACACGCGATGTTTCCCTTGGGAAAGTAAATATCGAGGTGCTGCGGCGCAAGCCACGCTGGCCGCCCGTGATGAACGATTATTTCGTCAGGGAACGCTTGCCGCAGCTTGTAGAAAAGTTCTGTCTCACTCCACCAACCTTCGCCCACCCTTGGGATGTCGGCTTCCTCACGGAGCGCATTCTCACATTCCCGAAATATACCTTTGAGTTCTTCCAGCAACGCCACTTCGATGATCATTGGGATGGACTCGACTTCAATGTTGGTAGCAGGTGCATTTTCAGGCCGCCTAGGGCCACGACGGATGGGTGCCACGGGTTCACTGCCAGACCCGCCGACATGGATAGTAAAGGTCGCCGTTGATTGACGCCGCCCAAATGAAGGAACTCCGCCAAACAAATGGTGAGACAACCCTTTACCAGGGTATCTGTGCTTGTCTTTAAAATACAAGTTACGCCACAACTCAAAGTCTTGCTCGTTGGAGAAGGATTGCTTCAAGCGCTCCATGTCAGTCTCCGTGATGTCTGAGAAGTTGAACTGATGAACGAAGTGATCGACAAAGTTCTTGCCGCACTGGTGGTGGAGTATTTCCAAAAGGCGAGTGGCGCGCGTTATAATCTCTGGCATCCGGGCTTTTCCGAACGGCGTAAGACCGTCGTGATCACCAACAAGCAACGACACAATGTCCTCGCCATCAATTGTGGTTTCCCTGCATTTGGACCGTATCGCGAGGAAATCAAACACCCGCATGCCGTACCCTTTCCTGTATGCCCAAGCAGTGTCATAGTCGCCCACGGCGAGGTAGGCATCAGATGTCCACAGCCTTACGTAGTCCGTCACCTTCTCGATGTCCGCGTAACCTCGCCTAATTGGGTCGAAGCGAGCCAACAATCGTTCGATGTTTCCGTCGCTTTTGAAATCATCGATTGCGGCGTAGAGATAAACGAAGATGTAGCCAAGGTTCCCCGCGAGAGGGGGAAAACTGCCCTGTTCGATTTGTTTGCACCAGTATTTGTAGAACGCTTTCTGAGGAGACGAAGCGGACTCCAATTCTGGGTAATAGCTGTTCCATTCTGGGACTGGCACCAAGTCGGGGTGTTCTCGCTGCGGCACCGTGACGCTGTTCCCACAGGTTGGACACTGCACGACCAAGCCCGCACCCGCTGCGTCGATCACAAGGCTCTGCGCGCATTTCCCGCAATTGAATTCGATGTCTTGGTTTCCCGGCGGGAGAGACGAAGTCTCTGGCACAGTCACCCATTGAGCGCACCCAGGGCATTTTGCCGGTAGCTTCTTCATCTGCTCATCGGCAACAAGAGTCTGGCCGCAACTTTCGCAGCGGAATCGGATGCTCATCGTCATATCACTTAACCTGCTGGCGCTGAAAAGACTACCAACCTAGCTTCACTTGGCCAAGAAAGATATAATAGGCGGGATTTGCTGTTGAAGCGGAGCGGGGCAAGGGATATTCTTTGGGCATGGCCAACGTGGTTCGAGAAACGGCAGACACCGTGTACGCCACTTTCCGCAGTCTTAAAAAGAATGAGCGCGAAGCGGTGATCGAGCGGTTGCTGCAGGACAGGCATTTCCGCGAAGACTTGCTCGACATCGCCACCATCGAGCAGCGTCGCGGCGGACCGGGGCGACCGTTGCGCGAGTATTTGGCCTCCCGCAAAGCCAAATGACGCGGCATGGCTTACACAGTCATCGTTAATCGCGCGGCGGAAAAGGAACTCGACCGACTTCCCGAAAAGGTTCGCCAGCGAATCACGCGGAAGCTCATTGAATTGGAAAACAACCCGCGTCCGCATGGCGTCCAGAAACTGCACGGCCACGATGGCCATCGCGTTCGCATCGGTGATTACCGTGTCTTGTATCTGATCGACGATGAAGCACAGACGGTTGAAGTTCTTGCAGTAGGTCATCGCCGCGAAGTATACCGCTGAATATCCATGAAACTTTCACCTGACAAAAAGCTCGCGGGCGTTTTATGTCCGGTCTTTGCGATTCGCACGGAAACCGATCTCGGCATCGGCGATACCGAAGGTGTGCGCCAGATGATCGACTGGTGTCACAAACACGGCTTCGGCGTCCTGCAAATCCTGCCAATCAACGAGACCAGCGACGACAATTCGCCATACAACGCAATCAGTTCGCTGGCGCTGGAGCCGACGACGATGGCGATCTCGCCCGATCACATACCCGATCTCTCGGCGGCGAAGTTCAAGTCCATCGCCCCGACTGATTTGTTGACCGAGTTGCGAGAAGGATCGGCCAATTATACACAAGTCAAGAAACTCAAACGCGCCCTGCTATGGGAAGCGTTTCAGTCGTTCATCGCCAAACATTGGAGTAAAAAGAGCGAACGCGCTGGGGAGTTTCGCGCGTTCCTTGAAGCCAGCGCCACCTGGTTGCCTGATTACACGCTGTTCCGCGCGCTCATGGACACGAACGGCGGCTCGCCCAACTGGGAACGCTGGCCGCACGAACATCAAACGTCCGCCGCAGCGCGGGATTGGCTGGCGGCGTTGCCGTCGGAACGCCGCGAGGAATTCGAATCACGCGAACGATTCTTTGCCTACGTCCAGTGGATCGCATTTGGCCAGTGGACGAAGCTCAAAGCCTACGGTTCGCGCCGCAAGGTCGCGTTGATGGGGGATATTCCGTTCGGTGTCAGTCGCTGCAGCGCCGATGTCTGGGCCAACCGCGAGATTTTCGATCTCGATTGGAGCGGCGGTGCGCCCCCCGAGCCAACGTTCAAACCCGATTTGTTCACCGAGAAATGGGGACAGAACTGGGGCGTGCCACTCTACCGCTGGAACGAGCACCGCAAGACCGACTTCGCCTGGTGGCGGCAGCGCGTGGCGCACACCAGCAGTATCTTCCATCTGTTTCGCATCGACCACGTGCTAGGTTTTTATCGGATCTATGCTTTCCCGTGGCCGCCGCAACGCAATGGGGAATTCGTGAACCTCACCGAAGCGGAAGCGGCGAAGAAGACGGGCGGCCTGCTGCCGCATTTCTTTCCCGGCCCCGACGCCACCGAGCAACAACAAAAACGCAACCTGCGCCACGGCGACGAACTTCTCCGCACGGTCAAGGTCGCCGCGGGCGAGACCGCTGTTGTCGCCGAAGACCTCGGCATGGTGCCGCCGTACGTGCGGCCGCACCTGCTGAAGCTGGGTATCCCCGGTTTCAAGATTCCACATTGGGAACGCAACCCCGACTACACCTACGTGGACGGCGCGAAATATCCGCGCCTGTCGATCTGCACGCCGGCGACGCACGACCACGATCCACTCGCCGCGATGTGGCGGCGCATGTGGCGCGACCACGAGGCCGCCAGAGCCAAACAAGACCACCACCGCGCCCACGTCACCTGGCTCGAGCTCCAGCGGTTCTGCAAATGGTGCGGCCTCAACGACCAGAATGTTCCGCGCGAGTTCACGCCCGAAGTGCACGAAGCCTATTGCCGCCGGGTGCTGGAGTCCAACGCTTGGATGGCCATTTTCCAGATCACCGACATCTTTGCCCAAGAAACCCGCTTCAACGTCCCCGGCTCCGTAGCTGCCAGCAACTGGTCAGCCCGCCTTGAGAAAACCGTCGCCGAACTCGACAAAGACGCGCACCTCTTCCACAAGACACAAAGGTTCGAGCGCTTGGTGAAAGAATCTTCCCGCGCATTGTGACTTGTTCGCGGCGCGCTCGACGAGTGCGCGCTACCAGTTGCGTCACGACTCCGTACGGTAGGGCGGCACGGCCTCACGCCGCCGCATTCCAAGTCGAGTTCTGACAAGACGCCACGGCACGGTGGGGCCACCGCGCCCTGCCGCTCAGATTGCAGAGTCGTGCCAATAGGGGAGGGAGCTTTACACCATCGCCGCCAGAACTTTTTCGGCGTGGCCGGCGGGTTTGACTCTGCGGAAGATTTTTTTGATGCGACCATCGGGGGCGACGATGAACGTGCTGCGTTCGATCCCCATGTATTTGCGGCCGTACATCGACTTCTCCTTCCATACGCCGTAGGCCTCAGCGATCTTGCGGTCTTCGTCGGCAACGAGCGAGTAAGGCAGTCCATGCTTGGCAATGAACTTTTCGTGCAATTCCGGCGGGTCAGGACTGACGCCGATGACGACGGCTTCGTTTTCCGTGATCTTGTCGTAGAGGTCCCGAAAATTGCAGGCCTCTGTGGTGCAGCCGGGAGTGAAGTCCTTTGGGTAAAAGTAGAGAATAACTGTGGACCCTTTGTTCCCGGTCAGTTCCATGAACGCGGGTGCTTTATCGCCTTCGTTGAGTGTTTTCATGTTTGAATCCTTTCGCCGTTGTAGCCGCGCTTCTGTGAAACGCAGCGTCATGTTTCCAGGTCTGGGCGCTTCGCAGAATCGCCGCTACAAAGTCTTCACTCCAATCTTCGGGCAGAAACCTGCCATTTCACATTCGATGCAATCAGGCTTGTGGGCGTTGCAACGTTTCCGGCCATGCCAGATAAGCAGGTGCGAGAAATCGATCCAGTCCTCGCGCGGCACGATCTTCATCAGAGCTTGCTCGATCTTCTCGGGAGTGCGCTGGCGCGTGAGGCCCATCCGGCGGGAAAGGCGGGCAACATGCGTGTCCACGACAATGCCTTCGGCCTTGCCGTAGGCGACGCCGAGCACGACGTTGGCGGTCTTGCGACCGATGCCATCGAGTGTGATGAGTTCGTCGAGTGTGTCGGGTACTTGGCCGCCATGGTGTTGGGCGATGTTTTTACAGCAATTGCGGATCGAGCGGGCTTTGTTGCGGAAGAAACCGGTCGAGCGAATCATCTCTTCCAGTTCGCGCTGAGGCGCTGCGGCGAAATCGGCGGCGGTACGATATTTCTTGAACAGCGCAGGCGTGACCATGTTGACGCGGGCATCGGTGCACTGGGCGCTGAGAATGGTGGAGATAAGGAGTTGAAGGGGGTTTTCATGGCGCAGCGCGCAACGCGCGTCCGGATAGGTCTGGCGCAATTTTTGGATGGTTTTTTTGACGCGAGCTGCTAGATTGCGCTTGGCAGTGTTCACTGGCGGCAGTATAGCATGGTAAGGCGCCGTGAATTCAATTTGGAAATCAACAGGAGGAAGAAATGCACGTAGTGACCGAGCCGTGTGTTGGATGTAAATACACCGATTGCGTTGAGGTGTGTCCCGTCAACTGTTTCTACGAAATCGAAGATCGCTTGTACATTCATCCTGACGAGTGCATCGATTGCACCGCGTGCGTGCCGGTGTGCCCGGTGGAAGCGATTTTCGCCGAAGGCGACGTCCCCGAGAAGTGGAAGAACTACATCGACGAAAATAAAGAGAAGGCCGCCCAGTGCGTGAACATCACGGCGAAGAAAGAGCCGCTCGGCAAAGATCTTCCCAAGTGTAAGCCCGGCGCGAAGTAACGGGTGCGCACCGAAAATCGAGAGCGGCACGAGGTTAAGCCGTGCCGCTTCTATTTGGTGTAGCGGCGCTTCTACGAAGCGCTGATTTTGTTGGGAAGATCAAAGACGCGGGATTTTCACCCCGAAGGCTTGCCACGTTCCATGTGGCATTCGGGGCAGGCAGAAGCGCAGCCACAACGGCAAACACCATTCGGGCGGTGCGTCCTTACGACTGTTTCGCTGCTGCCGCGTCCTTCTCTGCCAACGCCGCTTTGCGGCTGAGCTTGACTTTGCCGCGATCGTCAATCCCGATGACCTTCACCCACACCTCATCGCCCATCTTCAGCACGTCTTCGACCTGCTTGACCCGGTAATCGGCGATTTCGCTGATGTGCAGCAGTCCGTCCCTGTCGGGCAGGATCTCCACGAACGCGCCAAATTCCTTGATGCCGACAACCTTTCCCCGGTAGATCTTGCCGACTTCGACCTCGGCTGTGATCGCCTCGATCTGTTCGATGGCGCGCTTGGCCGCTTCGCCATCGGTTGAGAAAATGTGTACCGAGCCGTCGTCGTCGATGTCGATTTGACAGCCAGTTGCCTCAACGATGGCCTTGATCACTTTGCCTTGCGGACCGATGACCGCGCCGATCTTTTCGGGATTGATCCGAATCGTCGAGATGCGCGGCGCGTACTTCGACAATTCCGCCCGCGGGCCCTTGATCGCTTCCGCCATCTTTTCGAGAATAAACAAGCGCGCCTCGCGGGCTTGGTCGAAGGCGCGCTTCGCCAATTCATGGCTCAGTCCATGCCGCTTCAGGTCGGTCTGAAATCCGGTGATGCCTTTCACCGTGCCGGCTACTTTGAAATCCATGTCTCCGAAATGATCTTCGGCGCCAATGATGTCCGTGATCGTCAACGCCTGGCCCGTCTTGTCGTCGGTAATCAAGCCGATGGAAATCCCGGCGACCGGTGCCTTCAACGGCACGCCGGCGTCCAGCAACGACAACGTCGCGCCGCAAACCGAGGCCATTGAAGTGGAGCCGTTGGACTCCATGATTTCCGACGTGCAGCGAATGGTGTAGGGGAAATCCAGTTCGGCGGGGATCATCGGCGCGAGGGAACGCTCCGCCAGCGCGCCGTGACCGATCTCGCGGCGGCCCGGTCCGCCCGTGCGGCCAGTTTCGCCAACGCTGAACGGCGGGAAGTTATAATGAAGGATGAACCGTTTCTCCGTCGGGCCGCCGGTCCAGGCGTCCATGTCCTGCGTGTCGGACTGCGAGCCGAGGGTGGTCAACACCAGCGCCTGTGTTTCGCCTCGCGCAAAAATCGCCGAGCCGTGCGTGCGTGGCAACTGGCCGACTTCGCACTGGAGCGGGCGGATGTCGCGCGCGCCGCGGCCGTCGGACCGCTTGTTGTTTTTCAGAATCGACGAGCGAACGGCTTCGCTCTCGATGCGGCACATCGACTCGTTGATCTCGAAGTCGGTGACATCGGGAAACTTCGCCTTGAGCGCCGTGGTCATTTTCTCTTTGAGCGCGTTGACCGCCGCTTCGCGTTCGAGTTTCTGGTGAATCAGAATCGCGCTGAGGATGTCCTGGCCGATCGTTCCCTTCGCGGCGGCGAGCACTTCGGGGCGGACGGTCTTCAACACGGGGACGCGTTTTTGTACGCCGACCTTTTGGGCCAGTTCGCGCATTGCGGCGATGATTTTCTGAACGTGGCCGTGCGCAAACTCGATGGCGCTCAACAAGTCCGCCTCGGCGATTTCATTCGCGCTGCCCTCGATCATGACGAGTTCCTTCTCGTTGCCAACATAAATGAGATCGAGATCGCTCTCCTTGCGCTGTGTGTGGGTCGGGTTGACGACGAACTGGCCGTTGACGCGGCCGACACGCACAGCGGCGACAGGGCCATCCCATGGAATGTCGGACACGGTGAGCGCGGCGGACGCGCCGTTGATGGCGAGGATATCGGGATCATTTTCGGTGTCGGCGCTCAGCAGAATCGCCATGATCTGCGTGTCGTTGTAAAAGCCTTCTGGGAACAGCGGCCGGCACGGGCGGTCGATCATGCGGGAGGTGAGGATTTCCTTTTCGGTCGGGCGTCCTTCCCGTTTGAAGTAGCCGCCGGGGAATTTCCCTGCTGCCGCAGCTTTCTCGCGGTAGTCAACGGTCAACGGAAAGAAATCGAGTTCTTCCTTGAACGTGGTCTCGGCCACGACGGTGACGATGACGACCGTCTCGCCGTATTGGACGGTGACGGCGCCGTCGGCTTGTTTGGCCAACTTGCCTGTTTCGATGACAAGATTTTTATCTCCGATGGGAGTACTGATTGTTTGGTGCATGAGCCTTCTTTGCGGATAAACTGGAGATTGGCTCGATGGAAAGATGGCGGCCCGCAACGCTTGGCGTTGTCAGCCGATTATCAATCCATCAATCAACCAATCTTCGGTCTTTCCTACTTTCTGAGATTGAGTTTCTTGATCAGTTCCTGGTATCGCTTCGTATCGGTGCCGCTCAAATAATCGAGCAACCGCCGCCGTTGGCCCACCATTTTCAGCAATCCACGCCGCGAACTATGGTCCTTCACGTGCGCCTGCAAATGCTGCGTCAGCTCGTTGATGCGGGCCGTCAACAACGCAATCTGCACGTGGGCAGAACCGGTGTCCTTCGCGTGGAGCTGAAATTCTTTCGCGATTTCCGACTTTTTCTCCGTCGCAATCATAGTTGGGTCTGATACCTTTCTTCTAATTCCTCGACCAGTCTAACCATCCCTCGGAGAACTGTAAAGGAGTTTTTCCCCGGCGCTTAGAACGCGAGTTTGACAAAGCAGTCGCGAATGATTAGCATTTGGTTCGCCAAGTTGAGCAAGGGTCGGGGACGTAGCTCAGTTGGGAGAGCGCCGCAATGGCATTGCGGAGGTCGTGGGTTCAACTCCCATCGTCTCCACCAAAAATTTTCAGTCATCAACATGAAACGCAAACCAGTCCGGGACTGCAACTGCGCGCGCCGCCACACGCGGCGACGGCGCTGAGTTGTCACGGGCTGGCTTTTGTCTCTCATCTGCTGGCTTTGCTGACCTGTGTGGAGCTATCTCCATGACCAAAAACATTCGCAACATCGGCATCATTGCGCACGTGGACCACGGCAAGACAACGCTCGTGGATAAACTGTTGCGCGAGGGCGGCGTGTATCGCGCCGGCCAGGCGATGGAAGAGCGCGCAATGGATTCGATGGATCTGGAGAAAGAAAAGGGTATCACCATCAAGGCCAAGAACGCCTCTATTCACTGGGGCGGTTACACCATCAACATCGTGGACACGCCCGGCCACGCCGATTTTGGCGGCGAAGTCGAGCGTATCCTGAAGATGGTCGACGGCGTTCTTCTGCTCGTGGACGCCTTTGACGGCCCGCAAGCGCAAACCCGTTTCGTGCTGCGCAAGGCGCTTCAGAACGGTCTGAAAGTGATCGTGGTCATTAACAAGATCGACCGCGAGCACGCGAATCCTCGCAAAGCTCACAATCAAGTGTTGGAACTGCTGCTGGAGCTCAACGCCGCCGAGGAGCAGTTCAACGCGCCGTTCATCTACGCCAGTGCTCGCGACGGGTACGCGCTGCGTAATCTCGGCGACAAACCCAACGGCATGACGCCGCTGTTCGAAACCATTCTGCAACACATCCCGGCACCTCGGGCTGATCCCAACGCGCCATTTCAGATGCTCGTCAGCAACTTGGACTGGAGCGACTACGTGGGCCGGATCGCCATCGGCAAGATCACGGGCGGCAGCGTCAAGATCGGCGACTCGATCGTCTGTATTCACAAGGACGGTCGTCGCGAACGCGCCTCGGTTACGAAAGTGTTTGAGTTCAGCGGCCTCAAATCTGGTGAGATCGTCACCGGCGAAGCGGGCAACATCATCGGCATCTCCGGCCTCGAGGAGGTCGCCATCGGCGAGACGCTTTGCGATAGCGAAGAACAGGAACCGGTCCCGTTTGTCGAACTCGATCCACCGACGATTCAAATGCAGTTCGCCGTGAATGATGGCCCGCTGGCCGGGCGCGATGGCAAGTTCGTCACCGCCCGCCACGTTCGCGAGCGGCTCTACAAGGAGATCCGCACCAACATTTCACTCCATGTCGAAGACACTGATGCACCGAACATTTTTCTCGTGAGCGCCCGCGGCGAGATGCAGATTGCGATTCTGGTCGAGCAGATGCGCCGCGAAGGCCATGAAGTGCTCGTGTCCCGTCCCGAAGTGATTCTGCGTCACGAGGGCGGCAAGACGTTGGAGCCGATTGAGACACTGTGGATTGAAGTGCCGAACGAATGTCTAGGCGACGTTCTCCAGAACATCGCGGCGCGCAAGGGGGAAGTCACCAACATGAACCATCACGGCCACGGCGTCACCGTCGAAGCGGTGATTCCCACGCGCGGGCTGATCGGGTTCGAGACCGATCTGGTGAATCAAACGAGCGGACGTGCCGCGATGTCGCATTTATTCAATGGCTACGAGCCGTGGCGTGGCGAGATCATGACACGGCGCACCGGTACGCTCGTTTCGATGGAAAACGGTATTGCTACCTCTTGGGCGCTCAACAACATCCAGGAACGCGGCAAATTGTTCATCGGTCCCGGCGAAGACGTGTATGAAGGGATGATCATTGGCGAGAACCCTCGAGCCGAAGACATGCCGGTCAACCCCGCCAAAACGAAGCACCTCACCAACATACGCAGCCAGGGCGAAGGCAAAGGCATCCAGCTTGAGACGCCGTTGAAGATGTCGCTGGAACGGGCGTTGGAGTACATCGCGCTCGACGAATACGTCGAAGCCACGCCGAAAAACTTGCGCCTCCGCAAAAAAATCCTCAACGCCACCCAGCGCAAACGCGCTGCAATGTCCGGCAGCGCCGCTGCCGAAGCGCTCGCATAACTTTCTGCTTCTGCTGATGGAAGGCGGCGGGCCGCCGGTTGTAGCCGCGCTTCTGCGAAGCGATGGTCAAAAGAGGAACGGCCAGCCACCGAGTCGGTGCTTCTCATAAGCGCCGCCACACCGGAGTGGCAGAGATTTGATTTGGGTAACTCGCCTTGCGTTGTGCGACGGTCTCCAGACCGCGGCGCGACCGAAGGTCTCCCGAACGGCGCGGTCAGTCCCGCCTTGCGGGATGCGCCGAACGGAGATCGAAACAATCCTTGCGTTAACCGGGCGTGACAGCATAAGCCGACCTTCAAAGGGTTTCGCCTATCAGCCGCATTACATCCTGAGCGGTGTCGGCGCGATTGCGGCCTCAGCCGCGCGCCGCTTTCCCTGCAAGGAATTGAATTGCCGCGAAAGACAAATAAGTTGCAAAAAACCTCTTGCGGTCTGGGCAGAAGTATGTATGATAAAAAAATAGTGCATGTGTAACTTACAACAGAAGGTGGCGAGCGCCGCCCTGAATTAGTCACAGCGTCGGGCACATTCGGGGGGTGAGCGTGAGAATCGCTGCGACATACGTACGATGGAGGCATAGGCAACAAAATGCGATATAATCACAGAAATAACAGAGGTTTCACACTGATTGAGCTCTTGGTGGTGATTGCGATCATCATGATCCTGGCGGCGCTGCTGTTGCCCGCGCTGGCCAAGGGGCGGGCGAAAGCCAAGCAGATCTCCTGCGTCAATGTCATGAAGCAATGGGGCAACGTCTTTCTGATGTATGCCGATGACTTCCACGGAACGATCATAATAAGCATGCCAAACGGGGGAGCCGGGGCGTGGGCTAGAGTTGGGGGGCCTTATCGAATGTATTGGGGGAAGGGGGACACTGGCCAGCAGACCGAGCAACGGATCCTGAAGATGAAGATGTGCCCGGCTCAGAGTCTCTCGCCTCAGGTCGTGGCTCTGATTAGTTCCGGAGACCCACGCCCTGGACAACCCGCCGACAACATAACTCCCGGCTACGAGATGATCAGGCTTGAGCCAGCATCGGCAAATCTTAGGGGCTTTTGCCAAAAGTGGTGTACGCAGCCGAGCGGTTCGGCGATCATGATGGATGGGAATTGCGCGTCGGCCTTGTGGTTTTATGGGGCAAATGGCAGTGGGAGTTATACCGACTTTTCGTCCGCTCTCGACCGGCATTTCGGCGGCTTGGATGTGCTTTGGGCGGATATGCATGTGACATGGGAGACGTGGCAGGCCGTCGCTAAAGGCTGCGGTTTCGGGTCTGATGATGGGGGCTCAACTGGAAACTACTGGCGCTGGCTCATCCAGAATTGCGATTCGAGCGGTGACTGCTATAACGAAATACACAACATGGACTCGTGTCAATAATGGCGTGCTGAATCTTGCAGCGGTGTCCGATATACTGTAATGAGCAGAAATGAGCCGGTCTTGGCAATCTCTCTTGACCCGGTTGCAGCAAGCCCGACCAGACCGCCCAATGATCGCCAATTCTGAGCGAGAGTTCTCGCGCAAACGAGACAAAGCGGGGCGTGGGTCGGACGGCAACAGCGTGTCGATGCTGCAGTAACACTGTGCTGAGTCCAATGGAGGTCTTACCGGGGGTTTACACACATGGGCTGTTGGGATGCCAACGGCTGTGTCAACGTGGGGGAGGTTCATTTTTCTGGCCTGGCAAGCAGCGGATCCCGTCAGTTCTGCAATGTTGACATGCCATGTGGAGATCACAGCATGGCCGGCGCGGAGTGCCGATCCATCCGAAAGCGCGAGAAATGCAGCCGAGTGAAGAGAGCAGTTCCAACACCGGTGGACTTGCAGCCGAGGTCAACATCTGGAGAGCGTCAGTACATCTTCGATTCACACCTTACCGTTGGGTTCAACGTGACCCACACTTGCTGGAGACATATTGATCGTTGGCATGTACAACCGCAGGAATGGCCGCGTCGCGAAAGCGATGGGGAACGCGATCGTGCCTGAACTCTGGCGCGGCTGAACGGCGAGACGTTGCGCATCAGGGTCGCCGCCAAGCTAATGCAGCGCGTGCTGTTTGGACAACCATTTGCCCCGCAGACAGGGGCCCCGGCGCTCATTGCGGCCAGAACTGAGACCAAGCCGGGTTCCCTCCGCGACACTGTTCGCGCAGACTATTCCACGCCGAAACGAAACGAGGTTTTCTGGGAGTAACCCTGCCCCGGCCGCATGATCACCGAGGGGAATTGCGGATGGTTGACAGAGTCGGGGAAGTGCTGCGTTTCCAGGCAGAACCCGGCGTGCCTCCGATAGGCGTGGCCGCCTTTGCCCTTGATGGTGTCATCGAGAAAGTTGCCGGTGTAAAGCTGCATCCCCGGCTCCGTCGTGTGGACTTCGAGAATCCTTCCTGATTCCGGATCGTGTATGTGCGCCGCCAACGCCGGTTTTCGCCCGTCGTTCTGCAGGACGTAGCAGTGATCGTAACCACCGGGGTCGCCGCCGAGTTCGGGGAACCGCGAGCCGATGCCCATGGACCGGGTGAAATCCATCGGCGTGCCCCTGACCGGGCGAATCTCGCCCGTGGGGATCAGCGTGTCATCCACAGGAAGGTAACGGTCGCCCGTGATGGTGAGTTCGTGCGCCAATACATCGCCGGTACCGGCGAGATTGAAGTAGGCGTGGTTGGTGAGGTTGATCGGCGTGGCCTTGTCGGTTTTGGCTGCGTATTTGATCCGCAGTTCGTTCTGATCGGTCAGCGTGTAAGTGACCGTGACGGAGAGATTGCCGGGATAACCTTCTTCGCCGTCGCGGCTGAGGTAGGTGAACTTTACCGATGGTTCGCGTCCTTCGCTCGCTTCGGCCTGCCAATAAACCTTGTCGAAACCTTTGAGTCCGCCGTGCAGGTGATTCGGGCCGTTGTTGGCGGCCAGCTTGTAGGTGACGCCGTCCATCGTGAACCGGCCTTTGGCAATCCGGTTGGCAAATCGTCCGACGATGCAACCGAAATACGGCCCGTTGCGGGTGACGTAATCTTCCAGCGTATCGAATCCGAGAACCACGTCGGCCGGCTTGCCTTTGCGGTCGGGCGCTTCCAGCGAGACGAGCGTCGCCCCGTAGTTCATGACCGCCGCTTTCAATCGGCCGGCGTTCAACAGTGTAAACAGGGTGACCGGCGATCCGTCGGCCAGTGTCCCAAATGGTTTTTTCTGGAGGCTCATGGCGAACACTGTTCTGATAATTGTAGCCGCGAAACTTTTTCGCGGCGGACCGAGGGCCGCGAATGCGATTCGCGGCTACAAAACGACGAACAAGATTCAACGTGTTTCACGGTCTTAGCGTTGGTCGGGTTTCTTGACGGTTCTTGTCCCCTCACAGACCCGGCAGTGTGGCGACCCCCTCCACGACTTTGCAGACGTGGACGGCAAACTTGTCCGCAAACTCAGGCCGGCTGCGCGGGTAGCCGGTCTCCACGGCTGTCTTCAACGCCTCGACGCTCTTGGCCCGAACGAGCGCGCCGGATGCGCCTTTATCGCCCCCACCGAGCATGCGTTCGCCGAGAACGCCGGGGACGCTGCGGGCGATGTCGCACATCGTTTCCAGTTCAGGACCGGAGATTCTGTAATCGTCGCGCAGGCCGATGCCGTCCTCGCGAAAGATTGCGCCGACGGTTTCGATGTGGCCGGCTTTCCACGCCTTCATCATCTGGTAGAAGCGTTGTTGTGCGTGGAAAATGTATTTCAGGCGGCCGCAAAGGTGGGGATGCGATGCGCCGTATTTGGCCATCACGTGTTCGTACAAGGCCGGCTCGCGGATGCCGGCCAGACAGGAGAACCCGAATTCCTTGCCGGCCAACGCGGCGAGTTCCTCGCACTCGGCGCGGCGGATCTTGTAGGTGGATTTCTCCAAACCGGGACGCACGGTGCCCGTGTCGAGGCCCACAATGCGAAAATCAATCGCGCCTTTGCCGAGAGGCACGTAGCTGATGGACCGGTTCTTCGGGTTGTAATGCGTTCCCATGCCGGCCCGCGCGAAGTAAATCATGATCTGATCGAGCTTGCCGCAAGGCGAGCCGACGTAATCATTCTCCACCGCCTGTGCCATATCGACAATCTTCATACCGTCCTTCACCTTGATTCCGTTGACCTCGAAGAAGGCGAGCATGAGGTTGATGCAAAGTGAGGCCGAGCGCGACATGCCGCCGCCGGGGATATCGCCGTAGAGCACTGCGTCGAATCCATTGGTCAGCTTGAATCCTTCGCGGCGGAGGATGAAATCCACGCCGTACGGGAAACGCGCCCAGGTGTCGGCGATCTCGGGCGACTTCGGCGCGGGCACGCGGCCGAGTTTGAAATCGACGATGCCGTCCTTGGTGAAATTGCCGCTGAACAGCCGGACGCGGTCGGTGCCGTTCGGTTTGTACGCCAGCCAGATGAACCGGTCGGTGCCGACGCCGAACAACTCGGTGCCGTTGTAGTCGCCGTGCTCGACGCCGAGGCAGAAGCGCGAGGACGTGCGGCGGATTTTGCCGCCCCCGACTAGCAGTTTGGTTTGTTTGGCTAACTGGGCTAGGACTTTTTTTGCCTGTTGATCCGGGTTGGGTTGCGTCATGACTTTTGCCTTGGACGCGCAGACTAGCACAATCGCGCCGCTCAGGTCTAGCGTCTTGAGGCGGCTCAATCCAAGCCGCGCCTCACAGAGTCGGCCTACAACGGTGGTGGTGCCGAGATACACCCCACGGCAACGGCAGCGAGAGAATGTGCTAGACAAAGAGAAAGCGGTTTTGTACTAGCAGTCTCCAACATCCGACGGAAAAGGAAGCCGTTAACCTCGTCCAAGAAAGGGAAACCTTATGCCGAGAATTGAGTTGCACGCCGTGGATTACCTGATTCTCTGTGTTTACTTCCTGTTCGTGCTGGGAATCGGGTTCGCGCTGAAACGTTACATGAAGACCGGCGCGGACTTTTTTCTCTCAGCACGGTCGATCCCCGCGTGGATAGCGGGCTTGGCATTCATCTCCGCCAACCTCGGCGCTCAGGAGGTCATCGGGATGTCGGCCTCCGGCGCCAAGTACGGGATCATGACCTGCCATTTCTACTGGGTCGGCGCGATCCCGGCAATGGCGTTCGTGGGCATCTTCATGATGCCGTTCTACTACGGCTCGAAGGCCCGGTCGGTGCCGGAGTACCTGAAGCTGCGCTACGACGAAAAGACCCGCGGGTTCAACGCGATTTCGTTCGCGGTGATGACGGTGTTTTCCTCTGGGATTTCGATGTACGCGCTGGCGAAGTTGTTCGAGATTCTGTTGGGCTGGAACTTCCACTTCAGCGTGTTCATTTCCGGAGTCATCGTGCTTGCTTACATCTCCCTTGGTGGTCTCACCTCGGCGATTTACAACGAAGTGCTCCAGTTTTTCCTGATCGTGCTTGGGTTTCTGCCGCTCGTGCTCTTGGGACTCAGGGATGTTGGCGGGTGGCATGAACTGATCCGGAAATTGAATGAAGTGGCTGTTGGCAAGGGGTTCGCGCCCGGCACGATGACCCAGTCCTGGGCGCACACCGGTTCGGCGGCATCGAATCCAATGGGTGTGGAATGGTTTGGAGTGGTGTTTGGGTTGGGGTTTGTGTTGTCGTTCGGCTACTGGTGCACCGACTTTCTTGTGGTCCAGCGGGCGATGGCGGCCAACTCGATGTCGGCCGCGCGGCGCACACCGCTGATTGCAGCCATTCCCAAGATGTTGTTTCCCGCTTTGGTGATTCTGCCGGGCTTGATCGCCATCTCGATGCATTACCAGACCAAGGGCATGTTCCTGCCTATGGAGAATGGCCAACCGAACTACAACATGGCCATGCCGATGATGCTGGGCCACTATTACCCCGCCGGAATGCTCGGGCTGGGTCTGACGGCGTTGATGGCGTCGTTCATGTCGGGCATGGCCGGCAACGTGACCGCCTTCAACACGGTGTGGACCTACGACATCTATCAGAGCTACATCCGGCCCGGTCAATCCGACAAGCATTACCTGACGGTAGGCCACATAACGACGGTGGCGGGCATTCTCCTGAGTGTGTGCTGCGCGTATGCGGCCACGCGGTTCAATAACATCCTGGACTTCCTCCAGCTTGTGTTTGCCTTCGTCAACGCGCCGCTATTTGCCACGTTCATGCTCGGCATGTTCTGGCGGCGTGCCACGGGGCATGGCGCCTTCTTGGGCCTGCTCTCCGGCACGATCACCGCGGCGATCCATCACGGTCTGACGCTGCCTGCAGGCGCCGCGGTGGGCATTCACGGCGGATGGCTTGGCTCCATCGTTCACCAGTATCCGAGCGACATGGCCCAGAACTTCTGGACGGCGATCTTCGCTTGGACCGTCTGCTTCGTCGCCACGATCGTCATCTCTCTGGCGACTGCGAAAAACAAGACCGACGAACAACTCAAGGGACTTGTCTATTCGCTCACGCCCAAGATCAAAGATCACGGCGTGCCGTGGCACAAACAGCCCGCCATGTTGGGCATTATCGTGATCGTCGGGGCCGTCATCCTAAACGTCATCTTCTGGTAAAGGAGCCCAACTTATGAAACTCGATATCCGCATGCCAATGGGAGTGATGTTCCTGATTGTGGGTTTCATCCTGGTGGTTTTCGGCGCCCTGACCTCCTCCGACGCCGAGATGTACAAACGATCATTGGGTATTAATATCAATCTGCTTTGGGGTCTGTTGTTGTTTTTCATCGGTGCAGTCATGGTCATGCTGGCCCGCCGCGCGATGAAGAGTCCTTCGAAGTAACGCTGCCGTTTTGCGTCTAACGAGGAGCGCAGCGATGGCTGATTTCTCAAACAAAGAAGCAAGATCATGAAGCGAGCAAAGTGGATGTGCGCGGTGGCGGTCGTCGCCGCGTGCGTCATCGGTTGCAGCAATCACATCCAACAACACAACAACTATTAATCTACAGGAGATCAACCATGCGAAACATGATGCAGATCGCCCTTCTATTCGGGGCTGGACTGACTGCGGCGTGCCTTTTAGGCTGCGCTACCATGTGTGAAACCAAAGGCGCCGTCACCAAAGCACCGTTCGGCAATCTGCCGGACGGAACACCCATCGAAATCTACACCTTGAAGAATGGCAACGGCATGGAGGCGCGCATCTGCACCTACGGCGGCATCGTCGTTTCCTTGACCGCGCGGGACCGCAACGGCCAGTTCGCTGACGTCGTGCTGGGTTACGACAACCTCGACGGCTACGTGAAGAACAACAGTCCGTATTTCGGCTGCCTCGTGGGCCGTTACGGCAACCGCATCGGCGGCGCGAAGTTCACCCTCGAAGGCAAGACCTGCACGCTGGCCGCGAACAACGGGCCGAACTCGCTGCATGGCGGCCTCAAGGGCTTTGACAAGGTGGTATGGAAGGCCAAGCCGCTCACCGGCGCCGCGCTTGAACTAACCTACCTCAGCAAGGACGGCGAAGAAGGCTTCCCCGGCAATCTCGAGGTCACCGCGGTTTACAGGCTCACCGAAGACAACTCATTGCGGCTGGACTTCACCGCCAAAACGGACAAAACCACGGTCTGCAACCTGACGCAACACTCCTATTTCAACCTGCGCGGCCAGGGCAATGGCGACGTCCTCGGCCACAAAGTCTATATCAATTCCGACAAGACCACGCCCGTGGACAAGGAACTGATCACAACCGGCGGATACGCTCCCGTGGATGGCACGCCGTTCGACTTCCGCAAGCCCACGACCATCGGCGCACGGATCAACGACCCCGACACCGTGCTGCAATACGGCCCGGGCTACGACCACAACTGGGTCATCAACAAACCGTTTGGCAAGCTCGGCTTGCAGGCGCGCGTTTATGAGCCGACCAGCGGTCGCGTGCTGGAAGTGTGGAGCACCGAACCCGGCCTCCAGTTCTACGCCGGCAATTTCCTTGATGGCACGATCACCGGCAAGGGCGGCAAGGTTTACCAGCGCCGCACCGGCTTCGCCATGGAGCCGCAGCACTATCCGGATTCCCCGAACAAGCCGGAATTTCCGACCACCGAGCTGAAGCCGGGACAGACTTACAAGAACACGATCATCTACAAGTTCACCACGGAGTAACCATTCACAAACGCCAACAGGGGCGTCCCGACACCGGGACGCCCCTGTTGTGTTTTCTGGGATGGACGACGGTTACTTCGCGAGGTTGAAGTACGCTTCGTTCCAGCGGAGTTCCTTCTTGATCTGTGGGACGGTTGCGTCGGCGCCGATCAACACGTACTCGATCCCCGCCATCTCGGCGAACATTTCCAAGTGCTGCGCGGTGACCGCCTGCGAGAAACCGGTGTGATGCGCGCCACCGGCGTAAATCCACGACGTGGCGGCTACCTTGAGGTTCGGGCGCGGAATCCAGACGGCGCGCGCGACGGGCAGCTTCGGCAAATCGGCGTCGGGCGTGACGACGTCCACTTCGTTCACGATCAGGCGGAACCGGTTGCCCATGTCAATCAGCGACGCGTTCAGCGCGGGACCTTCGGGCACGTTGAACACCAACCGCGCCGGGTCGGCTTTGCCGCCGATGCCGAGCGGGTGAATCTCCAACGACGACTCGCCGTCGGCAATCGTCGGGCAGACTTCGAGCATGTGCGCGCCGAGCACCTTCATGCCGCCGGGGACGAGATGGTATGTGTAATCTTCCATGAACGACGTGCCGCCAGGCAAACCGGCGGCCATCACTTTCATCGCGCGGACGAGCGCGGCGGTTTTCCAATCGCCTTCGGCGCCGAAGCCGAAGCCGTCGGCCATCAACCGTTGCACGGCGAGGCCGGGAAGTTGTTCGAGGCCATGGAGGTCTTCGAACGTGGTGGTGAAAGCTTTGAAATCACCGGCGGTCAGGAAATCGCGCATGCCGAGTTCGATTCTTGCCGCCGTCCGCAAATTCTCCGCGCCCGCCTCGACGCCGGGACCGGCGCTGTACTCAGCTAGATATTTCTTCACGAGATTTTCCACACGCGCCTTCGTCACCGCGTTGACCGACTTCACGAGGTCGCCGACGCCGTAGCCGTTGACGGAATAACCGAAACGCATCTGCGCCTCGACTTTGTCGCCTTCGGTGACGGCGACTTCGCGCATGTTGTCGCCGAAGCGGGCGACCTTTCCGCCTTGCGCGTCGGCCCACGCGGCGGCGGCGCGCGCCCAGACGCCGAGTTCGGCCTGCACGTCCGCGTCCTGCCAGTAACCGACGACGACGGCGCGGTTCTTCCGCAGCCGCGTGCAGATAAACCCGAACTCGCGGTCGCCGTGCGCGGCCTGGTTGAGGTTCATGAAATCCATGTCAATATCGGCCCACGGAATCTCGCGGTTGAACTGCGTGTGCAGGTGCGCGAACGGTTTGCGCAAGCTGGTCAGCCCCGCGATCCACATCTTGGCGGGCGAGAACGTGTGCATCCAACAGATCAGGCCGATGCATTTCGGGTCGTTGT
>JBEKZD010000037.1:0-25861 GCA_049510215.1 Verrucomicrobiia bacterium
TGCTGTGCCGACCAGAATCGCAACCGTCGGTAAAACTGCCAGCCAATATCCTGCTGCAATCAGATCGTAGTTCCACGGTGGACGGTCGATCGGACTCGGGCTCCCGCCGCACAGCCCGTCGCCCCAGAGGGTTGAATAAATGCCATCAGCGAATCCATTGAACCCGCTGAACAAGGGTGCGACGAGAGACTGCCCGAAACGCGCATAATATGCGGCCGTGCCATAACCGGGGTCCGCCCACCACACAAGGCCGGTGGGGCCGCCATAGGCGGCGATCAAGATGGTGCCGAAATGAATCCACACACGGAAGTAATGCCACCCACTGACTACGGCGCAAAGAAAGCACGCCAGCCCCATCGTGCGCAGCCACACCCGAACATTGTGCTCTCGCTGAATCAGGAGTCGCCCCGCCAACGTAGCCAGAACAACTGTTGCCACGGCGAGCACAGTGATCTTGCTCAGTAGTGCCGCGCCCAAGCACAGCCCCAACGCGGCATACAGGCCAATCCCCGCGGCGCGCTCGGAATTGAAGATGCGCAGACAGCAATAGATTGATGCCGTTGCCAATGTCGCCGCCAGGATTTCATTCGTCACATAGTGATACAGGTACAAGTGTACTGGCATGAATGCGGCGAGAACCAGGCCGACGATCTGCTTCCGCGCATCGTTAGGAAAGATTAGACGGAGACTCGCAAACACCAGGCCGATTTGGATGAGGCCGAGGACCAATCCTAAGAAGCGCAGCACTGCCGCCCCGGCGGCACTGGTCGCAGAGAGATGGTGGACGCTCAGAATGGAAGCGCAGAGCAGGTAATAGAGTGGCGCTTGCAACATCTCCCACCCCTCATTAGCCAGAGGCAATGCATGCCGTTGTCGGATGTAGTCGATGTACTCCAAATGACCAGCCGCATCGAAACCCGTAACGGCAGGCAGCAATTTCAGGTTGTGCGCGAACAGAATGATCCACAGGCTGGCCGCCAACATGAAAAGGACGATGGCTTGGCGTTTCGAAAGTCCCGTTTCTTTAAGAGTGCCTTGCGTATTCCTGCGGCGCCACAGGTGTCGGCCCACACACAGAATCCCTAAGGAAAGCCCGGCGAAGAGCAGCAATGTCGGTAGCCGCTTCACGAGTGATTCAACGCACCGCTCTCCACCCGCCAAGGGATTCCCCTTCCGAATGACCATCGGGGCCGAGGCCAGGTGTGCCGACTGCCAGACCGCGCCGGCGAGCGAAACGTGCCACGTTTCATCGGAATTCAACGTCCACTCACCCGTCTTCAGCGATAACCAGAGAGCCGGCGGCCCGGTGCTGTTGGCAACTACGACGGAGATCTCGTTTTGGCCAGCGTGCAACAGGCTCGAAACATCGTACACCGTCGGCTTCTTCCAGTTCTCCCCAGCACGGAGAGCCACCCCGAGAGGGGTGTTGTTCAAGGTGATTTGGCATCGCCCGAACGCTCGAACCTGCAAGGTGGCGCTGGTTGGGACACGCTCCAGCCACCACTGCCGTTGGAACACGCCGGCCATTTCAATCGCGTTTCGTGCCTTTGCGCGAGGCACAAGCGGATAAACAATCCATTCGGCAGGCCCGATGCGACTTAGGAACCGGACGTTCGGGTTGCGTGCGGCAAGCCACCAGATCCAAACCGCGAGGAACAGCCCCACGCCCAAAACCGCCAGCAAGCCAGCGATCGCGGACCGTGGCCATCCTCTCCGGACCAAAGGAACGTCCCTCTTCAGGCGCCCGTTCGTCATCAGCGGCCCTTCAGCACTTCGCGTTCGATGCTTGCATACTCGGGCGCAAGATCTCGATACACTCTAACGGCGGCAGCATCAGATTCGACTTTCCTGTCGGGGATGGGTCGGCGAAATCGGCGACGATCTCCTCCCACGCGACGGGTTTGCCGGTGTAGGCGAAGTGGCCGTGGGCGGCGCGCGGGGCGGCTCGGACGCGACACGGAGCAGTTCATGTCGCGCTTGAACTCCTTTCAACGATGTGGAAATCATCTTCTGTCAATTGCAAATGGGAGCCCAATTCTTCCGAGGATTCTCCACAAACCTTCATAATGTTTTGCACAGTGTTATCCTCATTCTCCCCAATAAGCAGAAGTAGATTTGACGTGCCCCCGGCACATGATACCACATGTTATGGATCCTGGTCCTACAACTGTTTTTCGCCTTGGCCGCCAACCTGAGTGGCGTGGCCCCGGAGCCTGGCAACCGGGGCTGGATTGTCTTCGGCGCCGCCGGCCAACAGCCCAGCCCTTATGTGGTTGCCCCGCAGATTGTCTCGATACGAAGCTCACCACATTCCCCGCTTGTTTACTGGAGGAAAACGCCGTATCAAATTCAGTATGTTTAAGAACAAGCGAGTGGTTGTGGTAATGCCTGCTTATAATGCGGCCAAGACCCTCCGCCGCACCTACGATGAGGTGGTGGAACAAGGGATCGTGGATTTGGTGATTGTCGTCGATGATGCCAGTCACGATGACACGGTGGCACTCGCGCGCACCTTGCCTAACACAAAGGTACACACCCACGAGACGAATCGGGGTTACGGCGCCAATCAGAAGACCTGTTATCGACTGGCGCTGGCAGAGGGCGCGGATATCGTCATCATGGTTCATGCTGACTATCAGTACACGCCCAAGCTGATTCCTGCCATGGCGTCGTTGGTCGGCAACGGCCTGTATCATTGCGTGCTCGGCTCCCGTATCTTGGGCGGTTACGCTCTGAGAGGTGGGATGCCATGGTGGAGATACATTAACAATCGCATGATTACGTTCGTGGAAAACGTCCTGATCGGCGCCAAACTTTCCGAATACCACACCGGCTACCGTGCCTTTTCCAGAGAAGTGCTGGAGCGGTTGCCGCTGGAGAACAACTCGGACGACTTCGTTTTTGACAATCAGATGTTGGCTCAAATCATTTGGTACGGCTACACCGTGGCAGAAGTCAGTTGCCCGGCCATGTATTTTCCGGAAGCTTCTTCGATCAACCTGCGGCGGAGCGTTCAGTATGGGCTCCTGTGTCTGGTGACCGCGGTGACTTTTCGTATGGCCCGAATGAAGCTCCTCTCTTCCGCATTATTTCCCCGAAATGATTGAATCCTCCCAGTACCGGCGAACCTTCGTGATTTGCCTGTGTCTGGCGGCGGCCATCGCCGCGGTTTACTCGCCAGTCCGGCACTTCGGGTTCACCAACTACGACGATGGCGAGTATATCGCCAAGAACGCTCACGTGCAAAGCGGATTGACGCTCCGAGGCATGGTTTGGGCGTTTACCACCAATCACGCGGGCAATTGGCATCCGCTCACCTGGCTTTCCCACATGCTGGATTGGCAGTTATGGAGAGGCAAAGCCGGTGCGCATCATCTCGTCAATGTGTTGCTCCACGTTGCCAATACTCTGCTGCTTTTCGGCGTTCTGCGCCGGATGACCGCGGCACCGTGGCGGAGCGCGTTGGTCGCGGGGCTGTTTGCGTTGCATCCCCTGCATGTGGAATCGGTGGCTTGGGTGGCGGAACGTAAGGATGTCTTGAGCACCTGTTTCTGGATCCTGACGATGTGGGCGTATGTCTGCTATGTCGAGCAACCAAATGGCCGGCGATACTGGTTGGCCTTGGGACTGTACACCTTGGGACTGATGGCCAAACCGATGGTGGTGACCCTGCCGTTTGTGTTGTTGCTGCTGGACTACTGGCCGTTGGGCCGGACACGATGGACGAAGTCGGCCATCGGCGAGAGGGTTGAGGTGCCTTTGAGCCACTTGCTGAGAGAGAAGGTTCCGTTTGTTGCGCTGGCCACCGCATCGTGTGTGGCGACCATTTGGGCGCAACGCAGTGGAGGGGCGATTATTTCTTTGGGAACGTTGCCGTTTGGCATCCGGATGGTCAACGCAGTGGTCTCCTATGTGCGGTACATGGGGAAGATGTTCTGGCCGGCCGGTCTGGCTGCGTTTTACCCGTACCAAGTATGGCCGCTGTGGGCGGTGCTGGGAGCCGGAGTGGTATTGCTTGGCGTGTCGGGTGTGGTGATCTGGCGGGCGAGACGTGAGCCGTACTTTCTCGTGGGTTGGTTGTGGTATGTGGGGACATTGGTGCCGGTGATCGGGCTGGCGCAAGTGGGGAGCCAGTCAATGGCTGATCGCTACACGTACATTCCGTTGGTTGGATTGTTGATCATGATGGCTTGGGGTGTGCCGCGCGAGGCGGTGGAGCAGCGGATGGGAAGGGTGGTGGCCGCCACAACTGCCGTGGGATTGCTGGTCGTTTGTGGCGTGCTGTCCTGGTTTCAGATTCATTACTGGAAAGACAGTGAGACACTATTTCGTCATACGCTGAATGTGACGGAAGACAACTTTGTGGCGCATAACAATCTGGGATATACTCTGTTTGGCCAAAAGCAGGTGGCGGCGGCCATCGCCGAGTATACGACGGCGCTGCGGATCGACCCCAATTATGCGGAGGCACATTACAACCTTGGTGATGCTCTGGCCAGTCAGGGCAAGCTTGCGGAGGCGGCTGCCGAGTATATGGCAGCGCTGCAAGTCAAACCCGATTACGCGGACGCACATTACGGCTTGGGCAATGCTCTGGCCGGTCAGGGGAACCTCGCGGAAGCAATTGCTGAGTATACCGCCGCCCTGCGGATCGATCCTGGCCATGTAGAGGCGCACAACAACTTGGGGCTTGCGCTAGCCGGTCAAGGCAGGCTCGCCGAGGCAGCCGCTGAGTATCAAGCGGCCCTGCGGATCCAACCGGACCTTGCAGCGGCGCACAACAACTTGGGAAATATTCTGACTGGCGAAGGCAGGCTCGCACAGGCAACGGCGGAGTATCAAGCGGCCCTGCGGATCCAACCTGATTATGTGGAAGCATATTACAACCTGGGTAACGCTCTGGCCGGTCAGGGTATGTTTGCAGAGGCCGCGGCGGAGTATCAAGCGGCGCTACGGATCAACCCCGAGTATGCGGAGGCTCACAACAACCTGGGGATTGCCCTGGCCAGCCTAGGAGAGGTTACAGAGGCGATCGCCGAGTACACGGCAGCGCTGCGCGTCAAGCCCGATTTTGCGGAGGTCCGCTGCAATCTGGGAGGTGTTCTGGCGGCACGAGGACAGACACGGGAGGCGATTGCCCAATACCGGGAAGCATTGCGGCTGAGGCCTGAATGGCCGCCGGCTCTCAGCAAGCTGGCTTGGATTCTTGCCACCGACCGAAACGCGAGCCTTCGCAACGGCGCAGAAGCGGTTCAGTCGGCGGAGCGGCTTTGTGAGATCACAGGCTACAGGCAAGACGATGCCTTGGACGCGCTCGCAGCGGCCTACGCCGAGGTCGGCCGATTCAACGATGCCATTCAGGTTGCTCAGAAAGCAGTCGAGTTGGCGAACGCGGCTGGCCAAGGGGACCTCGTCGGACACATTCAAGAGCGGCTGAAGTTATATCAAGCAGGTAGCCCGTACCGTGAGGGACCGGCGCCGGTGCCATAATTGATGTCCACAACGGCCCCAAAGCAGGCGATCGCACAGCCTGCAGTGAATGTTTTGACGGCGGGTTTATCAATGACGATGTAGCCGCTGATTATTGTCTTTGTCATCGGTCAGAAGTGGTTTATAAGCGGAATCAAGTCCGATACGCTGCAAGAGGAACGAGGAGATAAGAGTGCATATCATTCAGAGGAATCCAACGCGCGAGCTTCTTCTGGAACTACAGCGCCGCGTGCCGGCAAGCCGGCAGTTCGTGCAGGAAGCGTTTACGTCGGAGCATCGTCGCCCTATCATGGTCAAGCTGAATGACCTCCGCGAAAACACGTTTTATCTGTTTGACGACATCACGGCGCGCGCGTTTTCCGATGCGGTCGTGGAATGGGGCGTGAGGCAGGGAAGCGGAAGACTGACACTGAGCTACTCGGCGTTTGGCGAGTTTCAAGCCCGGCAGCATCGCTTACGGCGTGTCGTCGGCAAGCTCGACCGCATCTGCGTGTTGTCGATTGGACAACCACTGAAGAGCCTGCCTTACGGGAGCGGGTTCGAGTTCTGCAACATCACGGGAAACCCGCTGACTCAGTACCGGATCGCCATGATGGAGGGGAGATTCTCGGCGTTGTTTATCTGTCGTGAGGATGGTCTGAGGTCCGCCGATAAGCAACGCAATCTTGGGTTCTTCACATGCGACAAAGTTGCGGTCGGGGAGTTTGCCGACGGCATCGCCATGGTCGTGCGCGGGCTCGCCAAGCGGCTGACGGCCTTCGAGCGGCTTGAGCTGTTGCACCGGACCACGCAGCGGGTCGCGCGCGAGTTGGAAAGTTATTCGCGTCGGATGGAACTGGTGGCACGCCGAGCGCAGCGGCGGCCAGATTTGCTGACACCGGCGCGCTTCAACCGTATCGTGGGGCAGGCCATTGTCAAGATAGAGCAACTCAAGGAGATTCCACGGCGGGCTTTGCGCTCGATCAACAGAACGAGAAGTTGACGCCCCGTCAGTTGGGCGTGACACCGCTGGTCGCTCGAATCACTGGCCAAAGAACGCGACGACCTGACGTTGATTGGCTACTGGGCTCACACGAGACGTGGCTTTCACGAGGCGTTGACCGAAAGCAAACTGGCCGCGTGGTTTGTGCGGCAGATCGGGCTTCTATACGCGGTGGAGAAGGCATTGCGCGAGAAGAAGGCCGGCCCGCAATTACGGGCTGCCATCCGCACATGGCAGAGTCGGCCCATTCTGGCACGGCTGCGGCGGGCGATGGAGTTGGTGCGGGGACACACTTTGCCGCAGGGTCTGCTGGGCCAAGCCATTGACTACGCGTTGAAACGTTGGGAAGCGTTGACGCGGTTTGTGGACGACGGGGCTTTGGAGATCGACAACAACTTCATCGAGAACGCCATTCGACCCAGTGCGCTTGGAAAAAAGAACTGGTTGTTCATTGGTCATCCGACCGCTGGGGAGCGCAGCGCGGTGATCTACACCCTGCTGGGCAGTTGCCGGCGGCAGGGAGTCAACCCGTTCGATTACTTGAAAGATTTGTTTTCTCGTCTGCCTGCGGCTAAAATCACGGAAATCAAACAGTTCACGCCAGCGGCGTGGGTCAAGACCAAGGCAAAAGAGCGGGCGGCAACCCGGTCCACTTAAGCGAAGTTCCTGCATTTTATGAACGCTGTTTGGGCTGAGGTCTGGTCATCGACAGATTTTCTGTCACATTCTTGCATTTCAAACCACTCCTTAAGCGAGTATGAAATTAGATGTCATGTCGGATGCCGAAACATTGGATGACGCCCGATTGGTGGAGTTGGGTCTGAATGGTGATCGCGACGCGTTTGGTCAGCTCGTAGCCCGTTATCAATCACCCATCTGCGCCCTAGCTTACAGCGCCTGCGGGGACATCTCACACAGCGAAGACCTGGCGCAGGAAACCTTCATTATCGCCTGGCGGAAACTCAGCGATTTGAAGGAACCCGCGAAGTTCAAGTCGTGGCTCTATGGAATCGCGAGAAACCTGATCAACAACGCCTTTCGCCAGCAAATCCGCAATCCCCTCGCCGCAGCCGAACCGTTGGACGAAAGCCTGACAACCGCCGCCACGCTTTCCAATCCGGCCGGGCAGGCCATCAGCAAGGAAGAGGAAGGAATTTTGTGGCGTTCGCTGGAACATATCCCGGAAGCCTATCGTGAACCGCTGATACTGTTTTATCGTGAACATCAATCCATTGAACGGGTCGCCGAAGTCATGGACTTGTCCGAAGAAGCGGCGCGGCAGCGATTGTCACGCGGACGAAAACTGTTGCAGGAACAAGTTCTCGCGTTCGTTGAAGGCGCACTGGAGCGAACAAATCCCGGACAGGCCTTCACGCTAGGTGTGGTGTCCGCATTGCCACACCTGACGGTTGCTGCCAGTTCGTCCGCCATCGGAAGCACGGTGCTGAAAGGGGGTGCGTCGGGAAAAGCCGTAGCCTCGGCGGGTCTCTTTGCAATCGTCACAGGTTTGCTAACGAAAGTTTTGCCCGTTGCGGCAGGAATCTGGATAACGCTGAAACTCC
This sequence comes from Verrucomicrobiia bacterium, assembly GCA_049510215.1. Lineage (GTDB taxonomy): Bacteria > Verrucomicrobiota > Verrucomicrobiia > Palsa-1439 > Palsa-1439 > JBEKZD01. The sequence goes on from JBEKZD010000037.1 coordinate 8,035, forward strand.
CGGAATCACAGCGTGAACGAAGATTCGCGTGCAAGCACCTTGCCTTGTTATGCATTGGAGGCTGGATCCTATTTCCTCTGGGACTATTCCTCTGCATTCACGCAGCAGGGGGCTACTGGGATGCACATCCTCAACGACTCACCATCTTTCTTCTCGGTTCCGGTTTTGGATTTTTTGCAGTCGTGGCGCCGACCTATTTGTTCTGGATAATTCGAACGCAAAACCGTACTATGAGAGAAGAGGCGAAACTGTCCGTTAATCCCCGCTTCATTTCACGATCCCAACCTTTCGAATATCGCAGCCCCCGGACATTCCTGGGTTTACCATTGGTTCATGTCCGTTTCAATTGTGTAGAAGGCGGTAAAACCCTTCCCGCTAAAGGCTGGATTGCAGTCGGCAACAGGGCTTACGGCATCGTATTTGCGGCCGGCACTATTGCCGTGGGTAGCATAAGCTGGGGCGCTCTCCCGGTTGGGTTGGTGGCGCTCGGAGGTGTTGGGATAGGTCTTTTTGCATTTGGAGCACTGGCCGTTGGGTTTGCGGCCATAGGTGGAGTGGTGGTCGGTTACGTCGCATTGGGCGGCGGCGCCATCGGGTGGCTGGGCGCGTCGGGAGGCGCTGTGTGGGCCCGTCATTTTGCCCTGGGAGGTGGTGCCATCGCCCAACACGCGAATGATCAAGCCGCTCAAGCCTTCATGCACGGCAGTGTTTTTTTTCGTTATGGATGGATCGTCCTTAACATTCTGATGGTCATGTTGCTGTTGCCGCCAGCGCTTGGCCTCTGGTTCAAACGATGGCGCGAACGCAAAGGTCAGGCGGCACCACCAACCCAATAATCTCTTATGCGTGATCCCACGTTCACAACATTCTTAGCCGGCATCGTGGCATCCTATGTTTTCGCCGCCATCGCCGACCCGGTGTCGGATCGAATCACCGTGACCATGCGGGGCCAGGGCCCGGATGTCGTGCTTATTCCCGGACTCGCCTCATCGAGCGCGGTGTGGGACGCCACGGCCACGCACCTTGAAGGACGCTATCGCCTGCATATCGTTCAAATAGCCGGGTTCGCCGGCGCGCCGGCGCGCGCGAACGCCCAGGGACCGGTAATCCAGCCCACGCTCGATGCCCTCGACGCCTATATCAAAACAAACAAACTAAAGTCGCCAAAAATCATAGGTCATTCTCTCGGTGGATTGATGGGCATGATGCTCGTCCTTCAGCATCCCGAAGATGTCGGCAACCTGATGATCGTGGATTCACTTCCTTTTTTCAGCGCGTTGTTCGGCGCGACTGACGCCGCTGCGGCAACGCCGCAAGCCGCCGCGATGCGTGACGCCATTCTCAACGAAACGCAGGATGCCTACGCCCAGGGCGAAAAACAATTCCTCCGCTCTCTCGTCAAATCGCCGGAAGGTCTTAAGGCGGCAACCGGATGGGCCATCGCATCCGACAAATCGGTCGTGGCTCGCGCCATGTTCGAGGACATGACGACAGACATTCGCCCGAGACTGCACGAAATAAAGACGCCAGTAACTATACTTTATCCCTGGGACTCTTCGACCGGCATGCCGCAGGCTGCCGTCGACGGGCTGTATCGGGATAACTTTGCTCCGCTACCGAACAAGACGATTGTGCGCATCGGCAATTCGTTCCACTTCATCATGCTCGACCAACCGAATGTATTCGCGGCCCAAGTGGACGCGTTCCTCAAGTGACTATCAGGCGCTCCGCATCCGCCCACTGGCCCGAGTTGCCGGGAAATCGCTGGTTGGCATTCTGGAATACGGTGGCACCACCCTGTTTTGCTTCAACCCCAGCTGTCTGGTTTTGAAGTGACCGGTGACACCACGCGCGGGCAATCAGACCCTTGAACCATATGAAAACCAGATGTAGCCCGTCAGACGCATACCGTACTCCTACGGCTGTTACTACTACTGCCCGCCTGTGGTGTACTACTATCCGCCGCCGGTGGTTTACCGCTGCTATTACTCTCCGCCGGTGTACTATTACCACTGCGGCGGTTACTACTGCTATTAACCACGCCTAGGCCGTACTGAGCGAGGTGAGGGACAAGCGGTAAAGCCGCGAGAGGTCGGGGTACAGTACCTTGCCGTGCACGAGGTTCAGCCCCGAGGCAATCGCTGAATTATCCCGTGCCGCCCGCTGGTAACCTTTGTTGGCGATTTCCAGGACGTATGGGAAGGTGGCGTTGGTGAGCGCCAGTGTCGAGGAGCGGGCCACGGCGCCAGGCATGTTTGTGACGCAATAGTGCACGACCCCGCTGACGACGTACGTCGGATGAGCATGCGTCGTCGGGCGTGACGTCTCAATGCAGCCTCCTTGATCGATGGCGACATCGACAATCACCGCGCCGCGCTTCATTTGTTTCACCAACTGACGACTCACCAGCATCGGCGCGCGAGCGCCCGGTCGAAGAACGGCACCGATCAGCAAATCCGCTTGCCGGACCTGGTCGCGAACGTTGTGCGCGTTGCTCATCAGCGTTTTCACGTTGGGCGGCATCACGTCGTCGAGGTAGCGTAACCGGTCCAGATTGACGTCGAGGATCGTGACGTCAGCGCCCAGTCCGGCCGCCATCTTGGCTGCATTCGCGCCCACGACGCCGCCACCGAGAATGACGACCTTGGCAGGGGCAACGCCGGGCACTCCCGCCAACAGCAGACCGCGGCCTTTCATCGGCTCCTCCAGGTATTTGGCGCCCTCGTGCACCGCCATCCGTCCCGCGATCTCGCTCATCGGCGTCAACAAGGGCAGCGAACCGTCGGGCAACTGGATGGTCTCGTACGCGATGGCGACGATCTGGCTGCGCAGGATCGCGTCGAACAGCGCTTTGTCCGCGGCAAAGTGAAAGTAGGTCAACACAATCTGCCCCGGCCGCAACCACGGAATCTCGGACGGCTGCGGCTCTTTGACCTTCACGATTAAATCGGCGCGACGGTAAATCTCCCTCGGCGCGGAAACGATGCGCGCTCCGACTGCGCGGTAATCGGTGTCGTAGGCGCCGCTGCCCTCGCCAGCGTGGCGTTCCACGAGCACCGTGTGATCGGCTTGGACGAGCGCTTCGCAATTCACGGGCAGGAGACCGACCCGGTACTCGTTGTTTTTGATCTCGCGTGGAACCCCGACGATCATAAATTCAGCGTGGCCGTCGGTTTGTCCTGACTTGAGACTGCCACCGCGACGTGGCTTGCTCCCACCTGTTGCAGCTTGCGGCTGACCACTTGTTGCGCCAGGTCGGGCCGATTGCAGTCACGACTCAAATGCGCCAGAAAAACGTGGCGCAACCGGTCACTGGCGACCTCGCCGGCCAGCGTGGCCGCTGCATCGTTGCTGAGATGTCCGTGGCGGCTCATGATGCGTTGTTTGAGTGACCACGGTCTTGCCGTGTCTCCTTGCAGCAGCTTGATGTCGTGATTCGATTCGAGTACGAGCGCATCCACGGCCCGGACGCGTTCTACGACCAGCTTCGTCGCCTGTCCCAGATCGGTCAATATCCCGACCGCGACCGTCCCGTGATGGATCTTGAATCCAACCGGATCATACGCGTCGTGCGGGACACTGAAGGATTCAACCACCAGATCGCCGATTTCGAAGAGGGCGCCGGTCGAAAAAAGCCGCCAGGAAATTTTTCTGCGGCCGTTGCACTCAGGATCGGTTGCGAACGCTTCCGCCGTAAGGCGATTGGCATAAACGGGGAACGGGCGTTGCTTGCAGAGCACGTGCAAGCCGCGCGTGTGGTCGCTGTGTTCGTGGGTGAGAAGGATCGCATCGAGTTGCTCGACGTTGCGGCCAATCAATTCCAGCCGCTGCGTGATCTGTCGGCTGCTCAAACCGGCGTCCACCAGAATCGTCGTCGCCTCCGTTTCGATCAGCGTGCAATTGCCTGCGCTGCCGCTTCCGAGAACTGTGACTTGCATCCCCACGAGGGCTCATTTTACACGCTACGATACCCGACTCAAGCAGGATTCGGCATTTTTGGTCTTTTACTTGCTGAAAACGGGGGTTATAGTTGCGCGAGAAAGGTGACAGATAGGAATTAGTGCCAATGGTTCAAGGTCCAGGGTTACATCAAGTCCAGCGACTGTCGCTGCAGCAGATTCTGGCGCCGCAGTTGCAGCAGAGTCTGCATCTGCTCCAGGTACCGACGCTGGAACTAAACGCCTTGGTGCACGAGGAACTCCAGCAAAACCCGCTGCTGGAAGAAGTGTCCAAGGACGAGCCACGCGTTGAAGTGGATGCCGAATCGGAAACCGACGCAGCAACTGCCGCGGCCAAGGAAGACCAGGATTTCAAGCAGGAGTTTGAAGTTCTCTCCAAGCTCGACGACGAATGGCGCGAGTATTTTGCCCAGACGAGTTCTTTCCGCGGCCGGTCGCCCGAGCAGGAGGAACAACGTCAGCACTTCTTCGACTCCATCGTTCAGCAGGAGTCCCTGCAACAGCATTTGCTCCAGCAACTCCATTTCATGGGAGTATCCGACGAGGATCGGAAGGTGGCAGAGTTTCTTATCGGCAGCATCAACGACGACGGCTACTTGCGCACGCCGCTTGAGGAACTTGCCGTCAGTTCGGGGCTTCCGTTGGAACAATTGCAGAAAGCGATCGAACTTATCCAGACGTTCCATCCTGTCGGGGTCGGGGCGCGCGACCTGAAAGAGTGCTTGTTGATCCAACTCGATCGGCTCGGCAAATCCGAATCCATCGAAGCGGTCATTGTCAATCAGCATCTCGATGATTTGGGCCATAAGCGTTTTCCCGAGATTGCGCGAGCGTTGGGATTGACCGTCGAGCAGGTCCAACGGATCTCCAACTTCATTTCCACGCTCGAACCGAAACCTGGTCGGATGTTTTCCACCGAGCAGCAACAGTACGTCGCCGCAGACGTCGTGGTGCAGCTGGTGAGTGGCGATTATGTCGTGTTGCTCAACGACGAGCAGATCCCGCACTTGCGAATCAGCAACACGTATAAAGAGCTTATGGCCAGCGGGGACAAACCCAGCGAGGCCAAGGAATACATCCGCGACAAGATTCGCGCCGGCAAATTCCTGATCAAAAGCATTTATCAACGCCAACAGACCATTTACAACATCGCCAAGGTCATTGTGGACCGCCAGCGCGAGTTCCTCGATAAAGGGATTTCCTGCCTGAAACCGTTGACGATGGCGCAAGTGGCGGAAGTTGTGGGCGTCCACGAAACCACGGTCAGCCGCGCGGTTGCCAACAAATACATGCAGACGCCGCAGGGGCTGTTCGAGATGAAGTATTTCTTCACGCCCGGGTTTGAGACGGCTTCGGGTGTGGCGATGAGCAACACCAGCGTCAAGGACGAGATTTCCCAGTTGATCGAGCGCGAAGACCCGACCAAGCCGCTTTCCGATCAGGAAATCGTCGCAATTCTGAAGGAAAAGGGCATACCCATCGCGCGCCGCACCGTTGCCAAGTACCGCAACGAGTTGAACATCCTGCCTTCCAATCTCCGCAAACGTTACTGAGCCGTGGCGGAAGCTGCTAATTCCGTCTCGTGCACCGCCTCATAGATGACCCGGCGATGGCTTGCCACGAATACAGGTCTGACCCTGACGACATCACAAACACTAAAATGACGAAGCCCATGTGCTTCCACGACGCCATGCGCTAGATCATTGTCGTCGCATTGTTGTTCTTAACCAACAGAAAACCATTTTCTGCGACGCGATCCGAAGGCAACCGCACAAGCCAAGCCAGCGGCTGCGAGCGCGAACGTCGTCGGCTCTGGGATAACCACTGCCGACATTGCTGTCAGATCATCATAGTAGCTGCGGTCGCTTCCGTAACCCACAGCGAAATCGATAGTATCACCCGCGCCGAGAACGAGGTTGGTGGAAAACGAGGTCGGGGTGCCGAACCCAAAAACGTCGCCATTGAAGATTGATGTGCTGTTATCAAGCACATGCACATCGGCCGAATCGCCGTCCTGATCCGCGCCTGCGAAGCTTGCCGCGATGGAATAGCTTCCCGCGAGAGGCGCAGTCCACCGCACTATGGAATATTCGCCGTTGGCTCCCGGATGAGCGGCCATCTGTCCCGCCTGCAATACCTGATGGGCATTGGCAACCGTAATCGTATTCGTCGTTCCGTTATGCGCCACATAGGGATACAGATTCGTGTAGGTCCAAATATTGAAACCTGCATTGAGCGCAGGCGTCGTGTATAATTGGAGAGATGATCCCAAGTTGGTCGACCAACCATAGCTCCATACACCGTTCGGATTGGTGTTGGTACTGAAGTCGGCTGCAGCATCGTAAGCCACAGCCGAGCCTGCTCCAACGCCAAGCGCGACTACGACGCTAGCGACGAGCAACACCGCGGGCCTGAGGCTGTCAACCCATATGCATGATGTCTTTGAATTCATGTGCATGACCCTCCGGTTTGTTTGTGTTTTTTCCTTTAGGGTGGAATCCAAGGCAGGGATAGAGTGTAGGCTGACATCTAGCCGGAACTGTAAGCCTGACCGATGGTTCACCTCACTAAGCGGCATCAACTAATGGATTCTCACGCAAATGTCAAGCAAATAATCGCGCAGTGTCTTAACTTGAACAATTACTCTTCATAAGGGGCTCTGCCGGGTTCACATCTCTTATTTCTGCAAACCAGTTTCGGATTACTCCACCGAGCGGCTCAGCTTTTTGTCATGCTGCAACCGTTAATGGGTGACCCTGCTTGCTTGCTGCGAAGCGCCGAGACTGTCAATAATTAGACCTGACCCCGGTTCCTTATTTTTCCTTGAGGGGTTGAATGGAATTCAGCATTGTCTCAATCGCTTTGATGTCGGATTCCTTATTTGGGATAGCGCCCTCATTATTCAGAAGAGATGCGCCGGCCGCGACAACATCTCCATTGGGTAGTTTAGTATCTTTCCGAAAGCAGAGATACTCATTTCCATCTGGCGGATGCTTCATCCCAGTTCGAGTTGCAACTGTTTCTTGGAATGACAATGGACTTGAACTAAATGGAATGGCACCGCACAAAGAGTGCTTACCATTTAGAAACGCCTGAAATTGCTTCTCTGAGAAGCGTACTAAGTAGAATTCCAAGGCATGTCCCGGTTCAGCTAGCCCGCCTCCTCCAATAGGATGCAACGCCAAGACGACCATACCCTTGTCTTGGCTTGAAACACCCTCATCGGCGTGTATCTGGTATCTCCCCCACATTCCCTTAGGCTGTTGAGGGATGTCCATAGAAATTCCAAGACCAAGGAAATTGGTTGTCACAAGGTCCTGCAATGGCGTTTTGACAAGACCGGTTCGTTCTGAGCAACCGTGTAATGCAGTCATAAACGTCAGAGAGGTGACTAGCACCGCTCCCCTTAGATTCCTGTGCGATACATCCATCAATGTTTTGATCTTCATTCGAATCCTTCCGAGGTATGATTGAACGTCCTTCAATCAAAATCCCATATTTGGCCAAGATATCGTAACTCCGCTGCTGGTGTAGCTGTAGTAACCAGATGATGGTATTTCTTCAACAGGCGACGTTGAAGCACTTGGCAGCAATACGGAAACTGTGTTTTTCACCGTGAGAATTGCTAATGCAACGACATAGGCATCTTGAGGAAGCGAATACTGGTCTAGAAGTCCCCCATTTCCTGCTCCTCCATTGATCTCACTCCAATTAATTGAGCCCTTATCTGCATTTCCGATAATACTCTTCGCCCACGATCCGCAGTTATTAACAATAAAGCTGTAAGGTCCTTGGTCTTCGCCGCCTATATTCGCTGAATTGACGGCCTTCTTAAACAATGCAATTTGATCACATTCTGTCTTTGTCACAAGGTATTTCTTTGCTGATCCGTTTTCTATCGGTCGTATATCAACGCCATAGTCATCAATAATCACGACTGAGCTGACTGTCACAGACACACCAAGTAAATTATCCTCGGATGATTTTGTTTGGACTTCTAACGGGTGAAATGAAAACGTGTGCCAGTTGGCATTGTTATAGCCCAACCGAGTTATAGCTTGCGACCACAGGTTTCCCATGTGGTTATTGTTGAACGCAAGATACACGTGACCTACATTGGGAAAGAGCTTGTTTAGGAAGTCCCACGGTGGATCCAGATGGAGCGGTCTATATGCTACAAATACATCTTTTCCTAAGGCATCCACATATCGAATTGGGTTATCGTTTACCACACGGTACAAGTTGGCTCCGCCTCGTTCCCCAACTGGGTCTCGGCTCAACCATCTCCCCGTGCTTGGGTTGTAGTAGCGGAAGCCGTAGTACAACAATCCTGTCTCCGCATCGGCGTACTTGGTGCTGAAGCGGAATGGATTCAGGCTCGCTGCTGAGCTTGTGGCACGGAGGAGCTCGCCGAATGGGCCATATTCGTACTGAGCACTCACCGATCCGCTGTCAACGTCCAGCAACGCTGTGACGTTGCCATTCCCATCGTACGAAACAAAGTGGGTGGTGACTGGTGATTCGTGAGTGGTCACACTCAAAAGCCCGCCGACGCCCCCAGCGCGTTGCATGCTGCCGCTGAGGTCGGTTCCCCACGTATAGGAGCGGACGAGCGAGCCGCTCGTCCCTACCTCGGCCACAAGGTTCCAACCGTCGTACACGAAACGAAGGTCAGAAGCCAGGAACCAAGTGCCAGAAGTCCAGTTCGACACGACCTTGGAAATACGACGAGACTGAGAATCATAACCAAATAACAGTTTCTGTCGCGCCACCGAGGCCGCTCCCACCTTGTTGGTATCAGTCTCCATTGAGATGAGCCGGTTCTCGCCGTCCCAACTGTAAGTCCAGCGGCCATCGTTGGTCAGGTTGCCATCTTCATCATACGTGAACTGCTCCGGCGACTGGGCCACAAAAGCGCTGCCGGTGCGGCTGCTCACGATGTCTGGTTGGTTCGTATCCCCGCCGCTGTTCTTCAGCACGGCCACTGCCATTAACTGCGTGCATACGGCGCTGGCGGCGCTGTTGACGGACAGCTCTTTCGCGAAGTATTCGCCATGCCGGTTCACGGGTTGCAGGTTCACCGTTACAGTCGCGTTGCTTGCGGCGCTGCCGATCTCCCAGATATAACCAAGAACCGTTCGCTGCGTGTACTGGTTCAGCGAGTTGGCGGTGTATGTGCCCGCGTTCTCGTTGGCGGTCGCGCTCTGCCGGTTGCCGATGTTGTCGAACGAGTAGCCGAACTGCTGACCGGAGACAGCCGTATCATCCGACCAGTATTTCTGACCGCTGGTGACTTGGCCCAGTGTGTCATACTGGTAAATCCAATACGAGCCGTCCGCCAGTACCGCCTGCGTGCGCTGGTTGGCGGCGTTGTATTGATATGCGAACGACGACACTGGCGAGACGCCCACGCTACTGCTGATCGAAGTCAGTCTGTTCAGATTGTCGTAAGACTTCGTCGTGGTCATCTTGGTCGCGCTGCTGGTCTTGAACACGACATTACTGACGAGCGCGGAATTCGGCAAGTACGTATACGTAACGCTGTGTGTTCCATCCGATAGCAAGGAAAGACGCGAGGCATTGTCATATCCATAGTTGAGTGACAAGTTCGCCGCACCGAGTGTTGAGCGCCGCAAGAACGAATCGTACGAGTTTGTAATGACCACCCCGCCATTGGGAAACGACTCCGTGAGCATCTGGCCTGCGTCATTATAGGTGTAGGAAGATGTGTTCATGCCGAAAGTGACGCTGGTTTTGCGCACTCGTCGGTCGTAGGTGGACACGACAGAAGGCGTGTCGTCCGAATAGGTGATCGTGCCGAGGTCGCCCGCATTATTATAAGCGTAGGAGGTCGTCGTCCCGCGCACCCACGTGCGCTTGAGTAATCTGCCGGCGGCGCTGTTGCTGTAGGTCACACTGCTATTATCGGCGTAAGTTTTGGATACGAGAAAACCTCGATTGGCGTCGTAATTCCAAGTCGTTGTCGCGCTTTCTCCGGTCGGGTAGTTCCGCCATGTGCTCATCGTCTTCATGCGACCGGCATAATCGTACGTGTACGCGACCGGATACGTGCGCGCGCCGGAGTTTGTTGCCAACTCGCCCGTGGCGCAATAAGCGAAGTTAACCATTCCATTGTCGGGCAGCGTCACGCGCGTCTGCCTTCCCAAGCCATCATAGGAATACGAGGTCGTCTGACCACCGGCCGACACCGATGCCGTCCGGTCAGCATTGTCGTAGCTGAAGGTTGTCGCGCCAGTGCGGGCATCGGTCTGCGTGAGCAATCGTCCGTGAGGATCGTAACTGTAGGTTGTGCCTGCTATCTGCGCATCATCGCTGCCGTACTGCGTGGCCGAAGAAATCTGCCCATTCTGGTATTGGGTGACCGTGTAGGAGCCATCGGGATTGGTGGCCGTGACGGTGCGACTGCCATTCCCATTGTAAACCGTCTGCACCACGTTCGTCAGACCGTAGCTGACGGTTGACGAATAGAGTCCGTCGTTGCGAGCGTCGGCGACCGAAGCCGGGACCGGCTCGCTCTCGCTCCATATGTACGTGCTGGTACGGCGAAAGATACCTGCGCTGGTTTGCACAACAGCAGTGGCGTTACTGGTGATTCTATCCGGACCGGAACCCTCGATCGAGCCGTTCTGGTTCATGTCAATCGCCGTGGTCACCAACTCACCCTTGGCGTTGTAGGAGAAGAGTGTGGTCACGCCGTCGGGATCGAGCTGCTTCACCAATTGCCCTTGGTTGTTGTAGTAGGACTGGCTGGACGAGCCGTCTGCATAAACGACTTTGTAAGGTCGCCCAGCAAGATCCGTATAAGTCTTGCTCCACTCGCTCGTATCGCCACCGTTGGCATCAAGATTGATTTCCTGCATGTAGGAACCATTGGAGTCTGTTCCGTATACATAGCGCACACCATGCACTGCTGTGCCAGTGACGCTCAACAACTGGCCGTCCTGGTAATAAGTCTCGATCCGCGTGGTGCTGTCGGGATACGTGGCAGTCTTTATCCTGTGCCCGTTCGAGTCAATTATCTCGCTGTAGCTCGTCGTGTTCGTGACGCCATCGGTTGACGAGGTCAATCGTCCGGCCACATCGTATGTCGAGCTATTCAACGTGATCGTCGAGTTGTCCGTTCCGATACGCACCGTGCTGAGAACATTTCCAGCAGCGTCGTAATTGTTGCTCGTTGTGATCCCGGCGCGTGTGGTAGTAGCCAACCGCTTCAGCGCATCATAAGCATAGGCAGTTGTGTTCCCTTCTCGATCAGTTGTAGATGAGATGCCGCAGCACCCGTAGACGTTGGTTACGGACGTTCCATCCGAATAATTGATCTGAGTTGCCCGGCCGAAATCGTCAATCGAGACGGCTTCGCTCCATGCAAGCAGCGTATCGTTTTCATCCGTAATGTCGTGTGTCTCTTCACGAATTGTTACTCCCGCCTGGTTCGCTGTGGTTACAGTCTTGGTGCCATTTGCAATGGCCGTACCGCCACCGTTCGGTTGGCCGGTAGACACCGTCGTGATTAGATTGCTGCCACCGCCTGACGGGACATACTGATATTGATAAATGCTCATCGTCCCATCGGGTCGGATGATGCTCTTCACCCTGCCCTCGAACAGGCCGCCCAAATAGGTCCATGTGGTGGTCACCAAGTTCGTGGGGTTATCCCAATCTGCGTTTGGTGTCATGGCTTGAATGTCGCGCACCTCGCCAGGTCGATACACCGTGTAGCGACGCGAGATTTCCTGTTCTTGAATGGTTTCAACAGTCGTTACGGCGGGATCACCTGTTCCATAAGTCGTGGTCGTCACATGACACTGACCATTGCAATCGTCTAGAGGAGAATCTTCAAACTGAGCATCCACTTCGATCGTCCGTCCCAAGGAATCGTATTGATACTTCTCCCAGGAGCCACTTGGCTCCACCACCTGCTTTAGGTGCGAATAATTGTCGCCGTCATTCTCTCCATCGTCGTAATAACTCCATGTCGTGGTCAGTGCCGCGCCGTCGGGATCGACGACTTTTTCAACAACCTCCTCACCCCAGGGAAACACATGGAACGTCTGCTGTTCCTTGTACAGTACGTTCTGTCCAGTGCCGTCCATGATGGTGTAAACATCGGTTCGGTTTATCTGGTACTCATCCCACGTCGAAGAGACCGATTCTTGACGCAGGCCATTGCCTGTGGTCAGCGTCCATTTCTGGTCTTCGTCGGACCATGTGAAATCACTCACCTTGCCAGTTTCCCCACCCGACTCGGTCACCCGCAATTGGTTGAACGTGGTGCCGCTCTCGTCCGGATTCGCTACTCCAATCGTCTTGAAAGGACTGCCTGTTGGCTCATAAAGTCCAAAGCTGTTCTGAGTGCCAGCATCAGCGACGGTGTAAAACCGGATTTCGTACTGTCTGCCGGAGAGCGGGACAATATCCACCAAGGCTTGCGAATTCAGCACCTGCCGTAGCACGCCATTGGTCCCGCGGAGAACTCCACTCTCCGGCGAGGTGTGATATTCGATGGCTGAAGGCGTGCTGAGACTTGGATCAGGGCGCATGGCATGCAAGCTCAATTGACCTGCGGATTGTCCAAGCGAATCCATCCCCAAGCCGACATTCACATCCAAAGCCTCACTATCACGGTCCAAGGAAGCCGAACCGGTTCCGGGGGCGCACACATCTCCATTGCACGTGGTGCACGGCTGGCAGTCTGCAATGCTGTACTGGAAATCCGGTGCGACGATGATTACCTGACTATAAAGAAGCCATCCTCTAAAAGGGATCGGAGTATCACTGCAATCAGGAAAGGGGGGCATAAAACCGCCCAAGACAGAAGATCCCCACTGCGTCCCTGGTGCCGCCGATTCAAAATAATAGAACTTGAAATCCACTGGGACTGGCGGGTGATCTCCCACCAAGCCCAGGCTTTCGAGATCAGGGGGTTCAAGTGCGATATAGCAACGCGCAGAACCTGTAAAACGTGTCAAATCCGCATAAACGCGCCCGCGAGTACTGTCGACGTCCGCGCCCGTCCCGAGACCCTCACAAGCTCCTACCCAAGAGCTGACACCGATATGGAACCATGGCGTCTCCTGCCAGTTGTTGCCCCAAAAACCTTGTGCGCGGGATTTGTGGGCTCCAAGGGACCAGCTTACACTCCAATCCAATGTGACGGGCTTGTACCAACACTTGGGATTAGGATCCAACTCGGGAATGACGAAAGGATCTTCAGTCCAAGGAACTTTCAGCTTGTTGCCGTCTAAGTAAGCTCCGCCTGTATTTACATGGACGTGCGGATCAACGTCGCCTGCCACCGACGCTTGCGCATCGCCACCTGAAACGTCCGCCTGGTCACAACCCAATTCGAACGTTCCTGAACATGGATAACCTTCGCCGCTCGTCCCGACGTCAGCACGATGAACTTCATCAAATGAAATGCCGCTGGTGCTTTCCACGTAGGTCTCACTGCCCGCAGGTCCGCCCACCGACGCAGGTACGATCACATACTTTGCCGCGCACAAGGCCTTAACCAGTCGTTCGAACTGGGTCCGGTAGTTGTCTGAATTAATGTCATCAGGCAGCGGTATGGCAATCTTGTCGGACAGAAGTGGGGTGATGTCTGCGTACGCGCCTGTGATATCGCCGCCCTTGGCAGAAGTGAACTGAGTGAGTAGTCGATATTCGTCCTCGTCTATGTAACTGAACTTCTCCGCCAAGTCCGCCACCAACGCCGCCGCCTGCTCGGCATTCGATAACGCATCCTCATAGAATCCGTCCGGTGGATAATCCGGCGCGTTATCTGGCCAAGGTACGGTCTTGCCGAACACCATTTGGAAGCGTTCTTGAAATGCACGTTGCGCCTCTTCGATCTTGATAGTACCCGAGTCGGCTGCAAGGAGATTTGAACCTAGGAGAAGAGAACATAGTGAACCGAGGACAAATTGTGTCCATACCCGGCCGTTCGCGACACAGCAAGTAGTTTCGATGTTCATGGAATCCTCGTCACTCCAGCGGAGTAAACACGTCGAGGTTCACAAGTCCGGATGTGTCCGACACTGCGGCTTTGGTCGGGTCACGCCCCAGAAGGTATTTGGTGAGATTATCGGTGCCATCACAGACGATGCATGCGTGAGCGTCACCGGGATCGAACGGATTGAGACCATACTGCATCTCCCACCCATCGGGCATGCCGTCCCCGTCCCAATCCGATGTTTCTGACGGCAACATGCCGAGCACTTTGTAGAAGCGGTGATCGACATTGGCCGTCGTCGCGTCCGTCCAGCCTGTGGTTGTGTCGTTTGGATTGCCCCACAGCGCCGCTCGGTTGGTCCAAATACCCCCGCTCAAGTCATCCGTGCAGAACACGCCATAGATGAAGTTGGTGCATGTTGGAAACCAAGTGATTGCAATCCATCGGTTGCTGTTCGCTGTGATGCTGGTGATCGCCAGCGTCATGTTGGTGTCAGTGCACGGCTGCTGGCTGTCCATTGACATCATCTCCCCGCTGTCTCCGAAGGCATTCATTGCTGCCGCTGCCCGCACCGGTGCCGCCGACACCGTCGCCGCCTGTTCTGCCGCCAGATTGCTCTCGTAGGTCGCGCGATCCGCCGCCGAAGCGATCCACACGTCCAGCACCAAGCGGGGACTCTCCAGAAACGTGTACCCCTGCTGCACCAGTTCCTCATACGTCACCGGGTTCATGCCCAACGAGATGCACCAGCTTCTCAGCGCCGCATTGTACTGCTGGAAAGGCTGATAATACTCCGGGGCCGCCAGCCGCAGCAGTTCCATGTTGAACCACGGATACTTCACCACGATCTCGCCCGTGTCGGCAGACTGCGTCAGCTGCAACGGCCAAGCCTGCACCCTGCAGACTTCCTGCCCCGGATACTCCCGCACCGCTCCCAGTGCCGCCGGCAACTGATCGAAATCCGCCCACCAAATCGCATTCGAGTCAGAGAGATCAAACCCCCGCAGGAAAGTGCACGGATACATCTGCCCCGACCGACGAAGATCTCCCCACCAAATCGAGTTCGGGTCAAACAGCGGCGACTCCCACAGGAGAAGCTGCGGATAGAACAGCCCCGACTGATCCACGACAGCCGGCAATGCTGCAGTGTTGGTGAGCGTGAAACTATCACCAAAACGCTCGGCGAGAGTCAGCGTGTTCGTCTCGTCTGCTCGAACGATTACACCACTCAAAAACGAGAAGGCAAGAAGAGTGGCCTTGGTCAGATTACACCGGTGTCTGAAGGTTCCGTTGTTCATAGTCGCACGTTCCCTCCTCGCTAGGATGCCGACTTGCACAATGTCACGGCGTTGGAAAGCACACCCGTGGTCCAGGCCGATGAAGGCTTGTTGCCTTCCAAAACGCCGTCGCGCCCGTTGAGAAACGAATCCAGCACATTCGTGCCCGTTCCCTCATCGAGTTTCCACCAAGCAGTAATGGCCGACTCCGCCTGTGGGCCGGGTGGCGCAAGCGTCCCCACCACGAGCGATGCAGCAAACAACACTAACGCCAACACCGTGGTCGGATTCCTCCGCGAACCGCACATCGCGCGCCTCCATTCTCCGCGACTAAGAAAACACTATCACGGGACAACGAAAAACGCGACCAGAGAAATACTAGCTCTTCCGTTCTTTTCGGCGGGCACGATCGGGCTCGAGCAAACGCATGCCAATTTCGTCGGCGATCTCGTGGAACTCTTCGTGGCTGATCTGTTCCAGCGTCTTGCCGCGACGTTTCAGGTGCTCGTTCATCTTGATGGCCTTTTCCTGCATGACGCCATGTGTCTCTTCGCTGCCGCCGACGAGGTTGAAGTTCTCGCCGGTCGTGATGCGGGTGTGGCCATCCTTGTTGTCAAGCCCAAGGCCCAACAACCAGGCTTTCTTTCGCGCTTTGCTCTTGCCAGTCATCTGCGTTGGAACCTACCAGACCGCTGCTCCGTTTGCAACGACGCTTTGGAATCGACGCGAGCCTCCGAATATCGTAGCGAAATCTTTCTGGGCGAAGGGTCCCTCTGTGGTAGAATTTGGCGGGAATCATGTACCGGCTTCTGTTCGAGGATCGAACCTTGTCGCATGAACCGTTCGTCACGCGTGAGCCGTTGGTGTTCATCGGACGCGACGCGGCGTGTTCTCTGCGCTTGGCCGAGAACGGTGTCAGCGATCGTCACGCCGCCATCGAGCGGCGCGAGGACGGCTACTACGTGCGGGACCTGGGCAGCGCCAACGGCGTGCGGGTGAACGGACAGTTGGTCGCCAGCCAACGATTGACCTCGGGAGACGAACTGGAAGTGGGTTCGGTGCGCCTGCGCTTTGAAATTGTGCACGAGCCGCCCAGCCATCGGCGGCCACTTGATTTGCTGCAGGTGGCGGCTGTGGCGATTGTCGTCATTATCATTCTCGGTCAACTCGTGCTCTTCGGCTGGATCTTTTCCGAGTCACGTCCCCGACGCCTGCGCACTGACATGGGAAGCATGCCTGCTAAGCCGCAGGCAACGTCAGTATCTCCCGCCAATCCCGGTGTCCCTCTCGCTTTAGGCGAGTCGCTGACCCCTCAGGAGCGTGGCATTGTGATTCCAACCGCTCCTGCGACAACTCCACCGGTTCTCAACCGGATGATGAAAATCATGCGCGTGGATCGCAAGGAGGATGCCGATGGCGTGACTTTGCAGATTCAAGTCAAGGCACAGGTCGGTGAACGCGAATTGGACACTGTCGCCGCCGCGATCGGAGTCCAATTCATCGCGTCGGCAGAGGCGAAAACGGTTTGGGTAAATATCCCAGTGAAATGGGAAAACTTCACGGCCAGGACATTCACGGCTCGCTATGCCGGCTCGCCACGCCAATTGCAGGGGTACGTCGTGCGCAGCTATTATCGGAAGCAACTGCAGGATGCCATCGCGATGCCGCCGAGCCTGTTAACGACGGCATCAACCCCGACTCCTTGACGCTGGCTCCGTTGTATCGATTTGTTCGAAATAATCCCCTTCGATGGACGGATCCACATACCGACAAGCTCGACGTGCACGGGCTGAATCGGCTCCAACGCAACGGCACGTTGCCGAGCGACACAGGCTGGAAGCCTGCGCTACTAAACGAAAAGCCCGTGCTGACTTCTCAGCACGGGCTCTTGGAAATTACCCCGGCAGCGACCTACTCTCGCGCAAGCTATACAGGCACTACCATCGGCCCTGCAGCGTTTCACGTCCGTGTTCGGTATGGGAACGGGTGGGACCACTGCGGCAAGACCACCGGGAAAGGGACAGAAGTCAGAATTCAGAAGTCAAAATTCTATTCTGTGGCCAGGTTCTGGATTCTGGCTCCTGACTACTGGCTTCTTGTTTGAAAGAACAGATTCTCTGACAATTGCATACAGCGAGGGCCTCGCTACAACAAGTGCTGGTCCCGAATTTCTTCGGGACGAGTTTGGTAAATCACTTACTCCCTCTTGCGAGGGAAATTTAAGTGATCAAGCCTCACGGCTGATTAGTACCAGTCAGCTTTGCCATTGCTGGCTTTACACACCTGGCCTATCAACGGGGTAGTCTTCCCCGAGCCTTTAGTCCCGCTTGCGCGGGAGTCAGACGTAATCTTGGGAGGCGCTTGGCGCTTAGATGCTTTCAGCGCTTATCGTTTCCGCACACAGCTACCCGGCGCTGCCCTTGACAGGACAACCGGAATACTGGAGGTGCGTTGTTCCCGGTCCTCTCGTACTGAGGAACAAATCCCTCACGTCTGCTGCGCCCACAGTGGATAAGGACCGAACTGTCTCACGACGTTCTGAACCCAGCTCGCGTACCGCTTTAACCGGCGAACAGCCGGACCCTTGGGACCTTCTCCAGCCCCAGGATGCGATGAGC
>JBEKZD010000038.1:0-25857 GCA_049510215.1 Verrucomicrobiia bacterium
ACCCGGCCGCTGACTACTGCTCCTTCGAACTTCAATCCAACGGCGTCCACCTCACCTTGATCCTCTCCCCCAAACGACGGGGGAGAGGAAACCACCCCCCTCTCCCTTGCCGTGTAAGGGAGAGGGTCAGGGTGAGGGTTCCGTCGTTGGTGTGCCCGATCACCACTGGAATCAGCTTTGACAGAGCACTACTCCGCGGAGGTGTGCTTGCCAGTGTATTTATCGAGTTTCTCGGTGATCTCTTTGTTGTCGGGATCGATTTCGTGGGCGCGACGCCATTGCGCGATTGCCTCGTCCTGTTTGCCGAGTTTTATCAACAGTTCGGCGAGGTGATCGTAAACGACTGAGTCGTCCTTGATCAACTCAGCAGCCCGACGCAATTGCGACAGCGCTTCCTCGTAACGGCCCATCTTGTAAAGCACCCAGCCGAGACTGTCGATGTAGGCGCCGCTGTTGGAATCGAGAGCAACGGCCTTGTTGATCAGCTTCAGGGCCTCGTCGAGGCGGATGCCTTTGTCCGCCCACATATAACCGAGATAATTGAGGGCCGCGTGATTGTCGGGGTCGAGTTCGATTGATTTATTGAAGAGCGTGGCCGCTTTGTCCGTATCGCCTGCGCGTTCGCAGGCTGCGCCGAAGCTGAAATAAAACTCGCTATTCGGTTTGTCTTCCTCGGAAGACTCCCGCGCCAAAGTCTCCGCATCGGCAAACGACTCAACGGCGCGATTGTACTGCTTCTGATCGCTGTAGGTGAGCCCGTACAGATAGGGGATCCAGTACGTCCTGGGAAACTTTTCCTTGGCTGTCCCCAGCGTCTGCAATGCGTCGTCGTACTTGTTCAGTCTCAACTGTGCGTACGCGATGCGGACGTACACTTCGATCTGATTGGGGTTGAGAACGAGCGACTGCTGGTAATTGGAGATGGCGCGTTCCTCCTTGTTGAGATCGTCGTAGAGATCTCCGAGCGCATTGTACGTCTCGAAGCGGAGCGGATCACGTTTGATGATCTCTTCCAGTGCCGAGATGGCTTTCTCCTTTTCCCCCGCCTGGATGTAAATGAGGGCGAGACGCTCCCGAACCTGGGGCGCGTCGGGCCGCAACGCGAGAAGTTTCGAGAACATATCCGCTGCCATCTTGAAGTCGTTCGCATCCAGATAGACGCCGGCCAGCCGCCACAAAACTTCGGGATCGCGAGCCGAGAGCGTCAAGGCTTTCTCGTAACATTGAACAACTCTGGCGCGGTCAACTTGACTCGCCAACGACGGCTTCTGCTTCAACGCAAGCGTGTAAAGGTCGCCTACAGAGATCCAGTAGCTGGCATCTTTGGATTGCTGGCGCCACGCGTGATCCAACACCGCAATGGCTTCGGAAATCGGCCCCTGCTCAAGGTAAATCTTCAGCAACTCCCGCATGCCGTCCAAGTACTTCGGATTCAACTTCAACGTCTGGCGGAAAGCGGAGAGCGCCTTCTGAGACTGCTCGCCGCCCTGATACGTGATCCCGAGCCAGAACCACAGTTCGGGCGCGTTCGGGTTTGCTTTGATCGCTGTTTCGAGCAACGAAACGGCGTTGGTGTAGTCCTTGCGGCCCAGGTAAACCTGAGCCAGGTGCGTCCCCAGCGCAATGTGATGCGGATCGAGCTCGAACGACTTCGCGTACTCGGGCATCGCGGCGTCCAATCCCCCTGACCATTCCAGCGAAACACCCGAAGCGTAGCGAGCCAAGGCTTCGGCGCGTCGCTCCTGGTCCGCAGTCAGCGTGAGGTAGGGCGGCGCTTGCGATGGAGCTCGCGCACGCGTTTCCCCATTGGACGTGGCGGCGCTCCGCGAAACGGTGGAGGCACAACCAAAGTTGAGACACACCATCGCCCCGAGCGCGGCTACTGTGGCCCGCCGCTGTTGACTCCGCCCCTTCATGTGCGACCTCGGGGAACTAGCGGTTTCTCTTCTTGTGGCGCATCGCCTTGAGACGTTTGCGCCGCTTGTGCTTGTTGATTTTTCTCTTCCGCCGCTTCTTGATTGAGCCCATTCAGGTCTCCTTCGTTGTAGTCAGATTCTGCCGTCCAGAATCAGTAAATCACTTTGTTCAATGGATACTCGATAATACCTTCTGCTCCCGCCGCTTTCAACTGTGGGATGATTTTGTGCACCACCTTCTCGTCGATGATCGTTTCCACCGCAACCCACTCGGACTTGGCCAGCGGCGAAACCGTCGGATTCCGCAGCGCGGGCAGATTATTCAACAGGCCGTCCAGCTTGGATCGCCGGACGTTCATCTTCAGTCCGACTTTCTCTTCTGCCGCCAGCGCGCCACGAAGCATGAGCGCCAGTGTTTCGATCTTCGTGCGCTTCCACGCGTTCTTCCACGCCTGTTTGTTGGCGATCAATTTCGGGTAACTGCTCACCAACGTGTCTACGATGCGCAGGTTGTTCGCGCGCAAAGACGAACCCGTCTCGGTAAGCTCCACAATCGCATCCACCAGCTCCGGCGCTTTCACTTCGGTCGCGCCCCAGGAGAATTCCACGTCAGCCGTCACTCCGTTTTCCTTCAGCCAGCGCTTTGTCAGCCCGACCAACTCGGTCGCAATGCGCTTTCCCTGCAAATCTTTCACTGACCTGACAGGCGAACCATTCGGCACAGCCAACACCCAGCGGGCGGGATTGGTCGTCTGCTTGCTGTACGCGATCTCGCAGACCTCATGCACGTCGCTGTCGTTCTCCGCAATCCAGTCCGCGCCCGTGATCCCCGCATCGAGAAAACCATGTTCGACGTAACGGCTGATTTCCTGTGCCCGAATCAAGCGCAACTCCAACTCCGGGTCTTCGGTGCGCGGCACGTAACTGCGGCTGCCGGTCAACACTTTCCAGCCCGCCTTCGCCATCAGCGCGAGCGTCGATTCCTGCAAGCTGCCTTTGGGCAATCCCAGACGCAGCACTTGTTTCTTTGGTTCAGTCATGTCTCCAAAGTCTCTTTTCGCAATTGTTGTTCCTGTTGTTTTCTCGAATACGACTTCCTGCTTTCGACGACTCGCTGCACGGGTTTGATCGTCCACGTGCGGCGGATCTTCACTGTCGGCTTCTTCTTCACCCTCACTCGTACTCTTGCTCTTGCTCCTGCTCTTTCTCTCTTCACCCCAAAATCTTCACTCTGCGGCCGATCATGCGCAACTTGCCTTCGGCAAACAAACGAATCGCCTCGGGAAACAGCTTGTGTTCCGTCACCTGAATCCGCCGATGCAACGTCTCCGCCGTGTCGTCCGGAAACACCGGCACCGGCTCCTGCAGAATGATCGGGCCAGCATCCACGCCTTCATCGACGAAATGCACCGTGCATCCCGTGATCCTGACGCCGTGCGTCAACGCCTGTTCCCACGCCCGCAATCCCGGAAACGCGGGCAACAACGACGGATGCACGTTCAGAATCCGCCCCGCGAACGCATTCAGCAGCGGCGGCTTCACCACGCGCATGTAACCCGCCAGCGCCACCAACTGTACGTCCGCTTCCTGCAACGCCTGAACGAACTGCTGTTCCAGTTCCGGCTCAAGCTTCGTCTTGAACTGGCTCGGTCCGATGAACTTCGCCGGGATACCGTGCTTGCGCGCTCGTTCGAGGATGAACGCGTCCGCAATATCGCTGAGGACAATGACAACCTGCCCGCGAATCGCGCCGCGACCGCCCGCTTCGATGATCGCTTCGCAATTCGTCCCGTTGCCCGAGCCGAGCACGCCAATCCGTAAACCGCTGTTGCTCACGGGCGTTTTCTAAACGAAGCCCGCCCAAAACACAAGCGCGCTTTCGGCTTGTGGCGTGAGACCCAAGGCTGATTCAAAGCCCGGTGTCGTAGCTGCGCTTCTGTGAAGCGCAACGGGTTGGTTTCTGTAGAATCGGCACAAACGGCATCGGCGCTTCGTTCACCCCGAAAGTCTTCGGGGCAGGGAAGTGCCGCTACACTTTTGTTACCAGGCGGATGGGATGTCCTTGAATCAGCCCCGGCGGCTGCAATGACCCCACGTTAGGCGCGTGATTCAAAGTACTGGACAGGCATCCCGCCTGTCCAGTAGAACGGGCTTACAGAACGTTCATTCCGTGAATACTAAACGGGCTGGAAGCCCGTTCTACGATGCGGACAAGCTGGAAGTTTGTCCCACGTTGTCTCTACTGTTAATCACACAGGCTGGCCCTGCAATCACAAGCCGCTCTTGCGGATTTTGTTGATCAAGCCTGTGGTCGAGAAGCCGCGCACGAAGGGGAGAATCCGTACCTTTGCGCCGACCGCTGTCAGCACGGCGCGTTCTTCGGCGTCGAGCGACTCCGGCCGATAGTCGCCGCCTTTCACGTAGATGTCGGGTCGGACGGCGGCGAGAAAACGATGGGCGCGTTTCTGGGGGAAGATCACCACTGCGTCAACGCATGCCAGCGCAGCGAGGACGGCGGCGCGTTGTTTCGCACGCGCCAATGGGCGATGCGGCCCCTTGAGTTGGCGGACGGAACGGTCGGAGTTAAGTCCGACAACCAGGAGGTCGCCCAATTTCCTGGCGCGTTCGAGGTAACTAACGTGACCGTAGTGCAGCAGGTCAAAACAACCATTCGTCGCGACGATGCGCAAACCGCGACGGCGCGCGGCAGAGGTCCAGCGGGCGGCGGCAGCGAAACTTAGCAGCTTGGACGGAGGCGATTCAGGCATCTGGGTTTTTCTCTTGCTTCTCCTTTGGGCTTTGAGATGATGTTGCTGTTGAGAATGACCCACGCTATTCTTGGGGTCAAGGGAGTTTTCAGGACAAAGTGGCCGCTGTTCGGTGAAGCGCAGTGGCTTTTTGCCAAACGCGAGCTACAATCTAGGAGGTCATGGAAATAATCCATTTGGTGGGGACGATCATCTATTTCACGATGCTGGTCGCCTTGTCCTGTTACGGACTGCACCGGTACGTGATGATTTTCCTGTATTACAAATACGGGAAACAGACGCCGAGACCCTACGGGTTTATGGCCGTTCTGCCGAAGGTAACCGTCCAGTTGCCTCTCTACGACGAAATGTACGTGGCGGAACGCCTATTGGATGCCGTCGTTGCGCTGGACTATCCCCGAAACAAGCTGGAAGTGCAGGTACTGGACGATTCCACCGACGAGACGACCGAGATCGTCGCCCGCAAGGTCACAGAGCTTCGCCAGCAGGGCTTCGACGTCTGCCACATTCATCGCACCAACCGCCACGGCTTCAAGGCGGGCGCGCTCGAGAACGGACTGAAAACGGCCACGGGCGAATTCATCGCGATCTTGGATGCCGACTTTGTGCCACAATCAGATTTGCTCCAGAAGACGATACACTTCTTCTCCGATCCGACAGTCGGCATGATTCAAACTCGGTGGGGACATCTCAATGAGCGGTATTCGCTGCTGACGCGGCTGCAATCAGTGATTTTGGACGGTCATTTTCTGATCGAACAGACCGCACGATCCCGCTCGGGACGGTTCTTCAGCTTCAACGGTACGGCTGGCATCTGGCGACGCTCCTGCATCGAAGGCTCGGGCGGCTGGCAGCACGACACGCTGGCGGAAGATTTGGACCTGAGCTACCGCGCCCAGATCAGGGGCTGGAAGTTTTTGTTCCTGCCCGAGATCGTGACGCCGGCGGAACTGCCGGTGGAAATGAACGCCTTCAAATCACAGCAGCATCGGTGGGTGAAAGGTTCCGTGCAGGCGTGCAAGAAACTGTTGCCGTCGCTGTGGCGCACGAAGCTGCCGCTGAAGATCAAAATCGAAGGGACCGTGCATTTGACGAGCAACTTCGGGCATCTCATGCTGCTCATGTTGTGTCTGTTCTTCCATGCCTCCGCGTCGGCGAGCACGGCGCAGGCCTCGGGCGGAAATCCGTGGACAAAACTGGTGCTGGTGGACCTACCTCTGTTCCTTGCGGCGTCCGTTTCGATCTCGGCATTTTATTTCTGTGCCCAGAAAGAACTCCACGCGCAGTGGTGGAAACGGCTGTTGTACATCCCGTTGATCATGGCTGTGGGCATCGGCTTGTCTGTCAACAACGCGCGCGGCGTGCTAGAAGCGATCTTCAATCATCAAAGTGAGTTTGTGCGCACGCCGAAGCTCGGCGTGCGGACCCGAAAGGATTCGCGGAGCGGCAGCAAATACCACGCGCTGCGCGGCTTGGTGCCGTGCATTGAATTGGCCTTCGGCGTGTACTTCAGCTTTCTCTTGCTGCAAGCCGCTGACAACCGTCAGTGGTCGATGCTTCCGTTCCTGGTGATTTTTCAGATCGGCTTCCTCTATGTCGGTCTGATGTCGCTCACGCAGAATTCAATCCGTATTTTCCCTCGCTCGCAGCCGGGGTTTACACCCGCCAGCGCGTGACCGACCTGCCCGTCGCCTAACCCTTCAGTCCCGTCGTCGCGATGCCTTTGATAAACGTTTTCTGTGTCAGGAAGAATAAGACGATGATCGGGATGATGACGACGACCGTGGCCGCCATCAGGTAATGCCATTGGACGCCGCCGCCCTGGCTCTGGTAATTTTGCAGCGCCAGCGCAAGAGTGAAGGTGTGTTTGCGGGTGAGGTAGAGCAACGGGCCCATGAAATCGTTCCACGCCCAGAGGAAATGGAACAGGGCCACCACGGCAAGCACAGGCTTGCTTAGCGGCAGGATGATCCGCCAGAAGATGCTCCACTCGCTGCAGCCGTCGATTCGTGCCGCCTCGCTCAACTCCTCTGGAATGGTGCGGAAGAACTGGCGCATCAGGAAAATGTTGAACGCGTTGCCGAAGAACGCCGGTACCCACAACGGTTTGAGCGTCCCGATCCAGCCCAGCCCCTTGAACACGCCATAGAGCGGCACCATCAGCACGGGGAAGGGCACCATCATCGTCGCCAGCGTCAGCGCAAATAGAGTGTCGCGTCCCCGCCAGCGGATTTTGGCGAAGCCATAGGCGATGATTGCGTTGGACAAAACCGCGCCAATGACGCCGAGCACGCAGACCAGCAGCGTGTTCCCCAGGAACGTGAAAAACGAAACCTGCGCGTCCAAGCCGATGCTCGTCGCGCTCCCTTGCGCTTCGTTGGCGCTTCTCCCGCCCATAGTGGCCAGGGCCGCGCGGTAATTGTCCCAGCGCGGCTGAATCCTTGTCTTGATCTCCGCGGCAGGCACGATCGCGCTGGCGGGTACGTCAGAGCCGGTGCTGGTCGCCAAGCCCGCCAACGACCACGGGGCGGGTAAACGCTCGGTAACGTGCCAGTAGCCCGGCCGGTCGGGAACGGGGTAATCGCGTGTGACTTCCACGCGTTCGCCGTTGACGGTGGCGTAGTAAGCCCGCGGAAGCCACGTCGGCGGCATCGACATCGTTTGTTCGATGGGCTTGAGCGACGTGCAGACCAGCCAGAGGAAAGGGAACAGGAACACGGCCGCGCCGGTGAGCAGCAGCACGTACACGATCAAACGGGTGATGGTCGAGCGTGGGCGCATGGCTAACTAGGGCTCTGTCAAAGTTGATTTGTATGATGGTAGGGCGCGACCGCCGGGCGCGCCGCATCGGGCAGCCCGGCGATCTGCCCCTACCAGTACCTGTGAAATGGCGTTTGATACAGCACTATTATCCCGCATAATGGATCCTCTTCTCCGTGAGTCTGGTTGCCAGCAGCGTAAGCGCGACGATCAGCATGAACAGCATCCACGCCATCGCACTGGCGTACCCCATCCGCAAATCGTAGAACGCCGTGCTGAACAGATACAGCGCGTACAACAGCGTCGAGCGCGCGGGATTCCCATCCGCGGTTCCCGTCATTACGAATACCGTGGTAAACGTTTGAAGCGTGCCGATGATGCCCATGATGAGGTTGAAGTAGATCACCGGCGAAATCATCGGCAGCGTCATGTGCCAAATCCGTTGCCACCAGTTCGCGCCGTCGATCTCGGCGGCCTCGTACAACTCCTGCGGCACGTTCTGCAGGCCCGACAGATAAATCACCATCGAGTTGCCGACGCCCCACAGGCTCATCAACGCCAGCGCCGGCTTCGCCCAGGCAGGATCGGCCAGCCACGTCGGCGGCACCACGCCGAAAAGCCCGAGGATCGGTCGCAACGCCCAGTTGAGGATGCCGAATTGCCCGTTGAAAATCCACAGCCAGAGCATCGCGGCGGCGACGGTCGGCACAATCGACGGCAAGTAGAAGATGGTGCGAAAGACCGGCATCCCGCGCACCTCCGTGTTCAGCAACAGCGCCAGCGAGAGCGAAACGATCATCCCCAGCGGCAACGACAACGCCGCGTACACCAGCGTGTTCTTCAGCGAAATCCAGAAGACGACGTCGGTGGTCATTTGACGATAGTTGTCGAGGCCGGTCCAGAGCGGGTGCTGCAGCACGGAGTAATCGCAGAAGCTGTAATACAACGACGCCAGCACGGGATACGCGGTGAACACGCCGAACCCGATGAACCACAGCCCGCAAAACGCGAGACCGCGCCGGAGATTATGTTTTTCGCGCGTGGTCATGGGTTGTATTGTAGCCGCGTTTCTATGAAGCGCGGGTCGTCGATTGTTTGGACGGATTCGGCGCTTCGCAGAAGCGCCGCTACACCGGAATTGGGTGGCATTGACGCCTCTGTGGTTCGTCTATCCAAACTTTTCTGATGCCACGACCAGCTTTCGCTGACGCGCCGCTGGCAGAACGCGAGAGCCCGCTCGGGCGATTCCGCCAGCAAGCGCACCGCGTCGAACATCGTGTCCGTCTCCCGCCGGTACTCCAACCAGATGCCCATCTTCGGCAGATGCACCGCATGCGGGCTGCGGGCCAGTTGACGGAACACGCTGATGTACGGATGCGGATGATGGCGCTCGAAGAACGGACTCCAGCGCCGCAACGGCGAGTTCTTGCCTTGCAGGTAACAGACCAGCTCCATTCCGCGCAATTCGTCCTCACTCTGCGCATTCAGGTTGGCGGTGCTGATGAACTTGATGAATTCCCACGCCTCGCGCGGATGCCTGGCCCCGCGCGGGATTGCCAACAGATCGGTGTCGGCGACGGTGAACTCATCCTCCCCCGGCGCCGCCGTCGGCCACGCCGCCACCCCGTACTCCAAGCCGGGAGCGAACTGGCGGATGAAATTGTTCATCCAGACGCCCTGAAATTCCATCGCGACCTTGCCGGACAGAAACGCGTTCTGCGGCGAAGCGAAGTTGCCGAAGCCGCTGGAGAACGCACGCACCTGGTCGAGGCCGTACTTGCGCGTGTAGCTTTCGATCCATTGGTAACATTGCAGATTGCGCGGGTCGGTCCCGATGCTGATGTTGTCGCCGTCGAGGAGTTGGCCGCCGAACCACAACGGATACGCCCACGCGAACCAGTTCGGTTCCTGCGGCAAGAACCCGAGTTGCACGATCTCGCCCGTGTTCGGGTCGCGCTTGGTCAGTTTCTCTGTAAAAACGTCGAGTTCCGCCAACGTGCCGGGCGGACGATCGGGATCCAGCCCCGCCGCGCGGAACATCGCCTTGTTCCAATGCAATGCGGTCATCGACGGCGTGCTCAGTCCCGCCCAAACGTGGCCGCGATAGGTGCAAACGTCGGCATAGACCGGCTCGTAACGTGCCAGCCATTGTTCGGGTGTCGAACCCTGCCTGCCGCCAGGCACGGCTTGTCCGCCGCCAGGCGTGGCTTCGGCGCGGATGAAATCGTCGAGCGGCTGCAAGGCATCGCGGTCGGCGAACGAATAAACGTTGTACGCCCACAAACCGACGACATCGGGCGGATCACCGCCCGCCGTGGCCACCAGCGTCTTGCGGTCCACGTTGGAAAGCGGGAGATACTCGACCACGATCCTGCTCTGCGACCGGTTGAATTGGTCCACCGTCCGCTGCATCGCCGCGGCCTCGAACCCCGACCATTTCTCCCAGTAAGTGATGTGAACTTTGCCGTCAGACGGTTTACTTTGGCAGCCAATCAATAACAGGCCACCCACCAGCAAGCCGCAAATCTTCCGAATCCCCACAGAGCGGAGTTTACAACAGGGACTTATTCGAGGACAAGCAGGTAGGGCGCGACCGCCGGTCGCGGAAGAAAAGTTCACCCCGCTTCACCAGTCACCGTCTTACCAAATAATACCCTTGCCCGTTCCAAAGCACTTCCAAATTGTCGGTGGTCCATCGTTCCCGGCCAGTGGAGGGGTCGCCGACTTCGACTCTGCCGTCCTCAAGCAGACGGAAGAGCACCACGGCGTGGGCGATGCCGGGTGTCCAGCCCAATTCGCGCTCGTAGCGCGGATCGATGTTGGCGCCGCGCTTGAGTTTGACGGAGATGATGACCGGACCTGTCTGTCCAGTGCGCAGGCCGTCGATGCCGTCCGAGAAGACTGCCACTTTCCACGGTGTGCCCTCGGTCTTCTTTTTCAGCCCGCGATACAGGCCGTATTTCGGAGTGCCTCGATCGCGAGTGAAACACAAACGGGCCATCTCTCGCTCGGTTGCATCAATGCCGTGGTATCGCAACAGCGTGACTGCACCAGCGGGACTGCACGAGGCATCGGATGTCTGGATGCAGACGCCTTCTTCCCATTTGTCGCCGCACTCGGGTGGATGACCCAACAGTGGGCGTGCCATCGAGTACAAGCCAGCCCCTACAAGCGGCAGAACCGTGATGTATTTCCGCCACGCCGCCCCACGGGGTCGCACCCAAGCCAAACCGGCCAGCCAACCAGCAGCCACGGGCAACCAGTTGCCCAGAATAATCAAGTTCGACATGGGCAGTACTCGCGCCACCAAAACATTCTCCTGCAACACAAAAGCCTGAACGAACACAACCGTCACTGCCAGTAGAGCCAACAACAACACGACAGTCATCGACACGCGCCGCGCAACCTGCAAAGCGCACAGGAACGCCCCAGAGGAGAGCAGCAGCATCAAAGCAATGCCAATCCAGATGTCGTTCATTTGTTCGTGCTGATACTACACGACTCTAATTGCTTGCCAAGGGGGATGGGAGCGGCAAAAATCTGCGGCATCTTATGGATTCTCTTGGTATCATCGCAGGCAACGGTGAGTTTCCCCTGATCTTCGCGCGCTCGGCCCGACAACAGGGCGTCGCGCGCCTGGTCGCGGCGGCGTTTGAAGGCGAGACGAATCGCGAGATCGACAAGCTGGTGGACGAGGTCGAGTGGATCAGGATCGGCCAACTCAACAAGCTCATCCGCGTGTTCACGTCGCGTGGCGTGACGCGCGCCGTGATGGCGGGCGGTCTAACGCCATCGAACCTGTTCAAAAACCTCAGCCTCGACATGCGGATGATCGCCGTCGCGGCGCGACTCAAGAAACGCAACGCGGAAACAATTTTCGGCGCGATTGCGGATGAATTGAAAAAGGACGGCATCGAGTTGCTCGACCCGCGCCCGTTTTTCGGCGATTCGGTGCCGAAGGCCGGTTGTCTCACCCGGCGCAAACCGACGAAGGAGGAACAGGAAGACATCGAGCTCGGTTCGTGCATCGCGAAGGAAGTCGGCCGACTCAACATCGGGCAGACCGTGGTGGTGAAGCGGGGCACTGTGCTCGCCGTGGAAGGTCTTGAGGGAACGGACGAGTGCATCCGGCGCGGCGGCCCGTTGGCGGGCGAGAACGGCGGCGCGGTTGTGGTGAAGGTGAGCAAACCGAACCAGGATTTCCGATTCGATATCCCGTGCATCGGCGTGCGCACCATCGAGTCTTGCGGAGCAGGGAAGATCGCCGCGCTGGCGATCGAGGCAGGAAGCAGTTTGCTGTTGGACAAGGAGAAGGTGTTGGACGCGGCGAACAAACAGGGGCTGTGCATCGTCGCGGTGGAGGTGGCGTGACGACCAAAACCTATCTTGGAGATAGTGGGACAGGCCTCCGTGCCTGTCCTAATCCTTGTGCACAGGCAGCGACGCCTGTGCCACCAAGAATTCATGCGACAGCTTCTACGCGATCTGGCCATGCAACCCGGTCGCGGCCGGGAGGCCGCTCCCACAGGGGATTTGCCTGGCCATGAACGAAACGATCAGACTTGGCGTCGTCGGAGTTGGCCATCTCGGTTCGCAGCACGCTCGGATCTACTCGGAGCTTGCCCGACGCTCCAACGGCCAATGCCAGTTCGTCGGCATCTTTGACACCGACAACATCAAGCTGCGGGCACTGGCGGAGAAGGTTGGCAGCGGCACGTTTACGAGCGCGGAGGAGATGACGCGCTTTGTGGACGCCGTCAGCATCGCCACGCCCACCGAGATGCACTATAAGGTGGCCCGCGTCTTCCTTGAGCGCGGCAAGCACGTGCTGGTCGAAAAACCGATCACCAACAACCTGCAAGAGGCGGAGGAACTCGTGTTGCTGGCGCGCAAGAACAAGTGCGTGTTGCAGGTCGGCCACGTCGAGCGATTCAATCCCGTGATGCGCTACCTCAACGACATGTTGAAGGAAGCGCGCTTCATCGAGGTGCACCGCCTCTCGCCGTACCCCGGCCGCTCGACCGATATCGGTGTCGTGCTCGATCTGATGATCCACGATCTCGATGTCGTGCTCTCGCTGGTGAAATCTCCGCTGGCGGCCATCGACGCCGTCGGCATCCCCGTGCTGAGCGCGAGCGAGGACATCGCCAATGCCCGGTTGAAATTCGCCAACGGCTGCGTCGCCAACATCACCGCCAGCCGCGTCTCCGCCGAGCGGATGCGCAAGATTCGCATCTTTGGCCGGACCGAGCACGGCGCGGCGTACATCTCGCTCGACTACATGAAACAGGAAGGCGAGATTTACCGTGTCGCCTCCGACGACGCACAGGAATCGGGTCTGCTCAAGAAGTTGTTGGCGGGCAAACACGCCAGCATTGTCAGTGAATTCGCCGGCAAAAAGATCGTCCGCGAACCCGTCCCCATCGAGCGCGACGAACCGCTCAAGCTCGAACTGCAACACTTCATCGAATCCGTCCGCCTCCACCGCGACCCTCTCGTCACCGGCGAAGCCGGGAAGCAGGCCCTCGAAGTCGCGATGGAAATCACCGCTTTGATTGGACGCGTTTCGTCGGAGGCTTCCGGGTGAGGGTCGTAGGGAGAACTGGTTCTGTTATCGCTTGCCTGCTGGCTGCAGTGTGGGGTGGTGGTTGTGCGGAGATGGATTATTACCGTCCTACCCCAAAGCTTAGTGACCCAGTGACGATTAATGTGATGTACTTCTCGCCAGTGTTTGGGCCGGATAGTCGAGGCAAGAAGGTTGTTTACCTGCTGAAACAGGTGAGACGTGAACATTCATTGGGCGACACCTATCGCACATACTTCTGCCGTGTTTCGCTTGATGGAAAGCGACGAAAGGAAATCGTGCGACTGTCCACAGCTGGCTTCCCGGAGAATTTGGCAAATCCAGGAATGCCCATGATACCCACTTTAGATGTTAGCTCGCGATCCAGGAAGGCCGCGATTGGGATTGACAACGTCGCGCTGGGTGGCATTTGGGTGTTGAATTTGGATGGGACGGACTTCCATTCCGTACAACCTCCCGAATGGCAAACTGAATGGAAAAGTTACCGAGCGAGTCAACCTCCAAGGCTGAGCCAGCCCCTCTGGTCCGCCGACGGCGAGTGGATCGTCTTTCAGGAAATCCATTATGACCGGCGCTGGTGGGTATCACGGAGTGTAGAATGTCATCCCGATTCGACTGGATATGCCGTCGTGTCCACAAACGACGTGGTTCTTCAAGCTCCGGACGGCTCCGTGTCCCGAACGCTACTGACTAACGCTTCACGTCAGGCGCGGTATAAGGATTTGGAAAACGAAAAGTTCCGCTGGTGATGACACGCTCCCTTATGTTCATCGTCGGCGAGGCGTCGGCGGACGCGCACGCGGCGGCTCTGATCCGTGAGTTGCGGAAGCAATCGCCCGACATCCAGCTTTTCGGAGCCGGCGGGCCACAGATGAAAGCGGCGGGAATGAAACTAACGGTCGATCTCACCGAACACGCCGTTGTTGGTTTTGTCGAGGTGCTGAAGAACTACGGCAAGTTCAGGCGCATCTTCAACGACTTGCTGGCCGAGGTCGGGCGACGCAAACCTGACGCCATCGTCTTGGTCGATTTTCCGGGCTTTAACCTGCGCTTCGCCAAGGCAGTGAAACAGCGATTCCCGCAAACCAAAATCATCTACTACATCTCACCGCAATTGTGGGCATGGCACGCAAGCCGCGCAAGGCAGATCGAGCGCGACGTGGATTTGATGCTGACGATCTTTCCGTTTGAGAAGGACTGGTATGCGACGCACGCGCCAAAGCTCCGGGTGGAGTTTGTGGGACACCCACTTGCGGAAAGGATGAGGGATGATGGCGGAGGGATGAAACGAGAGGAAAAGCTCGTCCTCCTGTTGCCCGGCAGCCGCGAGCGCGAGGTGGCGAAGATATGGCCGATCATGGCGAAGGTCGTCGATTTGATGCCGGACGATTTGGAATTCGTCGCCGCAGCGGTCAACGAGCAGACCGCAGCGATGATGATGAATCATCCTCGTGTCGAGGTGCAGGTTGGCAAGGCGCAGGAGTTGATGCAGCGCGCGGCGCTTGCGATCACCGCGAGCGGCACGGCGACGATGGAATGTGCATTCTACGGCTGCCCGATGATCGTCGTGTACAAGGTGAACTGGCTGACCTATCTCATCGGGCGCATCGTCGTGACGGTGAACTGGCTCGCCATGCCCAACGTCATCGCCGACCGCGAAGTCGTACCCGAATTCATCCAAGGCGACGCCCAGCCCAACCACATAGCCGCCGCCGCGCGCGGACTCTTGGAGAACACGGCGAAGAGAGAAACGATGCAGAAAGAACTGGCAGCGGTTGTCGGCAATCTGGGTGGACCGGGCGCCAGCGGAAGAGCTGCACGGCTGATTCTACCCACAGATGCACACGGATAGGCACCGATTTAACCTGTGAGCATCTGTGTGAGTCTGTGGCTAATGTTCTCTCGTCAAAAAGAAATTGGCGATGGCGCGGAGGGGGTCGGCGGACTTGCCGAACGTCCGAAGTTGAGCTTGAGCGTCGGCAATGAGGTCGGCGGCGAATTGCCGCGACTTGTCGATGCCGAGCACCGATGGGAACGTTGATTTCTGGTTCTTCTGATCGGCGCGGACGCTCTTGCCCATGATCTTCTTGGTGCTTGTCGCGTCGAGGATGTCGTCGATTACCTGGAACGCGAGGCCAAGATCTTGTCCGTAGCGGGTGAGACGTTTGAGTTGCGCGGGCGTGGCGTTGCCGCTCATCGCGCCGAGTCGAATCGAAGCGGTGATGAGCGCGCCGGTCTTGTTGAGGTGCGTGCGTCTGACTTCTTCGAGCGTGGCTCGTTTGTTCTCGCCTTCGAGGTCTTGCACCTGGCCCGCGATCAGCCGCAGACTGCCGGCGGCATACGCCAGTTCCTTGACGAGCATGCTCGCGGGATAACGTTTGGGCGGTTTGGCTTTGGCAACGAGGGCGAATGCTTCCGTCAGCAGCGCGTCGCCCGCGAGCACGGCGATGCCTTCGCCGAAGACTTTGTGGTTGGTCGGCTTGCCGCGGCGCAGATCGTCGTCATCCATGCACGGCAAGTCGTCGTGGATCAGCGAGTAGGTGTGTATGCATTCAACGGCGCAAGCCAGCGGCATGGCGCCCCGACACGAACGTGTCGCGGCAACGGCTTCGCACGCGGCGAGGCAGAGCACGGGACGAATCCGTTTGCCGCCCGCGAAAATGGAGTAGCGCATCGCTTTGTGGATCGTAGGCGGGTCGGCTGTTTCGGGTGGTAGAAGTTTGTCGAGCGCAGCATTGACGCGGGCACCGACACGATCGAGATATTGGTCCAGGTTGAATTGGGTTTGGGATTTCAAGCGTTCTCCTGGTCGAGCGTGCGGTATCGTACGCGGTGGAGGCGGTTTTTCAAGCCTAAGTTGAAGTCGTTTTTGAATTCAGATTGACTTGGCAGTAAGATTCTTCGATAAGAAAGCGGTTTTTCGGATATGCCAACGTACGAATACGAATGCCAAAAGTGCCACCATCGCTTTGAGTTGTTTCAGTCCATCAAGGACGAGCCGAAGAAGACGTGCCCGAAGTGTCGCGGTCGCGTGAGACGGCTGTTGGGCGCGGGCGCGGGGATTATTTTCAAGGGATCGGGTTTTTACGCCACGGATTATCGCAAGCCGGGCTATGCCGAGGCGGCGAAGAAGGAGAGCGACGCGACGGCGGCCGCCTCGTCGGGCGCGAAGGAATCGACTTCGCCGAAGCCACAGGCAAACAAGACTGCCAAGAGGTGAGTGCAAGATGCTGATTTGTCCCAAATGCAATTACGATAACGAACTGGGCCGGATTTTCTGTCATCAATGCGGCGCCAAACTTGACCTGGACAAGGTCAAACCTACGAGCAGGGGCGGGAAGATTATCCATTACAGGAAACAGTTGACCGTCGGGCGCATTGTGAATCGGGTCATCGCGATCGTCATCCTGGTGCTCATCA
This sequence comes from Verrucomicrobiia bacterium, assembly GCA_049510215.1. GTDB lineage: Bacteria > Verrucomicrobiota > Verrucomicrobiia > Palsa-1439 > Palsa-1439 > JBEKZD01. The sequence continues at coordinate 16,449 of JBEKZD010000038.1, forward strand.
TCTGGGGGATTTATTTGATCTGCCAAGTGCCTGACATCCAACCCGTGAAACCAACCAATGCCGTATTGTTGGCAGCGGACAACAAGCGATTGGCGCTGGAGCAACAGTTGCTCCAGAAGAGATTGTTCAAGATGGAAATCACGGCGACCGAGCTGAACGCGTTTATCGGCGGCCTGGGCTTGGAGAAGCATGCGGGCAGCGGCTTTACGGTGGTTCCCGTCACGTTGCAGGTCGAACTCGGCGACGGAACGCTGAAATTGAACTTTCTTGGCACAGCAAAATTTGGAGATGCGCTCTCGAAGAAAATCTTCATCAGCTATACCGGCGTGCCCATGACGGAACAAGGTCACTTCGAGTTCAAACCGATAGCAGCCGCGATCGGTCAGATGCCGATCCACCCGAAGATTTTGCAGAGCACAAGTCTGCTGCAAAACTATTTTGGGCGGTTGCTGAGCAAGCTGGATCACGAAAAGAGCCTCTTGGATCAACTGAGCTCCATCTCGGTCGATCACAATCACATCGTGATCGAGTATCAACCGAAGGACGCCGCGACGAAGTCCACGACGCGTTGATGCAGCCGCGATCGTCATGAATGCGCGAAGCCTTCGTCCCTGGCTCGTGATGACGATTGCAGTGAGTGTGGCGGGCGTGCTTGTGCCGTCGGCACACGCCAACGCGACGAACGCCGTCCAGTGGCGTGCCACCAGCGCCTCGATACAATTCACTGCGTACGCATCCAGCCCGTTGTTCTCATCGGCCATCTGCGTGTTCGCTGAACGCGTGAAGCGCGCCTGGCTCGCGGAACTCAACATGCCCGACAACTGGCGCGACCCGATCATTGTCGTGCTCCGCGAACGCGATTCCTCCACCGCTGGGATGCCCCCAATCAGCGTGGACGCATTTCAGAATGAAATTCACCTCAAGTACCAGATCACCTGCGTCATGCCGCCGCCGCTCGACGGACGACTCATGGCGGTCGCGGTGGTTGAAACTTTGTGCGACGAATTCGCCAATCGCGAGCAGCCGACTTCCCGAACGACTGGCTACATCCGGGCGCCAATTCCTCCGTGGCTGGCGCATGGACTGGCCGAATCCCTCGAAGGGCGCGCGGACTCCTTGCTGGAGGTTGCGCGCCGCTCGGTCAGCGCGGGACGGCCTCAGACGGCTTCCGAGTTGATCAGGACGATGGCGCTACCGTCCGATCCTGCCGAGCGGGAACTCTTTCGCGCCAACGCGTGGATGCTGACGGAGGGGTTGTTTTCGCTTCCGAACGGCATCCAGAAGATGCAGCGTTTTCTGATGGAGCTTGGTGCAACCAAATCCGTCAGCAATGCCTTCTCAGTGGTGTATGGGACAGACTTTCCCCAGGAGGTGACGCTGGAGAAATGGTGGAGCATCCAACAGGCGCAATGCACCGCGACTGTCGTCGCCCAAAACCTGTCGCTTGAGGAGACGGCTCGTCGGCTGGATGCGATCCTGCCGACTGCGCTCGTGCAAAGTGGCGGGAAGGGCGAAACCGAGGTCAGGACGCAAGTCTCGATGGAGAAGTTGTGGCGCTACTACGAGAAGCCGTGGCTGAAGGAAGTGCTCAAAGGCAAATTCAACAATCTGGAGACATTGCGGAGTCAGGCGCATCCGTTGTATCGATCGGTGATTGACGGCTACGCCGAAGCGATGATCTTGTTGATGAACGAGAAGCTCAGCCAATACAGGCGGGCCATTGCCATTGCCAACCGCAGCCGCGCCGCCGCTGACCAAAAGACGAAACGGATCACAGCGTATCTCGATCAGGAGGAGCGTATCTATTCGCCAGATGAATTCACGAATTTGTTCACCGGTTATTTCCAAACTCTGGACCAGATTCACACGCTCGAGAAAAACCGCCACAATCCGATCAGCGATTACCTCGATCAGTTTGATCACTGAAGCGTGCGCAACAGCGCTTGAATCTTCTCGCGCTGCTCGTGTAACTGCTGTTGTTTGTCCCTCTCACGCTGCACGGCAATCGGCGCTGCCTTGCTGACAAAGTTCTCGTTCGCCAGCTTCGCGTCGGTTGCCTTGAGTTGCCTTTCGATGTCGGCAAGCTGCTTGATCAACAGCTTCTTCTCCGCCTCTATAGCTGCGGTGCCAACCATGAAGACGGTCGCTGCGTTCGTGACCCACCCGGTGCCACCGCCCAAGTAATTGCGATCAAGAGTAACGTTTGCAGCGTTCAGAAGCATCTTCAGGAAGGCAATCTCATCTCGGAATAAGTCCTCGTTGGCATTGGGTTTGATGACGAACTCAAGCCTCTGTTTTGGATCGATGCCGTATTGGTTGCGTAGATATCGGCCAGCAGTAACTAGCTCGTAGAGTGTTTCCACCTTCGCGGCGTGCTCGGCGGTCGCGCCCGCTACTTCATGCGGCTGCGGCCACTGTGCGAACTGGATCGTGCCGCTGCCGCCCGTGCCCGCCCACAATTCCTCGGTGATGAACGGCGCATACGGGTGGAGCAGGCGCAGGATCGTGTTGAACACTTCGTCGAGCACGGCGATGTTCGGTGAAACCTTGCTGGCTTCGATGTACCAATCGCAGAAATCGCCCCAGACGAAGTCGTAGAGTTCCTTCGCCGCCTCGTTGAATTTGTAGCCGTCGAGTGCGGCGCTGACTTTCATGATCGCATCGTTCATCTCGAAGAGGATCTTGAGGTCGTGAGCGTTGAACTCTGTTGGTGGCACAGGCCTCTGTGCCTGTGGGGCTGTCGGGTTCGCAGGCAGGGACGCCTGCGCCACTAGATTCTGCCGCTGCATCTGGATGAACCGCGCAGCGTTCCAAAGCTTATTCATGAAGTTGCGACCGACCTCGCAACGTTTCTCGTCGAACAAAATGTCCTGTCCCTGCGGCGCGATGAGCATGAGGCCGAACCGGAGGCCGTCGGCGCCGTACCTGGCGATGAGATCCAGCGGGTCGGGCGAGTTGCCGAGCGACTTCGACATCTTGCGTCCGATAGCGTCGCGGATGATGCCGGTGAAATAGACGTTCCCGAACGGTTTCTCGCCCATGAACTCGTAGCCCGCCATGATCATCCGCGCGACCCAGAAGAAAATGATGTCGGGACCGGTGACAAGGTCGGTGGTCGGATAAAACTTCTTAAGAATTGGTGGCACAGGCGTCCCTGCCTGTGACATTTCAATACTCCAACCCATCGTCGCAAACGGCCAGAGCCATGAGCTGAACCACGTGTCGAGCACGTCAGGGTCTTGTTGCCAGTTCTCGGGATCAGGCGGCGGCGTGACGCCGACATAGATGTCAGTAGCGCGAGCGTCCCGCCCGTTCTGTTGGGACGCGACGGACGACACGGGCGAGACGCCCGCGCTACCATTCTTCCGGTACCACACAGGAATCCGGTGACCCCACCAGAGTTGGCGCGAGATGCACCAGTCTTTGATGCCGTTCATCCAATGCGTGTAGGTCTTCGTCCAGCGTTCGGGGTAAAACTTGATCTCGTTGCCCTGTTCGACGGCGTCGGTGGAGCGGGGGACCTGCGGATATTTCAGGAACCATTGTTCGCTCAGGAACGGCTCGATGGGCACATCGGCGCGTTCGCTGTAGCCGACGTTGTGGTGGTACGGCTCGGTCTTGAGCAGCAGGCCGTCCTCTTCGAGTTCCTTCACGACCGCGTCGCGCGCTTCCATGCGGTCGAGACCCTCGAACGGTTCGCCCGCTTCCTCGGTCATCTTGCCATCGGGACCGATGACGACGGTGAATGGCAGGTTGTGCCGCAACGCCATCTCGTAGTCGGCCACGTCGTGCGCGGGCGTGACCTTGACGCAGCCGGTGCCGAACTTCGGATCGACAACGGCATCGGCAATGACGGGAATCTGTTTGTTCCTCAGCGGCAGCAGAAGCTTTTTGCCAACGATTTGTTTGTAGCGCGGGTCTTCAGGATTCACCGCGACGGCTTCGTCACCGAGCATCGTCTCGGGACGCGTAGTGGCGACCACGACGAACCCATCACAGGCAGGGACGCCTGTGCCACCAGAATTCTCTTCCACAATCGGATACTTGATATGCCAGAGGTGGCCCTCCACCTCTTTCATGATGACTTCCTCGTCGCTGAGCGCGGTGCGGCTGACGGGGCACCAGTTGACCATTCGTTTGCCGCGGTAGATAAGTCCCTTCTTGTACAGATCAACGAAGACCTGCAGCACGCAACGCGAGTACGCCTCGTCCATCGTGAACCGTTCACGCGTCCAGTCGCACGAACAACCGAGCTTCTTGAGTTGCTGGATGATGATGCCGCCGTGTTTTTCTTTCCATTCCCAGACTTTTTCCAGGAACTTTTCGCGGCCGAGGTCTTCGCGGTGTTTGATCGCGCCCTGCTTGCGCAGCGTCTTCTCGACGACCGTCTGCGTCGCGATGCCGGCGTGGTCGGTGCCGGGCAGCCAGAGCACTTCGTAACCTTGCATCCGTTTACGGCGGGCGAGAATGTCCTGCAGCGTGTTGTTGAGCACGTGTCCCATCGTCAACACACCCGTCACGTTCGGCGGCGGGATGACGATGGAGTAGGGGGGCTTGGAAGACGCGGGGTCGACCGTGAAGTGGCCCTTTGCCAGCCACTCCGCGTACCACTTCTCCTCAACATTCTTTGGCTCGTACGCTTTCGGAATCTCAACAGCGCTCATGCAGAATGTTTATAAACGGAGAACGGTGCAGAATTCAACCACGGAGACATTCACCTTGATAGACTTCAAGGCAGAGAGGGCGCAGAGGGGATCTGTCAGTGTTTAACGCAAAGCTGACCGATGACGAGGAGCCAGCCAAAGGCGCCCGAATTGAAACCGGGATGTCCCCGCGCTCCTCGGCAGTCGGTCCAGCATCGGGTTAGGCGGCGTGAATCTCATTCACATCCCTCCCCTTCTCATTCTTTCAAAGTTAGCGGGGTCATATCCGGTGCCACCACCCAGCGGTAGGTGTCGCTGGCGTTGAGCGGCTGAATACTGTAGGCGGCTCCGGGGACCAGCTTGGCCTTGTCTTCAGTGGCGAACTGTGCGGCGTACGCCTGGAAACTGCCGTCGCCAGTACTCAGGCAGAGGCCATTCAAGTGCGCCTTAACGGTTGGATGCTCCAGTGCAGTCAGCAGGAACTCGTGCTCAACCCGTTTCTCGAATGCGCGCATCTGGTGGTAGGCCCCACCGGGAATCCATTCCTGACACGCGATAAGAAAATCCGTGCCGGTTTTCTTCCACGTGTCCTCCGTGACCCACTTCGGAACCGCTGGAGAACCCTGAGGGTAAAGCCCGATGATCGTCACCGTCCGCAATTCCGCCGGCGGAACCGGCGGGTTGTCCAAGTGTGCGTTGGCGCCAAAGTGGTCGTGCACGGAGATCAGACGATACGGATTCTCCGAGGAGAGTTTCGGCTGGTCTGCCGGGTACTTGAAGTAACGCATCCCCCAAGTCTGCGCCAGCGGCGCCTGGCTCAGGTCGGAGCAGGTGTAAATGTGCGTCAAGAGTCCAAAATAATGGGCGTCCAGAACCGGTTGCCCCAGGGTGTGGTAATTAAGCCGCACCCAGTGATGACCAACATAGACTTCGTTGAACACATGGTTCTCAAAGCCGCCCGTGCCGTCGAGCGCAGCCCGGACCGTCTCCCGCACCTGGTTGTAATGAACATTATCATAAAACATCCGGGCTTGGGCATCGTCGTTCGGGTCGAACGGGGGAATGCAGAAAACAATGCGGGCCGGGATGCCCAAGGCGCGGAAGATGGTGGCCAGATACACTGAAGACGACGTGCAGGAGCCGTGCACTTTATTGTAGAACATGGACCGGCCAAGCGCTTCATGGTCGAACATTTGCTGATCTGTCCAGGTTTTGTCGGGCTTCTGCCGATCGAACGCTTCCCGCAATGGCGGATATACTGCCGGCTTGCCGTCCGGGTAATAGACAGCCCAAATGCCGAAGGCATCGGTCGAATGCGTCCTTCTCATTGCCCACCGTGAGACCTGTTCGACGAGTTGTTTGTCCGTCAGATGATCCGGGTCAATGCCGGCCTGGCGGAGTTCCGTAAGGAGATCACGCTGCATGGCTTCGTCCCAGTTTTCGGTCGGCGTCGGCTTTAGATACAACGTCATCTTCGCGTAGTCTTTGCGCCAATTGGGGTTCTCACTGATCGCCGGTCGGCAGAACGGATAATACGTCACCTCGACCGTGCAGGAGTCCTTGTCCTGTGCCAGTACCCGAGCGTCCTGAAAATGATCGTTCATGTCGACAGGATTGACGGGTTTAAGGACCTGGATAACCGCAGTGATTGTGTAAGTGTCCTCTTTGGGCGGATGACGTTCGGCGGAGGGCTTTCGGCTCGCAAGCCCGATGCAACTTGTAGTTGCGATCGAGACCGTAGCGACAGCGATGGTTGGCAGTACTCGCCTCATAAGTTGCATTTCTCGTCGCCGCCTAACGCAAAGGTCAGCGACGGGAGCCAGCCGCCGGTGACGTCCGATTTGTCTCTGAGATGAACGGCTGGCTCCTGTTCGCTGCACTGTCTGGTTGGGCTTTAAGGCTGGCCGCTAGCCCAAGAATGCAAATCAGCCAACCGAAACTAATAGTACCGGCGACCCATGCATGTGGAATCAGTGCTGGACCCGAACTATGGATGCGCTCCAAATACCTACAGAGATTCATGTATCCTACGCCGCATGTAAATGCCCATGCCGCCACGAGGTAGCGCGGGCCAAGAATGTCGCATCGACGGCTCCTCCAAGCACCATACAGCAAGAGTGCACCCATAAGATAGTGATCCAGTCCCCAAGCGATGGACCCTCCGCCCCATAGCCGCAAAGTTTCGGCCAAAGGGAGGGTGACCCCGATGGCTATCGCGAGACGTCGACTAAAGATCAGATTCATAGATGTTAGCCCAACAGTATTATTAGCCTAAACTCCGTACACGGTTGCGTGCACAGGTGACTTTTCTAAGTCGTTTAATCAGGCTGGGGTTATGAAAGCAGATTTACGGGTTTTGATCAAGGATTACCGCCGTCAGATGAGCGGTAAGGCCGCACTGGCCGGGACACCTCACGATATCGATCAAACCGAGGCGCCCAACGGTCGCATCTTGTCCGCTTGCATTTGAATTGGTCTGTCTCGGAGCGACCGATACCCTCCAGTGGAGAGTATCAGGCTGATGCGGCAAGCAATCGTGTTCTGATATATCGCCTGGCGATATATCGGCGCGATGCAGATACATCGGTATCGGATGGATCACGGCCAATCAGGAAGGGGACAGTCCGGTTCGGCGTTTCTGGCCGTCTTGCCGGCTTCGCGAAAGCCGACCTAGAGTTCACGATTGATCCGCCGAGCAGCTTGCGCCACAAAAAAGTTACGTGTAGTCTTCGCCCCATGACCAATGACGAACGAAAACAAGTCGTACGGCAGTTGCTGAAGGAAGGCCACACGCTTTCGGAAATCCAGGATTACCTGCGCAAGGAGAAGGGCGACTCGATCACGTACATGGAATTGCGCCTGTTGCTCTCGGAGATGCCCGATGTGAAGTTGCCGGAGAAGGAGTTGCCGAAGCCGCCACCATCGGCCGTTGCCGCAGCCACGACAGTGGGCGACGCAACGAGGGAAGCAGGAGGCAAACTCTCCATCAGCGTCGATCAGATGCCGGCACCGGGGTCGATGCTCAGCGGTTACGCGCGGTTCTCATCGGGCGCGAAGGCGCATTGGTTCCTCGACGAAATGGGGCGGCTCGGTATCGAGCCTGAACTTGGCTCGTCCAAGCCGACGCAGAAGGACACGCAGGAATTCACCACGGAACTGAAGCGGATGCTGCAACACCAGTAGTGGATTGGGGAGGCCGCGAATAGGATTCGCGGCTACAAACACCGCTTGCGAATTGTAGCCGCGAAACATTTTCGCGGCGCGTCCCCCCACACACAGAATACTTGCAAAACCACGCATCGATTCTATGATGACCCACACCATGTTTACTGGGGCTTACACCGCGCTTGTGACGCCGTTCACCAAAAGCGGCGCGCTTGATGAGACGCGTCTGCGCGAGTTGGTCGAGAGCCAGATTCGCAGCGGCATCGACGGCTTGGCGCCGTGCGGAACGACGGGCGAATCCCCGACTCTGACGCATGAAGAGCACAACCACGTCATCGAGTTGGTCGTGAAGTTCGCGGCCCGCCGCTGCAAGGTTATTGCTGGCACAGGCTCGAATTCCACCGACGAAGCGATCTTCATGACGCAGCACGCAAAGAAAGTCGGCGCGGATGCGACGCTGCAGGTCGCACCGTACTACAACAAGCCAACGCAGGCGGGCCTCTACCAGCACTTCCGCACGATTGCGGAGGAGGGCGGACTGCCGGTGATCATTTACAATATTCCCGGCCGCACGGGCGTGGACGTGTCGAACGACACCATGGCGAAGCTCCACCGGGATTTGCCCGACAAGGTGGTCGGACTGAAAGAATCCACGGGCAATGTGGATCGGGTCAGCCAGATGCGCGCGCTGGTGGATCGTGAGTTTTGCATTTTGTCGGGCGACGACTCGCTCACCTTGCCGATGATGAGCGTCGGGGCGAACGGCGTGATCAGCGTCGCGTCGAACGCGATCCCGAAGGAAGTGACCGACATGGTGCACGCCGCGCTCAAGGGCGATTTCGAACGGGCCGGTCGGATCCACGCGAAACTGTTCCCGCTGTTCAAGGACTTGTTTATCGAGACGAATCCGATTCCGGTGAAGGCGGCGTTGGCCCTGATGGGACAGATCGAGGAGAAGTACCGGCTGCCCCTCGTGCCGATGAGCGAGACAAACAAGGCGCAACTGAGGAGAACGCTGGAGAATTTGAAATTGCTGTAGGCCGTCCCGAAAGCTTTCGGGACGGCGTGATGCAACGCCGACTCACAGAGTCGGCCTACTATCACGGTCATGAACCCTGTCAAAATCATCATTTGCGGGTCGAATGGTCGGATGGGCCAGACGCTCATCGTTTGTGCCAAATCCGACCCTGAGTTGCGGCTCGTTGGCGAGGTTGATCAGGGCGATGATTTGTCGAACATCATCGCCGGTTGCGACGCGGTCGTGGATTTTTCTGTGCACGAGGTGACTGCTTCAATCGCCCGGCTGGCTGCGCAACAGAAGAAGGCGCTTGTGATTGGCACGACGGGACACACGGAAGCGGAGAAGCAGGCCGTGCGAGACGCCGCCAAACCGATCCCGTGCGTCTGGACGTCGAACTTCAGCACAGGCGTGAACACGCTGTTTTGGATCACGGCGAAAGTTGCCGAGATCGTCGGACCGAAGTGGGAAGCGGAGATTACCGAAACGCATCACACGGCGAAGAAGGATGCGCCGAGTGGGACAGCGAAGACCTTGCAGGAAATCCTCAAGAAAGCGCACGGCAAGGACGTGCCCGCGCACG
>JBEKZD010000039.1:0-25126 GCA_049510215.1 Verrucomicrobiia bacterium
CGCCATCCCGCGTTGCCTGCAGCGATTTGTTAGGCGCGTCGTATTTTATCATCACTTGTCTCTCAACCACCATGTGCCATTCTTCCAGTTGATGCGCGTGGCATTATTGGTCAGCGCACCACTCAAACCGCCCTCCCAATCTATGGCAATCACTTCTGCCGGGGACTTCAAGACACCGCGTGCCCTGTCCCCCTTCTCATTTATGAAGGTCAGGTAATTGCCGGACTGAAGAATCTGGCATGGCTGGCCAACATTGTAGGGGCCACCCATCTCCCAGTTGCCGGCAAGGTTGGGAGACGAATGACAGCAACGTGTAGTGCTGCATGATGTCGCCGCAAAAGCTAATGCGGCAACCAGTATTGCGATGTATTTTTTCATCCTGTGTTTGTGTTATGTTTGCTGAACGTAAAGCGCCTAACGTAGAAAGCTGAGCCACCGCCGACTCGCGACGTGAACCGCGACAGCGGAACGGACAGCGCCAACGGCGGTTGGCTCCGGCGACTTGTTAGGCCGCGCCAGCTTCCATCTTCTGAAATCCTGATAATGACTCATACTTTTTGTGCCGCTCAATGCACTGGCTGAACTGCTCGCCAGTGCCGCTCACGAAATCGGAACAATGCTCGACTAAATCTTGGCGCAACGCCTCAAACGTGGCAAGCGCGTCATCTGAAAAGCCTGGATAATGACTCGCGCTGGAACGACCAAGCAATGCTCGCATATAATCCTCGTGCGCAAGCTTCTGCGCGCCGATGTGGTAAGTAACCAGTCCGAGCGACCAACGAAAATGCAACTCCAGCTTCCGGTCTCCACGAACAAACTCACCGTGCGCGAATGCGCCGCCGCTGCTGCTGCCGGATGAAACCATGCTGAAATGGAAACCATGTGGAACGAGAGCCGGAGCTAAAATGTCTGCTCCTCGCTGAAGAATCTCTCGCCGGTCTTGGACGGTTGGAATTGTCATACGCGTGAGCGGCCTAACGTCCAGAGCTCAGGCACGCGGGACCAACCAGCGTCAACCGCGAAGCGGAACTGGAACGGCCATCCCGCGTTGCCTGCAGCGATTTGTTAGCCTGCGCCAATCGTGACATCATAAAACCGGTGTCCTCGTGTGACCTCTCTCGCGTATCCAAGACTCGGCGACTGCGTAGGCTGACTCCAATGTCTCGCCAAGCTCTGCAATCTTCGTGGTGAATGTCTGCCTGCGAGCCTTGCGGCTCGGCGCCTTGTGCTCCGCAATGGCAACGGTCACTGAATCATCCTCTCGGGGGAGATCAATCCACAAGCCATAAGAATCACCGGCGTCGTCAACAATCTGAATGGAACGAACTTCCTCGCCCTTAAACTGCGTCGCAACAAATAAACCGTGAGTCTTTGCCCACGGGACAAGAACCGGGTCTATTTGGGTGTAGCGCATGGTAGCAGGCTAACGATAGAAGTCAGCGACGCGGGCGTTAGCCCGCGTTCGCTGCACTGAATGGTTAGGCGTTCTCCGTCTTCTCACGTGTCACCTTCTGATATGGACGAGCGATGAGAATACTGAGCACCAGACCGACACACAAGCCGGCAAGCAGGGCCTTGATGCGGCCCAAAGCAAAGTAAGCGTGAGGCGACATGGAAGAACGTTGATGCAATAGGACGAAACCGAGTACGCCCCAACCAAGTCCGGCGAGGCAGACCAAGAGGGATGAGAACCTAGCCCATACCGCAAAGACACAACGCCGACTAGCGAAGATCAGAATCGGAAAGACGACGGCGACAATCATCCCGACTGTCAGCAGTACGACATGGACTTGTGCATTCATCCGTTACCTAACGAAAAAAGCTGAGCCACGCCGGACCAGAAACCGTGGACCGCGAAGCGGAACTGCCAGCGCCAACCGGCGTTGGCTCCGGCGACTGGTTAGGCCACGGTTTCATGGTGTATGAACTGAAAAACGAAAACCTGCCTTGCGGACAGTCTCGCTCGCCAACTCCAGAAATCTGACTCCGTCTCCGGCTGGCGGATACTTGCAAATCAGCCGAATCTCAATCTCGCGACCGTGCGCCTTCGGGTAAGAATCGTAAATCTCTCCCGACTCAAGAAATGCCAAGTAATCGTTTATCTTGTCCTGTAAAATCAAAAGGTGCTCGTTGTCAGGCAGCCAAGGTAAATGGTCTGAAATGGTCAGCGAAACATGACCGTCTGCTTTGTCGGTGCTGACAAAATCTACCACTCTGCGCTGTTCAATGCTCATGGCGTGATAAGTGGCCTAACGAAAAAAGCTGAGCCACCGCCGACTCGCGGCGTGAACCCCGTAAAGGTGCGTGGCCCCACGGGGCTTTACGCTCGCGACAGCGGAACTGACCGCGCCAACGGCGGTTGGCTCCGGCGACTTGTTAGGCAAAATATATCTGCCGGACTGCTCAAGCGCAGCAGCAGCCTTTTGAGGCTCCTTTGTATTTGTCATGATAGCGCACCCAATCTTGGGAGTGGTTTGGATTTTCGTCACGGCCTTTGGCGGTCAGGTCGAGGAAGTTGTAAGTGGTGTTCATCAAGTCAATCCCCCGCTCGTAAGACGAGTAGGTGTGATAAATGTCGCCGTTCTTGTCACGGTAAAACGCACTGACGCCTTCGCGCTCGTCCATGTCCATTTCCAAAGGAGCATAATTGTAAATGGCCTTGCCGTTCTTGCGCTGCTCGGGCGTGAAGGAGACGTTGAAATCAAAATTGAAATCCGTGTCGAACGAGGAAACCCACTTGAACTGCCAGCCCATGCGCTTCTTGAACGGTTCAATCTCCTTCCACGGCGCGCGGGAAATGGCGGCGAATGCCGTGTCGCGCTGGCCAATGTGAAAGTTCACGCTGTCGAAATGGTCGGCCCAAAACGAGCAATGCGCGCAAGCTTCCCCCCAACCCTGTCCGAACATCAAATGATAGATAATGAGCTGGCTCCTGCCGCAGAATAAACCGGCGAGCGTCACTTTGCCAGTCGGCCCGTCGAAAACGTAGTCCTTTTCGATTTTGACCCAGGGCAACTTGCGGCGCTGAAGGTTCATTGCGTCGCGCAGTTTTGAGAATTTCTTTTCTTTCGCTAGAAATTTCTTGCGGGCGACTAGCCATTCTTTTCGTGTCACGACCTTACGGTTTTCGATACCGTGGACAGTTTTGATCTGCGGCATAATGTTCTCCTTTGTTAGTTTAGACTGTTGTTGGTGAAAGTGTCTCAACGGCCTAACGAAAAAGGTGAGCCACGATGACCGCGAAGAAAAAGCTCCGCCAGCACCCCAAGCCGCCAACGCGGTCAGCGTTGGCTCGACCGACTTGTTCGGCGATAACGGACACTGACCGCTTGAACTGGCTGATACAACACTCCAGTCTCGAACGTACCGAGAAGCAAGAAATCGAACTCATGGTGACACAAAAGGCGGTCTTCTACTGCGCCACGACCTACGATGAAAAGTACGCTCAACAGGTACGTGATGCCATAGATGCCCGCATGTCGCCGAACAGTATTATTCGGCCTTACTCACACGCAGTGCTCGTGCCGGAGAAAAGGCCGTCTTCACAGGGAGAGCGTAGAACTGCCGCTACGCTCTGTCAATCGCAATCGCAACGTGTTACGCGGCAAATTGGGACTCCGCACAAGACTTGACACTACGCAGTTGCCTTGCGAATATCGCTCCGGCAAAACCCTTACTCAGTTGGGCTTTCGCAAAGTGATATGCAGGTGAATTCTCAGCCCGATCAGCCGTCGGTTTGGTTCCCGCAATGGTCAACGGCACTCCAGCAATTGCGGTTGCCGCCGCTGCGCCGCCAGCAGTACCGACTGGCGTTGATCCGGTATCTGCAATACTGCAAGCAGTCCCAGCAACGGGCGACGGTTGAGTCCGCCCGCGCCTTCATGGAATCTGTCCAGGGCAAACGCCTGCTCGGCGTATCCACGCTCGCGACATGGAAAGAGGCGCTGAACTGGTTTTTCAAGGCGGCCAGGAAACAGGGCGATTCCGGCCTTGCGGCAGGGACGGACCGCCGGGCCGTCCGAAACGAACTGACAGGGCGGCTCGCCCGGCGGTCGAGCCCTACCAACAACCAAATCATCGGCGTCCCGCCACTGGCGGCGGCAGACTTGGGCAAGACTGATTGGGAGCGACGACTCATCCGGGAACTGCGGGGCCGTCATTACCAATGGCGGACAGAACAAACCTACCGGGGTTGGGCTGACCGGTTTGCCAAGTGGCTCCAAGCGCGTGGCGTCCGCGTCGAAGCCGCCGCCAACGATCACATCCGCGACTTCCTCTCCGACCTCGCCACGTGCCAGCGCGTTTCCGCCTCCACCCAAAAGCAGGCGCTCAACGCCTTGGTCTTCCTGCTACGGGAAGCCTTGGAGCGCGACCCCGGCGAGTTTGGCGATTTTGTGCGCGCACGGAAATCGGTCCGGTTGCCCGTCGTGCTGTCACGGGAAGAATGTCAGCGGTTGTTTGCCGCGCTGGACGGCACCATGCAGTTGATGGCCGAGTTAATGTACGGCAGCGGTCTGCGCTTGATGGAATTGCTGCGGCTGCGGGTGAAAGACGTGGACTTGGAGCGCGGGCAGATCCTCGTCCGCGCCGGCAAGGGCGACAAAGATCGAGTCACCGTCTTGCCCTTGTCGTTGAGCAGCCGACTACGGGAACATCGGAACTGGCTGCGCCGGTTGTACGATAAGGATCGGCAAGCCAACCTGCCGGGCGTGTGGATCCCCGAGGGATTGGATCGCAAGTACCCCAAAGCCGGCGAGGCTTGGGAATGGCAATGGTTCTTCCCGTCGCGCGAACTGATGACCGATCCACGCAGCGGACTGCGCCGCCGGCATCATGTGTTGGAGGAACGCCTGCAAGCCGCTGTCCGCGACGCGGCCCGGCGCGCCCAGTTAAACAAGAAAGTCACCCCTCACGCCCTGCGCCACAGCTTCGCCACGCACCTGCTCGAAAGCGGCTCCGACATCCGCACCGTGCAGGAATTGCTCGGCCACAAAGATGTCTCGACCACTCAGATCTACACGCATGTCCTTAACAGGCCCGGCCTCAGCGTGCGCAGCCCGCTGGACATATGAAAGCCGGTAGCGGATAACCGTGCTCATGGCAATCATCACTCTGACCACGGACTTCGGGACGGCTGACTGGTTTGTTGGCGGCATGAAAGGCGTGATTCTGGGAATCAATCCGCAGGTCAGCATCGTAGACATCACGCACGAGGTTCCTGCGGGCGATATTCGAGCAGGCGCGTTCGCATTGTTGGCGTCGTACCGCTGTTTCCCGCGGCTGACAGTTCACTGCGCGGTTGTTGATCCGGGCGTCGGCAGTCAACGCGCGGCGATTGCCGTGAGAACGGCCGATTACTTTTTCGTCGGCCCTGACAACGGCGTGCTCTCGTTTGCGCTGGCGCAGGAGAAGGTCCTTGAGGTTCATCGCCTGGACAACGACGCCTATTTTTATCACGCTCCGAGCGTGATTCATAAGCCCGTAAGCAACACGTTTCATGGGCGCGACATATTCGCGCCCGTTGCCGCGCGGCTGACGCAAAACGTTCCGTTCGACTCGCTGGGCGAGAAATTGAACGACTACGTACGGCTCGACTGGCCGCAGCCCCGCCTCGGCGGGGCTGTGGGCGGTGTGTTGCGCGGCGAGATCATTTATATCGACCGCTTCGGCAACGCGATTACCAACATCAACACACTGGCGGGGAGCGTCAGCAAGATCCGTGTGCAAGGCAAGGTCGAGTGTGATTTGAAAGAGTTCTACCAAGAAGTGGCTCCAGGTCAGCCCCTCGGCATCATCGGCTCAAGCGGTTTCCTGGAAATCGCCGTCAACAACGGCAATGCCGCGCAGGAGTTGGGGCTGAAAATCGGCGATGTCGTTGAAGTAAAGTGACTTGTCATTCGCGCGGCGACATGCGATAAGCCGGACGAGTTGAAGCCCAGAGTTCTCATCCTGGTCGCGGCGTTGGCGCTCAACAGCGGATGCGCAATCAAGCGATTCGCTGTCAACCAGGTCGGCAACGCATTGGCAGGCGGTGGAGCAACCATCTCGTCCGACGACGATCCTGATTTGATCCGCGACGCGGCGCCGTTCAGCTTGAAGCTGATGGAGAGTCTGCTCGCAGAAAGTCCGCAACATCGCGGATTGTTGCTGGCCACGGCCAGTGGGTTCACGCAGTACGGCTACGCGTTCGTGCAGCAGGACGCCGACGAACTCGAAGGCAAAGACCTCGCGGCGGCGACGGCGTTGCGCGTGCGCGCCCGCAAGCTCTACCTGCGCGCGCGCGACTACGGCTTGCGTGGGCTGGAGGTAAACCATCGCGGGTTCAGTCAATCGCTGCGCACCGATCCGAAGAAGGCCGTGCGCGTTGCAACGAAGCGCGATGTGCCGCTCTTGTATTGGACGGCGGCGGCGTGGGGCGGGGCGATCACGGTGTCGAAGGACAAGCCCGACATCGTTGCCGACCTGCCGAAGATGGAGGCATTGATCGATCGTGCGCTGGAACTGGACGAGAAATTTGACTACGGCGCCATCCACACGTTTCTAATCAATTACGAACTCGCGCGGCCCGGCGCGAAGGCGGACGAAGCCGCGACGCGAGCGAAGCAGCACTTCGAGCGCGCGATGGAATTGAGCGGGCGACAGTTGGCGTCACCGCTCGTGACGTATGCGGAAGCCGTGTGCGTGCAGAAGCAGCAGCGCGCGGAATTCGAGCAGTTGTTGAAGCAGGCGCTCGTCATCGACGTCGATCGGAAGCCTGAATGGCGCTTGACGAATCTGGTGATGCAGCGCCGCGCGCAGTGGCTGTTGTCGCGGGAAGATGAATTGTTTGCGGAATGAGGCAAACCCTCACCCTGACCCTCTCCCTTGAACGACGAGGGAGAGGGGGAACAATTGCTATCTCCTCTCCCCGCATGCGGGGAGAGGAGCAAGGTGAGGGGCACGCGATTGAGAAAATGATATGAGATACTTGATTGCAGTCCTGAGCGTCTTGTGGGCGACCGGCGCATTCGCTGCCGATGCGCCCATCAAGATCAAGCTCGGCACTTTGGCGCCGAAGGATTCGTCACCGCATCAGAGCCTCAAGGCGATGGCGGAGAAGTGGAGGCAGGCACCGGGCGGTGGTGTGCAGTTGACCATTTTCACCGACGGCACGCAGGGCGGCGAGGCCGACATGGTCCGACGGATGCGCATCGGCCAACTGCAGGCGGCGATGCTGACGGGAACGGGCATGGCGGAGATCGATGATTCGGTCACAGCGTTGCAGACGATGCCGATGGTGTATCGCTCGCTCGACGAGGTGGACTACGTGCGCGAGAAGTTGCGCCCGAAGTTGGAGCAACGGCTCGCTGACAAGGGATTTGTCGTATTGTTCCTGGCCGATGCTGGCTGGGTGAAGTTCTTTTCGCGCAAGCCTGTCGTGTATCCCGACGATCTTAAGAGGCAAAAGCTGTTTGCGTGGGCGGGCGACAACAAGGCGCTCGAAATCATGAAGGCGGCGGGTTACCAGCCGATCCCGCTCGAAACCGCCGACATTTTGCCCGGGCTACAGACGGGCTTGATCGACGCGGTGCCAGCGCCGCCGTTCTTCGCGTTGGCGGGACAATTCTACGGTCCCGCGCCACACATGCTCGACATGAACTGGGCGCCACTTGTCGGCGCGTGCGTCATCACGAAGAAAACCTGGGACAAGATTCCGTCCGACGCCCAGAAGGCCATGCGTGAGGCGGCGGAGAAGGCTGGCGACGAGGTTCGCGCGCAAGCCCGCAAGGAAATGACCGAGGCGGTCAAAGCAATGAAGAAGCGCGGGCTTGTCGTGCACGAGTTGACGCCCGAGGCCGAGACTGCGTGGCGCGGTGTTGCCGAGAGCGTTTATCCGAAGATTCGCGGCACGTTGGTGCCAGCCGACATGTTCGACGAAGTGCAGGCGCTGCTCGCTGAGTACCGCGCGGGGAAGAAGTGAGATTGTAGCCGCGAACCTTGTTCGCGGCTGTGGTTCGACCCTCCGCGAAAGTGTTTCGCGGCTACAATACATGACCAACGAAATCTCATTAGAGCCACAAACCGAGCCCACCGGCTGGCGGCGCGCGTTCCGCGACGCTGAGAACCTTGGCGTGACAGCCGCGCTGTTGGCGATGATGCTGTTGCCGGTGGCGGAAGCGGTGCTGCGCAAAACGACACGCGTCGGCATCGTGGGCGCCACGGTGATTGTCCAACACCTGACCTTGATTGTCGGTATGCTGGGCGGTGCGATCGCGGCGCGAGAGGGGCGTCTGCTGGCGCTCTCGGCGCTGACCACGGTTCTCCACGGCCGCGTGAAAACGGTGGTGACAATCTTCAGCCAGTCATTTGCGGCGGCGGTGTCAGCTTTCCTTTGCGTGGCCAGCGTGCAATTTGTTCGGTCCGAAATTCCGGCTGCCCACGTCATCGCTTACGGAATCAAGACCTGGTACGTGCAATCGCTTTTGCCCGTCGGCTTCGGAGTGATCACGGCTCGTCTCTGGTGGCACGCGGCGCGAACGTGGCGCGGTCGGGCCGTGGCGCTGGCGCTGATTGCGGCGTTTATCGCAGCGGCAGTTTGGTTGCCGGTGCCGGCGGCCCGGATCAAGTGGCCGGCGCTCGGCATTCTGCTTCTGGCCACGGTGCTCGGGGCGCCGGTGTTCACCACGCTCGGCGGCGCGGCGCTCATTCTGTTTTGGGCGGAAGATGTCCCCATCGCAGCGGTACCGCTCACGCACTACAGCCTCGTGGTAAATCCGTCGCTGCCTACGCTGCCGCTATTCACGCTGGCCGGGTATTTTCTGGCGGAGGGCGGCGCGGCGCGCCGGTTGGTGCGCGTGTTCAATGCGTTGTTCGGCCAGATTCGCGGCGGCCCGGCCATCGTGACGGCGTTGGTGTGCGCGTTTTTTACGTCTTTCACGGGCGGTTCGGGCGTGACGATTCTCGCACTCGGCGGCGTGCTCATGCCGGTGTTGATCGGCGCGAAATACCGGGAGCGGACTGCGCTCGGGTTGCTGACGGGCGCCGGCTCGCTCGGGATTTTGTTTCCGCCGTGTTTGCCGCTGATTCTGTACGCGATCATTGCGTCGCAAGCGAAAACCTCGATCACGATCGAACAGATGTTCCTAGGTGGGTTGTTGCCGGGATGCCTGATGGTGGCGCTGGCGATTTGGTGGGGCGTCGCCGCCGGCCCGAAACTGGAGAAAGACCACAAGCGGTTTGCCTTCCGCGAAGCGTGGGTCGCGGTCTGGGAGGCAAAGTGGGAACTGCTGTTGCCGGTGGTGGCATTGGTCGCGTTGTTCGGCGGATTTGCGACGCCGGTCGAAGCAGCAGCGGTGACCGCGTTGTATGCATTCGTCGTTGAGACTGTCGTGTATCGCGATTTGAGGCTCTTTAAGGATGTGCCGCGCGTGGTGACCGATTGCGGGTTGCTGGTGGGAGGCGTGCTGCTGATTCTCGGCGTGGCGCTGGGGTTCACACAGTATCTGGTGGACGCACAGGTGCCGGACCAAGCGGTGGCGTGGGCGACGGGCGCGATCAAATCCAAGTGGCTTTTCCTGTTGGGATTGAACGTGGTGTTGCTGTTCGTGGGCGGGCTGGTCGAAATCTACGCCGCTATCGTCGTGGTGGTGCCGTTACTCGTGCCGCTAGGCCTGGCGTTCGGCATCGATCCAATTCATCTCGGCATCATTTTCCTGGCGAACATGGAGCTAGGTTTTCTCGCGCCGCCGGCCGGGCTGAACCTGTTGTTGTCGTCGTACCGGTTCAACAAACCGATGGTCGAGGTCATGCGCGCCGTATTGCCAATGCTCGGTGTGCAGTTCATCGGCGTGCTGCTCATCACGTATGTCCCGCCGTTGACCACGTTCCTGCCGCGGTTGTTCGGGAAGTGAGCCGCAACCACGATAGGCCAATCGCCGCAAAGAGGCGCAAGGAACGCAAGAAACGGTCGCAGGAATCCTTTGCGGCTTTTGTGCCTTTTTGCGGCCAACGAGGTATTCTCTGTCACGGGCGGGCGTCGTCGGAGTTGAACCCGTAAGCTGATTCCACTATTCTATTCCCATGAACTACAAAGTGGTGGTGCATCGCGAGCCGAAGGGCGGTTATTGGGCGGAGGTGCCGGCCTTGCCGGGCTGCGTGTCGGAGGGAGACACGCTTGACGAACTGCAGGTGAATGTGCGCGAAGCAATGGCCGGCTATCTGGAAGTGTTGCGTGAGGAAGGCCGCCAGCCTGAGGACATTCAAGTTCTGGAAATCGGCCTTTGAAGGCTTACAGCGGCAAGGAGGTCTGCTTTCTTCTGAAGCAGAATGACTGGCAGCTTAAGCGTATCAATGGTAGCCACCACATCTACGCGAAACCGGGCGAGCGCGCCATCATCACCGTTCCCGTGCACGGCAACCGGACGCTGAAGCCCGGCTTGCAGCGGGCAATCTTCAAGCTGGCGCATTTCTCCGAGTAGTCACTATCTCCCAGAATTCCGCTCGGCTGCGAACATTTTATTGGCCGCAAGAAGGCACAAAAGTCGCAAACAAATGCGCCAGCCGTTTCTTGCGTTCCTTGCGCCTCTTTGCGGCAACTGTGGTTGTTGGGCTGCGGTTCCACCCCTAAATGTGTTGTCGTTCGCCTCGGAATTTGCGATATAACCGCTGCAAACGAGGAGTGTGACCGTGCTGAATCTGCGCTACGACTTTAACAATTTGCTCGCTGAATGCGTGGGCGTCCACGGGATCGGCGAGGCGGAGTTGAAACTACTCGCCCCGAAGATCGCGGCGGCGGCGGACGCCGTCGCGAAGATGCCACTCGGTTTTCGGAAGCTGCCGTACAATGCCAAACTGGCCGACGAGATCACCGTCATGGCCAGCGAAATACAGGAGCGGTGCGACAATTTCGTGGTGGTCGGCATCGGCGGCTCGGCGCTGGGCAACATCGCATTGCACTCGGCGCTGAATCATCCCGAATACAATAATCTGGTCAGGCCGGCACGGCGCGGGCCGCGGTTGTTCGTGCCTGACAACGTTGACCCCGACCGGATCAACGCATTGCTCGACGCCGTCGATCTCGACGACACCATGTTCAACGTCATCACCAAATCGGGCGGCACGGCTGAGACGATGAGCGAGTTTTTGGTGTTCCGTGAGGCGTTGATCAAGAAGCTGGGTGAAGAACGCCACATCGAGCACATCGTCATCACAACCGATCCTGAGAAAGGTGAGCTTCGCAAGATCGTGAGGAAGTTCGGTTACAGCTCGTTGCCGATTCCGCCTGATGTGGGTGGGCGTTTTTCCGTGCTCAGCGCAGTCGGCTTGCTCAGCGCCGCAGTGACGGGGATTGACATTCACGCGTTGTTGAAGGGCGCGGCGGAGATGGACGAGATCTGCACGAAATCGAAGAAGTTGTGGGAGAATCCGGCGTTGACGGGCGCGGCGCTGCATTACCTGATGGAGAAGGCGAAGGGCAAGAACGTGCAGGTGATGATGCCGTACTCGCACGCGTTGCGGGACGTGGCGGATTGGTTCCGTCAACTCTGGGCGGAAAGCCTCGGCAAACGCGTGGATCGGAAGGGGAAGGTCGTTCACACGGGGCAAACGCCCGAAAAGGCGCTTGGCGCGACCGATCAGCATTCCGTGATGCAGCTTTACATCGAAGGGCCGTTCGACAAGGTAATCACGTTCCTCACCGTGGACGAGTTTGAGACGAGCGTGGAGATTCCGCACGCGTTCGACGAATACGACGCGGTCAAATATCTCGGCGGCCACACGCTGAATGAGTTGATCAACGCCGAGCAGCGCGCGACGGAATTGGCGTTGACGCAGAGCGGCAAGCCGAACTGCGCGATTCGGCTGGAAAAGGTGGACGAACGCGGTGTTGGCGCGTTGCTGTACTTGCTGGAAATGCAGACGGCGTACGCGGGCGAACTTTACAACATCAACGCGTTCGACCAACCGGGCGTGGAACTCGGCAAGAATTTCACGTACGGTCTCATGGGCCGCAAAGGCTACGACGCCAAACGCCGCGAGGTTGAAGAGGCAAGTAAACCAAATCCGAAGTGGGTGGTGAGCGTGTGAAGCGAACCCTCACCATGACCCCTATTCCTTGCGCGGCAATGGAGAGCGGAACTTTGTCAGCCGATCTCCTCTCCCCTCCGGGGAGAGGATCAAGGTGAGGGGCGAGCTATGAACTCACGCCATTCACTGGCTAGAAGTCTGCGCAAGACTCCGAGATGGGCGGAGCGAGTACTCTGGCGTAATCTTCGCAATCGGAGTTTCGCTCAGTTCAAGTTTCGCCGACAGCATCCGGTCGGGGCATACGTGCTGGATTTTTACTGTGCGTCGAGAAGATTGGCTGTGGAGTTGGATGGCGATGTCCACAATGTTCCCGGGCAGAAAAATCATGACACGGTGCGTGACGCATATCTGGCGGACCAAGGGATTCAGGTGCTGCGATTCTGGAATATCGAGGTACAAGAAAATCTGGACGGAGTGTTGGACGTCATCCTTGCCGAACTCTGCCGTGAAACGTCGAACCCTGACCCTCTCCCTTGCCGCGCAAGGGAGAGGGGATCGCACGAAGAGTTTGCACAATGCTGACGGATGCAGATGTGTTGAAGATTTTCCGGGAGACCAACGCCCTCTTGGACGGGCATTTTCTGTTGCGGTCGGGCCTGCACAGCCGGCAGTATTTCCAGTGCGCACTGGTGCTTCAGTACCCGAACATTGCGGAGCGATTGTGCAGCGCGTTGGCGGTCAGGCTGAAGGACGCAGGCGCGCAAACGGTGATTTCACCCGCGCTGGGTGGACTGTTCATCGGCCACGAGGTGGGGCGCGCGTTGGGACGACGTCACATATTTGTGGAAAAGAATGCGGGCGGTAAGCTCGAACTGCGCCGCAATTTCAAGATCGGGCCGCGCGAAAAGGTTCTCGTGGTTGAGGACGTGATCACGAAGGGTGGGCGCGTGCAGGAGACAATCGACATCGTGACGAGGCACGGTGGCGAGGTGGCAGGAGTCGGCGCATTGGTGGATCGCTCGGGCGGGAAAGTGGAT
Source organism: Verrucomicrobiia bacterium (assembly GCA_049510215.1). GTDB lineage: Bacteria > Verrucomicrobiota > Verrucomicrobiia > Palsa-1439 > Palsa-1439 > JBEKZD01. Next base: position 13,041 of record JBEKZD010000039.1, read on the forward strand.
TTTGGCGTGCGGCTGGAAAGTCTGCTAAAACTACGCATCGAAACGTTTGAGTCGGCGGACTGCCCGATGTGCGGGCAGGGCGTGCCGTTGGTCAAACCGGGGAGCTGAGGAGAGCGAATAGGTGGAAATGGTTAAAAAGGTTAAAGGGGTGGCGTCGCGTTGCGGCATGCAGTGGCGGAGTCTTGCCCCTTTAACCCCTTAACTCTCTAACTCATTCACCATCGCGAAGCGATCATGATTAACTGGATTCTGAAGAAAATTCTGGGTTCGAAGAACCAGCGCGAAGTGAAGCGCCTCTGGCCGACCGTGCATCGCGTCAACGAATTCGAAGCGGAATATCAGAAGTTGAGCGACGAGCAACTGCGCGCCAAGACCGACGAGTTCCGCAAGCGCATTTCGGGCGGCGCATCGCTGGACGACATTCTGCCCGAGGCATTCGCCGTGGTAAAGAATACCTGTCGCCGGCTGATTGGCAGGGAATGGATTGTGCGCGGGCGTCCCTACAAGTGGGACATGATTCCGTTCGACGTGCAGGTGCTCGGCGGGATCGCACTGCACAAGGGCAGAATCACGGAAATGGCTACGGGGGAAGGCAAAACCCTCGTCGCGACGATGCCACTTTACCTCAACACGCTCTCGGGCAACAACGTCCACCTCGTCACGGTGAACGATTACCTCGCTGCGCGCGACGCCGAATGGATGGGGGGGATTTACACGTTTCTCGGGCTGACTGTCGGCATCATCCAGCACGACCAGCCGCCCCAAATTCGCCGGCAGCAGTACGCGTGCGACATTTCCTACGGCACGAACGCCGAATTCGGCTTTGATTACCTGCGCGACAACGGCATGGCCACCAGCGCCGAGACGCAGGTCCAGCGCGGCCATTTCTACGCCATCGTGGATGAAGTGGACTCGATCCTGATCGACGAAGCGCGCACGCCCTTGATTATCAGCGGCCCGTCCACCGTCTCGACGCACGCCTACGACAAGTACAAACCGCAGGTGGCCGAATTGGTTCGCGCCCAGACGATGTTGTGCAACCGCTTCGTCAACGAGGCGAAGCAACTGCTCGAGAACCGGAACGGCGAGAAGAGCACCAGCAAGGAACTCGATCAGGAAGAGCAGCAGGCGGGGCGGCTGCTGCACAAGGTCAGGATGGGGATGCCCAAGAACAAGCAGTTGCTCAAGATGATGGAGGATCCCGAGGTTCGCAAGCTCCTCGACGAGGCGGAGCTGGCAGTGCTGGCAGACTCCAGCAAAAAGGAATTGATGGCGTTGAAGGAGGAACTGTTCTTCACGATCGACGAGAAACAGCACGACTCCGACTTGAGCGAGAAGGGCCGCAAGTTTCTCAACCCGAACGATCCCGACGCGTTCGTCATTCCCGATTTGGTGACAGCGCTCCAGGAGATCGACAGCCTGCCCGGCGAAGACGGTGAGAAGGAAAAGAAGAAACAGCAGATCCAGCAGGCCTTCGACGAGCGCAGCGAAAAAATTCACAACATCTCGCAGCTCCTGCGCGCTTACTGCTTGTTCGAGAAGGACGTCGAGTACGTTGTTCAGGACAACAAGGTCATCATCGTCGACGAGTTTACGGGCCGCCTGATGCCCGGCCGTCGTTGGAGCGACGGCCTTCATCAAGCGGTCGAAGCCAAGGAAGATGTCGCCATCGAACGGGAGACTCAGACGTTGGCGACGATCACGATTCAGAACTATTTTCGTCTCTACGAAAAACTGGCCGGCATGACCGGCACAGCCGAGACGGAGGCGACTGAGTTTGAAAACATCTACAAGCTCGGCGTCATCGTCATCCCGACCAACCAGCCGTGCGTGCGCAAAGACGAACACGATGTCGTCTACAAGACGCGGCGCGAGAAGTACAACGCGATCATCAAGGAGATCGAGGAGCGCCATCGCAAGGGTCAGCCGATGCTCGTGGGCACGGTGAGCGTCGAGGCCAGCGAGGTTCTGTCGCGCATGCTGAAACGCACGAGCATCCCGCACAACGTTCTGAACGCCAAATACCACCAGCAAGAAGCCGAAATCATTGCCCGCGCCGGCCAGCATGGCTCTGTCACAATCGCCACCAACATGGCGGGTCGTGGGACGGACATCAAACTCGGTTCCGGCGTCACCGATCTTGGCGGCTTGCATGTCATCGGCAGCGAGCGGCACGAAGCGCGGCGTATCGACCGTCAGCTTCGCGGACGCTGCGCACGCCAGGGAGACCCCGGCAGTTCGCAGTTCTACGTTTCGCTCGAAGACGATCTGATGCGGTTGTTCGGCAGCGGCCGCATCGCCAACATCATGGAAAAACTCGGCATGAAGGAGGGCGAAGAACTGCAGCATCCGCTCCTCAACCGCTCCATCGAGACCGCGCAGCGCCGCGTCGAGGAGCACAACTTCTCCATCCGCAAACGCACGCTTGAGTACGACGACGTGATGAACAAGCAGCGGGAAGTGCTCTACGGATTCCGCAACGACATTATTCAGGGCGACAACCCGCGCGAAGCGATCTTCGACATCATCGAAGAGGTCGTCGAGGCGCGCGTCGCAGAGTATCTGCCAAAGGACAAGCTGGCGGACGAGTGGGACATCGACGCGCTGCTGCGCTGGGTCAACCACTCGTTTCCGCTCGGGTTGCGGCGCAACCAGATTGAACAAAAGACCGCCGACGAGATCCGCCAGGTCATTCTCGACAAAGTCCAGAAAGCTTACCAGGCCAAGGCAGCCAACGAAAACCCCGACGCGCTGAAGGCCATCGAGCGGTTGATCGTCCTCAATGCGCTTGACCGACTCTGGCAGGAGCACCTCTACAATATGGATCAGCTCCGCAACGGCATCGGCCTGCGCGCCTACGGTCAGCGCGATCCGCTGGTCGAATACAAGGCCGAGGCGTTTTCCATGTTCGAGGAGATGATGGACAACGTCAAGAGCGAGATCGCCGGCAACGTGTTCCGTTCTGCCAGTTCACTGGCTGCGTTCGAGGATTTCATGCGCGCCTTGCCCCAACAGCTCATCGCGCCAGACCTTGCAGCAAGCATGTCATTCGGTCAAGCTGCGGCGGCGCGAGCGCAGCAACCCATGGCCGGCGGCGCTCCGCAACAAGGCGGAGACATGGTCGAGGAAGCGATCGAGCAAGCCACCGCGCCGATTCGACGCGATGCGCCGAAAGTTGGTCGCAACCAGCCGTGTCCCTGCGGTAGCGGCAAGAAGTATAAGAACTGCTGTGGCCGCAACGCGTAAATGAATCTCTACTGTCCACCTGCCCGTGGGAGCGGCACCCGGGCCGCCGCGGAAGCTTTGGCGCGCAGGCGGCCTGCCGCGACCAGGAAGGGGAATCGCGACAAGAATGTCGCTCCCACAAAATCATAAGGCACAGATAGGGATCTTATTGCACCGCTGGCTTCTGCCCATTGCCACTGGCGTGCTGCTGGCACTGGCTTATCCGCCATTCAACATCAGCCAACTTGCGTGGCTCGCGCTCGTACCGCTGTTGTTTGCGGCGCAGCGATGCGACCGCGGCGAAGCATTTCGGCGCGGCTACATTGCCGGCTTGGTCTTCTTCGGTGCGACGGTGTGGTGGACAATTCATGTGACCTTGCCCGGCATGGTCGCTCTGGTTGCATTTCTGGCACTGTACTTCGGTGCCGCCGCCATGTTGTTTACAATTGCAAACACCTTGGGAGGGGCGGAAGGGGACAAGCGCGCGGCGGCAGCGGTGGATGGCGACAGGAAGGCGGCGGACGCAGAAGCGGGCGTGGAGCAAGGGAAAGGGATTGTGTCGGACTCGGCGTGGCGGAATCTGCTCGTGGCGACGGCGTGCTCTGCGGCTTGGGTGACGTTGGAGTGGGTGCGCGGGTGGTTTCTTTTCGGTGGATTTGGATGGAATGGTCTCGGCGTTAGCCAGCACAGTGTTGTGCCGCTGATTCAATTTGCCAGCGTGACAGGCGTGTACGGCGTGTCGGCCCTGGTGTGCTTCGTCAACTTCGCGCTCTTTTTCACCGCCCGCCGATTCGTGCTCAAGCTGTACCATCCAGAACTCCTGCGTCAGCCGAGCTGGGAGTTCTACATCGCGATGATTCTCATTTGCGGTGCGTTCGCGCAAGGCCTGCGCGAAATTCGCCACCGCATGGAGTCACCACACACGCTACGGTTGGCGCTGGTACAAGGCAACATTCCCCAGTCGCTGAAGTTTGACCCCAGGGAAAAGCCGATGATTCTCGAACGCTACGAACGGCTGACGCGGTTGGCAATTGCGGGCAAACCCGACCTCATCATCTGGCCGGAGACGGCCACACCGCAGCCAATGCGTTACGATGCGGACTCGTTTGCGCTGGTGACGAACCTGGCCGCGAAAGCGGATGCGTGCCTTCTCACAGGCACAATCGACGCGACGCCACATTCTTCACCGCCCGAACTGTTCAACGGCGCAATCTTGGTATCTCCCGATGGAAGGATCGCTGGAATTTACCATAAGATTCATCTCGTTCCGTTTGGCGAATATGTCCCGCTCCGTCGCCTCGCTGTTCCGTTCCTCAAATTGCTCGGGCCGAAAGGGTATGAGGTGGGCGATGACTATGGTTTCGAGAACGGCAAGGAGTTAACCGTGTTCGAGGTAGGTGGGGCGCGATTTGGTCCAGTAATTTGCTTCGAGGACACCATGCCTGATTTGTACCGGCACTTCGTTCAGCGTGGTGTGGATTTCATGGTCAACGTCACCAACGACGCGTGGTTCAAAACGTCGCCTGCTGCCGAAATGCATCTTGCGAACGCGGTGTTCCGCGCCGCCGAGACACGTCGCCCTCTCGTGCGCTGCACCAACAACGGCGTGACCTGCGTTGTGGACGAATTCGGTTTCGTTCGCATGCGCCTCCAACCGTTCACCGATGGCAGCGTGAACTGTGAACTGGCGTTGCCCGCAGCCCGCGCCATCACTTTTTACACGCAACACGGAGACGTCTTTGTTGGAGTCTGTGCCTTGCTCGGCAGCGCGGTGATTTTGTGGTTTGCGGTCGCACGGCACTTTCCGTTAAAGTCGGGCTCATGACAGCGGCGATTTTCGTCGGGTGCGGAATTCTTTCGTATCTTCTCGGCTCGATCCCCACAGGCTTTCTGTGGGGCAAGGCGCGCGGCATCGACATCCGTACGGTTGGCAGCGGCAACATCGGCGCGACAAACGTGATGCGCGCGCTTGGCAACGGCCCGGGCATAGCCGTGCTGCTGATCGATGCCGCGAAAGGTTTCGTGCCGGTTTTCTTCGCGCCCCAGATTTTCCCGAACCTCAACCGCAACGCGCTGCAGATTGTCTGTTGCTTGTTTGTTATCGCGGGCCACAACTGGACTTGCTGGCTCAACTTCAAAGGCGGAAAAGGTATTGCGACAAGCGGGGGAGCGTTGCTCGCATTTCTGCCATATCCGCTGCTGTGCGCGCTCGGCGTGTGGCTCATCATGTTCGGGATCGGCCGCTACGTCTCTTTCGCGTCGATCAGCGCGGCGATCGCGCTGCCAGTGGCCACATGGTTGATTGAGAGGAATGCTACGCTGTTTTGGTTCGCTGCAATCGTCGCTGCGGTGGCAATCTACAAGCACAAGTCCAATATTCAGCGGCTGGTGACGGGAACAGAGAGCCGCATCGGTAGGGCGGCCTCGCCGAGGCCGCCGCCGGGAGGCGCAGACGGCGCGGCCAGCGGTCGCGCCCTGCCAACGGAACACAAGAAGAGCGCATGAACGTCACGGTCATCGGGACAGGAGGCTGGGGTACGGCGCTGGCGGTGTTGTTGCACGGCAACGGGCACAAAGTCACGCTTTGGGGTCGGCTCAAGGAGGAAGTCGGTCCGATTCTCGCCGCACGCGAGAACAAGGCCTTTCTCCCTGGCGTCAAAATCTCCGAGGCGATCACCGTCACGCTCGACTCCAAAACGGCCCTGCGCGATGCCGAATTAATTGTGCTCGCCGTGCCGTCACACGGGATGCGGTCGATCTGCAAGCAACTGCGCGAGTCTATCCCGGATGACGCGACGTTGGTTCACGTGGCCAAGGGCATCGAAAATGAGACCGGCTCGCGCATGAGCGAAGTCATCACCGAAGTACTGAACACGGATCGTCTCGTCGTGCTCTCTGGTCCGAGCCACGCCGAAGAGGTGGGCCGCGGCGTCCCCACCGCAGTGGTGGTGGCATCGAAACAAGCGGACTTGGCTGTGCTTGCCCAGCGGGTTTTCGCGAACGAGCGATTTCGCATCTACACGCACGGCGATGTCGTCGGCGTCGAGTTGGGCGGCGCGCTGAAGAACGTCATCGCGATTGCAGCGGGCGCGTGTGATGGCATCGGTTTCGGCGACAACACCAAGGCGGCACTGTGCACGCGAGGTTTGGCCGAGATGGCACGAGTGGGTGTTGTGTTGGGAGCCAGACCGGAAACGTTTTTTGGTTTGAGTGGTGTCGGCGATCTCATCGTGACGGCGTTCAGTCGGCACAGCCGCAATCGCGGTTTCGGCGAACGATTGGGCAGGGGTGAGACTCCCGAGCAAATCGCCGCCAGCACGCAGATGGTAGCCGAAGGCGTCAGGACGGCGAAATCGGCGTGGCAACTCGCGCAGCGGTATCGGGTTGACGTGCCGATCACGCGCGAGGTGTACGCAATCATTTACGAGGGCAAATCGCCGATGCAAGCGATGCGCGATTTGATGACGCGGGAAGCAAAGCCGGAATGGGACGGACGGTGAAGTCGTTAAAGTGGTTAAAACCGTTACGGAAGTATGTACTTGACACAAATGGCCGGTAGCCGAGCGCCGTCCGCGATTTGCTTAGCGGTGTCCGCGCGGAACTGAGCGCCTGATTATCACGCACTGACGGAGAGTTTGGCAGTTGAAGCCCTTCGCCCTAATCTGACTTCTTAAGCGATTTAATCAGATCGACAATCTCGCGAATTGTGAACCCCGCTGCCAGCAGGGCCACAATAAGAATAGCTCCAATGATGATCTTCAGTTGCAATGCTGGAAGGGTATTGAACTGAAGCCATATCTCTCGGACGTACCACATTGGGAAGTTCCGCGCCTGGATGCGCCTCTCGGCAGCTTGGAGTAACCCCTTTGCACGCTCTAAGTCAGACATGTATGCAGCTTGCATCTGTACATCTAGGGGTGCGTCAGATGGCGTGTCGTCGATTCCATATGCTACGCTATAATCTCTGCCTATTCCCCAATCGAGCGCACAGAACTGTCTGTAAATGCTATCCTGTTCACCAAACATCTCTCTCAGGAACGACCGCACCAGTTCGACCCAACGCTCATGCTCTGACAAGCCGGCATCACCGGCACGAAGGTCGTCATTCTCGTTGATGAGCAATTTCAATCGCGCCAGAGTTCTTTTCTTATGGAAGATGTGCATATCCTTGGCCTCCGGCGCGGAGAATACGTCCGACAGAGATTCCTCGAACGACGGAGGGTCGTCTAACTATTCGATATTTCGCTCTCCACCTCGTTTCACTGTCTGGCGCCCAACCACTGAATTGATGCAGTTCGCTTGCCGCACGTAGAGCCAGCCCACCCCTCTGCATTGCGAACAACCCAAACCATATTTCCCACCAGTTCCATCGCAACTCGGACACTTCGTCCAATCATCGGGTTTGAGAGCGCTCCTAAATATGCCTTTGCAGGACTTGTTGCCAATTTTGCGACGGCAAGGTTCGTTAAAGTTGTCAAAACCGTATTGTCCACATTCCGAGCAGACAGTTGAAGGCTCTCGCTTCATATTTCCATCATACCAAAATGACCGTGGAAAAACAACGACGGAGGGGCGCGTCTAACTACGCGATATTTCACTCTCCACCTCGTTTCACTGTAGCTGGCGCGCAAGCACTGAGTCTTTCGTGGACATCGCTCAACGCTTGATTTGTGACAAAACCGCTCTCTCGCGGAAGTGCGGCTGCCGGGCGCAGGCGATCTCGCTGCATCTCTTCACAATGCTCCCAGCGAGTCCGGATCAAGCGATCGTATGAGGGTCATTTTCCCCTTGAAGCTTTTACCGCGGCTTGACATTTTGCGAAAGAAGGGATGTAGCAAACATTCAACCACAGAAGGAGCTAAGAATCTCATGAGGAGTTTTTCAGATTTGCCGGTAGAGCAGCAGAAGATTGTAAACGCCTTGTACAATGCATGGCTGGGGAATCCCACGGGGCCCGGCCTAGCTGAAGCCGAGCTTGCTAAGCAGGCTGGGATGTCGATCGACGACTTGGTGAGGGAGTTTCAGAGGCTCAGGAAGGACGGGTGGGTCGATTGTGGCCTCTGCACAGACGTCGACCGCTTGGGTTTCATCCGGCTCACAGACGACGGCAGAGACGAGCGCGAAAGTTAAGGATTTGGCCGAACCATTCGTTGGAGTGAACCGCTGACCGCTGGCGCGACCAGCGTTCACTCAGCTCTATCGTTGGGCTGGGTATGAGTGCTAATCGTAAAAGGCCATACATCGCGTAGCTATAACCACCAACATGAAGCCGCAGCCGATTCTAGCTGGCCGCTGGCAGACTTGGAGTGTCAGTGACAGAGCCGTTCCATTTCCTGCGTTGCCGCGCGCTGTCATCCTTCGGCGTCGATCAAACGGCCCTCATGCGCGCCAGTTAGAAATCAACGCCAGTTATCTCGAAAGCGAAGTAATAGTTCGTAACTGCTCCGTTCATCTCCAGTGGCATAAAGACGCCAAATGTCCGCCCTTTCCACAGCTTGGCTCCCTTGCCTGCCGGAAATAGAGGGTCAACCTCCCATTCGCCGGGCGCGTTGCCGCTCCCGGTAACAAAACGCACGCTATCGACTGGTATGATCGTATCAGTCACAGAAGCTCCCGGCGGCACCACAGTGATGGGCTGTGATTGACCCTTCTCAGTGTATTTGGTTCCCTCGTGGATAACCTTGTGAGATTGGTTCAATACATCAACATACGAGACTTGGTTCCAGTCGACCTTTACGGGATTCGGTGTCTTATTGTGAATAGTAAATGCACACTGCTGCCTCGGAATGCTGAACGCCACACTGACAGCGTCGTCAGAGAACGCAAGCTCACCGCTTTCCTTTGGCTTGACCATGCGAAAGCTATAGTGCGGTTCAATCTCTCCTTCTACAAATTCAACCACCCATCTTGCAACCTCGATTTGCCCAGTATCACGCGGGTTATAATAAAGCGCTGAAAACTCACCCGTCAGTCTGGCTTCTCCTTTTCTAAACTGGTTTATCGTGAAGCCGCTGCTGGCAAACGGCAATTTCCTTCCCGCGCTGTCGAAGCCCACCACTTGAAATGTTGCGCGGTTCCAATCTCTATTGGTTTTGTTTACGATACTCCCTCCCCGGAAAAAGACTTCTATTCCAGTGGACTCCACGCTCGTCGCCGAGAAAACGAAATCGCCGCTAAACCCTCCTCGTTTCTCCTCTTCTTCTGCTCTGAGTGCCTCAACGCGGGCAACCTCGGCAGCGCGATATTCACTGGCCTTCTTCGGATCGTATCCGAACCGCTTCTGAAGCTCTGGCGGCAGCTTTTCCAAAGGGATCGCCGCAATGCCTGTCTTGTGGTAAATCGTTACAGTCGCGGGCGTGAGTCTGCCCCACCGCACATCCTGGTAAGTCACGCCGTCAATCGTGAGGCTGGTAGAGGCAGCCGTGTTCGAGGCGCTGCTGGGAATTGTATTACCTGTAACGCTGCCGGTGGGTAGGTTGTTGGTGTTCTCCGCACGGGCGACGGCAACAACGAAGGCGACAAGCGGAATCCAAACACGCAAGGCGTTCATTACAGTTTCTCCTTTCGGTTACGGCACCGGCATCCTACCGCCGGGCGTGGTGCGCTGGCAATGCTCCAGAAGCGGGCAACGGGTGCGCCCAAGATGGCCGAACACGGCTCAGCCACCACAAGAGGGGGACGTGGTGCTAGGGGCGTCAGCGCCGACGCCCCGCCATGCGGGGTAAACTTCAACTCCGGCCACGGCCTGCTTGACGCCCTGTTTGCCTTAAGTCCATACTCCTGAACCGTTAAAACCGTTACAGGATTCGAGAACAGTTTGGCCGTTTCATCTTAACGATTTTAATCTTTTAACGGTTTTGTCGTGCAGGCGGTCTAACCCTGACGGGAACTTTTTCGCGTGAAGCGTGTCTCAAACTCAGAGCCTGCGGCGGAGGTTTCCGACCGCGAGTTGGTAGCGCGCTGCCGGGCAGGCGATGAGGCGGCATTCGATGCGCTGGTGTTACGACACCGCGAACGAGCGTTTAACATCGCCTATCCGCTGCTGCTCAATTACGAGGATGCCACCGAGGTTGCCCAGGACGCGTTTGTGAAAGTTTACAGAAGCATCGGTGGATTTCGCGGCGACTGCGAGTTCACGACCTGGCTGTACCAGATCGTCGTTAATCTCGCGCGCAACAAACGCCGTTGGTGGATGCGTCGCGGGAGGAAAATAACGGTCTCGATGGATTGCCCGGTGGAAACGCCGGACGGCGAGATGACGGCGCAGGTCGCCGCGGCGACCGATCCTCCCGATGCTGAAGTGGCGCGGGCTGAATTCGTGAGGACGCTGGAAGAGAGAATCGCCAACTTGCCGACCCGCTATCGTGAAGTACTTTTGTTGCGGAATGTCGAAGATATGAGTTACGAAAAGATCGCGGTCGTACTGGACTGCTCGGTCGGCGCGGTCAAGTCACGGATCGCGCGAGCGCGCGAGGCGTTGCGCCAAGCTATGGCAGGTGAACTGTGATGAACTGTCCGCAAATACAGACAGAACTCTCCGCATACGTTGACGGCGAGTTGCCGCCTTCGATACGAGCGGAGGTCGAGGCGCACATCGAAGGTTGTGCACATTGTCAGGAGCGCCTGGCTGAACTGAGAAAGCTCGCGGAGGGCGTTGCTGCATTGCCCAAGCTGCAACCCGCGCCGCAATTCCTGGCGGCAGTGAGGCGAAAGATTGCGCACGGGGAGACCCCGGAGCAGAAGAATTGGATTGATCTGCTGTTTCGGCCCGTGTGGGTGAAAGTGCCGATCGAGGCAGTGGCGCTCGCCGCGATTATGGTGGTGGCGACCGTGCTGGTCACACCTCCGAGACGAAACACTGCCCAGCAGACGTTGGCCATGAACCGCAAGGAGTCCACTCCCGCTGAACGTGCGGAAGCGCAGGTAAATGCCCCGGCGAGATCGCCCGCCCAACCTGTTCCGACCGTCTTGAATGCGCCTGTTAAGGCCAAGCAAGAGGCCGTGCAGAGCGGCGCTCTTCTCGGGAGAGAGGAATCCGCAGCGGCGAAAGCAATGCAAGAACGCGCACGCGAAAGTGGAGCCAGAGCCCTCGCTCCGCCGGTTTCCGCGCCGGCACGTGCTGAAGCTCGGGCGAACGGTCGGGAGGTGTTGACGGCGGGCGGAGGAATATCTGGCGCCGGAGATACAGGGGGCGGTGTGGCCTCTCACGGTCTCGGCGTGCCAGCATTCGGTTTGGCGGTGCCCGTCTCAGGAATCGTCAGGTACGGTGAGCGGCAGCCTGTCGAGACGATCGTGGTCGAAGCCAAAGATTCTTTAACAGTGCTGGCTCATGCGGAGATGGTGGCAAGCAGTTTGGGTGGGAGAGTCGAGACCTCCAAACGTGCCAGCGGCGCGGTGCAGAGTTTCTTCGTCGAATTGCCTACTGAGAAAGTGACGGCGTTCAAAGCTCAGTTTGCCAATCAATTCGTTTCGCCTTCAAGGCTGATTAGCAGCACGGGCGCAGTGGTGGACCGACTTTCGACGCCTGCGAGCAGCGTGTCCGCCGCAGCGGGCGCACTTACAGAGGGAAGAAAGCCACAACTCGGAGATCAACCCAGTGGACAGACCACGGTGGCAGCGACGGCGTCGAGCGGCGCCGTCGGAGCACCATTTGTTGATGAGGAAAAAAACGCGGCGGCGAACAGACCGCAGATTAGTCTTGGCGGCAGTCCGCTCACCCCCCAAGCCGTGCCAAAGCAACCGCTGGAGCCTGAGGAACCGTTACCTGCCGCCCCGCTGTCCACCACGGTGTTGGAGATCCAAGTGGTAACACCCGGCCGCTGACTACTGCTCCTTCGAACTTCAATCCAACGGCGTCCCCC
>JBEKZD010000004.1:0-145635 GCA_049510215.1 Verrucomicrobiia bacterium
CCTTGTCCGAACTTGCATTTAAATTAGCGCCTTGGGATGACGATGCGAAAGCGAGGATGAGCACCCCTGTCGCTACAGCGAGGCACGCCACAGCGATCGACCTCCTATCCGTCGACCGACCCGCATCCGCCAGAAACGGACCCATAACGCATTCAGCCACTACTTGACCAGCTTCGGGAGCAAACGTTCGGTCAGTTTGGCGGCGGCTTCCTGGATGGCGGTTTTGCCGGCGAGATGTTCGCTCAGGTCAACGGCCACAGCCGTCTGGCGGTCGATGAAGATGACGCGGCCGCTGGTCTTGTCGATGGCTTTGAGTTCCACGCGCGCTTTGCAGCTCACGAGGTTGCCCTTGCGCATCCCGAATTCGCTGAATGCTTCGCCCACAATCTCGATGTCGGGTTTGACGGACGAATCCTTCTCATCGGCCACGACCGCCCCCAGTTTCTGGAGGATAAAGCTGACCTCGGTCTGCGCGGCGGGATCGATCGTCGGCGAGCCGATGTGGCGCTCAGGGATCGAGATGCTGACCGGCGGGAACTTCTTTCCTTCGTACTGCTTTTGCAGTCGGGCCACCATATCGTCCTGCTTTTCAACCTTCGCCACCAGCGTGTCGCTCCGGGCCTGGATGATCTTGCTGAGCCGGCCCGCCATTTCGGCCGACATGTCGGCAATGGAACTGCGCTCCGCCGGGCCGCGCACTACCTCGCCGTAGACGCGGCTGGTTTCCGTGCCAATCACCTTGGCAACGATCATGGTTTCCCTGTTGACGTTGAATACGCGGCCGGTCACGAGCACTTTCGCGCCGATGAGATGACCGATCTTCGCGGCCGTCTCGGGATCGATTGTGCCGGACAGCCCCAGTTCCTGTTCACCGAGCGCCTTCTCCAACTCGGCGCGCTCGACGGTGATCAGGTTGGGGTCGGCGGAAAGCTGGGCGTTGATCATGCTGGCCACTTTCGGGCCAAGATCCTTCACCGCTTCGTCCTTCGATTCGAAGTCGAACACGGCCACGGTCAGCACATCGGCGCGCGCGATCGTCGCGATCGCAAGCAGCACCGCCACAAACAGATTTTGCTTCATTTTCATTCGGTCTCCTTTCGGTCTTCGGGTAACCGCAACGCCTCCGGCTCAAGAGCCAACTCGGCGAAGCGGATCAGGTTTAGTTGCGCCATTGGCGAATCGGCCAACGGCGAGACACTGCTGGTTGACGCAATGACGACGGCTCCCATGCCGAGTCGTACGGCATACGCGGCAACTAGGGCGGATTTGCGGATCCAGACTACAGCCATGCCGTCTTTCACACGTTTGATGACGGACTCGGGTAACTCCCTCGCGTCGGACCACACGACGGTCAGCCGCGCGTCCGAAGGCTCCGTTTCCAGATCGGTGAATTCGACGCCGGCTTGCTTCAACAGCGGCCGGACTTGACTGTCCGGGTCGAACAACCCAAGCGGTTTCTCGCCCGCCAGTGTGCCCAACTTCTTGAGCAGATCATCGGGGTAAACTGAGACCTCCGTGCGTCCGATGCCGATCCATTCGATCTGGAACCGCGTCGCCGCCCGTACCGTCGGGAATTTGGCCGCGTAGGCTTCCACCACGGTTTGCTGCGGCAACAGGCGCAGCCGCTTCCACGGTTGCGCGTCGCCGACGGGCATGGCGGAGCCGAAGCTGAGCTGGCGCAATCGCGTTTGCACATTGGCTTCTGCGGCTTCATTGCTCGAGTTGCGGAACATCACGCGAATCGTTTGCTCCCGCCCTGCAAATACTGCAGGCGGCTGCTCATCAGGCACGACCGCGATTTGCGCGGACGCTGCCGCCGGACACAACAGCGCGAGTGCAGCAATGATAGTACGTTTGAAAAGTGTAGAAAGGGCGGTCCGAGCTGCGTGGGACAGGCGTCTCGCCTGTCCAGTAGAACGGGCTTCCAGCCCGTTTTGCAGTAAATGATGAACGGGCAAGATGCCCATTCTACGGGCGAACAGGCTGGAAGCCTGTTCCACGTGATCTTCCACACACGCACCGAGTTTCACGACGTAAACCTCAATGGTTGCGCGTCGATTCGATAGACGCCGGCACGTTGCGTTGGTTCCTCGCTGCTCCAGACGGAGCGTTTGCCCACGACGAACACGCCTCCTTCGCCGTTGGCCAATACATCCCAGCTTTCGCCGTTGACGCGAATCTGCTGGCCACTGAACGTGATGAACGCCCGGCATTGCTGTTCCCGGCACACGTTGACGAGCAACGGTGCTGACGCCGGCACGTTCGGTTTATCCGCCAAATCCAATCGCACACCCTGTTGGTCCACGGCGATGGCGCGCACCTGATTCGGAAACATCGCTTCAACCTCGCGATAAAGCTTCGCGTAGTTCGGCCCAGCGGGACGGCGCGGTTTCAGCCACAGGCCAACGCAGAGAGCAAGCATGAGACACGCTGTGGCGAGGCCAACACACCAACGGACGGTAGGGCTCGACCGCCGGGCGAGCCATGTCGCAGCCCAAGTCGGACAGCCCAGCGGCCTGTCCCTACCTGTAAGTTGCGCGATGACGCGCTTTGGGAATGCTTCCCAGTAGCCCTCCGAGTGTTCGGGTACCCGCGCGCTCTTCAGCAGTTCATCCAATCTCTTGTTTGCGTCATTCATCTTTCTATCCTGTATGACAATTGCTTACGGAGAAACCTTTGATGCATCGTCTGCTACCGCTGGGGTGGTGGGTTTGAGGTCCAAAAGCCAGAGTTGATTGCCCACACCCGCCAGAATTCGTCTGCCGTTTTCGAGCGGTTCGAGATAGTTCAACTGGCCGTAACCGAACGGGCCGCCTTCTGCAAATGACGGAAGAAACTCGCGCGGCCCGCCGTCGGCCGGGATGCGCTGAAAGGGCCATGCCACCCAAAGCCAGCCGTCCAAAATGAGGTGCGGCGAATAGCTTTCCCACGAAGTCTTGTACACGTGGTCGCCGCGGACGAAAGCTTGGTCCCCCTCGGGCCAAGGGGTGGCCCAGATCTTGGTTTTGTTCGTTTCGAGATTGAACGAGAGTACCTCGTACGCAACTCCTGAGGTTAGTCGTAGCCGACGTGCCAACAGGACTTCTTCGTTGCGTATTTGACTCATCCACTCGCAGAAGCCGGCCAGCGGCAGCAGATATGTCAGCTTGTCGTCCTTCGTACCCACTGACCAAAGACCTGAGTACGGTGTACCGCCCTTATACTCGCCGATATCGACGCTGAACAGCACTCGGTGGCGCGCCGGGTCAGCAATCATCTGCCGGACGAAAAACGGCGGCGAAACGTTATCCAGCGCGCTCAATTTTTCCTTACGCATGGATGAGGCAAGTACTGTGACACGGCCGGTTGCCAACTCGCATACGATGAGATAGCCCGCCGTACCCTGATAGCCGGTGTTTTCGCCGATGCCTGCGTAGAGTTTGCCGTCGCAGCACGCCACGACCGAGACGTGACTCGATGGTAATCCGTTGGTTTCCGTAAAATGGTTCACAGGGGCTGAGTCTGCTGGGAATATCACAATCCCGTCATTGACCGTCGTGGCGTAGAACCCGTCTGGAGGGCCGTCGAGCGGAACCTTATCGTAGCGCTGTGCGGGACTGCCATCTAGTGGAACGCGCACGAGTCGTAACTTCGAGGCTGAGGTTTTGCCTGGAGGGAACTCCAACCCCCATACTGCATTGCCGACCACGCGCGGCTGCAACAGTGCGCTCGGTCCATCATACAAGAGCCGCGCTGCGCTCCACGGTGTTAAAGTCTGCAATTTCAGGCCCGGTTCCTGGATCGCGAGTGACTCCCGAAGCTGTGCCAACTGCTGATCGAGTTGTCCACGCCAAGAAGGCGGCGGTTCGGAAAGTCTTCGGCAGTCAGGCGAGTCCAGCATGGCGAGGAGACGCTCCAAATTCCGTGCGCATACCTTTGGATCGCCTTTGGATAGTACTTCACCTGCAATATAGGAGAAAACCGATTCCATGTACTGATAGGCAGCGTAAATCTCCGATTGTGGATCGACTGCTGCCATCGCTACCCAGTGGACGTATTCGCGGCGCTCCACCATAAAGTCGAACAACTCCTGGTATTCGCCGCGGCGCATAGCGGGATCCGGCAGCAGATCAATCGTGTCCAGCAAGGCCTGGTAAACAGCGACACGATAACCGTCCGACTTCTCGCACGGCGGATTCGAGATTATCCGCTTGCCCAGGTTCTTGATTTGCGCCAACTGGCTGTTGACCGCCTCGCCTTGCCCTTGTTCCTTTCGTACAACTGCTGCAAATTCACTCACCATCGCGTAAAGCTGAAATAACGGTTCTTGACGATGTCTGAGCGAATCAAAAAAAACCTGTAATTGCGCCAGATCGGCTTCGGTAAGGCTCCAGCACTGGCCATGACAACCCCCATACATCTTGCTTGGTTCCCGAATGCGGTACACAATCGGCGACAGCATCCAATTCACGGTTTCGGTCTGGACATTGCACAATCCATGCTTGTCCAGCAAGGCCAGCCAGTGATCCAGTATCTCCACGGCATCGGCAGTCCATCCTGCCGACGTCGCCGAGCCATACTCGAACCAATTTATGAACCAGTAGAAGTCATCAGGAGGACAGCAGATGAAATACGCGTTTGCTCCCTCTGTGTTCCCAGCAAAGGCTGGGCGCTCCCAGAACTCGACCAAGATTCGCCGATACTTGGCCTGCAACTCAGCAAACTGGCGTCGTGATTCGTCATCGTAGCCTTCTTTGATATTGCGCACTCGCTTGAGAAAATACTCGAAGGCCTGTTCCTCCTTTGACGAGCCGACGCGAGGTATGTTGACAGAGGGCATCCCGGCGCGGATTTCCAGGCATAGGTTGGCCCCGCGGTGTGCCAGACCTAGCGCGCGTTTCAAATTGTCAGGCAAGGTCTTGGATGCCCAGGAGTGCAACTCCGGCTGGCCCGGAGCGAGAAGGTCGTTGGCGACCTTCAAGAGCGCATCGGTGAGCAACGCGCGCAACTCCTTGTCGGCGGGATTCAATGCATAAGCCGCTTCGGCGGCTTGAAGACCTTTGGCAAATTGCATGTGCTCGATGAAGAACGTTGCCTCCTGGCGAAACCGTTGCGCCTCGCGCGGGCGATCCACGGTTGCCAGAGCGGGTGCTGCATTCAAAGATCGAATCAATTTCTGGAATAGTAACTCGACGAGGTCGGTTACCCCTTCAGTGTCTCCGACGGCTTGGACTTTGCCCAAGCTCGCGCCGGAAGCGTCTGTGAGAAACACCGCGACTTTCACTCCATTGCTCTCGCTGCCCCGGGAGAACTCAAGTTCCAGAACCGTCAGCGACGCCAACAAATCATTTGCGAAGTCGTTCGTCGGCAACGCCCGTTCGCGGTTGATCTGTTCGAGACGCTCGCGTTCCAACACGGTGAGGCTTGCGGAACCAACCAGCCGTCGTTCCAACATTGCTCCCACAGATTCACAAATGCTGTCCATCGCGTGCGGTAATTCGGCGTTGCGGACAGAGAGTAAGCACACGGTGCGAATACCGGCGGCTGGTTGCAGGCGCTTCCTGCAGGCGTCATGCACCGCTGTCACGATGCCCTCGGCTCTCTTGTCCACACCGCCTTCGGGCAGCGTGGCGTCCCACAGCTTCGCGCCGCTCCGGGCGTCGAACGCTACCAATCCGAGCGCCTCTTGACTGCCGGGAAACGTTTCCAAGGTGGCGAACACTTGCACGCCGAGGAGTTTGCCGACGGCAAGGGCCTGCGCCGAATCGCTCAGGCCGCAACGGGTCAGCTTCTGCTCGTCCAAGACCCGTTCGACCAGCGTCCGTTCCACCAAGGCGATATCCTTCTCCGTGCTCAACTTCGCCTCCGCCAGCGCCAACACATTCTGTCCCGCCTCGCCACCGCATGTGCTCACCAAAGCCACGCGGGTCTGGGCGAATGTCGGAGTCACGGCGAGACACAACCAAGCTGCCAGCGACAGCCAGACTATCCGTTTGAACGAAGTGCCTTTGCTCATTTGCTTGGCTTTGTTTTTATTCCGGCCGCAGCCGCTTCATTAGGCAGAGAATTGGTTGCCAAGTCCAGTATCACCAGTGAATTATTGTCGGAGAGGTGAAGCACTTTGGTTCCGTTCTCTATCAGCTCGAGGTAACCGGTGAGATTGTCCGTGTCGGGTGCATGAGGAGGACGAGGAACAGCGTCGAAGAACTCCACTGATTTGCCATCCGCCGAAATGCGACCGAACGGGTCGTCCGACCACAGCCAACCATTCACCAACAGGTGGGGGGCGTATCTGTTGAAGGAGATGCGGCCGACGCCTTCATCCACCTGTAGGTGCGCGCCGAACTGCGCTGAAGGACGGCAGACATACAGCAGTTGGGAACGGTTGCTTGCCAAATCAAACTGGACGATCCCACTCGCACCTCCGGGGTCTATCCGAGTCTCGATCAGTAGCTTGCCATTCCGAACCGGGCTTATCCATGGGCAACTGTAAGACAGGTCCAACACTCTGGTGAGCTTCCCGCTTCTTACATCCAGAGCCCACATTCCGGACAGTGGTCCACAGCAACCGCCCAGACCGAAGTCGACCGTAAACAGCACCCGGTGACGTGGTGGGTCCGATACCATCTGGCGAATCCTGTACGGCCAAGAATAATTATCCAAGGGGCTCTGGCTCTCTTTACGTCGCTTGGATGCTATTGTCGTCCACTCGCGCGTTTGCCAGTCGTAGGACAACAGAATCCCTTCCCCGCAACCCGCGTAAAGCCTGCCTTCCATACAGGCGAGCGAATGAATCTCTTCTGAGGGTAATCCTTCGGCTTTCCCAAGATGCACAGGCTGACCGCCATCCACAGGAAAGACAAAGATTCCCGTGTTCGAAGTAGCCCAACAGAATCTGCTGTCTGCAAGCGACGTTCCTCGATCAAAGTCCCTCGGAGTCCACTCGCAGTTGACCTTACCTAGTCGCTCAACAGGACCTCCGTTCATTGGGATTCTCAAAAGCTGGGCAACCTTGCCCTTGCCTTGCTCTGCACCTAGCCCAACGACATACACCGAATCACCTTGAATTTGCGGACGGAGGATATGCGAGAAACCGTTTTCGTTGGCCCGAAACAGAACGTGCGCCGCACGCCAGGGAACTGTCATTTCTGTCGGGGGGCGCAGTTGGCGCTGAAGTATGGCAAATTGGTTCTGGATCGTACCTCGATCAGGCTGAGGCATGGCCCAGTACGGGTCACGTCCACCCAAGTAACGACAGTCGGGCGAACCCAGCAAAGAAAGTACCGCTTCAACGTTTTTGAGCCTTGCCTCCGGTGATTGCCCGGGAGCACTTGCTACGATTGCCAGCCGGTAGGCAAACTCACGCCGTCCGATCATCAAGTCGAAGAGTTCCTGATACTCGCGCCCCTTCATAGCGGCATCCGGCAATAATCCAATGGCATCAAGTGCTGCTTGGTAAACAGAGACTTGAAAGTCGTCAGCACGAGCACAAGGCGACGTGGCGAGCGCTCTTCGCGTCAGCCCTTTGATGGCTTCGTAGCGGTTCTGGACGTCTAGACTTCCCCAGCCCCCAACGCGCGCGTCGATCGCTAGTTGTCCCGCAATCCCGTAAATCTGAATGAATTCATTCGTGTGGTGTTCCCAAGATGCAAACATGACCTTGAATCTATCCAAATCATGTCTGTCCAAGTTCCGATTCGTGGCCCGTTGAATCGTCTGCAATAGCATGCCGCTCACTTCCTGATCGATCACAGAGCACAAGCCCCGCTTCTCCATCAACTCCAAGAAGCGAGTCAACAAGTCAATCGTGTCCGTGGTCCATGTTCCGGAATCGGAAGAAAGGTATTGCACGCTCCCCAAAAAGGAGCGTAAGTGTATTACATAAGGTCCGTAATGCGCCCGATCCGAAGCGGAAGACCAAGCGGTGCGGTCAATCAGATCCATCTCCGCGTGGCGACATTGTTTGCGAAATAACTCCAATCGTGCCCGGGTTCCCGAATCGCAGCCGTCAAGGTTCGGCAATCCTGCAAGGAAGTAGTCCAGAAACATATTGAAAAGGTATAGGTAAACCCCACCTGGACCCTTGTTCTTCAAATCGCGGCGGTAAATTCCCATGTCCAATTCCATTGCCCGCGAGGCCAGATCAAGCGCGCGGTTCAAATTCTCCTGCTTTACCTTTTGATCATTAGTATGACAGGCCCTGAGTACGTCGAAGGCTCGGAGACTAATACAGTGTGCCAATTTCCCGATGCAAACCACGTGTTCCGGATCCAAGGCATTAGCCGCTTCTGCCGCCTGTGTGGCCCGTTCTCGGTCGTAAGCAAACAGGAAGTCCGACTCTTCGCAGAAACGGTTCGCTTCGCTTACCCGATCCACGATGGCAACGACGGGGGCACCTTGGAGAGCTTTGGTGACCGCCTCAGCCAAACTCTCTGCGATGCTGGCGGCGTCTTGCTTATTGGCTGTTATGCTCAACTTGTCAAACTGCTTGCCTGCGGTATCGGACAGAACGATCGTTGCTTTCGTTTGGCCTACTGTGCCGGCTCGAGCAAGTTCGAGATCCATCAACGTCAAGGAGGCCCACAGGTCGTCGGACGACGTGGCTGTGGGCAACGCACGCTCACGATTGATCTGTTGGAGTCGTTCGCGCTCCAGCACACTCAAGCTTGCTGAACCAAGCAGGCGTCGCTGTAGAATCTGCCCAACCGCTTCACAAAAACTATCCAGGTCGCGGGGCAGATCCGCGTTGCGGGCGGAGAGTAAGCACACGGTGCGGAGGACGGTGGTTGGCCGCAGACGCTTCTCGCATGCTTCGCGCACGGCTGCAACAATGCCGTCGGCTGTTTTCTCCGGACCGCCAGCCGGCAGCGTGGCATCCCAGAGTCTCACGCCACTCATTGCGTCGAACGCCACCAAGCCGAGCGCCTCTTGGCTGCCGGGAAACGTTTCCACTGCCGCGAACACCTGCACGCCGAGCAACTTGCCGACGGCAAGCGCCTGCGCCGAATCACTGAGGCCGCAACGGGTCAGCTTCTGCTCGTCCAACACCCGTTCGACCAGCGCCCGCTCCACCAACGCTACATCCTTCCCCATGCTCAACTTCGCCTCCGCCAGCGCCAACACATTCTGTCCCGCTTCGCCACCGCAAGTGCTCACCAAAGCCACGCGGGTCTCGGCGTACAACGGCGCGGTGAATGAGAACAGCAGAGCCAGCAGGAGCGGCGCCCCTGCCGCGAACGGCAGAACCTTACGGCCACGGCATCGCGGCGGGGACGCCGCTCCCACAACACTTTGAGTCGACCTTCGCTCGATCACTCGTTCACCTGCAGCCATTGTTTCAATTTCCTTCGTGCGGTAAATACCCGCCACGAAACGGTTGTTTCAGAGCAACCCAACACACGCGCAGCTTCCGCGTGGTTCAGCCCGTCGTACACTGTCAACACAACCGCCGCGCGCTGTTTCGCCGGCAATTGCATCAGCGCTTCCTGAACGCGGACTGTCAATTCGTCTGTTCTGCCAGAGGTGATGTGGTCGCCATCGGCCCAATCTTGTTGCAGCTTCTCTCGGCGCTGAGCGCTCTTTCTCCAATTCAGACAGGTGTTCACCCCGATGCGATAGAGCCACGACGAGAACTTGGCGTCGCCACGAAAGCTGCCGAGCCGACGAAACGCTTGGATGAAGATTTCCTGGGCGAGGTCATCGGCATCGGCTGAGGATCCGGTCATGCGAAACGTTAGCGCATGAATCATGCGTTGGTAGCGTCGGACAAGTTCCTCGAACGCCTCAGTGTCGCCCGACCGGCTCCTGCGGATCCAGCCAAGTTCTTCATCGCGCTCCTCCATAGGCCCGTGATTCTACCCAATTCGACAACGCGGCACGACAAATCCTTTGCCCGATCTTCGGCCAATGTGGGGAATACCCCTCTGTGCCGCCGAGGGCGACTGCCAGCAAGTCAGGTCTTCTTACTTCGCTTTGCCTTCGCGAGCACGCTGGCGCGGGTGCGGAGACGGAGGGCGTTGAGGTGGATGAAACCGGTGGCGTCGGTCTGATCGTAGGCACCTTTGTCGGCTTCCATCGTCGCAACGTACGGATTGTAGAGCGACACGAAGCTCTTGCGGCCGGCGGTAATGACGTTGCCCTTATAGAGTTTGAGGCGCACCGTGCCGGTGACGTTCTTCTGCGATTCGGTGACGAACGCCTGCAACGCTTCGCGTTCGGGGCTGAACCAGAAGCCGTAATAGACCAGTTCGCTGTACTTCGGAATCAACGAGTCGCGCAGGTGCATGACCTCGCGGTCCATTGTCAATGTTTCCATCTGGCGATGCGCGCAATGCAGGATCGTGCCGCCCGGCGTCTCGTACACGCCACGCGACTTCATCCCGACGAAGCGGTTCTCAACGAGGTCGACTCGACCGATGCCGTGTTTGCCACCGAGCTTGTTGAGCGTGCGGATGACGTTGCCGGGCGAGAGACGTTTGCCGTTGACGGCGACGCAGATGCCTTTGTCGAAATCAAGGGTGACGTACTCTGGCTTGTCAGGCGCATCTTCGGGCGTGACGGTGAGCTTGAACATATCCTTCGGCGGCTCGGCCCACGGGTCTTCGAGGATGCCGCTCTCGAAGCTGATGTGCAGGAGATTACGATCCATCGAGTACGACTTCTTCGCGCTGGCCTCGACTTTGATTCCTTTCTCCTGGCAATACGCCAGCATCTCGGCGCGGCCCTTGAACCGGTTGTGGTACTCGGGCAACCGCCACGGCGCAATGATCTTGAGGTCGGGTGCGAGCGCGGCATAGGTCAACTCGAAACGGCACTGGTCGTTGCCCTTGCCCGTCGCGCCGTGCGCCACGGTGTCGGCGTTCTCCTTGCGCGCCACCTCAATCTGCGCTTTGGCGATGAGCGGTCGGGCAATGCTCGTGCCGAGGTAATACTGGTTCTCATAAATCGCCCCCGCCTGAATCATCGGGAAGATAAATTCGCGGGCGAATTCCTCAACGAGATCGAGCGCATAAAACTTCGACGCGCCTGTGGCCTTGGCCTTTTTGTCGAGGCCCTTGAGTTCCTCCTCCTGACCGATGTCCGCGCAAAAGGCGATCACCTCGCACCGATACGTTTCCTTCAGCCAGTGTAGAATCACCGACGTATCCAATCCGCCCGAGTAAGCCACGACAATTTTCATAGGCGAGCTTTCTACGACCGTTGCGGCAAAAAATCACGAAAAATCTCGACTCGCCGCCGCGCGTCGCCCACCAAGACGCCATGACCCGTTGCTGATTCCGCGCGATTACCTCAAGGGAATGACCATCATGTTCCTGCATGTCCGCAGTGGCCACAACGGGTATCTGCTGGGCCAGTGGCCGGACAAAGGCTGGTGGCGATTGAGTACCACAAGATACCGAACACCCGCGTTACGCCAGACCAAGCCCGCACTCTCGGGGATGGATGGCTGGTCGTCTCCGCCACCCGCCTGATGCGTCCCGAATACGCCTGGCTCCGGGAATGCGTGCCCACTGCTCGCGTCGCCTATACACTGTTTGTGTATCGGTTTTCGAGGGCAGATTAGGCTCGACCGGTGTCATTGATTTCTCTAAGAATCGCCGCTATGAAAAGGGCGTTGGTACCGGTTATCGCGGTGGTATTACTCCTCGGGATCATGGCGGCGCTGATGCTCGGTCCGATGCGCGACGACAGCGCGACGGTGGATGAAACCTCTTTTCTCAGCGCAGGCTACAGTTACATGCAAGGATATAAGTTTTACTTTGATCCTGAGAACCCGCCCTTGTCGCAACTGTTGGTGGCAATTCCGTCGTCGTTCATGAACGTGACTCTCTCGGAGCAGGCCAAGGCGTTGCTCGACCGCCGCGCGGGTTATTCCTGGACGGTGCCTTGGTTTGGCGAGCCGCAACCGGTACAAACGCTGTTCCCGCAAGGCAGAGACAGTTGGTATTTCTGGCCAAAGCCCGAAGCGCAAATCTTCGGGCAGATGTTGGTTTATGGAGGAGGCAACGACGGCGATGCGATGATGTGGTGGGGGCGTTGCCTGCAAGTGCTGGTAACGCTCGGGATCGGAGTGCTGATCTTTTTCTGGGTGCGGCGCGCGGTGGCCAACTATCTGGCCGCGTTGCTGGCGGTGGCGCTGTGGGTGTTCAATCCCAACGCACTGGCGTATGGGCATTTGATCACCACCGACATTGACGGCGCGCTCGGCACAACCGCGGCCATCATGTTGTTTGCGATATACTTGGAACGGCCCGGCCTCGGCCAGGCCGCGCTGTGCGGCGCAGCTTTGGGGATGGCGCTGACCATGAAATTCAACGCGCTGGCGCTCGGTCCGATGTTTGTCGTGATGGCCTTGGTTTCGTGGCGAACGCTGAAGATTGCAGGCGCAAAACTCTGGAAGCAAGGCTTGGTTCTGGCCGGTGCCGCATGGCTGGTGATCCTGTTGGCGTATGCTTTTGCGTGGGCGCCAGCGCCTCCGATCTCCAGTCAGCAGGCTGGTTTACTGGGCGTGCCGGGGTGGTTTCAGGCGTTGCGGCCGGTGCTGATTCCCTGTGACTTCTTCAAAGGGATTGCCCTTGCCATCAGCCATTCCAGAATTGGCCACGAAGCCTACCTGATGGGCCAATGGTCGCACTCGGGCTGGCGGACATATTTTCCGATTGCCTTCTTCCTGAAGTCGCCCCTGGCATTTTTTCTGGTGACGATCGCCGGCGCCACCCTGGCAGTGGCACGGTGGAAATCGCTGCCATCGCTGGCAACGGCACCGTGGATCGCTGCTGCGGTGTACTTTGGGCTGGCAATCACCAGTAACGTCAATATCGGCGTGCGCCATCTTCTGACGGTGTTTTCATTGGTATGCGTTGGGGTCGGCTGCGTCTATGCCAAGCTCGATAAGACATGGGCCAAACGCGCGCTGCTCGGGCTTGCCGCGTGGCAGGCGGTGGCGGCGATTTGCGCCTACCCTCTGTACCTTCAGTTCATGTCAGAAGCCGTCGGGGGCGCCCGGAACGGCTACAAGTACTTGCTCGATTCCAACTATGACTGGGGACAAGATGCCAAACGGTTGAAGGAATTCCTCGACGAGCTCGGCATCAAACACATTTATCTCGATTACTTCGGCACGCAGTTCTCCATCGAGTACCTGAAAATCCCCAACACGCGCGTCAACGCCGAGCAGGCACGCCAGATCACGCGCGGCACATTGGTGGTCTCGGCCTCACAACTGATGCGGCCCGAGTGGAGTTGGCTGCGCGAACAGAAG
Organism: Verrucomicrobiia bacterium; assembly: GCA_049510215.1. Lineage (GTDB taxonomy): Bacteria > Verrucomicrobiota > Verrucomicrobiia > Palsa-1439 > Palsa-1439 > JBEKZD01. The sequence goes on from JBEKZD010000004.1 coordinate 13,241, forward strand.
CAGCCTGTCGACTGCGTCGGCTACACGCTGTTTGTCTACCAGTTCCCCTGACTGTCTGCCGGGAACATTGACCCTGTCCGCCTAGATATGTTAAACAGATTGCTCAACGCGTGAAAGTATTCCTTACTGGCACAACCGGCTTCATCGGATCCCACCTGGCCCGTGTGCTTCTACAACACGGCTGCGAGGTGCATGCCCTAGTGCGCCAGACGAGCAACCGTTATCGGATTCGTGAGATTCTACCGGAACTCAAGTTGGTGATCGGCGACCTACTTGACGATGCGGTCGACCGGGAGGTGCTGCGCATACGGCCAGACGCATGCATCCATCTCGCATGGTACGTTCAACCGGGGAAGTATCCCTCCGCCTTGGAAAACATGGACTTGCTGCGCGCCAGCCTGCGATTGGCAGAGACACTGTCCACCGCTGGCTGTCACCGACTCATCGCCGCCGGCACCATGTTCGAGTATAATCCCGACTTGACTGCCGCCGCCTTGGAATCCAGCCTGACTGGTCCGCGACACCTATACGCAGCCAGCAAACTTGCCTTGTGCGAGGCGCTGACTCAGTTTTGCCGGTTGGCAAAGATTCAGTTCGCCTGGACCCGGCTGTTCTACCAATACGGGCCTTATGAGCACCCCCAGCGGTTGGTGCCCGTAATCATCAACTCGCTGCTGCGCGGCGAAATCGCCAAGCTCACGCCTGGCGAACAGGTGTGCGATTATCTGCACGTCGCGGACACCGCAGAGGCCTTGTGGGCCATTGCGCAAAGTGAGATCTCTGGAGTCGTCAATGTCGGCTCCGGAGAACCGCACACGGTACGGGACATTGCGCTGAGTATTGGCCGAATCATGGGAAGACCGCACCTCATTGGCTTGAATGCCCTGCCCTATGTGCCGGACTGGCCCATGCATCTGGTCGCTGACAACTCGCGGCTAGAGACCAGCACAGACTGGCGGCCTAAATTCAGCCTCGACGCGGGACTGACCAACACAATCCAGTGGTGGAGGAATCACCAGTGACGCAACCCAGCGGCCGCAAACTCATTTCCATCGTCAGCCCTGTCTACAATGAAGAATTGACTATTCCGATCTTCTACCAGCGCTTGCAGACAGTGCTTGGCCCTTTGCGTAGCCGGTACGATTTTGAGGTCATCTTCTCCAACAACTGTTCAACCGATTCAACGGCGCAGCAAGTCCTCAAACTGCGCGAGCAGGATTCGACGGTTCAACTATTGAGCCTCGCCCGGAACTTCGGATACGAAGCCAACATCGCAACCGGACTACGATATGCCCACGGCCACGCCATCGTCCTGATCGATCCCGACTGCGAAGACCCGCCAGAGATGATCACCCAGTTCATCCACCATTGGGAAGATGGCTGCGATGTAGTCTACGGGGAGCGCCACCGACGGAAGGAATTCGTCTTGCTGCACTTGGCTCGCAAGGCCTTCTACCGCGTCAACCGTCTTTTGGCTGACAGCGAGAGCCTCGTGGATATGGGCGAGTTTTACCTGATCACGTCCGCCGTACGGGACGCGGCGCTATCAAACTACTCCTCGCTGCCGTTTGTTCGCAGTGAAGTTGCCTACGTCGGTTTTGGCCGCAAAGGCATCCCCTACGAACGCCAGCAACGAGTCGCCGGCCGAAGCAACTTCAACCTCGGCCGGATCGCTCGCTTCGCCGTGGCCGCCATCCTCAGTTCGTCCACCTTCCCGCTGCGCTTGTCGATCTACCTTTTCCCCGTGCTGGCGTTGGGCAACGTGGGCCTGCTGGTTGCCGACCAGTTTCACGCGCTGGTGGCGCTCAATTTCCTCTACCTGGCCTTTTTCCTGAGCATCGCCTGCATCTACCTCGCCCGAACCTACAAGGACGTCGTCCAACGCCCTATCAGCGTCGTTGATTGGCCCCGCTCCGCCATTAACGCACAGCCGCCGACCGATCCTTCAACGTCACATTGACGTTATCGAGGGCCGGCCCATCCTTCCCTGACTTGCGGTCGCGTGCTGTAGCTCTCCAAGTTGAGGTTCACTGCTTCCTGCACGACATACAACGGTCGCCGTTTCACTTCGATGCAGGTGCGGCCCAAGTAGTTATGAACCGGGGAGCTTGTGCAGCGTCTCGACCATGAACTGAATGTGCTCGGCAGTGAGCCCTGGATAGACGCCAATCCAGAATACTCGGTCCATCACAAAATCCGCATTCTTCAAATCGCCTACCTTACGGCATACAATGTCGCGGTAGGCGGGCTGCCGCACCAAGTTGCCACCGAACAGAAGCCGAGTGCTGATCTTGTGCTGATGCAGGTGGCGAATCAGTTGGTCGCGCGTGAACGGCGCTTCGGAGCGCACGGCCATGGGAAAACCGAACCAACTCGGGTCGCTGCCCGGGGTCGCTTCGGGCAAGATGAAAAACTCTTCCATATCCTTCATACCCTCGTCAAGCAACTGGAAGTTGCGACGCCGTTTCTCGATGAACCTTGACAGCTTCTTCAATTGGGCCACGCCGACGGCCGCCTGCATGTCCGACAGCTTCAAATTGTAGCCGATGTGCGAATAGATGTACTTGTGATCGTAGCCGCGTGGCAGTTCGCCCAACTGCCAGTCGAACCGTTTGCCACAGGTGTTTTCCTTGCCCGGCTCGCACCAGCAATCGCGTCCCCAGTCACGGAACGATTCCACGAGCGTTTCTAGCAGCGGCGTGTTGGTCAACACGCACCCACCCTCGCCCATTGTGATGTGATGGGCAGGATAAAAACTCGCCGTAGCCAGATTGCCAAACGTGCCCACTTTCTTGCCGCGGTAGGTGGCTCCGACCGCATCACAGCAGTCCTCGATGAGCCACAGATCGTGGCGCTTCACAAACTCCATCACCGCGTCGAGATCGAAGGGATTGCCCAGCGTGTGCGCCATCATCACGGCGCGCGTGCGGTTTGAGTACGCCGCCTCCAGTTGGGTGACATCCACGTTGTAAGTCGGAATCGTCACGTCCACAAACACCGGCACAAGCTGGTTCTGGATGATCGGGTTGACCGTTGTCGGAAAGCCCGAGGCGACCGTGATGACTTCATCGCCGGGCTTTAACCGGCGGTCGCCCAGCTTCGGCGACGTCAGGCAGGACAACGCCAGCAGATTTGCCGACGAGCCGGAGTTGACGAGAATCGCGTGACGCAGTCCGAAGAACCGGCCAAACTCGCGCTCGAATTTGTCGGCGAACCGGCCCGTCGTCAGCCAAAAATCCAGGGAAGCGTCAACCAACTGCAGGAGTTCATCTTCATCGAAAACTCTTCCTGCGTAGTGAATGGGAGTCTCATCGGGCAGGAATTTTTGCTCGGGAAAAGCCGCTCGGTAGTATTTACGGACCAGCTCGGCGATCTGGGATCGGAGCGCGTCTGCTTCCTTACTCATTCGCAAGAAAACCCCGGTACCACTCGATGGTCGCCTGCAACCCATCGTCCAAGGTGAACAACGGTTTCCAGCCCAGCACCCGACGCGCCTTTTCGGCGCTCAAATATTGGTGCAGGATTTCGTTGGTTGCTTCGTTGCGTATCTCCGGCTCCAAGCCAGAGCCCATCAGTTTCAAGATGCGTTTCACCAGGTCCAACACTGTCACCTGGACTTCATTGGAGAAATTGAACGCCTCGCCACGCAATTCTGGGGAAGCTCCCAAGCGCTCGGCCAGCAGCATGTAGGCCGCCGCACCATCCTCGATGTAAAAATAATCCCGGATGTATTTGCCGTCGGAACGGATGACGGGCCGCTGGCTGCGGAGGACAGAACGGATCGTGCCCGGCACGATGCGGTTCCAGTTCAAATCGCCTCCTCCGTAGAAATTGCCACAGCGGGTGATGGCCACCGGGGTTTTGTAAGTGACGGCGTAAGCCTGAGCGATAAGGTCCGCGCACGACTTGCTGACGTCGTACGGATGACGGCCCTGGAGCGCCGCGGTTTCGTTGTACGGCAGTTTCTCGTGGTCGCCGTACGCTTTGTCCGACGAGGCCAAGATGATCGCCTTCACGCTGGGACTGCGTCGACTGGCCTCCAGAAGCGTCCAAGTGCCTGCAATGTTGGTTTCGAGCGTCGAGACAGGATTGCGGTTGGCGATGCTGACAATTGTCTGAGCCGCCAGATGAAACACAGCATCGATTTCGTATTCGCCGAGTACTCGCTCCAACAGCGCCTGGTCGCGCACATCTCCGCGCACCACTTTGACTCGTTCGATCAGGCCGCTTCGGACGAAGTCGCTTTGCGGCACCCAGTCGCGAACCAAGCAGACTACGTCCGCCCCGGCTTCCATGAGACGGCGCACGAGGCTGCTGCCCAGCAGTCCTGTCGCGCCGGTGACGAACGTTGGTCGATCCTGCCAGAATGGAGTTGTCATTCCCAAACCTTCCACGGCGCTTCGCCTCTGGCCCACAGTTCGTTCAAGAACTGGTATTCGCGGTGGGTGTCCATGGCAAAGAAGAACCCGTCGTGTCGATAGGCCATCAATTGTCCTTCGCGCGCCAGGCGCTCTAAAGGCTCACGCTCCAGGATGCAACTATCGCCAGACAGGTAGTCGTAAATGCGGCGGTTGAAGACGAAGAATCCGGCACTCGCCCATCCATCCAACTGAGGTTTCTCCGCAAATTCCACCACATTGCCGCCTTCGTCCACCTCCAGAATGCCGAATCGCGACACGGGTCTGACCGTCGTGACTGTTGCCAGTTTGCCGTGGGCCTTGTGAAAATCCAGCAGTGCGCGGACGTCGAGGTCAGCAACGCCGTCTCCATAAGTGACCATCAATACATCGCCGTCCACGTACGGCTCCGTCCGCTTGACACGGCCTCCCGTCATTGTGTCCTGCCCTGTTTCCACCAGCGTCACGCTGAAATCCTGCTCGGTGTGCGCGCCGTGGTAGGTGACACGGTGTTGGCGTCCCAGGCAAATCGTGAAGTCATTGTTCATCGCCTCGTAGTTCAGAAAGTACTCTTTGATCTGATGCCCTTTGTAGCCAAGACAAAGAACAAATTCCTTGAACCCATAGTGGGCGTAGAACTTCATGATGTGCCAGAGCATCGGACGCCCGCCGATATCGACCATCGGTTTGGGTCGAAATTCCGTTTCTTCGCGCAGACGGGTACCAAGTCCACCGCAGAGCAGCACAACCTTCATCGCTCACTTCTATCAAACTCAGGCAATTGCGTCAAACGGTTACAACTGGTTACAGCGTAGAATTTCGGTCGCTGATCAAAGTATCACAAGATTACAAACACACGCGTCGACGCGAACACTGCTCAGCAAATCCGCGAAGGGTATCTCGTCGTCTCCGCCTCGGAATGGGTGCATCACGAGTGGGATTGGCTTCGAGCGTCGCACCAGCCGGTGGGGCGCGTGGCGTACACGTTGTTCGTGTACTGGATCGGTGAGCCGGCGAGCGGAGGTTAATCGTACCCAATAAAACCGGGGGGGAAATCGGAGGCGATTGCCGAAGACCGCGTCTCTTCCAACTCGGGTCGCGCTCGCGGGACAGAACGGCTTCGCGTTTGGTTGGCCTTAACCGGTCGATTGACTTTTGCCCCAATTGGAGGGACCCGCTCCCATGCCCCGTGTGGCCATGACAATGCGTGGCTCTTGGGCGACGCTGGCTGTGGCAGCGAAGCCAACTATCTGTTCTGTCACGAGGTGCTGGGCGTCGAAAACACCATCGGTCAATTTGCGCGGCATGGCTGCGCACGTCACACGTCTTGGCGCAAGCCATTGCCGCAGAAGTTCCCCGGCGCCGGCATCTCACGCGTTGGCCGGTCGAGACGGTGATCTCAGTGGTGAAAGGTAGGTTTGGGGACGCGGTCAACGCCCGCAACGCCCGACGCCAGTATCGGCAACTGTCGCCTTTGGGTGTGGTGTACAACGTCCACCGTCGGACGTTTGTTCTTGTCGCAGTTGTTCAAGCCCGTCTGTACTTGAGGATTTCAACAGAGGAAGGGCGCCTTACCGCGCGATCGGTACGGATTCACGTCGGCGAAACACGAAAACATTGTTTTCGTTGAATACAAGCTGATAGTTCGTGTTCGTATAATAGGACATCACAAGATCACGGGTGGCGACATTGGGTGGAAAACGTCTGTCGTTCGCGTCGAAAATCACGTAATCCATCTTATACATATCCTCCTGCGGCCAGACCAAGAAACCGCGAAGCTGTGATTTTCGAGTTACCTCTGGAGAAAAGCAGGCCTGCAGTCTCGAATCCTCCCTGTCAGAAAAATGGGCGATCATACTCATCGGAGCGAGGACTGATTTATCAGGAGGGATGAGGGCGAGAACTTTTTCCAGCGTTGGGTAATAGGCGTGGGTCGCAAATTGACTCGGCTCCAACCAGAATGGCCAGCTCGCGATGCAAAGGGCGCAGATACAGGCACTCAACATTAGTCGTGCGTGCGCAAGGTTCCAGCGAGCTTCCAAAACCTGGCTGATGTTCCGCACACCGAAGATTGTCGCCACGCACAAAAAGGCCCCGGTTGCCAGGCCGTAATGCCACGCAATGACGCGGCTGGCACTATCCAGCGCCAGGTTCATACCGAGAGCCGGGACAACCAACAGAAACTCCGGTGCCAACAGCGGAGCGACCCACAGCAGCGGTTGAAAAACCTGCATCAAGTAAAATACGTGCTCGGCATCCGTCAAATAGGCCAACAACGGCAGAGGGTTCGTGAGTGCGGCGTGAATGAATTCCTTTGGCGGCAGGCCCAAGAGGGTGTGATAGGCCACAGCGGACATGCCCTCTGGTCCCGCGAAGTAAGGCATGAATACTTTCAGAGCAAATACCTCGTAGATAGCAGCGAGAAGAATGGGGACGACGATCCATTTTATATTTCGGCGACGGACCGCCGCGTACACGCCAAAGGCGGCCACCGTAAACGGAAGATTCTCTTGCCCCATCATGCCCAGCAGGGCGAATATCACAAAGGGGAAGAAGCGAGCTTCGAAGAAGAAATAGGCTGCCGCCATCAAGAACGGTAAGCCGAAGACTTCCAAGTGAAGTTGGTCAACGTGCATCGTGACGACAGTTGGATAGAACAAATACGCGGCAGTGAGGAGGCTTGCAGCGCGTCGGTCGTCGAGGACTTTCCGCGAGAGGAGATAAAAGGGGATTCCAGAGAGGCCAATGGAAAGGGATTGCGCGAAATACAATGTTGGGGCCGTCGGTAGCAGCCAAAACAGTGGCACGACCCAGAGCACAATCAGCGACGCGTGGTTTCCCAGGTAGCTCATCTCATAGGTCGGGATGTACATCAGCTTTCCGCGCAGCGTGCAGTTGAAGGCCTCGATCATGGCCCAGGCGTCACCGCTGTTGGAGTTCATCACCGCGTATTTGCGCCAAGCGAGCACGAAAAAGAAAACCGTGTACCCCCCCAGCCAGAGCAGCAATTTACGATGTTGAGCGATCCACTTGCGGAGATTGTCCTTCATTGCCTCGTGCTATCGCTTCCGTTTGCGAGAACCCACGCCCCAGAGAGTCAAACCAAAATTGGCATAGCCGACTTGGCAATCCTCAAAACGCGTCGCGAGCGACCAAGTCAGCGACTCGTTCGTAAACGGCGAGATGTGCTCCAGCGGGCGACGGGTCACAATCCGGAAGAACATCTCGCCGGCCAGCCAGCGGATGCTGTCATAAGGAGGCGTAAACACGATCAGCGAGCCGGTATCCCGAAGAATCCGCGTCGCCTCATTCAATGTCGCCGATCTCGACGCGACGTGCTCGATCGTGTCGACCATCAAGACCACGTCGAAACTCGCATCGGCAAACGGCAGAGTTCGGTTGAAATCCGCTGCCACTGTCTTGAAGTCGCCTCGCATCGCCAAAGCGAGGAGCCGAGGGTCGTGATCCACGCAAGTAATCTCGACGTGCGGGCAGGCGCTATGGAGTCGGCGGGAGATGTTGCCGGTGCCGCACCCCAAATCAACTAGCTGCAATGGGCCAGCCGATCGCCCCAAGACTCTCTTCATGATGCGCAGCTTCATCAAATCAAGCCAGCGGAAAAGCTTTCCGCCAAGGAATCCTTGGTAATAGGCGGCAAACGTTTTCGGGTCAGATTGACCAGCTTGTGGGCACATGGACCAATTCACATTTCTGTTCAGGGTTCGCGTACTCTAAGCACGGCCTAGCCCCTGAGCAAGCTGGATTTTCCCAAAGGTGCCGAGCGGCAAGCCTGTTTTGACGTCATGCTTGCTTTCCCAAAAGCCAGGTTATGAGTCCAAAAATAATAGCCCTGGCCGGGCGGATTGACTTTACACGCGAGTGCCGCTAGTATCCGCACCCTATGTTCGGACAAGCGCGAGAGCATTGAGCTTATTCCCCTTGTGAACCCTTTGAAAACAGGACCGGGGATTTCAGTTGTCATTCCCGCCAGAAACGAGGTTGATTCGATCCGCCTGACGGTGTCGGATTGTCTCCGAGTCCTCAAGAGTATGGAAATCGAATTCGAGATCATCGTTGTCGATGATGGCTCGCAGGACGGAACGACTGATTCTCTCAAGGATTTGAATTGCCGTATCGTGTCGAATCCAAATCCTCCTCACGGAAAGGGCGTCGCGCTGCGTAAGGGATTCTCCGCCGCTCGTTACCCGACGATTCTCATGTTGGACGGCGATTACTCGCATCGCGCGGAGGACATTCCTCTGTTGTACGATGAATTCTCCAAAGGCTACGGCTTGGTCATCGGCGATCGTTTTATTGGCGGCAGCGACGAATACACATTCACTCGCAGCTTCGGAAACCACTTCTTGACATTGGCCTTTTCACTATTGTTCGGTGTGCAACTCAACGACGCACTCAACGGCTACAAGATCTTTGATCGCAAAGTTTACGATTCGTTCCCCTACACCGCCAAAGATTATTCCATCGAGATCGAACTTCTGGCCAACACTCGGCGCCTCGGCCTGAGTATCGGGCAGGTCCGCTCGCACGAGCGGCGGCGATATGGCGGCAGGTCAAAGTCATTCGCAATTCGCCACGGCGTTTCCTTTCTCTCGCGCATTCTGTACGAGCGTTTTCGCACGCTATCCTCCAAGTGAAAGTTTCTTCCACTGCCCGACGCAGTCCAGCCGTTGCGTCGGCCTGTCCGCGCTATAATTTCGGTTTCCACGGAATTTTCCAGTCCGATTCCCCGCCCGACCGCTGGAAGACGAAGACTCCGTTTTCGGCAAAACGAAGCTGGTATTGCGGATTCCGATAAAGCGACTCGAAGAACTCACGAGTCATGGGTGGGTTAAAGCGCCGCTCATTGACATCGACGAGCACAAATTCATACTGGGCAGCATATTCCGGCTGGTCCTGAAAGGCCCCGATGGTGTCCCAATGCGCTCGGCCACAGACATGTCCCGGCAACGAGTTCGGCACAAGAATGGACTTGTCCCGGGGGACGATTTGAAGCGCGCGCACGAGAGTGTCGTGCTCCGGCAACCGGCGATACTGCGATAGATTAAACCACAGATACCAGTGCGCCAACGACAACACCACCAGTGCTGCCGCCATGAGCATCACCGGCTCCTCACCGCCGAGGCGCCGACGTAGCCACCCCGCCACTTTCTTCATTCCCAGTACTGCGCTGACAAACAGGACCGAACCCGTGACCACGTTATAATGCCAACCAATCACCCGGAGAGCATTGTTGTCGGAAACCGTATTGAGCGCCAGATCCGGCAACGCCAGCAGGCAGGCCGGACTCAGGAACGGGAGCACCCAGGCAAGCGGTTGCACCAGGAACAACACATACTGAATAATTTCTGCGCTCCACAAATGATTCAGGACCAAACCGGGATTCGTCAGCGCATTGGTCACGATCTCCCCGGTCGAGCTGCCCAAGTACCGGAACATCCGCGCAGTCGTCTCCCACTGGACCCCCTGCCGAAACCATGGCATGACCACGAACGTCACGGTCGGAAAGTACACCGCGCACAAGGCAGGCGGCGTGAGGATCCACTTCCATCCACGACGTTGGAGAACCGCATACACGCCAAACATGGCAATGGCCAGCGAGACATTCTCGCGCCCCAGGCAGGCGATCACAGCAAACAGCATAAATAATCCGAACCGTTTGCACATGTAGAAGTAGAAGGCGAACAGCAAGTACACCGCGATGAACGGTGCTGCTTCCACCTGGTTGACATGTTGAGAAACAATTGGCGGGAAGAAGAGAAAAGCCAGCATCAATAGCAGCGCCGTGGTGTGGTCGCCGAAGAGTTTGCGTGCAATCAGGTACAACGGAACGCCAGCCATACCTATGGCAAGGCTTTGCATGAAGATCAGGGCCGGCACACCCGGAAACAACCAAAGCACCGGCAAGAGCTGTATCCACAAGAATTCGGCGTGTACCCCAAGGATACTGTACCCACGCGGCGCAAATAAGAACGGCTTCCCTCGAAAGGTCCACCAAAACATATCGTGATAACTGCCGAAGTCGCCCGTGTCCCAGCCAAACACCATGAACCGGCGGTATGCCAGCCAGAAAAAACACAACACGTACATGGCAATTGCCACCGCTAGTTGCTTCTGCTCACGCGTAAAACGCATCGTAATGTTCATGCTCGTCTCAGAAAGCAATCAGACAGGATGAGGCGGACCGTTTTTATTCCATCTTCAGCGTGCCCTTGAGGCTACCGGTAATCATCGATTCTGCTGCCGACGATGATGTCCAGCATCAGTTTGTTGGCCTTCGACTCCGGTAGGTCGGTCATGCAGTGCACATTGTCATCCAAAGCCGCCCGTGCGTCAAGCCACTGACCGGCTCACAGGATTTAATTGCGCACCCGCCCGCGGCGTGCTATTAAGAGGAACTTTTGCTATGGCCGGCCAGAGAAGACTGTTTGTCGTGATTCCCGCGTACAATGAAGAGCAGAACCTGCCTTCTTTGCTGCCGCACATTGCTAAGGTCGTTGCCAAGACCAATCGCGAGCTGCAGATCATCGTGGTCAATGACGGTAGCCGGGACAATACCCGCAGCGTCGCTGAGGACCTTGCTGCCAAACTCCCCGTCCGCGTCCTCTCGCATCCGACCAATTACGGCGTGGGGCGCGTCTTTCTCACGGGTCTGAAGGCGGCGAACGAATCGGCCCAAGCGGATGACATCATCGCCCTACTGGAAGCGGACAGCACCAATGACCCCGAGTTGCTACCGGAAATGATCCGGCGTATCGAAAGCGGCGATGACGTTGTCATCGGTTCGCGTTACGAGAAAGGCGGAAAGTATCATAAATTTCCCCCGAAACGACTGGCGCTGAGCCTGGCCGCCAACGCGGGTGTCCGCACCCTGTTCCCGATTCATGGCGCCCGAGATTACACGATCTTCTACCGCGCCTATCGGGCCTCGGTCTTGGCTCGCGGATTCGCGGTGTTCGGGGACAAACTCATCGAGACCCGCACATTCGTGTGCAACGCGGAACTGCTGATCAAGCTGAATCATGCCCATCCCTTGCGCGTCAGCGAGGTCCCGCTCGTTTATCGCTATGACCTGAAGAAGGGCAAGAGCAAGATGCCGATCAAGCGCACCATCGGTGAGTATTTCTCGTTTGTGCGGCAGGCGCGGCGGACCCTGAAGAACACGCCGGTTGACGCTTCCCGCAACTTGCCTTGCGCAAACCCGGACAAACCTTTATAAGTGTCCTCCACGACTCATGAGCAAAAACATCCTGATCACCGGGGGCGCCGGCTTCATCGGCACCAACACCGCGAAAGCCTTTTTGGATCGCGGCTACCACGTCACCATCTTTGACAATCTCTCGCGCCGAGGCAGCCAGAAGAACCTGGACTGGCTGACGAGCACCTATCCGAAAAACCTGCGCGCGGTGATCGCGTCGTTGTCCGACTTTGAAAAACTGAAGACGGAGGCCGCCGCGGCGGATGCGGTCCTGCATCTCGCGGCACAGGTTGCAGTCACCACTTCGGTCACCAATCCCCGCCAGGATTTCGAGGTCAACGCGTGGGGAGCGTTCAACGTGCTGGAAGCGGCGCGGCTATCCCCGAAGAAGCCGTTTTCCCTCTATACTTCGACCAACAAGGTATACGGCGGTCTCGAGCACCTCGGCGTGGTGGAACAGCAAACGCGATACGCCTACGCGGCAATGCCCGAGGGCGTCTCGGAAAGCGAGCCGCTCGACTTCCATTCGCCGTACGGCTGCTCGAAAGGCGCGGCCGACCAGTATTTCCGTGATTACTCGCGCATCTATGATCTCCCGACCATCGTGTTTCGCCAATCCTGCATTTACGGCCTGCACCAGTTCGGCAATGAAGATCAGGGCTGGGTAGCACACTTCATCATCTCAGCCGTGCTCGGCTGGCCGCTGACCATTTACGGTGATGGCAAGCAGGTCCGCGATCTGTTGTTCTGCGATGATCTGTGCGACCTGTATGTGCGTTGCGTCGAGAATCCCAAGCCTGTCGCGGGTCGCATCTATAACATCGGTGGCGGCGCGCGCTTCACGCTGTCGCTGCTCGAACTCATCAAGATTCTCGAAAAGGAACTGAGTCGCGAGATCAAACCCGCGTTTGGCGACTGGCGGCCAGGCGACCAGCGGATCTACGTCAGCAACACGACTTCCGTCACGCGCGATTGCGGCTGGAAGCCGACCACCTCACCGGCAGACGGTGTTCGGAAACTCATCCGCTGGGTCCGCAGTAATCCAACACTCTTCCAGAAGTGACCGCCGCAACATCCACCGATCGCTGCTTGCTCTGCGGTCACGACCGATTCGTGACGCTGTTTCCCTCTACGCTCAGCACGGTCGACGCACCGTTGCGTCCCGAAGACTTTGCCTGCACCAACATCGGGCATAAGGAACACGGACCCGTTGTGAAGTGCGCGCACTGTGGCCTCGCGTTCATCCATCCGCGCGAAGACCCGAACCAGATCGTGCAGGCGTATGAACAGGTCACCGACGAGCTTTACGCTGAAGAAGAGCACGGCCGCGTACTCACGTTCATACGCTTCCTCAATTACGTTGAGCGCTTCCGCAAGCCGCCGGGCAAACTGCTCGATGTCGGCTGCCATATCGGCACGTTCCTGCGGCTGGCGCGCGAGCGCAGTTGGGAACCCTACGGCGTTGAACCATCGCACTGGGCCGTCGAATACGCGTGCTCGAAACAAGGTCTGAATGTGCGACAAGGCGTCGCGAAAAATGCCCAGGACTTCGCAGTAAAGTTCGATCTTATCACGTTGATCGACGTGATCGAGCACGTCGCTGATCCGCTACAGGAACTAAAGGACATTCGCGCCATTCTCGCTCCGGACGGGATGTTCGTCCTGACAACGATGGATTTTGGCAGCCTGTTCGCCCGGATTACAGGCAAACGATGGCCCTGGCTAATGCGCATGCATTTGTTCTACTTCACGCGCGATACGATGAAGAAAACGCTCGAAGCGGCAGGCTTCGAGACCGTGCACTTCAGCGGTTATACGCACGTGGTCAGCTTCGGCTACCTTATCCACAAGCTTGCCAGTTACAGCCGCGCGATTGCGAGGGTCGCACGTGCGATCGCGAAACCATTACGGCTCGATGATGTGCAAGTGCCGATCAATTTCGGCGACTTCATGACGGTTGTGGCTCGCCCTTCCCGCCCCAGTGTTCACCCCAAACTGGATTGAAGCCAAAAGGCGCAACACGCAGTCAAAACCAAGTATGATCGTCCCTGTCGTGCAAGCATTTGACTTGCTTCACACGGTTCGCTAGTCTTGCGGCCATGATTGTGGGCGTTAACACTAAACAGCTCAAGATGAACAGCGACGAGCGCGGACGTCTGATGGAAATCCTGCGGCGAGACGACGAGATCTATGCGAAATTCGGGCAGGTTTACATCACGACCGCTTATCCTGGCGTCGTCAAAGCGTGGCATTTCCACAAGGTGCAAACTGATAACTTCGCGTGCCTGCGCGGGATGATCAAGCTGGTGCTGTGCGACAATCGCCACGACTCGCCCACGCGTGGCAAGGTGAATGAATTCTTCATCGGTGACGACAATCGGTTGCTCGTGCAGATCCCGCCCGGCGTTTATCACGGTTTCAAGGGCATTGGCACAACCGAAGCGCTAGTTCTGAATGTGCCCACTGAGCCGTACAATCATCAGCAACCCGATGAATACCGTCTGCCGCCCCACGACAAATCCATCCCCTACGATTGGGCGTTGAAGGAAGGCTGAGAAACACGGAGTAATGGAATACTGGAGTGATGTAGTGATGATAAGCCGCGAACACGTCTGGAAACGAGCACGCCAGAAGTTGTGTTTTTGCCACGCCCTCCAACACTCCGACTCTCCATTACTCCAACACCCCATCGGTCTGCCATGAAAGGCGTTATTCTCGCAGGCGGTTTGGGCACGCGACTGTTTCCGCTCACCAAAATCACGAACAAGCACCTGTTGCCGGTTTTCGACAAGCCGATGATTTTTTATCCCATCCAGACGCTGGTTGATGCCGGAGTCCGTGATTTACTGATCGTCACGGGCGGCAACAACGCAGGCGATTTCCTGCGGCTGCTGGGAAACGGCAAGGTATTCGGCTTGCCGCATATCAATTACACGCACCAAGAAGGCGAGGGCGGCATTGCCGACGCCTTGCGCCTCGCGGAGCACTTTGCGGACGGCGGTAAGATCATCGTCATGCTCGGCGATAACGTCATCGAAAAAGACATCCGTCACGGCGTCGTCGCATTCAGAAAGCAGAAACGCGGGGCGCGTCTCTACCTGAAGGAAGTCCGCAACCCGCAGGCGTACGGTGTGGCCGAACTCCGAGGCCACCGCATCGTCAGCATCGTCGAGAAGCCGAAGAAGCCGAAATCCAACTACGTCGTCGTCGGCATCTACATGTACGATGCCGCCGTCTTCGACATCATCCGCACGCTGAAACCGTCTCGCCGGAGCGAACTGGAGATCACCGACGTCAACAACGCCTACATCCGCCACGGCGCACTCGAGTACGAAATCCTCGACGGTTGGTGGGCCGACGCGGGCGCCTCCCCCCAGAAGCTGTTGGAAACCAGCGTCTTGGTCGCCGCCAAGAACGGAGTAAAGTTGTGACGCGCGTTCTTGTCACGGGCGGCGCGGGCTTCATCGGCTCGCACTTCGTGAGATTTGCGTTGCGCGACCATCCCGACTGGCAAATCGTCGACCTCGACAAGCTCAGCTACGCGGGTAACCTGGAAAACCTCGAAGGCCTGCCCGATTCGTCCCGTCACCGCTTCGTGCGCGGCGATATCGCCGACCACGCGTTGGTCACCAAACTGTGGAAGGATGACTCCGCCGGCTTTGATTTTGTCGTCAACTTTGCCGCTGAGACGCACGTCGACCGCTCAATCCTCTGGGCCGACGATTTCGTCAAGACCGATGTGCTTGGCGCATTCACACTGCTGGAGGCGGCGCGGCATTTTGGTGCAAAGCGGTTCATCCAGATTTCCACCGACGAAGTCTACGGCAGCATCCTCAGCGGCAGGTTCACCGAGGACTCGCCTCTCAATCCGCGCAACCCCTACTCTGCCAGCAAGGCAGGCGCCGACCGCCTGGCGTTCGCCTACTTCGCCACGCACAATGTGCCCGTCGTCATTACGCGTTGCTCGAACAACTTCGGCCCGAACCAGCATCCCGAGAAGTTCATTCCGCTCTTCATCACGAATGCGCTGGAAAACAAACCGTTGCCGCTCTACGGCGATGGTCGCCACGTGCGCGACTGGATTTATGTCGAAGATCACTGTGCCGCGATTGATTTTCTCATCGCGCATGGCAAGTCCGGCGAGACATACAACATCGGGGGCGGCAACGAGGTCGAGAACATCGTCATCGCCCGCCGCATCTGCCAGCAACTCAGCAAACCTGAATCGCTGATCCAGTTCGTCAAAGACCGCCCGGGACACGACCGCCGCTATTCCCTCGACGCGGGCAAGCTGGCGGCACTGGGATGGAAACCGCAGCGCGATTTCAACCAGACGCTCGACGCCACCATCGAGTGGTACGTCGCCAATGGACCGTGGTGGCGCAAGACAAAGACCGGCGAGTTCAAGAAATATTACGCCCAACAGTATGGGCAGCGACTG
Source organism: Verrucomicrobiia bacterium (assembly GCA_049510215.1). GTDB lineage: Bacteria > Verrucomicrobiota > Verrucomicrobiia > Palsa-1439 > Palsa-1439 > JBEKZD01. The sequence goes on from JBEKZD010000004.1 coordinate 29,295, forward strand.
TGACTTCACCTTCCCTCTTGTGTCACCCTGAGCGGAGCGAAGGGTCTCCGCGCGAACAACAGAGATTCTTCGCTTCGCTCAGAATGACAAACAAAGAATGAAAATTCTACTCACAGGCGCAACGGGTTTCATCGGCTCGCACGTCGCGCGCGCGTTGGTCAACGAGCGGCACGAAGTGCACGCGCTCATCCGCCCCACCAGTAATACGTGGCGGATTGACGACATCCTGCCATCGCTGCACGTCGCACAGGCCGACATTCTCGATGCAGCGCAACTCACCAAGCAAATCGAAATCATTCGCTCCGAACTCTGCATTCATCTCGCGTGGTACGTCGAGCCGGGCAAATACCTCGTGTCGCCAGTTAACCTGGATTTTATGTGTGCCAGTTTGCGTCTGGCAAAACATCTGGCCGAGTGCGGCTGCAAACGGTTCGTCGCATCGGGCTCGTGCCTTGAATACGACGCCAGCGACAAACCGTTGAACGAATCCAGCCCCACCCGCCCACGCCATCTCTACTCGGCGGTCAAACTTGCTCTGTATCACGCGCTCGATGATTTTTGCAGAACGGCCGACATGCAATTCGCCTGGACTCGCTTCTTCTACCAATACGGCCCTGGCGAAGATCCGCGGCGGCTTGTGCCTACGGCCATCAACTCCCTGTTGCGTGGGCAGGTCTGCAATCTGACACCCGGCGACGAGATGCGCGATTACCTGCATGTCAAGGATGTGGCCGGCGCGGTCTGCGCCGTTGCCCGAAGCAACCTCACGGGCGCGGTGAACGTCGGATCGGGTCAACCCGTGACCGTCCGTGAGATCGCGGAGACGATTGCGGCGTTGCTCGGTCGTCCCGACCTCATCGCGCTAGGCGTTCAGCCGTACATCCCCGGCGACCCGATGCACATCGTCGCAGACAACAAACGGCTTCGACAGAATACGGACTGGAAACCGCAGTGCGATTTGGAAACCGGACTGCGCGAAACCATCGAGTGGTGGAAATTCCAGCGGTAGGTCAGTCGCCCAAGTCGAACCGACCGACAACCTCGGTGCATCGACCGTAGTCTGGGTTCTTGAGAGTTCGTCCGTCCCCGTTCGTGGCCTTTCCAGCCACAGAATCATTCAAGGATTTTTCGAACTGACAATCCGGAAGATATTTCGTATGTTGCGTCTAAGAGTCACCTCATGACGGAGGGTTTTAGAAATTGTCCAAAAGGTTGGCTTGAGCAGGGCGATTATCAAATCAGAGGCCGGAAAGGTGGATAGTGCACACACCGCGCCCCGGCTGAAAAGCTTCTGGGAAAAGATCACCGGTGATCCGGGTGCGGCCTGGTTGGACGGTCTGTTGCTGGTGCCTCTCCTCATTCTCTCATTCTCATATCTCTATGCATCGCCCGAGTTTGCCGCCAACTTGCCGCAAGATGCCGTCGATTTTGTGCTCCCCGCGCTGAACTTGGTGGAACACGGCAGCCTCGCCACGACTTGCTATGGACAGCACCCACCCCCAGCCCATCCTTTTGGTATGCCGCTTCTCTTGGCTCCTGCCTATTTGATTTTCGGCCACTTCCCGGGGAACGGCATCTACTCAATTCTGTTCTTTGCGCTTGGTGCCGTCACGACCGTTTATTTCATAGGGCGACGTTTGGGCGGGCGCGTCTGCGGATGCTTCGCAGCCCTGTTTCTTGTGACCCATAACGGCTTCCGTAAATACGCTGCGAAGATAATGAGTGAAGTGCCATCGATCTTCTTGCTGGCACTGATCTTGTTGTGGATGCTTCGCTTGCGCGGTCGTAGTCGAACAAGCTGGGGGTATTGCGGGATCGGCACGCTGGTGGGGCTAGCAATTGCAGTGCGCTGGGATAACGCTCTGGTGCTGGTTCCAACGTTTGCTTTGCTCGTTCATGATTCTTGGAAATGCTCCCTAAAACGAGGAGTCTACGTCGGCATCGGTTTGATTCTTTGGCTCGTGGCACTGGGGTTTTATAACTATGCCCATTTTGGCAGTCCGTTGCGAACTGGCTACCATTACTGGGGCAATGCGGGTACAGAAACCGTGCCCTTATTCTCATTCCGGTACGCGACTGCCCGTGGCTACTGGCGGACCCGTGGCTATTCGGAACGATTTATCCAAGCGAATAACGGCAATTTGCTTTTGCTTCTGAAGACCCTCCTAAACCAAGCTGACATGACGCGTACGTTTAATAATCCGTCACGTTGGGACAACATTCCCGGACGATACACTTATCAGGCGCTTGTTATAGCACGTACTCTGCTCGGATTCGCCGGCCTCGCTTGGTGCATACGATTGCGGCGCAAGCTGCCATCCGCCGACGCAGCTCTCTGGTTCACAAGTCTTTCGATGGTGATGATTCTATTTTACACCTTTTATTCTTGGCAAGAGGAGCGTTTTTTGCTCAGGCTTGTTCCTTTCTTCTGCGTATTCGACGCCATGAGTCCTGCCGTCATTCGGGCTATAACCGAGAAATGGCCTTCATCGAACCGGATGGCGGCTGCCTTTTGTGGCCATGCTCTGATATGCGGACTGATTTGCTTGCTGACCTATCTCAGCGCATCCGGACTGGTGCCGCAAGGCGACGATAATTTGCATTTGTACCAAGCGATGCACTCCACCAGCAGTATCACAGAATCAAATGCAGTTGTCGTGACCGACTGGGATCCATTTCGGCCCGATCTCTATATTATTCAAGGCACACAGCGCACACTGATTCCACTGTCTAAAGACGCACGAGCTCCATTTGCTGCATCTGAAGAGCCTGAGAAACTGATTGCTTTGTCGCGCCAAGGAAGACCCATCTATTTGCTATTGCATGATCCTGCATCTCCATCCGAGCTTGGTATGCGGCATAGAGGTCCTCGAATTATGCTTGCTATAGCTTACTATAATGCGTCCACAGGTGGCCTAGATACTCTGGCGAAATACTTTCAATATGAGCCTTTGCTAACCTACAAAGATCGGAATGGTCAACCTCTTTGGCCATACCTTTTCAAACTTCATGCCCGCCCCTTTAGTATCAACTGAAGGGAGCAAATACCCTAGCCCCTATGGTTCGCGTGCGCTCTCACAAACTAGCGCAACGAGGCAACCGAGTAGAGCCAGTCCACTTACCAATCCCGCAACGGCATAACTGCGCGGCGGTTTGTAGCGCAGCACGATTTCGTGTGCGCCAGATGGCGCATTCACTCCCATGAGTGCGCAACTCACGCGCAGCACCTCGGCCGGTCTGCCGTCCACTTCGGCGCGCCAGAACGGATAATAGCTCTCGGCGATCACAGCCAGGCAATCGCGGGGAGCGTTGAGGCGGATGCGGACCTGCTGGTTGTTTTCACGAGAAAGCTGCACGTCCGCCAGTGGCACAACATCGCCGTTGCGCAGCGGCGCCATCGGCGCTTCGCCGTCGTGATAGACTCGCTCATACTTCAGGGTGGCGTCGGGGCCCGCGGGTCCGTGCACCAGCGGCCAGTTGCGGGCCGCGAGCGCAAGCGCCAACCGCGGCGAGTTGCGGACATCGCCGTCGAAGAGGCATGCACGCGCGTAAGCCGTCACGTACGCATGCGCGGTGCCGTTGCGAAACACGGTGAAGTCCTTGTTCTCCAGCGCGACGGGGAATACATGGCGGTAGTCAGCAAGCGCCTGTTGCATTTGCGGCGACTGCATGTCGGGGTCGGTCTTGTCAAAGACGACGTAGCGCGCGGCGAACAGATTGAGCAACTCGAGCGACCCGGCACCCGTCTGGTTTAGCAGCCCGGTGCCGAGCGGCGCCATCCAATTGTAGAACGCCTCGTATACCTGTGGCTTGCCGCTCCACATCGGCCCGAGCAGGTGAAAATAGCGGCCCGAGATCACGTAAACCTTCATCCAGTCACCGTCTTGCTTGAGGGCGGCGTAAGTCGCACGGAGATTGTCGAGAGTGTAGGCGGGCACGCCATTGTCCTTGGCCGGCTTCTGATACGGCCAGTAATCAATCAAAAGAAGTACGGCAATTAGGGCGACGATCTTGGGCGTCTGTGCGCGCCATTTGTTCGCGCCGAGCACGTCGGTCACGAAGAAACCCGCCAGCATCGCGACGAAGAATGTCCCGGGCCCGTCGTAGAACACGTACGGCGCCCGGATCTCCTTGAAGAGCGGCACGGCGGCCAGAATCGGGAACGCGGGCAAGAACAGAAACGCTGCCAGCGCGCCCACCGCCCAGAGGCATTTGCGCGGTGCGGTCAGCTTGCAGCGGTAGAACATCCCCAAGAAGGCGAGCATCGCTGCCAAAGACAACAGGACAGCCCAGCGAATCGCGGCCGGCGTGCCGTCGAGCCCGAAGATCGCCTGTGCGGTTTGCCAGTTGGCCTGCCAGACTGTGCTCGGGCCGTACGCGAGCATGATGCTCACCAACAGCACGCCGATGAAAAACCAGAACAAGCTGCGATTCACGCGTCGGTGATTCCACAGCGCCGTCATGGCCAGCACGGCCAGCAGCGCCAGCCCTGCATATTTCTCAGGCGATTCGGACGTCAGTGAGAACAGGCGCTGGAGGCTTTCGCGCATGCGGTTGGCCTCTTCCTGCGTGGTAGGATGGAAGGCTTGGGCCTGCAATTCTCGCGAGAGTTCACTGGTGGTCGCAGTGGTAATCGCTCCGTCGCGATCCACCAGCGCGAGCAGGCTCTTGAACGCGTAGCCATGCTGCCAACCGATCAACTGTTCGTGTTCGCCCGACAGCAGCTTCACGTATTTGGATTCCACCAATCCCGGGGCAATGAGCACCGCGCACAAGCCGGCGGTCACAACGCCAAGCCGCGCGAGCGTGCGTGCTGTTGCCCGCCAAGCGGCCCGTCGCTCGCGAGGCCAGAGCCAGTACACGAGATAACCGAAGAGGAAGACGGCGTGGACGAAGGCCATCTTGTTGTGCGTCCACAGCAAGCCGAACGCAGACAGGCTGCACCAGAAGATGTCGCGGAAGCGCCCCGTTTCCAGCGCGCGGGCGAACAGCCAGAACGTCAGTGGCATGAACGGCATGAACACGATCACGCCGAGGTGTTCTGCACCCGCTGCGCGAATAATTTGCTCGGGATGCAGCAGAAACGCGATCGCCGCCAACGCCGCGGCCCACTCGTTCCTCAGGAAATACCGCGCACAGAAATACATTGCCACCGCGCCGCCGAAGACCGCGAGGAGCGCCGTGAGCTTCACCGCGGTGTGCACGTTACAGAACAACGCGAAGAACAAACTCGGCAGGAGATAAAAACCTTGCGAGTGATTAAGCCCATAGCTCGAACCGCTCATGTAGTACGGCGTCCACCACGGCAAATAGTGATGCTGTGCGAGTTCGCGACGAATGTCCCAGAGGCGTGAAACGAACCCTCCGAATTCCTTGTCGCTGTAGCCGAGCGGCAGCCAGTGCGCGCCAAGCCAAACGCAGTACGCAGCCGCGGCCGCAAGCGTGATCCAGAGTCCGATGCGCGCAGGGATGGTCCGCCGCCCCGCCCCGGTTGAATCAGACGACGGCTTCGCGCTAGCCACGCCTGCAGCGTGGCTAGCCTTCGGCGACGACGGGTTTTTCATTGGTCTTGGCCAGTAGATTCTGAACGGCGGCGAAGATTTCGTCCACAGAAATCTCGCGCAAGCAGGCGTAATTGATGTTGGCGACACAGCGCAGCGGGCGGCTGAGGTAATAAAAACAAACCATGCAGGGCAGGTCGCGCCACATCACGACGTGCCGCTGAGTTTGTGTAATCTTGGGAGCGAGCCTTCTTCCTTATGGTAAAACTGAGTGCGGCGAAGCCTCCAAGAAGTGGCAGAACACTAGTGGGTTCAGGAAGCGGCGTTCCATTTGAATCCGCTGCGGTATGGTTCGTATTCTACGGAACCAACATGGAGTCTGTTACCTACCCCGGAATACGCTTCGTGGTTGAAAACACGAAAAGCAACGCAGCACTCAGCGTCTTCGAGACTTCGAGTGGTACGCATCCTATTCCAATAATGATCCGTAAGGCTTTCACAACAATCGGTGTACCTACAAAGTACGTAGCGGATACAAACTTTTTGCACCAAGCAGAGTGGAGAATTCTCGTAGCTCCGAAACTGTATTGAACTATCGCCGCCCTCCGTGCTAAGATGTTTCCGCCATGAGCAATCGGAAGCAAGAGCCGCCGCTGCAATGCCCATTTGGCCGTCTTCTGGCCGGTGAACTTCGATCGGGCGATGTCGTCTAAAATGGTTTTCCTAGGATAAAGCCGCTTGGAAATCGGTGGTGTGGTGGTCACTTGGTCGGGACGCCGCTGGTGCCCGCGCCAACCGCCAAGCGTTGGTCCTGGCCACCGGGCGGGGTGAACACCCCATAGCCGCGGCGCGGTTTCCCGGGTTACTTTATGGCGTAATGAGAATTAAACAGAAAAAGGAGTTGACGTGCGGTGACTTGATCACGGTGGCATACCAGGTCCGGGGAGCGGGTCAGGCCGAAAAGATGGTGCGATTGGCGAGCAACGCGCGCCTGGTGGTATTTCGAGAGCCGCCGCATTGTTTGACTTTTTTCGCGAAGGGAAGGTCCGTATGAACAAGACGAACGGTACGGTTGACCGAATTAAGATGGAGCTGGGGATTGCGCTGCTGGCGGCCTTGACGGGATGTTACGGGGGTGGAGGTTACGTGGGCGGATATTACGGCGGCGCGGTGGTGGTGACGGAGCCTGATGTGTACGTTTTCGGCGGCGTCTATGAAGGGGGGCGCGATGTGCATGATTATAGTCGTCGCGGATCTGAAAGTCGTGCGGTGGCGCACCCCGGCGGCGGGCCAGCGAGAAGCCCACAACCGATGCGCCCTGCCGGCGGCGGGCCAGGGGGAAAGCGGTGAACCAAACAACTCATTGGACAGAAACAGCCCTGAGGAACCACAGAAACAGACCGGATGAACCTATGAAACTTTCCAACCAATTGACACGTTTTGCCAGCCTTTTGACAATCGCACTGTTGGCGGGTGCCTGGGGTATTTTGTCGGCGGACCTTCCTGCGGCGGAGCCGAAAGAAGCGCAACCGAAACCAGTGGTCGCGCAGCGGTTGTTCGCGTCGCCTGATGAGGCCATCAAAGCCTTGCAGGCGGCCACCGCAGCCAAAGATCAAGCGGCCTTGCGCGAAATTTTCGGCCCGGAGTTCCAGGAACTTTTAACCAGCGACGAAGTGCAGGACGCGAACAATGTGCAGAGGTTCGCCACCGCCATGGCGCAGGGCTGCAAGCCTGTGAAAGAGGGGGCGGACAAAATCACTCTTGAGGTTGGCACGAACGACTGGCCGATGCCGATTCCACTGGTGAAAGCGGACGGGCAATGGCATTTCGACACGGCGGCGGGCAAGGAGGAGATTATCAACCGGCACATCGGGAAGGACGAACTCCACGCCATCGGCGTTTGCCGGGCCTACGCGGCAGCGCAACGGCAGTACGCCAGCGCGAACCCGGCCGCGAGCGGCGGAGCGACGTATGCGCAGAAATTCAAGAGCACGCCCGGCAAGAAGGATGGCCTCTACTGGCCGTCGGCGGAGAACGAACCGGCCAGTCCATTCGGGCCTTTGGTGGCGGAAGCTCATAGCGAGGGTTACGTTCAGAATAAGGGCCCGGGGCCGCACCCGTTTCACGGTTATTATTTCCGAATTCTGACCCAGCAAGGCAAGGCTGCGCCCGGCGGGAAAATGAATTACATGAGCCGCGGCAACTTGACGGGGGGATTCGCGCTGGTGGCTTATCCGGAGCATTGGGACCAGTCGGGCATCATGACATTTATCGTCAATCAGGACGGCAAAGTGTTTCAGCGAAATTTGGGCGAAAAGACTTCCCGGATTGCGGGGGCGATAAAGGAATACAATCCGGACAGCGAATGGACGCTGGTGCCGGATGTGGGAGTATTGAGCGCGGTGTCCGAGAAATGATGTCGGCTATCCACACACTTGGTTTTACCTTCCATCCATTCGTCTGATTAGCGAAAAGGAGTATATTAAGCCATGAAGATGATCTCCAAGATTGCGGCAGCATCAACGCTGGCAGCCGTTTTGATGTACTCGTCAGCCAACGCCGCAGATCACGGCTATCCTTATGGGGGATACCGTGGTTATGGCGGATACCGTGGTTATAGGGGTTGGGGTCGGGGCGTTGGTTGGGGTTTCGGTTGGCCTTGGTATGGTTTCTACGATTACCCGTATTACTACTCACCGTACTACTCCTACGGTTATTACTACTCTCCGCCCACGTACTACCCACCGCCAGTTGTGTATGGCTCTCCTCCGCCTTCAACGACCGATAGCCCTACCATGGGCGCTCCTGACAATACGTCCCCGCCAGAAGCAGACCGTCCGTTACCACCGTCAGCGGTCTACAAAGATCCTTCGGGATATCCACCAAGCACACCAGATCGGCTGCAACCCCGATCAATGCCATCTGTACAACCAGTGCCACCTGTACAACCGATGAGCGTGGCGGATGTGAAAGCCATGGTCAAAGCAGGGATCGCCGACGGCGTCGTCATCAGCCAGATTCAACAATCGCGGGTTGTGTTTCGGCTGAACACGCAGGAGATCATTGACCTGAAGGAAAGCGGCGTCAGCAACAAGGTCATTGATTTCATGATCAACACGGCAAGTCGGCAAGGACGATAGTTACCTTGGCTCCGTTGCAGAGGAAGCCTTCACTTTTGCAGGCGTGGCGGCGGCGTCAGGAGGTTATTTACGAGGCAACCCACGCGCCGATCGTAAGATTGTTTGTCAGGTCGAACGCGGTCTAGGCACCTATCCCGATCCAATCGTTGACGCCATCGAAACTCAAGGCGTTGCCGCGAATCCCGGCAACGGGCGCAGGCCCTCCATGCAAAGTTCCTGTGTGCCCATTACTGCTTGGAGAGGCGGCGTGTCAGACAATCTCGAACAGATGTCAATTGCTGAGTTTCCTAACCCAGTAGTTGTAGAGGTCTGCGAGGGTTTGCTCGATGGGGATCTCGGGTTTCCAGCCCGTCTTCGACTTGAGCTTGGCGGTGTCGCCGACCTGAATCTGGATGTCGATGCGACGATAGAGTTTGTCGGAGACTTTTTTCTCGACGCCCTTGAGGCCGGAAATCTCGATGAGTTTGTCCGTGAAAAACTGCATCTTCTTCACCGAGCCGATGTCGCCGCAAACGTTGTAGGCCTCGCCGTTGTCAAAGTTCTGCATCAGCAGGTAGTAGGCACGCACGGTATCACGAACATCGACGACGATGCGCTGGGTCTCGAGGTTGCCAACGGGCAGGATGCGGTCTTTTTGTTTGCCGGTCGCCATGTTGGCGAGACAGTAGGCATCCCAAGAGATGGAGAACTTTTTGCCGCGACGCGGGCCGGTGTGCGAGAACGCGCGCGTGATGAATCCCTTGATGAGCCCGTTGCGGCAGCGCTCCTGCATGTGCAGATCAACGGAGGCCTTGCTGGTCGCATAAGGGTTGGATGGGACCAACGGCAAACTCTCCTTCAAAACGCCAACGGTCTTGCCGGAGTCGCCATAAACCTCGGACGTCGAGCAGAACATGAAGGAGCAGTTCTTTTGGTGTCGCTGAACGACGTCGATCAGGTTGACCGAGCCTTGTACGTTGCTCGCGAAGGTGCCAACGGGATCAATAAAACTGGTCGGCGGATGGCTCTGGGCAGCCAAGTGGAACACGCCATCATATTGGTGGGAGGAAAAAACCCGATTCAGCGAGTGATATTCCAGCAGATCACCGTAATGAAAGGTGATTCTGTCCAGTTCCTGCGCATCCAGAACGTCCAACAAATCTATTTCGCGGCCGTTGCTCTCGCGCACCAGGGCGTGGACGCTGTGGCCTTCCTTCAACAGCAACTGCGCCAGATGCGGCCCGGCAAATCCCGTGATTCCCGTGATAAAATAGTTCATGCACATTCCTTTCCCAATGGTTGACCTGACGACGGAAGCTGTCGTCTCACATCTTCACCAGCTCCAACAATTGCCGCGCCGCCTTCTCAACATCCTCGACCGGCAATTCGCGGACACATGCATAGTCGAGCTTGGCCGGACAGTCAAGTGGGCGGCTGGAATAATAAAAGCACGGACTGCAAGGCAGATGCCGGCTCACCACGACCACCTCGGTCTTCCACGGGCCGTCCCAGACGGGATTGGTCGCGCCGTAAATGGAGACGCACGGCACGCGGCAGGCGGCCGCGGTGTGCATCAGACCGGAGTCGTTGCTCAAAAAGATGTGGCAGCGGCGCATCAGCCCGGCCACCACGCGCATCGGCAGACGGTCGGCGATCACCACCCGCTCGCGCCCGGCACCTAGGCCAGCGAGGACGGCGTTATTGATCTCCACATCGCGCGGCCCTTGAAAAATCAGGAACCGCGTCCCGGGCTGCTCGGCGGCCAGACGGTTGAGCAATTCTGCGAAGCGCGCTGCAGGCCAGAGCCGGCTTTGCTGGTTTTTAAGCGAATTGCAGCCGGCATGGAGGCCAACCAGCAGCGCAGCGTCGCGCAGGCTGTGCTCGCACAAAAACCGCTCCGCCGTTTCCAGCCCCTCGGGCGGCACGCGGTAGAGCAAGTCCTGCGGCAACATCCGCCAGTCCACCCCGAGTACCAGGCCCGCCCAGCGCAGGTTCTCCTCAACGGCGTGCAGCGACGGGTCTTCGTCGAGCACAATGTGATTGAGTCCCGGCAGATTCATGCGGCGCTGCCGCTGGTAGCGGAAGCCGATGCGTTGCTGTCCGCAGGCGACGAAGTTCAGCACGTTGTAGCCGAGCCGGTTCATCGCGTAAGGGATGATGCTGATGTCGAAGCGTTCCCGGCGCAGCCGCGCTGCCTGCGAAAAAACCTCCCGCTTCGACATGCCGATGAACGGGATCAAGCGCACATCAGTGGCCAGTTCCTGGTCGCGCAGATACTCTGCCACCCATGGCAGCATCGTCACCAGCGTCAACCGAAACCGCTCCGGCGCTGCCGCCAGCGCCGCCAGCGCCGGCGACGCGAGAATGGCATCGCCAAGCCCGGACAGACAAAACACTAAGACTTTCTTTGGCATTCGATTCTGTGCCTCACCACGCAACCGCCACGGCGGCACCCACCGCGCTGGCGCTCCCTGCCTGGCTGACGGAATCTTTGATGCGAACTATACTATCACCCGCCCGCCGTTTCCTGCAAGGCCGCTGTAACCGCCGCCCGCGCGAACGCCCCGACTTCAGTGACCGCCGTTGTTGACAGCGGGGAGGGGTTGCTCGCACAGGAAATTGCCAACCACTTCCTCAATTTCGCGGATGTTGAACGGCTTGCGCAGCCAGCGGTTGCCAGTCAGTTCGAGGAAGGCGCGGGAATCGGTATTGACATCATCGCCTGTGACGAAGATGACGCGGTTTGCCAATTGGGGGTCGTTTTTCTTGAGTGTCTCGTAAAGCTGTTTGCCGTCCATTCCCGGCATCAGTAAATCGGATATAATCGCATCGTAGCGGCCCCCGGAAATCTGCCGCAGCGCGTCCGTGCCGTTGCAGGCCGTCTCCACGTTGTAGCCTTCTGACGTGAGAACTTCGGTCAACACCGCCAGGATTCCGGGTTCATCGTCCACGATCAACAGCCTGCGTTCCGATGCCTTCGGGTCCGGTCGCGGCTCTTCTGCGGCGGCGGGGATAAGATCGACTTCTTCCGTGCAAGGAACGATCGGTAGCTCGACAAAGAATTTCGTCCCTTTGCCGACCTCACTCTCCACCCACATCCGTCCGCGATGAGCTTCGACGATATTGCAGCAAATCGACAGGCCCAAGCCCGTGCCTTGGCCGGGCGGTTTCGTGGTGAAGAACGGCTCGAAAATCTTTCCCAGAATTTCCTTCCGAATGCCCGGCCCCGTGTCGGCGACGACGATTCGAATGAAGAGATCATCCGATTCGGTGGTCACCTTCAGCACGCGTTTTCCCTCGTGACCCGCCATCGCCTGGGCCGCGTTGGCGATCAAGTTCGTCAGCACCTGCTCGATTTGACCGGCATCAACCTTCGTTCTCGGCAGATGCTCGGAGAGACACGCCACCAGTTCAATCTCACCCGCGCTGATCGCGCTCTTGCGTCCCTCCAGGACCGTCGAGACCACCATGTTGAGATCGGCCCCAACCTTCTGCGGGTCGCACGACCGCGTAAACTTCAACAGTTCGCCCACGATCTTTCCTGCCCGTTCGCTTTCGTGTAGAATCGTGCCGAGTTTTAAGCGAGTCTTGTCACTCATCTCCTTTTGATTCATCAGGATCTGGGCATAAGCTATCACAATGGCCAGCGGATTGTTCAACTCGTGCGCCACGCCTGCGATCAGGCTGCCCAATGCAGAAAGTTTTTCAGCCTGCCGTAACTGCTGCTCCATCCTTCTTTTGTCCGTGATCTCACGGGCACTGATTTGAAGCACAGGCCGTTTGTGGCAATGGGCGACGTTGGCTGTGCTTTCGCAGAGGACGCGCGTGCCGTTCGATCGCAGGAGATTTAAATCGACGGCCTGGCGGTACATCGCCGCGAATACGTTGTTGCCGTCCAGAACCCCCGCGCCTTCCTTGCGCAGATCGGGACAGAGCGCCAGAAAATCATAGCCAAACAGTTCGGCATGGCTGCGGCCGGTCAGGCGCTGTGCCGACCAGTTCGCGTCGACGACCCGCAGGGTTTTCAAGTCGAGCAGGAAGATCGCATCACTCGCCCAGTCGAACAGCACGCGATAGTTTTGCTCGGAAAGAACGCCTTCCTGCTCGACGATCATGCCGATGGCGATCATGGTCGACAGAACAGCCGAGCCCAGATATCCAAGCGTCGTCACCGCCGGGGAGACATTCAGGAAAGGAAATCCGAGCAAGAGAAGCCCCCACAACAGGAATCCCGGCCCCACGATGTTCGCACCGCGATAACGTCGTCTCCGCCACATGTAGGCGAGCCCGGTGTAAATTCCCGCCGCCGATAGCAGCGCAAACACCGGCACTGTAATCCACAGCCTGTCCCGTACGATGTAAGCCGCCACGCCGCTCCAAAGCACAAGCATGATGCTGGCTAACTGTAGTTCCTTGGGATCGCGCGGCGCACTGGTCAGTTGAATGCTGCCCCAGAACATGAACGCCGCGCCGATGCCGATGCTGGCGCGCTGCACCATGATCAGGAATGCGGTTTCCCGGGAATCCTGCAAACCGATCGACGCCGCCAGATAGACCGCATAAAACATCCACGACACGGTCCAATAGCTGAAGTACAATTTCTTCGTGTTTCGGTTCAGATAAACAAAGAGGACGATGACAGCACACGTGCTCATCAACGCCAACAGCAGAGCCGACTTCACCCACTCCGGGGGGAATGCGGAGGCCATGGATTCGTTCAAATAATTCAGAACTTGTCTTGTCATTTCAGCAATTTCACCTCACAAAACGCAACAACCGCAATACGAAATGCCGCTGGCGTTACCGTTAAAGCAGAAATGCTGCCAGGTCCCGTCGTTGACGCCCTGCTTGCGCGCGCCTATAATCCGCCACCTATGAAGATTTCCCTGGTCAACACATCGGTTTTCTCTCAGAAGCTGCCCGCCATTGTACTCTTCGCATTTGAGCATGAGCGCCTCGCTGGCCCAAGCAGCTTCAAGAATCTCCTTCAACGACTGACCGACAAGGAGTTCAAGGGCGCGGAAAAACAACTGCTGCTGCTTCACACCGCGGGAAAACCCGGCATCCAGGCCGGTCGCGTCCTTCTCGCCGGGCTTGGCAAACGCAACGAATTCGACCCGGAGAAACTGCGCCGCGCGATGGGCGCCGTCGTGAAGAAACTTTGCGACGCTGGCATCGATCGGGCCGCCATCCAGGTCGCTTGCGATGAGCCGGGCTGCTCGACTGATGACTGCATTGCCGCCGTCGTGGACAGTGCTGAGTTGGTCGCCTACACATTCACCAAGTACAAATCCGACAACGACAAACCCGTTGAGTTCAAATCGCTGACGCTCTGCCTCACCGCCAAGTGCAACCTTCGTGAGGTAAAGGCGCTTGTGACACGCAGGCAGATCATCGCCCAGTCCGCCAACTATGCGCGCGACATCGCCAACTTGCCGGGCAACGTCGTGTTCCCTTCTGTCCTTGCCGATTACGCCCGGCACCTTGCCGAAGAAAACAACTTGAAATGCACGGTGCTGGGCAAGACCGCCCTTGAAAAGAGCGGATTTGGCGGTTTACTGGCCGTCGGCGGCGGCAGCGCTCACGAGCCGCACCTGATCGTCCTCGAATACTCCGGCAGCCGCACGAAAGACGCGGCGCCCATCGCGCTTGTCGGCAAAGCGATCACGTTCGACTCCGGCGGCATCTCGATCAAACCCAGCGAGAAGATGGACGAGATGAAATTCGACAAGTGCGGTGGCGTTGCCATCCTCGGCGCGATGCGCGCCATTGCGCGGCTCAAGCTCCCGCTCAATGTCATCGGTGTCATCTCTGCCGCGGAGAACATGCCCAGTTCCACCAGCTATCGCCCCGGCGACATCGTCACGAGCTATCCCGGCCCGGACAAACGCGGCGTCACGATCGAGGTTCTCAATACCGACGCCGAAGGCCGCATTGTGCTCGGTGACGCGCTTGCCTACGCCCGCGAACGGAAGCCGCAAGCGATCATCGACCTCGCGACGCTCACCGGGGCCTGCGTCGTCGCGCTTGGCACGTACGCCGCCGGCCTCTTCGGCAGCGACGAGCTTCTGCTGGAAAGAATCCGCGCCGCCGGCGAGCGCACCGGCGAACGCGTCTGGCTGTTGCCGCTCTGGCAGGAATATAAAGACAAGATCAAGAGCGACGTTGCCGACATCAAGAACACTGGCGGCCGCGAAGGTGGCGCGATCACAGCGGCAGCGTTCCTCGAAAAGTATGTCGGCAACACGCCGTGGGCGCATCTCGACATTGCGGGGACGGCGTGGACAACGGAAGAGCGACCTTACATGGCCAAGGGCGCGACAGGTTTCGGCGTGAGGCTATTGCTGGAGTTGCTCGGGAACTGGCGCTGAGCGGTGCGACGCACGCGCGTGGAAGATGAGGATGATGGCGATGAGCACCACCAGAATGCTGAGGATGAAAAACCCCCACGCCGTCACGTTCTCTTTGAATCCGCGGCTCAACTTCATGGAATCCCGCGATTCTAGGCGAGCAACATGATGAAGACAATCACACGACTCAATCTACCCGGCGTGCCCAAACTGAAAAGCGGCAAGGTGCGCGAAGTGTTCGACCTCGGCGACGCGCTGCTGTTCGTGGCGACGGACCGTCTCAGCGCGTTCGACGTGATTCTGCCGAACCCGATTCCCGAAAAGGGCCGCGTGCTCACCGCGCTGAGCGAGTTCTGGTTCAGCAAGACCCGGCACATCGTCGAGAACCATTTCATCACGAGCGATTTCGAAACAATCTTTGAGCGTTGCAGCGGTGCTTCTGCGAAGCGCCGTGGACAGGAATCTGCGCTTCACAGAAGCGCAGCTACAGAAGAATTGGAATCACTCGAGGGCCGCTCGATGCTGGTGCGCAAATGCAATCCGCTCGCGATCGAGTGCGTCGTGCGCGGTTATCTCGCAGGTTCAGGCTGGAAGGAATACAAACAGAGCCGCACCGTCTGCGGCATCCGGCTGCCCGACGGGCTTGTCGAGTCGAGCAAACTTCCCGAACCGATCTTCACGCCCGCGACGAAAGCCGAGACGGGCCACGACGAAAACATCGACTTTGCGCGCACGGCGGGCATCGTTGGCAAGAAGCTCGCGGCGCAAGTGCGTGATTTGTCCATTGCGCTCTACAAATTCGCCGCCGACTACGCGCTGAAGCGCGGCATCATCATCGCCGACACGAAGTTTGAGTTCGGGCTTTTGGAGTGCGCCGACTCGGCGGCGCCTTCGGAACGGCAGGGCGGTGTCAAGCCGCCGCAGTCCAAGTTGATCCTCATCGACGAGGCGCTGACGCCAGACAGTTCCCGGTTTTGGCCGGCCGACTCGTACGCACCGGGCAAACCGCAACCGAGCTTCGACAAGCAGTTCGTCCGCGATTACCTGGAAACGCTCGACTGGAACAAGCAGCCGCCCGGTCCCGAGTTGCCGGACGACATCATCCGCAAGACGAGCGAAAAATACCTCGAAGCGCTGAAGCGACTTACCACATAGGACGCCGCGCTTGTCGCAATTCCCCTGCCCTGCTAGACTCGACGGTCGAGGCAATCGACGCATTCGATGACCTGGACTGAATTCAAAAGGAAATGGGTGCGCTACAGCGACAAAGAAGCGTCCGCCTACCAAGAGCTACCCACACCCCCAGCACACCCGACATTGCGCAGTAGCGGAGCCAGATTCGCGAGATGGAATGCGATGCACCGAAAAGAGGCATGCCAAAAGAAAAAGTACGCGACATGCACATGCTGTGAAATCGAAAACGTTTTGCTGTTGACCGATTTCGGCTGCTTCTTTAGAGTGTCGGCGAGTGGTAGATAGCGATGGGAACATCAAAAACCCCGCGCGGGGGAAACTAAATGAGCGTTCGCAAGGCAGCCATGCGCTGGTGGGAAGGGGCTGAGCCGATCAAAGGTTATTGGCTCAACCCTCAGCAAACTCCCTGGTCAATTATGGCGTTTGATCGGTATGAGGAACTCAAACCCTCTCAGTAGATAATTTTCTCGAACGAAGCGGCCACGATGCTAGCTCCTGATAGAATCTTAGCGTTAGACATAGGCGCCTCGACCGTTAAGGTCGGGGAATTTCAAGCCTCTAGAACCCACGGCTTGCGTCTCACCAACTTCAACTACGCCGACCTCGGCATTGATCCAGAGCATGAGGAGAACCGCAAGGCCCTGATCGTCTCGACAATACGAAACGTCCTGCGCGAAAAGAATATCCGCACCAGGAGGGTCGTCTTCAGCGTTTCGGGCCAGTCAGTCTTTACGCGCTTCGTGAAGTTGCCGCCTGTGGATGAGTCCAAGGTCGTGCAAATCATCCAATACGAAGCGCAGCAGAACGTCCCCTTCCCGATCGACGAAGTCATCTGGGATTATCAACTGGTCGGCAACACCCAGCAAGGCGAACTCGAAGTCGTGCTTTTGGCCATCAAGAGCGACATCATTGAAGAGTTGAACGAGGGAGTCGAATCGGCGGAGCTGCGCACCGAGACGGTCGATGTCGCACCGATGGCGCTCTACAATGCCGTCCGCTACAACGAGGGCGACACCGAAGGCTGCACAATGGTCGTCGACATCGGGGCGCGCACGACCAACCTGTTGTTTCTGGAAAAGAACCGCGTCTTCTCACGCTCGATTCCAATTGCGGGCAATGCCATCACCCAGAGCGTTGCCGCCGAATTCAACATTCCGTTCCTGGAAGCCGACCAATTGAAGCGATCCAAGGGATTTGTTGCTCTCGGCGGTGCTTATGCAGAGCCCGGGGATGAACAGCAGGCGCGCGTCAGCAAGATTATTCGCAACGTTATGACGCGTCTGCATGCCGAAGTGGCGCGCTCGATCAATTTCTACCGCAGCCAGCAGGGCGGGAGCGCCCCGTCGCGGATGCTGCTTTCGGGTGGCACTTCGATCCTTCCGTACACGGACAGGTTCTTTCAGGAAAAGCTTCAGATTCCGATCGAATACTTCAATCCGTTCCGCAATGTCGACATCGATCCTTCCATCTCGCGCGAGGAACTGGCTCGCTGCGCTCATTTCTTCGGCGAGGTCGTTGGTCTGGGATTGCGCAAACTCACGAAATGTCCCCTTGAGGTCAACCTCCTGCCGCGATCGATCCGCGCGCGCATTCTGATGGAGCAGAAACGGCCGTATCTGGCGGGCGCGGCGATCTGTGCATTGCTGATCCCTCTTTGTTGGTGGGCCTACACGACGAAAACGGCGTCACTCCAGCAACAGCAGCGCGAGGACGTGTCGCGGCAGGTTGAAGCACTACAGTCGCTTGACAATTCGGTGAAGAACGAAAAGTCCAAACTGGCAGACCTCACAAGCAAAGCTGACGAGATCACCGGTCTCGTAAAGCAACGTTCCTTCTGGCCTGAATTGCTGCAGGACCTGAATACGCGGCTCGAACCAAATCTGTATATCGTTGCATTGACCCCACAGAGTGGCGACATCACTCCCGGGCCACAGAGTGGCGCCATCACTCCCGGGCCAACTCCAAGAGGCGGCGGCGGCTCTTTTCGGCGGCCCAGCATTGAAGAGGACATAGAGTCCCCCACGCTCACGTCTTCGGCGACGGCAAAACAGGGCCCACAAGGCCCAATTGACGAACTTCAAATCGAAGGTGAAGGCAACCACCAGTCCGATTCTGCTGATCTCGCTCTGGTCAACGGCTTCGCCAAGAACCTGGGAGAATCGCCTTTCTTAGTCACGGACGGCGTGGAAATCCAGAGGCCGCCCAAGACAACGGGCTCCACCTTTGCGTTTCAACTGCGCGCGAGACTGGCGAAACCGATCGCGTTTTGATAAAGTGAATACGCGCTGGCTGAAACGGAATTTCGTGGTGATCATTTTCGTGGTGGTCTTCGTAGTGTTGTTGGGTGGGATCATCTGGCTGGAGCAAGCGGCGACCGCGCGAAAAGCAGAGGTTGAAGCAGATTTGAGCGGCAAGCAGGAAGAACTCAAACGATTGCGGAGCCTTGACCCCTACCCTTCTTCCGACAACATCCAAATACTGAAACGCGACCGCGAGGAATTGCAGAAACTCTACGGCTCTCTGCAAAAGGCGGTCATGCAGGAACCATTGGAAGTCGCTGCTATGCAGAGCGAGATCGACTTTGTGGACCGCCTCCGAAAAACCCAAACTGAGTTGCGTGATCTCGCAAACAGCCGCGGAGTGGAGATCAAGCAGGATTTTGCCTTTGGTTTCAGCCGCTACGACGACATCTTTCCCTGTCGCAATCCCGTCCTCAGACCAGACGAATGCCATCGCGTGCTGACGTTACTGGCTAAACAGTTGGCCGTAGTGGAAAAGCTTACGAAACTCGCCATTAGCAACGGCGTTGACAACATCAGAATGATCCGACGCACCGAAGTGGAGCAGGGCGTTCAGTTTAGCTCCGACACGATGCCAGGGTCCATCACCGAAGACCCGAAGGCGCGGTATTACAGGTTGCCACTCGATATTCAGGTTACCTGCAGCGAAAAAGCGCTGCAATCATTCTTGAACAGCCTGTCACAGTCTGACTGGTTCTTCACCGTCGAGACGGTGAAAATCGGAACCGAAATCCCCGTGGTACGCACTTCAGCACCGGGGACGCCTCCCACAGCAACGACCGCCATCCCGCAATACAAACATCTGCTGGTGACCATGCGAATCGACTTGGTTGAGTTTCCCAGCCCTAAGCCAAGGCCAGAGTGATGAAAAGCCGACACCGCTGATATGGACTGGATAAAAAAACACTACGAAAAGATCACACTCGCCTTGGCGCTGCTGCTCCTCATTGCGTCAGCAACCATCTTGTCGCTCAAGGTGGGAGCACTCAGCAAGGACATCCAAGAAGCTCCCCGTCGAACCAAGACGAAAGGGAAACCCGCTCAGTCCATCAATTTTGGACCATACACCAACGCAATTGAAGCCGTGCAACAGCCCCCTTTGTGGACAAACAAACCCGTGCAGATGTTCATCGGTCCTGTGCCGACGATTCCGGTAACCAGCACGGCGCAGGCGGCTGCGGCCGAGGGAAAGCTGCCGGTCTTGGCGCAGGTCCTCTACGTGCCGTTCAATCTGCTGTTTATGGCCTATTCGGGCGATGGGCATAATTTCCAACTGAACTTTCTGACACGGTCTCAAACGTTTATGGTCCCGGAGGTCGGCATGGAGGTCGCGGACCGATTCTCAAAAACCGGTTACATCATCAAGAAGTTCGAGAAAAAGACCATTGCAGTGACTGAGGGCGGCATTACAAAAGACAAAGACGTCTCCGAACTCACGGTCCAGCACGAAGGCGACGAACCCATTGTCATGGTGTACGGACGGATTAAAGCGGGGCGTGAACCCGTGGCGCAGATACTGTGCGGGGGAAGCACGTTGTACGTGCGTCGCGCACAGGTTTTAAACTGCGCGGACACGACCTACAATGTCGTTGACATCACTCCGAAGCAGATGATAATCATTGATGTGAAGTCGGGGGAGAAACAAATTATACCCTTATCCGTGCCCAAACAATAATCGAAGCAAGAGATGCCGAGTTTTTCATGTTTGGCGCGGGGGCGAGTTCAATATGGGAACAGGGGCAGGACATCTGAAGTGTCCACGCGCAGTATTTGCGCGTGAAGGAACGGAATGGAGAATCGTCTTATGAGGAAAATCTTTCTGGCGCTGCTCATCGGCAGTTTTTGCGTCATGCAGTCCAAGCTCATCGCCGAGGAGATGATCCAGGCGGCAAACGTTGATTCTGAACCTGCAATACAAGCCGCCCCACAACCCACGACAGCGCCTCCCGAGCAAACGGCAGCCACGGCGCAGCGACCCGCCGATCCCCCGGATAATCCACGAGCCGCCACCGGACCGATTGCCTCCGCACCAAGTTCCGAGGTTGAAAAGGCCAGCCGCGAAGAAATCGTTCGTCGCCAGGAAGCACAGATGATGGCGCAACAGTTGATCGAGCAAGGTCTGAAACTCTATTACGACGCGAAGTATGAGGCCGCGATCGCCCAATTGGAGCAGGCAATCAAGATTCTGCCACGAGCCAGGGCGACAGAGACCGATTACAACCGCGCCGCGCGTGGCCTGACAGAATCTTACTACCGTCTGGCCGACGCGGCTTATCGGGCTGGCGACAACACCAAGGCCAAACAACTCGCCCAGAAGGCGCTCGAATACGATCCTCACAACCGCTCGGCAGAGAATGTCATCGTCAAAGCCAAGGCCGTGGAAGAGCGGGAGGAGGAGGAGGCCAAGCATCCGCCGCAGCCGCCATCTCCCACGACGGTTGAAACAACCCCGGCTCCCGACAGGGCACCGGAGTTTCTCGCCAAGAAGGATGAGATCAAGAAGCTCTTCCGCGAAGGCAAAATCCTGCTGAATTCCGGTCAGTACGACGAGGCGGAGAAGCGGGTCAGGCAGATCCTGCTGATTGACCGCTACAATGACGACGCATACACCATGCTGCAACGAATCGACGATGCCCGTCTTGAACTCGCCGATAATGCCTCGGACAAGACCCGGAGCCTGCGCCTGTGGCAAGTCGCCGACGCCTGGGTGCCGAAAATCGGCAGCGAAGTCAAGCCTCCGGCTCTTGGTGCCGGCGGCGTCATCACGGCCAGCATCATGAAGAAAGCGCAGATCACGAAGAAACTCGATGAAATCATTTTTCCCGAAATCAGTTTCCGCGAGGCCGTCATCAGCGATGTCGTCAACTTCCTGAGCGACGAAAGCCGCAAGCTCGATCCCGAGAAGGTGGGCGTCAGCATCGTGCTCGGAACCGGAATCGGCGGTGCCGCAGCACCCACGCCTTCACCTGTATCCACACCTGCGCCTGTCGTCCCTCCATCCGGCCCGGGGGTTGAGAGTGTACCCGGAGCGACCCCGACGGTCCCTGTAGCAACTGCCGGCCGCCCAAGCGGGATCACACTGAACCTTCGCAACGTTCCGATGATGGAGGCGCTGCGCTATGTTACGACTCTGGCGAATTTGAAGTACCGAATCGAGTCAAGCGCGGTGCTCGTCCTCCCCGTGGACGCGCCAGAGCCACAGATGGAGACTCGTTCCTATCACGTGAACCCCGGCGTGTTCGGAACCCACGCCATGCCGATAAGCGCAGTCGCCACCGGCGGCCTCTCCACTGCCACTATGGGCGGCGTGCAGCAGCAACAACAAACTCGCCCCGGTGGCGGGTCCGGTGGCAGCGGCCAGTTCCTGGGCCTGGAAACCACCCAAATAGGGATACTGACCATTCCGACGACGGACGACGTCAGAGGGTTTTTCACCAGTGCCGGCATACAGTTCCCTACGAATTCCACTCTCGTGTACAATCAACCCACCAGCACCATCATCACCCACAACACGCTTGAGAATCTGGACGCCTTCGAGTGGGTGCTGGACAAACTTAACACCATCCCCTCGCAAGTGGAGATCGAAGCGAAATTCGTGGAGGTTTCGCAAAGCGATCTTAACGAGCTTGGCTTCCAATGGAACGTCGCCGGCAAACAACTGGGCGACTTCGCCGTGGCCGGTGGTCCGCCCACAACCGCGGCTGGTCTTGCCAGCGGTGTTTCGGCAGCGAACAACATCACGGCGGGTTTGCGGGACGAGACCGCGATCCAAGGGAATGCGATTGATTCATTGTTGGCGCAGCAAGGTTTCGGCACGGTCGCCACTCCCCAGAGTCAGATAGCAAACATCCAAGGGATTCTGACCAACCCACAGTTCCAACTTATCATCAAGGCTCTATCTCAAAAGAAGGGCGCCGATTTGCTTTCCGCGCCGAAAGTAACAACCGTCAGCGGCCAGCAGGCCCAAGTCCGCATCGCGCAGGAATTCATTTATCCCACCGCCTACACGCCACCCACGGCTGTGGCTGGCACCTCTGGCACCGTTGGAGGTGCCTCCCCCATCGCTGTGACGCCCTCGATTCCGAGCACTTTCAGTTCTCGTGAGGTTGGCGTGTTGCTCAACGTCATCCCGACCGTTGGAGCCGACGGTTACACGATCAACTTGTCGCTCATACCCCAAGTCACGGAATTCCTGGGATTCATCGAGTACGGTGGCAACGAAGCTCTTGCGTCGGGCACAAGTATCGTGAACGTTTTCAACAGCATCAAGCAACCGTTGTTTTCCACCCGCGCCCTGGCCACCAGTATTGTGATTTGGGATGGCCAGACCGTGGTGCTCGGCGGATTGATTCGGGAGGACGTGCAGACAATAGACGACAAAGTCCCGTTCCTCGGGGATATCCCGATGCTTGGCCGCTTCTTCCAAAACAAAACCAGCCAGAAGACGAAGCGGAACTTGTTGATCTTCGTGAGCGCGCGCCTGATCGATCCGGCAGGCAATCCAGTCCACCGTCAGGAGACAGCCGCTCTGAGATAATCTCCGGTTGCAGCTTGCCAAGGCAGCCCTTTGGTTGCTTCAGCGGGCGGGGTTGTTCTAGTGTTGTGTAACCGTTCTGCCTTTACAGTGGATGTGCGTTGCTGACTGTAAAACCCGGGCTGTTACAGCACACTAGTTGTCCGCGCATGATGCGGTGGCAGTACTATGGCGACTAAAGTTTTACTGGTCGACGCTTACGCAACGATCTACCGTGCGTTTTTTGCGATCCGTTCACTCACCGGGCCTCGCGGCGAACCTGTCAATGCCATCTACGGTTTCACCAAAATGCTGCGGAAACTTCTGGCCGATCATCGTCCCAGCCATTGCGCCGTGGTGTTCGATCTCGGAGTCCCCCAACATCGACTGACCATCCTGCCCAGCTACAAGCAACAGCGCCCCCCCACCCCGCCGGAGTTGGACGCGCAACTTCCTTGCATCCGTGGCGTTCTCGCCGCCCTGCGGATTCCGGTCGTTGAAATCGATGGCGAGGAAGCCGACGACATCATCGCCACGCTCGCCGTGCGGTCCGCCAGGGCAGGAGCGGACGTGTTCATCGCCAGCCACGACAAGGATTTCATGCAAATCGTCGGACCACGTGTTCGATTGATTCGTACCAATGGGAAACAAGCTGCGCTGATCGATGAGGCTGGTGTTGAAAGCCGCTATGGCGTCAGACCGGAACAGATGGTCGATCTCCTCAGTTTGGTTGGTGATTCCGTGGATAACATCCGGGGCGTGGCCGGCGTCGGCGAAAAAACCGCCGCCGACTTGCTATGTAAATACAAAACGGTGGAAAACCTTCTGGCCTCTGTCTCGCAGATCGAGAAACCAAGGTTAAGGGAAGTCATCCGTGCCTCTGCCGACCGGCTACGCGCCAACCGCCAATTGATCACCTTGCGTTCTGATCTCACTTTGCCGGTGACGCTGGACGATTTGAAGGTGCAAACCCCCGACTACACGAAACTATCGGCGCTATTCAAGCAGTTAGGCTTCAAATTCCTCCTGGCTGAGGTGGAAGAGGAAACGGCTCGCACACAGGATTTGTTTACGCGCTCCTAGGCAGAGTGTCCCTCTCGATCCGAGCCGCCCCCAGTCCTTCGGATCTACGAACTGCTCAGTGTACCGATGACGCTGATCAGGGGCAGGAACATGGAAATGACGATCGTGCCGACGATCACGGCCAAAAACACGATCATGATCGGCTCGAGCAGCGACGTCATTGCCCCGACTGCGTTGTCCACTTCCTCGTCGTAGACGTCCGCCACTTTCACCAGCATATCCGGCAACGCGCCGGTTTCCTCGCCGACATCCACCATGCTGATGACCATCGGCGGAAACACCTTGGAGGCTTCCAGCGGCTGGACGATCCGTTCACCCTCTTTGACCGCGTCGTGTATCTGACTGACTGCATTGGCAATAACTGCATTGCCCGAGGTTTCGCGGACGATATTGAGCGCTTGCAGGATGGGAACGCCGCTGGCAATCAGCGTGCCCAACGTGCGGGTAAACCGCGTAATACTGGACTTGCGGATCAATGAACCGAACACAGGCGCATGGAGCTTAATCACGTCGATCGCATAACGACCCTTCTCTGTCTTGCCAATCATTTTGAAGGCAACCACCAAGGCAACGACAACACCAATGACCAGCAAGTACTGGTTTTTCACCAGATTGCTGATGCCCAACACAAACAGCGTCAGTGGCGGCAGCGACTTGCCTTCCAGCAGTTCGTTGAAAATCTCCTGGAACTTCGGCACAATGACGACCATCAGGAAGAACATAATCCCCATAGAGACACTGATGATCACCGCAGGATATACCATCGCCGAGATGACCTTGCCCTTGATCTTCTGCGCCTTTTCTTGAAACTCGGCCAGTCGGCTGAGAGTCACGTCAAGCACACCACCCGCTTCGCCAGCACGCACCATGTTCACGTAAAGCTTATTGAAAACTTTCGGGTGCTGCGCCAACGCTTCGCTAAACGTGCTGCCGCCTTCGACAGCTTCGGCCAACCGGATCAGCGTGCGCCTGAGGACGGGATTCTTCTCCTGCTTGCGCAGCACGTCCAGCCCGCGCAGCAGCGGCAAGCCGGCGTCGATCAGCGTCGCCAACTGTCGCGTGAACGCCGTGAGAACCTTTGACTTCACCGTGTTGCCTTGGAGGAATTTCAGCTCCATGTGGCCGAAACCCTTCTTGGCGGACTTGGCAGACTTGGCGGACTTGGCAGACTTGGCCACGCCCACCGGTGCGGGAGTCGGTCGGCCACCCTTCTTGTCCTTGGTTACCTCGGTGACGTTTGTCGGGAAATACCCCATTTCGCGAATGCGGCTGACAGCGGTGGTGCTGTTGTCGCTTTCGAGGACGCCCGTGATCTCCTTGCCCTTCGTGTCCATCGCGACATAATTGAATTTCGGCATATCGGCCTCCTCCGCGACTTCGCGGTCGCGGCAACTCAGGTGTATTTCAATACCTCTTCGACGGTCGTATCTCCATCCAGAATGCTGCGGATTCCGTCTTCGCGCAGCGTCCGCATTCCCAACTCGAGTGCCTTGGCGTGGATGACCCCCGAGGGCGCACGCATGTTAACCAACTCGCGGATGGGGTCTGACACCAGCAGTAATTCAAACAATCCTTTGCGACCCCAATAGCCGGTTTCGTTGCAGTCTATGCAGCCTTTGCCATAGTAAAATGGACGCCCCTGTACGTCGGCCTTCGTCAGCCCCAACCCCGACAATACCGCCTCCGTCGGCTCATACGCAACCCGACACTTCTTGCAAACCTTCCGCACGAGGCGTTGTGCCAGCACGCCTTCCAGCGTCGATGTGACCAAAAACGGTTCGACACCCATGTCAATCATGCGCGTCACGGCACCAGGGGCATCGTTTGTGTGCAGCGTCGTAAAGACCAGGTGCCCCGTGAGGGATGCCTGAATGGCGATCTGTGCCGTCTCCAAGTCGCGCATTTCGCCCACCATGATGATATCGGGGTCCTGCCGCAAGAAGGAGCGCAACGCCCGCGCAAAAGTCAGCCCGAACGCATCATTGACGGCGACCTGCATAATCCCCTCAATGTCATACTCGACGGGGTCTTCTGCGGTGAGCAGCTTCAAATCGATCGTGTTGACTCGTTTCAAGCAGGAGTACAACGTTGTCGTCTTGCCCGAGCCCGTCGGCCCTGTCACGATGACGAGGCCGTTGGAAATGCGAACCACCTCCAGCATCTTCTCGTAAATCTCCTTCGGCATGCCCAGGCTTTCGAGTTCCAGGTTTACCACCGTGCGATCCAGCACGCGCAACACGACCGACTCGCCATGCTGCGTGGGCAACGTCGAGACGCGCAAGTCCACATCGCGGCCGCCGAGGTTGATCCGGACGCGCCCATCCTGCGGCAGTCGTCTCTCCGCGATGTTGAGGTTGGACATGACCTTGAGGCGGGAAATCACGGGCAACGCGAGGTGCTTCGGAGGTGGCGCCATTTCATATAGGGCGCCATCAACACGGTAGCGAATCTTGAATTCATCCTCGAACGGCTCGAAGTGGATGTCGCTGGCACGGTCATGGATCGCCTGGAACAAGACCAGGTTCACAAACCGCACGAGCGGCGCCTGACTGGCCAGTTCCTCCAGCGCAGCGGTTCCGCCCCCTCCTTTGGCGACGGTTTCCACGATTGCCGAGGTGGCCAATTGCGACTCCATGTCCGCAAGCACATCCTTGAGCGAGCCGCTCTCCTCGCTGTAATACCGCGCGATCGCGGCTTCGATCTGCTTGCGCGGCGCGACGGCGAGTTGAACGTCTTTGCCCAGGACAAACGAGAGTTCTTCAACAAGTTGTGGATTGTACGGATCGAGGACGGCCACAGTGACGATGTTGCCCATCACTGAAACCGGGACTGCACCGTACATTCGCGCGACGCTGCCTGGCATGGAGCGCAACACTTGTTGCTGGGTATCCACATCTTCGAGATTCAGGTACTCCAAGTTTAGTTGCTCGGCGACGGCCCGCAACAGTTGTTCTTCGCCCACCAATCCGAAATCGACGATTACCTGCGACAGCGGTTTGCCTGTCCGCTCGTGCTCCTCCTGAACCTCCGTCAATTGCTTGGGGCTGATCAGGTTGCGCTCACGGATAAGTTCAGACAATATGGCTGCTTCGCTCTCAAACATGATCTAGCGCCTCCTAGCTGACTGGTCGCCTTCCATCTTCTGCAGGATTGACTGCGGGTCTTGAGCTTTCGTGATGAGGTCGGCGTACGAAATGAGCCCGCGCTCATAGAGGCTCATCAGGTTTGAATCCAAAGTCACCATGCCGAACTTCGCTCCCGTCTGAATATCCGAGGTGATCCGGAACGTCTTGTTGTCGCGAATCAATGCCTGAATCGACGGCGTGGAGATCATAATCTCAAAACAAGCGATGCGACCCTTGACGTCGGCGCGAACCAGCAGCACTTGCGAAATCACCGCGACGATCGAGGACGCCAATTGGGTGCGGATCTGCTCTTGCTGGTTCGTTGGGAAAGCGTCCACAATGCGGTCCACCGTCCGCGCCGCGCCCGTCGTGTGCAGCGTCGCAAACACCAAGTGCCCGGTTTCCGCCGCTGTGATCGCGGCCTCCATCGTTTCCAAGTCCCGCATTTCGCCCACCAGGATTACGTCCGGGTCCTGGCGCAACCCGCGCCGCAGGGCCTCAGCGAAATCGGGAACATCCACGCCGATCTCGCGCTGGGTCACCACGCACTTCTTGTGAGGATGGTAGTACTCGATCGGGTCCTCGACGGTGATGATGTGACAGTCGCGTTCGGTGTTGATGATGTCAATCATCGAAGCCAGCGTCGTGGTCTTGCCCGAGCCAGTCGGCCCGGTTACGAGGACCAACCCCCGGGGACGATACAGCAAATCCTTGACCGACGGCGGCAACCCGATCTGCTCCAGCGACATCAGTTTGTTGGGAATCTGGCGCAACACCAAGCCGTGATTGCCTCTCTCTTTGAAGACACTCACTCGGAAACGAGCCATGTCACCAAATGCAAAGCCGAAGTCCGTTCCGCCTTGCTCGCGCACCTTCTGAATGTGACTCTCAGAGGTGACGGCTTTCATCAAGTTCTCGGTGTCCTCGGGCGTCAGCACGGGTAAGTCCATCGGCAACAATTCTCCGTGCAAGCGAATGATAGGAGGCACGCCTACGCGAATGTGCAGGTCGGATGCGCCTTCATCCACCACGACCTGCAACAAATCATCCATTTGAGTCAACATTGTTATCTTTCTCCATGTTGGTTGGGGCGAATCCTGGCGTTCAACCTAATCTACATCACGCTGCGTGATCGAAATGACTTCCTCGGGCGTGGTGATACCCGCCATGATCTTGCGTACGCCGTCTTCGCGCAGAGTACGCATTCCAATCTCGCGGGCGCGATTGCGAAGCACGTTCGAAGATACTTTCTCGTAAACCATGCGGCGCATCTCCTCGTCGATCACGAAGATCTCGAAGATGCCCTTGCGACCGCGGTAACCTGTCTTTGCGCAATCCGAACAGCCACGCCCCTTATAAATCGTGGTCTTCTTCATCTCTTCCGGGTCGAGCCTCAACATGTCCATCTCATACTTGCTCGGCGTATAGGGCTCCTTACACCTCGGACATATCGTGCGTACCAGCCGTTGTGCCATGATCGCGCGCACTGCCGAGGCCACGAGGAATGGCTTCACGCCAATGTCGATCAGACGCGTCACCGCTGACGGCGCGTCATTGGTGTGCAGCGTCGAGAACACCAAGTGACCGGTCAGCGCCGACTGGACAGCGATATTGGCGGTTTCCAAGTCACGAATTTCACCAATCATGATGATGTTCGGCGCTTGACGCAGAATCGAACGCAACGCCGCCGCAAATGTCAGGTTGATTTCGGCATTTACCTGTACCTGATTGATGCCCGCCAGTTGGTACTCAACAGGGTCCTCAACCGTGATGATCTTACGGTCGGGCTTATTGATTGTGTTGAGGCAGGCGTAAAGAGTCGTCGTCTTGCCGGAACCGGTCGGCCCAGTGATGAGGAAAACACCGTCGGGCGACCCGATGACCCTGTTAATGACTTCCTCCTGGTCGGTAAAGAACCCGAGGTCACTCAAGCCGAGCAACAAGCTGCTCTTGTCCAGGATACGCATCACGATGCTCTCGCCGTGATTGGTCGGCAAGCATGAGACGCGCAAATCCAGCACCCGGCCCATCACGGGAATCTCAATGCGCCCATCCTGTGGCACGCGTTTTTCCGCGATACTCATATTGGACATGATCTTGAGACGGCTGATGATCGTTTGCTGTAACTTCTTCGGCGGGTTCTCCACCTCGTGCAATACGCCGTCGATGCGGTAACGGACGCGCAACCGCTTCTCCATCGGCTCAATGTGAATATCGCTGGCCCGACTGCGATAGGCCTCGTTGATTATCAGCCCGACCAGTTTAATAATCGGCGCGTCCGCCTCGGTCTCCGCCCCTTCGTCAATCCTTAACTCCGCCGCTTTCGCTGAAATGCCCAGGTCGATTTCGCCCTCGGTGATTTCCTGCAGCATATTCTCGACAGTGTCGTCACCGCCGCCGTAATAACGGGCCAACGATGCTTCGATATCAGGCTTCGAGGCAACCACAGGTTCGACGTTCACCCTCAAAATGTAGCGAAGACTGTCGATCGTATCGACGTCCATTGGATCGCTGATGGCCACGGTGAGCGTGTTATCGTGCCTGTAAACAGGGACAACCTTGTAGCGGCGGGCTATGTGGCGCGGTACCAGCGCGAGGACTTCTTCGGGGACGCGGTATTCGGCCAGGTTGATTGTGTCCATTCCGAACTGGCTGGCCAACGCCTTGGACACGTCCATCTGCGTCACGCGGCCCATCTTGATCAGCGCATCGAGCAGGCCAATGCCTCCCAGCTTGGTCATATCCTTGGCCTTCAGCAGGTCCTCGTGCGTGATCAGTCCGAGGTCCCGCAGGAGTTCTACGACATATTCGTCTTGGGCTGGCATATCCTTCTCGAGATATTGCTACGCAAACATTACTGCCTCTCAACAGACCCGTCAAGACAACTGAGAGCGTATCGCCCGACCTCAAAACAAGTTGTGGACATCATGGATTTTGCAGCCTCCGCGCCAGAATCTCACCCGCCAACTGCGGATTCGCCTTGCCTTTGCTGAGCTTCATCACCTGACCCTTAAGGAAATTGATGGCCGCCACGTTGCCAGCCCTGTAATCGGCCACCGACTTCGGATTCGCCGCGATCGCTTGATCAACAAACGCCTCGACCGCGCCCGCATCGCTGACCTGCGCCAACCCCTTTTCCTTCACAATGGCCGCGGCGCCTTTGCCCGTGGCAAACATTTCGGCAAACACGTCCTTCGCCATCTTGCCGCTGATCTGCCCGCCGTCCACGAGTGACACCAACTCCGCCAATTGCGCCGGTGCGATGCGACATTCAGCCAGCGTTTGTTTCGTTTCCGCCAGTTTGCCGAGCAATTCCGTAATGATCCAATTGGCGATCGCCTTCGGATTCTTCGACTGCGCCGCTGCCTTTTCGTAGAAGACCGCAATGTAAGCAAGGCCAACTAGCACGCCGGCGTCGTATTCCGTTAACCCGTATTGCTTCATAATCCGCTGGCGCTTGTCCTCTGGTAATTCGGGCAACAGTTTCCGAATCTCATCAACCATCGCGTCGCTCACTACCACCGGCATCAAGTCCGGCTCCGGGAAATAGCGGTAATCGTGCGCGTACTCCTTCGTCCGCATCACGAACGTCTTCCCTGCCCCATCGTCCCAACGACGCGTCTCCTGTTGAATCTTCTCGCCTCTCGTCAACGCGGCAATCTGGCGCTCGATTTCGTACGCAAGCGCGCGGCGAACGCCGGAGATCGTGTTCATGTTCTTGATCTCGACCTTCTCGCCGAATTCCTTCTGCCCGACGGGCCGGACCGACACGTTGGAGTCGCAGCGCAATTGCCCCTTCTCCATGTCGCAATCGCTCACGCCGCCACTGATCAGGATTTCCTTCAGCGCGGTCAGATACGCAAATGCTTCCTCGGGCGAATTCATGTCCGGCTCGCTCACGACCTCCATCAGCGGCACGCCCGCGCGATTGAAATCCACGCCGCTGGACGTCTCGAAATGAGAATTCTTCGCCACGTCCTCCTCCAGATGCGCGCGGGTGACGCCGATCTTTTTCGTCCCGCCGCCCTCCAGTTTGATCTCCACCGTCCCCCCTTTGCACAGCGGCAGGTCGTATTGCGAAATCTGGTAGTTCTTGGGCATGTCGGGGTAGAAATAATTTTTCCGGTCCCACTTCGAAAACCGGCTGATCTCGCTGCTGATCATCAGCCCCGTCAGAATCGTTTTGCGCACCGCGTCCTCGTTCATCACGGGCAACACGCCGGGATATCCGAGACACACGGGGCACACTTGCGTGTTCGGCGGCGCGCCAAACTCCGTCGTGCACCCGCAGAACATCTTCGAGCGCGTCTTCAGTTGAACGTGCACCTCGAGTCCTATGACCGCCTGGTATTCCATCGTTTCTACAAGTTCGGCTTGTCCTTGTGCCATCCAGTCGCCTGCTCATACGCGTGCGCGACGCGCAGGATCGTTTCTTCCCCGAACGCTTTGCCGAGAATCTGCAAGCCAATCGGCAGCTTCGGCTTCGTCGTGAACCCGCACGGAACGCTCACGCCGCAATTGCCCGCGAGGTTGACGCTGATCGTGAAAATGTCGCTCAGATACATCTGCAACGGGTCATCCGTCTTCTCGCCGACCTTGAACGCCGCCGTCGGCGAAGTCGGCGTCACGATCGCGTCGCACTTCGTGAACGCCTGCTCAAAATCCCGCCGAATCAACGTCCGCACTTTCTGCGCGCGCAGATAGTACGCGTCGTAGTATCCGGCGCTCAGCGCATACGTGCCGAGAATGATCCGCCGCTTTACTTCGGGACCGAAACCCGCACCACGCGTCTTGCCGTACATCTCAATCGGATCTTTTCCTGGGATGCGCAGTCCGTAGCGCACCCCGTCAAACCGCGCCAGATTCGCGCTCGCCTCCGCCGTCGCGATCAAATAATAAACCGCGACCGCGTACTGCGTGTGCGGCAGCGAAATCTCCACGACTTCCGCGCCGAGTTCCGCCAGCTTCTTCACAGCCGCCCGGACCGCCGCATCGATTTCGCGATCCATGCCCTCGATAAAATATTCCTTCGGCAAACCGACCCGCAACCCTTTGATCCCTTGTCCCAAGGCCGCCGTGTAATCGGGCACAGGCTGCGGCACGCTGGTCGAATCGCTCGCATCGTGGCCCGCCAGCACGCCCAGCATCAACGCGGAGTCCGCTGCCGTCTTCGTAAGCGGCCCAATCTGATCCAGCGATGATGCGAACGCGACCAATCCGTAGCGCGACACCCGCCCATACGTCGGCTTCAACCCAACGCAGCCGCAAACGGCGGCAGGTTGCCGGATCGAACCGCCCGTGTCGCTGCCCAACGCGGCAATCGCCTCATCCGACGCGACCGCCGCCGCACTGCCGCCGCTTGATCCACCGGGAATACGGTCAAAATCCCACGGGTTTCTAGTCACACCC
Organism: Verrucomicrobiia bacterium; assembly: GCA_049510215.1. Classification (GTDB taxonomy): domain Bacteria; phylum Verrucomicrobiota; class Verrucomicrobiia; order Palsa-1439; family Palsa-1439; genus JBEKZD01. The sequence goes on from JBEKZD010000004.1 coordinate 61,889, forward strand.
CAGCTCGAGTTCTCTGTCGAGCTGCCCATGGCAAACTCGTCCATGTTCGTCCGTCCCAGAAGCACCGCGCCTGCTTCCCGCAGCCGCTTGATGACGAACGCATCATAGACGGAGATGTAACCCTTCAAAATCTTCGACGCACACGTGCACGGCTGGCCGTCCACGTTGATCACGTCCTTGATGGCGACAGGGATTCCACCGAGAAGCTTGCCGTTCTTGGCGATGCCGGCGCGGTCAACCGCCTCGGCTTGCGCCAGTGCATCGTCAGGATTAAGCCACAGATACGCTTTGAGCTTGTCGTCCACCGCCGCGATGCGATCGAGCACCGCCTGCGTCGCCTCGCGTGCCGACACGTCGCCGCGCCGCAGCTTGTCGCGCAGTTCGTGGATCGTCAGAGCATGCAAGCTCATCACCAATCACTCCACAATCTTCGGCACGATGAACAAATCGCGCGCGTTGTCGGGGGCGTTCTTCAGGATTCTTCCCCTCTCGACGGATGGACGCACTTCGTCTTTGCGAAGCACGTTTGTAAGCGGCGTCGCGTGTGCCGTCGGCTCAACCTTCGACACGTCCAACTCGTTGAGTTTCGCCACATACGACAGAATATCCTTGAGTTGCGCGGAAATCTTCTGCTTCTCCGTTGCGCTCAACTCCAGACGGGCTAGATACGCCACATAACTGACATCCATCTCAGGCATGGCGCGGCAGTCTAACGATGCCTCCAACACCGCTCAAGAACAAAACCCGGCGACGATCGGAGGTCCGTGATTCCGCGTACCGTCCTCACGGTGAACGCTCCTTCAACGGGCGAGTCGTTTCGTTCGTCCGACCGGGTTGCGCCAAAGCTGATGCCAATTGCCTGCTTGCCTGCGCGAAGTCCGGCTCCAACCGAACGGCCTCGGCAAATTGCGGAACCGCATCGGCAGGATCACCCTCTTTCACCAGCGCCAAACCAAGGTTGTAGTGTGCGCGCGCGTTGTTCGGCTCGCACCGCAGGGCCTCGCGGAATTCAGCAATGGCTTCAGCCAGGCGGTCCTGCTTGGCGAGCGCGGCGCCAAGATCGTCATGTGCCGCCCCATATCCGGGCTTCAGTCGCACAGCCTCTCGAAGGTGCCCCGACGCTTCGTCCACTTTGCCCCGTTCCAGCAGTGCAACGCCAAAGCTCATCTGGGCGCGCGCATTGTTCGGGCGCTTCGCCACCGTGTCGCTCCAAATCGCAAGGTCGCTCACGTAATCTCCGTTTCGCCGCACGGTCATGCTGCCGAATCCGACGACCGCGACCGCAACAAGCACTCCACGGCGCAACGGGTCCTTCACCAGCATGCGCACACCGAAAACAATGGTGGTCACCACGACAGCCAGCGGCAGATACATCCGTCGCTCCGCTGCCACTTCGCTCACAATCGGCACAAAACTTGACGTGGGCGACAGGATCAACAGGAAAGCCGCGCCTAGAAATCCCCACCGCTGCTTTCGCCAGAGCGCCCACAACGTCGCCGCCACCAGCGCGACGACCAAACCCGCTGCAGGCCAAACGTCGGCGACCGACTGCGCGATCGGCCAATCATCATAATCCAGCGCCAACGGACGCGGCCAGATCGTCAGCCGCAAATAGTGGGCGATCACCCCGCACTGCGTCAGCGCGTAGTGGACCGGCGTGATCCGCTCGAAACCGATCCCGACCGTTGCGCTCCGGGCGCCACCCGCAATGGATGCCGCGAGCACCAGCCATGTCGCCCCCAGCGCCGCGTACAATCTCCATCGTTGCCGCAACGCTTCCCGAAATGATCCCGCGAGAAACGTTCTATCGTACAACAGCACAACGAGCGGCGCCACCGCCATCACTTACTTCGATCCCATCCCCAACGCGCTCGCGACGACGGCGCCAAACTGCCAACCGCGAATCACGCAGTACAAAGTCAGCAGAAAGAACAACGCCATCAGCAATTCGGTGCGTTGCACCACGTAGGTGACACTCTCGGTCAACAGCGGATGCACCAGCCAGATCAGCGCGACCGCGAGAGCAGTTCCGTCGGCCCGTTCGCCGCGCACCGTGCGGCGCACGATGCCGAGCAACAGCAAAGCGTTGGCGATGTGCAAGGCGAGATTGAACGCGTGATAACTCCACGGTTGCAGTCCGCTGACGGCGTAGTTGAGCGCCAGCGAAAGACTGACGACGGGCCGGCCTGCGACGGGAATTTGTGCCGGCGCAATCATCGCTTCCCACGGAGGCCAGAGCGTACGGACGTGGGCGTTGTTGGTGATCACGTTGAGGTCGTCGAAAATGAACGGCACGCGGAACGTGTTGCAGTACGCAAGCAGTCCCGCACCGGTCAGAATCAGTGGACTCAGCTTACGCCACATCGGTTTCGCCGATCATGTTCTCCGGCATGACGCGGCAGTCTAGCTACGACCGCCAAACCGCTCAAGGGAAAAGGCCGTCTGGAGGTTTGGTTGTAGGAGCGACATTCCTGTCGCGACCGGGTCGTCGTCATAGTTCCCGGCAATGGCCGTTCAGAATCGTTTGCCGTAAACGATCGTGCTGACCGGCTGCTGCGTGCCGTGAGACCGAAACCGCGTTTCGAGCGCCAGCGGCGTAAAACCGAGGGACTCAAAAAACCGGCGCGCCCGTTCGTTCTGCGAGCTGACGCCGGCGTGAACGCCGTTCAGGCCCGCATCGCGCACTTGTTGAAAGAATCGCTCCAAGAGTTGGCGGCCAATCTTTTGTCCACGATTCCCCTTCCGCAAATTGACGTGCAGATGCGCGGGATAACTCCAGAGCGACACCTCACGGCGAAATCCGCCTCGCAACCAGCCACCGAGGTTGGCGCTGAGCAATGTCACGACTTGCGGATGCCAGAGCGTGCCGCGCACCAGCGCCTTGAGAAACGTCCTCGGCACGAGCCGCCACGCCATCACGCGAAGAAACCGGCGCGTGTCGAGGCAGCCCGTCAGATAGCCGATCACCTGACCATCCCGCTCGGCCACCCACGTCGATGACGGTTCGTAATCCGTGTAGTAGAGCGTCAGCAGATCGGCAAACACTTCCCGGTCGGGGAAGAATGCCTCCACCGGCTCGCCGCCGTCCGCCGTGTCGCAACAGATCTGTCGGATCGCCTCGCGATCGCGCGGTTCATAAAGGCGTATCGCCACTGGAGCCGTCATTGTGATGGAGATATTGCCCGCCGCCACCGGAATTGTCGAGAGCGGGTGGTAATCACGGCAGAGGCACAGAGATTGCGGAGGCGATTTGTTGTAGGCCGACTCTACCTGCCCGCATTGCCCTGCCCGCAGCTATCGCGGCGTTGCAGGCGGGTTCGCAAAGCGATGCAGGCGGGTGAGTCGGCGAAGTCCCACAGAATCCCAACAGCGCCGCCTCGTTCACCCCGAAAGCTTTCGGGGCAGGGAGGCGGCCTACACTGAATGAAGCCTCTCCGTCCCTGTGGTGCGCCAATGGTTCAACCTCGATACGTCGCACAGGAGGTTGATGTTTCCCAGAGGCGCACTTCGACGACGGGCAACCCCTTCGACTTGGCGTGATTGAAGATGAGTTTGGCGATGTTCTCGGCGGTGGGATTTTCGTCCGTGACGAAGAACAACTCGCCGCGTTGTTTCAGCAACGGGACAATCGGATCGTCTTTGCACAGCAGCATCCGATGATCGAGCGTCTCATCGATCCAGTTCTTGACCGAGGTCTTGATGTCGGCGAAATCGTGCACCATCCCGCGCCCGTCCAGCGCACCGGTCTCGATGTCAATCTCCACTCGTCCGTTATGCCCGTGCAGATGGCGGCACTGGCCTTGATAATTCAGCAACCGATGCCCGTAACAGAACTCGATTTGCTTCGTGACCTTGAACATGGCGAATGGAGTTTAACCACGAAGACACGAAGACACCAAGGGTTTCATAGAGCCATCCTTCGGATGCCATGTTTGATGAGCGAAACGTTGAAATTAATCAGCAGACCAAGGCGATACCCCGAGAGCTTTAGGTATGTCAGAAGTTGCGCTTCGTGCACTGGCAAGAGAATCTCGACCGCCTTGAGTTCCACCACGACTTGTCGCTCCATGACAAGGTCCAATCGGAGGCCTGCGTCCAAACGGAGCGAATCGTAAACGACAGGCAAGCTCACCTGGCGTTCGACGTTGAGTCCGCGCTTCACCAACTCGTGGACGAGACAAATCTCATACACGCTCTCCAGCAAGCCAGGCCCAAGTGCCCGGTGAACAGCATACGCGGCGTCAACGACCTGCTTGGCAATCGCGTCGGTCTCCGACGAGATTGCCGTTCTTGGTGCCTTGGTGCCTTGGTGGTTCATTAGATTCCCGCAATCAATCGTCCGCCATCGACCAACAGCGTGTGACCGGTGATGAAGTCGCTGCCTTCGATCAGGAACAGCACGGAGTTGACGATGTCCTGCGGGCTGCCAATCCGTTTGACGACCGTGGCGTCGATGACATCCTGCTTCTCGGCTTCGGTCATGTCGGACGGCAACAGGATCGGGCCCGGCGCGATCGCATTCACCTGCACGTTCGGGCCGAGCGCCTTGGCGAGTGATTTGGTCAAACAGATGACACCAGCTTTCGAGACGCAGTACGGAAGATAGTCAGCGTACGGGCGTATGGCCGCCCAGTCGGCAAACAGGATGATCTTGCCCGCGCCGCTGCGCCGCGCTTTCATGTGGCGCCCGACCTCCAGCGCAAACAGGAACGGCCCTTTCAGGTTGGCATTGATATGGAAATCCCAATCGCGTTCCGTCAGCGTGTCGAAGGGGGTCTTTTTGTAGACCGCCGCGCTGGTGATGAGAACGTCTATCGTGCCGAAGTGTCTGAGCGCTTGAGTAACGGCGGCGTGCACCTGGCGGGCGTTGGCCTGATCGGCCTTCACCGTGATGGCGTCAACGCCGAGCGCCTTGATCTCGGCCACGGCGCGGCGCGCGTCGGCAGCGGACGTGTTGTAGTGGACGACGATATTGGCGCCGTGTCGGGCGAGGCCGAGCGCGATTTCGCGCCCCACGCGTTTCGCGGCGCCGGTGACCAGCGCGGTCTTGCCCTTGAGTCTCATGGCTTCATGAGATTAACGGAGACGGTCGAGAACACGCAAGGAAACACATTGAAAAATCGGACAAAGCCGCTATATTGCCTTGCATGAAAGCCAAAGCACTTATCCTGTCGTTCGGAGTCCTGTGCCTGACTGTGCTGGCTGCCCGCGCCGAGACCAGCATCGACCAGAAGCCGTCGGGACACAATGCGCTGCGAAAATTGGGGCGCGGATGTTCGAATCTTTTGTTCGGCGTCGTGGAGATGCCGAACCAGGTCACCAAAGTCACTTCCGATAAAGGCGGCGCGGCAGGCGTGACCTACGGCATCGGCAAAGGTCTGGTTCGCTGGTTCGGGCGCGAAGTGGTCGGCGTGTACGAGATCGTGACGTTCCCGGTCCCGTTTCCGCATGGTTACAAACCTGTGATGACGCCGGAGTTTCCGAACGAAGATTATGAGCCGTAGCCTCTGGCTCGCGGTTCTGGTTCTTACAGCGGCGACAGCAGCGGGGGAAGACGTCAACGTCGTGTCCGCGCTCTCGGCGGGCGATCAGGCGGTCGGCCAGTTCGATCTTACAAAGGCCGTTGCCGCATACCAAGAAGCGATCAAGCTCGACCCGAAAAGCTACGAAGCGACCTGGAAACTGGCGCGCGCTTACGCCGACAAAGCCACGCTCGCCTCCGGAAATCCGGGCGAAAAAAAGAAACTGTGCGTCGCGGCCGAACGCCTTGCGCGCGAAGCCGTGCGACTGAATCCCGACGACTCCAAAGGCCGCGTTTACCTTGCCATTGCAGTCGGCAAACTCGCGCTTTACGAAGGCGGCAAGCAGAAGGTCGAGCTGTCCAAGGAAGTGAAGACGGAAGCCGAAAAGGCCATCGAGCTGAATCCCAAGGAGGATCTCGCGTATCATGTCCTCGGCATCTGGCATCGTGAGATGGCTGAGTTGAACTGGATGCTGAAGAAGTTTGCGGAGCTACTCTACGGAAGATTCCCGTCCGCCTCGCTTGAACAAGCGACTGCCAACCTGCGCAAGGCGACCGAGCTTGCGCCCAACGTCGTCGCACATCACGTCGAGTTGGGCATCACGCTGGCTGCGGCCCGCCAATGGGCCGAAGCCGACAAGGAATTGGAGCACGCCCTCGCCATGCCGAAAGCCTGGGTGACCGACGACTACTACAAGGCGCTGGCGAAAAAGAAACTGGAGGAGGTGAAGCACAGGTTGTAACACTCATCTCACAGATGGTGGGACAGGCCTCCGTGCCTGTCCAATTCGCGCGTACAGGTCCGAGCAGGACTCGCGATTCCAGTCGGAGCAGGGACGCCTGTGCCACCAGAGATTTATGAAACGATTGCCGCCATGCCAGCCATCCCCACACAAGTTCTCACCGTCACCGAGTTGACGCGGAAAATCCGCGCGCTGCTGGAGAACAATTTTCCCAGCGTCTGGGTGGAAGGGGAGGTCTCCGATCTGCGCACGCCGTCGTCGGGGCACATGTACTTCAATTTGAAGGACGCCAACGCGCAACTGGCCGCCGTGTTGTTCCGCAATGCCGCGAGCAGCGTCAACTTCAAGCTGAAAGACGGCCTCCGCGTGCTGGCCTTCGGTGACATCAGTGTTTACGAAAAGCACGGCCAGTACCAGATCATCGTTCGACAACTCGTGCCGAAAGGCATCGGCGAACTCCAACTTGCGTTTGAACGCTTGAAGCAACAACTCGCCAAGGAAGGCTTGTTCGACCCTGCTCGGAAAAAACCGATCCCTGCCCTTCCCCAATGCATCGGCCTTGTCACCTCGCCGACCGGCGCGGCTATTCGCGATTTCCTCAACATCATCGGACGGCGCTTTCCGAACGTGCACATCATCATCAATCCCGTGCGCGTCCAAGGCGAAGGCGCCGCGCAGGAAATCGCCGATGCCATTGACCAGTTTAATGCGCTCCACGCTTCTCACGCTCTCGCGCTCGACGTTCTGGTCGTCACGCGCGGCGGCGGGTCGCTGGAAGATTTGTGGGCGTTCAACGAAGAGATCATCGCACGCGCCCTTGCCCGATCCAAGATTCCGACGATTTCGGCTGTCGGCCACGAAATCGATTTCACGATTGCCGATTTCGTTGCTGACCTGCGCGCGCCGACGCCGAGCGCGGCTGCCGAGTTGGTCGTGAAGGCGAAGGACGAGTTTGCAGCCCGAATGCGGGAGTATCAGAGGCGGTTGGAAAAGGATTTGCGTCTGCAAGTTGGCGAAGCGCGGCACCGGCTGATGACGTTGGCAACGAGCTACGTCTTTCGCCAACCTGCCGAGTTGACCCGCCAGTATCAGCAACAGGTGGACGATCTGCGTCATCGGCTGACGCATGCCACGGCGTCGGCGTTGAACGGCCAGCGTGTACGGCTTGAAACAGCCGGCGAAAAGTTCAAGTTGCTCAGCCCGCAAGCGCAGGTGTCGAGTTGGAAACAGCGGCTCGAAGCGAATTCCCAGCGATTCGATGGCGCATCGTCACGATTGTTGCGTGAGATCGGCCATCGGCTGCGGCAAGCCAGCACCAAGCTGAACCTGCTCAGCCCGAAATCGACGTTGGAGCGCGGCTACAGCATTACCCGCACGGCGGAGGGGAGAATCGTTAAAACCGTTAAAACCGTTAAAGTCGGAGATCAGATCCGCACGCTCGTCGCTGATGGTGAATTCGGCTCCGTCGTGTCGTAGAACCGATTTGCTTTGCAGGATCGCGCAAAAGGATTCGGCGACAGCCTCTCAACCGCGAATAAACGCAGATTAACGCGAAGCGGCGTGAGGCGATCTCAAGCCACAAGAACACCAGCTTCTTGGAAGCTGTAGTGGGCTTTCTTGGTGACGATAATGTGGTCGAGGACGCGCAGGCCGAGGATTGTGGCGGCTTCCGTCAAACGCCCCTGAGCGTCTTGATTAACCGGTCGTACCCCGCGTGAGAGCCGATCCAGAACCAGATTGTTGTGTCGCCTTCCCGGACGCTGACGGCTCGCCAGCCTAGCCCAATCCTAACCGAGTAGATGGGAAGTGTGCTGTGAATCCGCTTGAAACGCAGACTAGGGTGTTGCGGATTGTGCAGCCAGAGTTGGTACGCCCGCCGGGCTTGCGCTTGAATGGGCGGCGGGAGGTCGCGGAACAACTGCCGAAACGCGCTAGTCGTGCGAGAGGTCAAGGCTTTCGTCCAGAGACTTCGTTCCACCCGCCTTGAACTCGCCAATGGCTTCGCGCGCCAGCTTCGCCAGTTCATCTTGAGAGCTGGCGAATTGTTTCCCCCACTTCTTTTCTGAGGACAATTCGTCCAACAGCAATGCCGCCAGTGCGTCCTGTTCTTTCTCCGGCAGCTTGCTCGCCTCGGCCATAGCCTTTTCCATGAGTTTCGTCACGCCCAAATCCTACTTGCAAGCGAACCCCATTGCAAGACGTGCATCAGCGACGCCATCGGGTGATGTGACGCGTGCGCGCCGCGACCGGCCTCTCCCGCGCGCGATCAGAACCCGGTCACGGCTTCGATTGACAGACCCTCACGACGCGCCCGCTGAAGTATGATGCCTAGTACTTCTAGGTATCAGCATTGCCGCAGAAACAGATCATCAGTGGCAACTGGAATTGATCGACCATGTACTGGCGGCTGCATTGCAGGCCGAGATTGTCCGCGAGCGGATGCGAAGCGTCCCCTGAGGTGGATACATCAGATACTGATGTATCGGTCATTGGCGCACCGCCGCACGAGGTGGTCTTCACGCCGTGCGCGACAGAGAGCAATAATGCAGCGACGGACATTGGGGCGTTGCCACTTACGCACCGAGAACAACTTGCGGATCAACCTGCGGGGTGAGATAGCCGGAGAAGGTGAGCAGAAGCACTGAAATCATGACAGAGTCTTTGCCGCCGAGAATGCGAATCTGGCTGGCGGGATTACCGGCATGACGGATGCCGGGATAGTTGGAGCAAAACCCGTAGAGATTCTTGAGGGATGCGCGGATTGCGTTGTGCGGCCAATCGGTGAGTTGGTCGCAGAGATCACCGAGGGCAAGGTTGTTGTTGCCGCACGTCGTGCCGGCAAGTCCTTCGGCATACTTGCTGGCGTTGGCGATGCAAACTTTCAGATCGGGTTCGTCTTGGCTGCGAAGATAGCGGTCGAAGGAGTGCTCGAAGTCGCTCCAGAGGGTTAGCAACTGCGGGTTGCCGACATTGATGCGTTGTAGCTCGCCGTAGAGATTAGAGAACGAGCCGGGAAGAAGGAAGCGGAGCTTGAAGGGGTCGTCCAGCCGGTAGCGGAGGTTGTATTTGCGGAGGAATTGACGAAGGGACAGCTTGAAAAGCTCAGCGTAGCCGGGGATGCCGTAGTCGGAAATTACTTGGTGCGCGGACGCCAGGAAATCAGCCACGCCTGTCTCGCTGGCAAAGTCGCTGCCTTTGAGAGCGCAGAAGGCATCATGGGCTTTGGCGGTGTCGTTGGTGATCTCATCAAACTGGGCGACCGGGGTCGGCAAGGCAAGATAGTCGTCAACTGTGGTGAATAGGTCGGTGAATAGACTCAGCGGGGCTTGGTCGTGCGCGGCCAATCGCTCCCAGATTTCATCGGGCGTGAATTCCCATTGGCTGCGCAAGCTGCCGGTCATAGCTCACTTGCAAAGGCACGGTGCACAAGCGACTGGAACAAATCATCCAAGCGGCGGCGACTCGCGGTCTGATCGGCTTCCAGTTCGCGAATTTCGGTTACGCGCTGGGAGAACTCCGTTTGCAGTGGGAGCGGTGCAACCGGAAACGTGACTCTTGCCAAGCTTTGTCGCGTAATTTGAGGCTGTGCCGTTCCGGTAATCGTATCTTGGGCACCACGCACTCGAAGCACCCATTCCAGATATTGCAGGTTGAGCAGATCGAAGTTCGGCTCGTCCAACGCCATCGCATTTCCAGTCACATATGATTTCGGCTCGCTGACATTGATCGTGCCGCAAGTCGCACCCCGGCAGGTGATCAGCACCGTTGGTTCTTCGTGATTAAAATCGGAGTAGAAGCCAATTCGGCCATTTGCGCCGAATACCGGAAAACCAGATTTGGTGAGTTGCTGTTGTGTGATTGTCGGCCACTGCTTCGGTGAAGTGACTTCGACAAGCTTCACCTCCGGCCAACCTTTCAAATTCTTGGCCGGGTCACCGAACATTTGGTGAAAGAGGGCAGGGATGAGGGAGGCGGTCCGGCGGTCGGCTTGAGTACGCAGTTTCCGTAACTCGTCCGCTTCGTCCAACAACTTCACAATCCGCTCCTGCTCCGCCAGCGGCGGCAGTGAAATGTTGGTCGCTTTGAGGTGAGACGGGCCAAAGTTTTGCTGAGCAGAGCCGGTCACCAAGCGAGTGATTTGCCCGCGAAATTCGACTGAGTCGAGCCAGTATCTCAACCAAGCCAAAGTCGAAACGCCCTCTTTTGGTTTGAAACGAACAGTGCTGGTATTGAGGCAGAGCGGAAGATGTTGCGGTCCAACAAATGCCCCGCGAGTGCGCAATAGGCCATCTTCATCGAAGGAGATGCCAGAACTGGCGATGACAAGGTCGCCCTCGTCAACTAGGAAGTGAGAGTATTTCTCAGTGACTTCTTCTTTGCTGAGGTATCGGTCCGACTTTGATAAATCGAGCGCACCTTGCTTTGTGATGTTCGCGACGTTGAGCAGTTTGATTCCGCTGTTGAGGAACTGCCACTTGCGCACGCCCGGGCCTTCCTGAAACCAATAGGCGTCCGCCAACGGTCTTGTTGGCCAGTGTTTCATTTCTTTCCGGCGATTTGTGTAAGTAGTGCGTTGCCGCGCCGGATGATTTCGCTTTCGAGCTTGAGCACGTCACTGAAGATTTCCGCCGGGGCATCGTGGCTTACGGCAGCGGCGGTGACGGGCTTGTACCGGCCAGCCGCGAGACTCCAGCCGTTCTCGCGAATCTTCGCAATCGGCACCCGGTAACTGTTAGGGCCTTCCTCGCGGTTGGGCCACTTGGCGAGCACGTCGGGAATGTCGTTGGCGTCAATCTCCGTACGTTTATCGTCGAGGCTCAGGCCGTCGGCGGTGATATCGTAGAACCAGACGGACTCGGTTGGCTTCCCCTTTTGGAAGATGAGCGCTGCCGTGCCGACGCCGGAATATGGCTTGAACACACCGCTCGGTAAACCGATCACAGCTTGGAGATCGCACTCGGTCAGGAGGAGTTCGCGCAGACTCGTCGCTGCGTTGGTTGCGCCAAAGAGTACGCCGTTGGGCACGATGGCACCAGCACGGCCGGTGGGCGTGAGGTGGTCAATGAACCATTTCAGGAAGAGCAGTTCGGTGGCACGGGTGTTGAGTTTGTAGTTGAGGTCGGCAAGGATGCTTTCGTCCTGCACCTTGCCGGAGAACGGCGGGTTGGCGAGGATGCAGTCGAATTGCTTGCCGGGATACGCACCGCCGAAGCCGGTTGTGAGCGGGTTAAAGAGTTGAAGATGTGCCTTTTCGAGTTGGTGAAGGTAGAGGTTGAGGATGGCGATTTTAACCATGTCGGAGTCGTTGTCGTACCCAGTGAAGGCGTGCTCCCAAAGGAACTTCCATTGCGGGGGCTTGAGCAAGCTGCCGTCCGTCTGACCACGGGCAAGATCGGCGGGCTTGGTGTTCTTGCGAAGAATGTGGTTGTAAGAGGAAATAAGGAAGCCCGCCGTGCCACAAGCGGGGTCGCAAATGCGGTGGCGAGGTTCCGGATCCACGAGGGCAACGATCAGGTCAATGATATGACGTGGGGTGCGGAACTGGCCGTTGGTGCCGGACTGCGAGAGTTTGCTGAGCAGGTATTCGTACATGTCGCCCTTGAGGTCAACGCCCTCGTGGGCGGCGAGATCCATCTCGTGAATTCCTTGAATGACGGCGCGGAGTGTCGGGCGGTCATAAATCTTCAAGGTCGCATTCCGGAAAAGGAGTTTACCGGTATCGGAAAGCCCCGGCAGTTCGTTGAGTTTCTCGATGGCATCCCGTGATGCATTGAAAAGTTGGTCGCCGGTGAGCGTGACGAAGTTGCCCCAAGCGTACTTGGCCCACTGGCCGGAAAAGATGCGGGTGTAGCTCTTGTCCATCGTAGCCATGAGTTCGTCGCGCTCGGTGAGCAGTCGCAGGAAGATGAGATATGAAAGCTGCTCGATGGAGGTCATCGGATTGTTAACCCCACCGGCGTAGAGAATGTTCATGAGCTGATCCACCTTCTGGCGGAGGCCGGAAGAGTGGAAGTTCGAACCGTTGGGCGTTATCGGAATTGTGGGTTGTGTTGGCATATTGTGAAATCCGGTTAGCTTTGGCTGGCCGTGGCGGTGATGGCCGATTGACGGACGAGACTTGTTTGACGCAATGCCTCGAAAACAGCATCGCGCGCCGTGAATTGTGCAAGGGCTTGTAGGCCGCCGAGACGAACGAACTGGCCTGCGTTGAACATAGTGTGATCGCCACGCAGGAACTTATCGAGTGCTTGCGGATCGTCAGCGACCAACTCAGCGGTGGCATTCAGCCATTTCTGTTCGCTGTAGCGCAGATTGAAGCGGGCGGCAATGGAATCCACCGTGTCGCCGATAATGGCTTCCTTGGTCGGCAGCGGGCGTCTGCCGAGGGCGTTGTACACAAACGCGGGCGTGGGCGCCGGCACGCCATAGGCAACGACAAGTTTGTCCGGGGAGTAGTACATCTCTGGCTTGTGGTAGAACCCCTCCTGCATCACGGTCTCAATCGTATCGTCGTCTTCGGCTTCGACGGCGGTGCTGAATTCATCGTTACCAGCGGCGAACTCCTTCAGGTCGCGCTCGAACGTGCCGCGGAATGTCATCACGTCCACCTTCTCGCCGTTTGGGCCGACGATGCGGACTTCCTGGCTCACAACACGGTCAGTGCCTTCCCATACGGGAATCTGACGCTCGGTAGGTTGAGGCTGGCCGGGGCCGGTTTCGTTGACGTAGCCGGGGCTGGTGTCCGGAGTTGGATAGCGCGTTCCGCTGCTGCCATGTTTCTCCGACTTGGGACGAGGCAACGCCAGCGGGACGGCGTAATCGTATTCCTCCTCGAAGTACTCGGCGACACCGCAGAAATCCAGCAGGAAGAACCATTTCTTCTCGTACTCGGTATTGCCAATAACGAATGTGAACCGGCGTGTACCGCGCCCTTTGATTTGGATGTATTCGGTTGGCGAAAAGACCGGGCGCATAAGGACCACGTTGAGCAGGTCGCGGCAGTTGTAGCCCGTCGAAAGCATGTCCACGGACACAGCGATGCGCTCGGAACGCTTGCCGTCGCGGAACTCCTTGGCGAACGACGACGAATCCGGGATGCGCGAAGTGATCGTAAGGGCGATGCCCGGCTTGATCTCGTTGAGAATCTTGGTCAGCGCCGTGGCGTGATTCTGATTCACGGCGAATATGATCGACTTGCCGATTTGTCCGTCAGGTCCTTTCTGAGATTCGCGGAGAAACGTCTCACACATGACGCGGTTGCGGTGTGGCGTGAAGATTTTCCGCTCCAAGTCCTGAATCTTAAAGTTCTCATCCTGCTCGTTGACCGTGACCGTCCAGCCGGCATCTTCCAAAGCTTGCGTGGTGATGTCGGTGCGAACATCCACTATCTTCGGCGTGCACAGAAACGGCCCTTCGGGGTCTTTGACAGCGTCGATGATGTCGTACCGGTAAGTTGGCTCGCCCGGCTGGCAGCCGAAATAGTTGTATGTGTCGCGGAGTTGCCGGGCTTCCAACGCCTTCGGATTCTCTTGGGCAAGTTGTTGGACGTTGACGTTCTTCAGGTACGCCTTCGGCGTGGCTGTCAGCCCGATGCGCGTGGCTTGGAAGAATTGCACGACTTCGCGAGCGTCACCGTAGATGGAGCGGTGCGCCTCGTCGTTGATGACGAGGTCGAAATAGAACGGCGTGAACTCCTCCCGGTATCGGCGGTCGGTCATGAGCGACTGAATGGTTGCCACAACCACTGACGAGCCGAGCAGTTCGCCTGAACGTCGCGCCGTCTTGAAGACAACCGGCTTGAACTCGCCGAGGACAACGTTGAAGTCCTCCATCGTCTGCTTGGCAAGTTCAATGCGATCCACGATGAACAGCACGCGCTCGGCGTTGCGGGTGACAAGAAAGCGGCGAATGAGAGCGGCACAGAGCAGCGTCTTGCCCGTGCCGGTAGCCATTTCGAGCAGGAACTTGCGACGGCCCTTTGTGTCGAAGGGTTGGGCAATCGCGTCCATCGCCTTGATCTGATAGCCGCGCAACTTCAGATCGGGTTTGAGCCGGTAGAGGTAGTCAGGCGTAATGACTTCCGTCAGAAGTGGACGAGGCGGCTGAAGATTCTTAAGGCGAACGCGCTCCAAGTCCTCTTGTGATGGTAAACGCTCGATGCGGTAGGCGTCTTGTTCCTTCGCGCGTTGAAGATTCCAAAACCAATGCTCCCGCCCGTTGGAGAGGATGACGAATGGCGCGTTCAGGTTATCTGCATAACCGCGAGCCTGCTCTTTGGCCTCGTAGGGATCAAGATCCGCGCGTTTCGCCTCGAGAACGCACAGGGTGCGACCGAGGCTGTCCTTCAGTAGATAATCGGCGCGACCACTTGCAGTGTGGAACTCGAATTGGACTTGCTGCAGATCGAGCAAGTTCCATTCGCTGAATTCCAGCGCCTTGTCAATCAGGACGCGAGAAAAGGCTTCATTTTGGCCGAGTGGCATGAGCTTGGTTCGCTCGCGTGCGATTCAGCCCTGTCTGCGGATGGCTTTCCGTGGAGGAAGCTCGCGCCAAAAGAAGGGGCGTGCCTAGTCACGCTCCATCTCAGGCACGGGCGTGCCCTCCAGGAACGCTTTCGGACACGCCCTTGCGGGGCGTGTCTTCAAGCGCCGTCCTGGATTACGAAATTGCCCGTTTCGAGATGGACAGCAGCCGAAGCTACGCGAAATAAAGTTGATTATCGGTTAATGGTGACTCGTGATTTACCCTTTCTTGAATTGGCGGCAGTGTAGCGAGGCGGGAACACAACGGCAAGCCTCCTCCGTCAAGCTTTACCCGCCTTTGGCGTGGCTGCGGCGGCCAAGGCTCAGGGTGACAAACGATGAGGGAAGCGGCAGGCGGCGTGCAGCGGTTACAGTAGGATATATCGCCTGGCGATATATCATGCCCATTGCGCACAACCAAGAGCGGCAAGCGGACGGCTCTCCTCCTTCGCTCAAGCTTCCGCCTTCGTTAGAACTTCGGCGAGACATGACGGCGGACAAGGGCGAGCCGTCCCTACCGGTATTCGCGTCCATCCGCGTTCATTCGCGGTTAAAGTCCGGTTCCGGTCGCGGCAGGAATGCTGCTCCTACGAGAAGACGTGAACAGCGGCCACGACGGAGCCCTGGTCGCCTTCGGCGCCGCCAGAGGCGGGTAAACGTGGCCCTCCAACTGCAAACTTTGCGCCTTGTTGCGGCCACGATCCCGCCGTGGCGGGATGGCCCTCCATGACTTGGTGCCCTTCGTGCCTTGGTGGTGAAATGATCCGCGCTCATCCGCCACGCAGAGCGTGGCAAGCGTAATCCGCGGTTGATCGCCGCCGGAATGCGTGCTTGATGAAAAGTTCGGTTCTGTGGTATGTTTCCGCTCTACTGGTGATGAAAAGCAGCAAAAAGATTGTCGTCAAGGAATCTGCCAAGGAGCCGAGTTTCGAACAGGCTGTTCAGCGGCTCGAAAAGATCGTGGCTGAGATGGAAGGCGCCGAGCTTCCGCTGGAGGACATCCTGAAGAAGTACGAGGAAGGCTCGCGTCTGGTCCGGTTCTGCAGCCAGAAACTTGAGGAAGCCGAAAAGAAAATCGAGCTGCTGACCAAGAAAAGTGACGGCTCGGTTTCGTTGAAGCCGTTTCAGCCGGAAGACGAGCCTGAACACGCTGCGTCCGAGGAAGAGACTCCCGAGGACAAGGAAGCCAAGTTGTTTTAACGGTTTCAACCCTTTTAACGATTTTAACGAGGATTTAACAGATGGGCCGTTACCTGGACATGATCAATTCACCTGCGGATGTGAAGATGCTCACGATGGAGCAACTCCAGGCGCTGGCGCAGGAAATCCGCGACGAACTGATCAACGTTCTCAGCAAGAACGGCGGTCATCTCGCGCCGAACCTCGGCGTGGTGGAAATGACCATCGCGTTGCATCGGGTTTTCGATTGTCCAAAGGACCGTTTCGTCTGGGACGTGAGCCATCAGGTTTACGTGCACAAGCTACTCACGGGCCGCCGGCAGGTCTTTAACAAAATCCGCCAGAGCGGCGGGCCGATGGGCTTCGCTTTCCAGGCGGAGAGCGAATACGACTGCTACGGCGCTGGTCACGCGGGCACGGCGTTGTCGGCGGGGCTCGGCATGGCCGTGGCGCGGGATCGGTCGGGTGGCAGCGAGCACGTCGTTTGCATCGTGGGTGACGCTGCTCTCACCAACGGCATCACGTACGAGGCGCTCAACAACATCGCGCACACGACGAATAAGTTGATCGTCATCCTGAACGACAACGAGTGGGGCATCGCCAAGAACGTCGGCTCCATCGCCGCCTACCTCAACAAGATCGTCACGAACCCGCGCTACAACAGCTTGCGCAAGGAATTCCAGGCGCTGATGCAGCGCATCCCGAAAGTCGGCTCTGACATCGCGCAGCTTGAGCACAGGCTTGAGGAAGCCGTCAAAGGCGTGATCGTGCCGAGCATCCTGTTCGAGGAATTCGGGCTGCGTTATCTGGGCCCAATCGACGGTCACAACATCGATCTATTGATCCAGGAACTGGAGTTCTGCAAGAAGCAGGAGATGCCGGTCCTGTTGCACGTGCTGACCAAGAAAGGCAAGGGCTACGAGATCGCCGTTGAAGATCCACAGACGTTCCACGGCTGCGGACCATTCGACATTGCCACGGGCGAATCGCCTCCGAAGAAAGAGGGCACGCCGCCCAATTATCAGGACGTATTTGGGGACGCGATGGTGCGGTTCTGCGAGATCAACAGCAAACTCGTCGGCATCACCGCCGCGATGCCCAGCGGCACGAGCCTCGGCAAACTGCAGAAGGCCAAACCCGACCGCTACTTCGACGTGGGGATTGCCGAGGAACACGCTGTAATCTTCGCGGCGGGCATGGCGACGATGGGCTACCGGCCTGTCTGCGCCATTTATTCCACGTTCCTCCAACGCGCCTACGACTGCTTCGTCCATGACGTTGCGCTGCAGAATCTGGACGTGATTTTCTGCATGGATCGCGGCGGTTTGTCGGCGAATGACGGGCCAACGCATCACGGTGTTTTCGACATTGCGTATGTGCGTTGCGTGCCCAACGCGATGTTGATGGCGCCGAAAGACGAGGACGAACTGGTAGACATGCTCTGGACAGCGCTCCAGCATCACGGTCCGATGTTCATTCGTTACCCGCGCGGCGCCGCTGAAGGTGTGCCCATCAAACAACATCCCGCGATTCTGCCGATCGGCAAGGCCGAGGTGCTGCAGCACGGCACTGATGTGGCGGTGATTTTTTACGGAGCGGTCAGCAAGATCGCCAGGGAAACTGTGGCGGCGCTCGAGGCCGATGGCAAATCCGTGGCACTGATCAACGCCCGTTTTTGCAAGCCGATCGATCGGGAGATGCTGCAAAAGTACGGCCACATCGTCAAAGTTGTATGCACCATCGAAGACCATGTGCTAATGGGTGGCTTCGGCAGCGCCGTGTTGGAGACGCTGGAAGATCTGATGATTGACACGCCCGTGGCGCGTGTGGGCTATCAGGACAAATTCATGGAGCACGCGACAAGCAACAAGGATTTGCAGGACAAGTACGGACTCAATTCGCGCGTTGCTGTCGCCAAGGTGAAGGAACTGTTGGCCGAAGTTTCCAAGGCGACTGCTCGGCCGCAGAAATTCCGTGTGCTCAGCACTGCGGATGCGCATACGGCTTGACACGCAACTCGTCGCGCGGGGCTTGGTGCCCAGCCGCGAGAAGGCCAAGCGTCTAATCCTGGCGGGTGAGGTGCGCGTGAACGGCCAGGTCGCCTCGAAACCGAGCGATTTTGTCGAGGAAGACGCCAAACTGGAGATTGCCGCTGCTGAACGATTTGTCAGTCGGGGCGGCTACAAGCTGGAAGCTGCACTCGATGCGTTCAAGGTCAACTGCGCAGGTCTTGCGTGTGTGGACATTGGCGCTTCGACGGGAGGATTCACCGATTGCCTCCTGCAACGTGGCGCGCGGCGCGTTCACGCCGTCGACGTCGGCAGAGGGCAGCTCGATTGGAAACTGAGACAGAATGAGCGCGTCGTTGTACACGATAAGCTGAACGCGCGCAACATCACCGTAAACGACATTGGAGAGATGGTGGATTTGGTCACGATTGACGTGTCATTCATATCGTTGCGCAAGATTCTTCCTGCGGCTGTGGCTGTGCTGAAATCGGGCGGGACGTTGATTGCGTTGATCAAGCCGCAATTCGAAGCGGGCAGAAAATTCGTGAAAAAGGGCGGCGTTGTGCGAGATTCGCAGGTGCATGAGCAAGTGAAAGCGACAATCACAACATATGCTACGGAAACATTCGGAATGCGCCTTCTCGGTGTGCTCGATTCTCCACTGCTCGGTCCAGCCGGCAACAAAGAGTTTCTCATGGGGTTGACGAAGCCGTGAAGCGACACATCCCCAAAAACGTCGGTGTGGCGGTGAATCTTGGGAAACCGGAATCCCGCGAGCGACTCCTCGAACTGCTGAACCTTCTGAGCAATCACAACGTGGAGGCTCACCTGGAGCAGGAAGCTGCCACCATGGCGGGAAGGTCGGGCCAGACACACACGCTGAAGGAGATGGGCAAGATGGCCGACATGGTCATTGTGTTGGGAGGCGATGGCACGATTCTGCACGCGGCACGAGAGTTGGAAGGCTCCGAAACGCCCATTTTGGGAGTCAACCTCGGTCATTTGGGGTTTTTGACCAGCGTTCACAGCGACGCGTTAAGCACGACGGTCACGGAGATCCTGCGCGGCGAATACGAAATCAGCGAGCGGCACACGATCCAGTCGACATTGATGCGCGACGACAAACCATTGGAGACACACCGGGCGCTCAACGACGTCGTCATTTCTCGCGGCGCATTCTCGCGGATCGTCCGCTTGCGTGTGTCAATCGACGGCGAGTGGTTGACAGAATATGTGTGCGACGGCATGATTTTCGCCACGGCGACAGGATCGACCGCGTACTCACTGAGCGCGGGTGGCCCAATCCTGTTGCCAACGGCGCGTGCCTGCATCCTGACACCGATTTGTCCGCACGCGTTGAGCAATCGCTCCATCATTGCGGGCGAAGATTCGGTATTGCGATGTCGGGTGGCCGGTGCGGCGGGCGAATTGCTGTTGACGGTGGATGGTCAGGTGCAAACGCGGATGCAGGTGGGTGACGAAGTCGCAGTGTGTTCTGCGCCGCACCCGGTGCATTTGGTGACCCCGAAAGGGCATGTGTATTTCGAAGTGTTGCGGCAGAAACTGAAATGGAGCGGTTCGAATGTCTAAAACAACAAAGGCGTTCTCAGCCAGAGTAGTGTCGTTGCTGAAGCCGGAAACAATTAATTTGAACGTGCAAGCCAGGCAGAAGGGCGCGGCGTTGCGTGAAGTCGCCGAATTACTTCGGAACACCGGCTCCGTCACCAATTTCGAGGCGTTTTTCCAGGAGATTCTGGATCGCGAGCGTGTAAGCAACACGGCGCTCGGACACGATGTCGCCATCCCGCACGCGCGCACGGAATACTGCAGCGACATCCTGATCGCGGTTGGCCGCAGCGCGCAAGGCATCGAATTTGAAGCGAAAGACAATCAACCGGTGCGTTTGATTTTCCTGATTGGCACACCGAAACAAATGGTTACAGATTATCTGCGTGTCGTGGGCAACCTCGCTCGGCTCCTGCGTCAGGACGGCGTCCGCCAGCAACTCATCGAAGCGCCCGACCCCGCGAGCTTTATCAAGATTATCGAGCAAGCGGAGTCCTAGAGCGCGTTCCGAGACGCCACTCTCGTCGTCCACATTTGTTCCGTAGCCACGCGACGAACTGCACGTCCAGCAACGGCATGATCTGCGTTTGGACGTGCATGATGCGTGCGACATGCCTCCAGCACGCGAATGATTACCCGTGCTGGGCGAGGAAGCGCTCTGCGTCGATTGCCGCTGCGCAGCCGGTGCCGGCGGCCGTGACAGCCTGGCGATACACGCGGTCCACGCAATCACCCGCGGCGAACACACCGGGAACGCTGGTGTACGTGCCCTTTTTGCAGAGGATGTAACCGTCGGCGTCCATTTCGATCTGGCCCTTGAAAACCGCCGTGCTGGGCGCGTGGCCGATCGCAACAAACACGCCCGCGCACGCCAGTTCCTGCGTCACACCTGTTTTCACATTACGGAGGCGCACGCCGGTCACTTTGTCCTGCTTCACGTCGTGAATCTCTTCGACCACCGAATCCCACATCGGCTGGATCTTCGGGCTCTTCAACGTGCGCTCGGCCATGATCTTCGAGGCCCGCAATGTGTCGCGGCGGTGCACCAGATAAATCCGCGAACCGAAATGCGTCAGATACGTTGCCTCTTCGCACGCCGAATCGCCACCGCCGACGACGACCAACGGCTGGTTGCGAAAAATCGGCAGTGCCCCATCGCAAGTGGCACAATAGGTCACGCCCTTGCGCTCCAGCAGCTCCTCGCTTTTCAAGCCGAGATGCCGGTGCGACGCGCCTGCAGCGATGATGACGGCCTTCGATTCAAACAACTCATCGTCGGCCCACAGTTTGAACCCCGACACGGAGTCTCGTGGCTGAGAAAAATCCACACGAGTAACGGTCACGCCATACTGCGTTCGCGCGCCGAACCGCTCGGCCTGTTTCTGCATCCGCATCATCAACTCGGTGCCGTCGATGCCCTCGGGAAATCCGGGGTAGTTCTCGACAATGCTGGTGGTGGTGAGCAGGCCGCCGGGCTGCGCTCCCGTCAGCAACAAGGGATTCAGGTTTGCCCGCGCGGCGTACAGAGCCGCCGTCCAGCCGGCGCATCCCGAACCGATAATGACCACGTTTTCCATGAAATTGTCCTGTCGTTAGCCGTGAGATGCGTGAGACTAGCGGGAAGTTCCAGAACCGGTCAAGTACCGCCGTGGCGGGGCCGCCGCGCTTACCGCTGGGGATGACTCGGTCGGCGAGGCGGTATGATTTTCACGGTCTCCCGCCTGAGTTGCTCGGCCAATATGACAGCACGCGCGACATCGGCCAATTTCTTGTTTTCGCTTCGTGCGGTCTTCTGCAACTTCAGATACGCAGCCTCTTCATCGAGGCCGGTCTGTCGCATGAGGATACCCTTGGCGCGCTCAACCACCTTGCGTGTCTCCAGTGCCTCATTCACCTCCTGAAGTTTTTGTTCCAACATCTTGGATTTCTCAAAGTTCGCCAGTGCCAGTTCGATGGCGGGCTTGAGTTGGGCTGCTGTGAATGGCTTGACCAAATAGGCGTGCGCTCCTGCGGCGGCGGCTTCGGATCCCAGACCGGACTCCGCGTGCGCGCTCAAGATAATCACGGGCGTGGCCTGATGGCTCTGAATTGCGTGGGCCGCCTCAAGGCCGTCCATGTTCGGCATCCGAATATCAAGCACAACCAGATCGGGATTTGTTTCCTGCGCCAGTGCGACCGCTTGTTGGCCATCGGCCGCTTCCCCGACGACCGTGTGACCCATGGCAACCAGAATCTTTCGCAAGACCATCAAGGTCAATCCGTCGTCGTCGGCAATGAGAACCCGCAGGGAGTTCATAAGCAGATGTTGCTTCTCCTCGCTTCGTGCAGTGCGAATCTTAGAGTGACGGCGACCGAAGTCAAGTTTCGCTCCCCGCAGTAATCTCGGCCAGTTTATGCGTGCGCTCAGAAGGACGGCCAGCGATCTCAAACCGGAGCTCGGCGCGCACGCCGCCGTCGCGAGTCCCGATCTGCAATTCACCGCGCAAATTGACCTGAACGAGCTGGTTGGTGATGTTCATGCCCTGGCCTGTGAACGACCGCCAGTCCTTTCCGTCCTTAAAGCCTCCACCATTGTCCTGGGCCACAAGGAACACCCGATTCCCCTGCTGCTGGCACTGTACCTTCATGTGGAGCGCCCGGCCATCGGTTGGTCGTCCATGCAACAGCGAGTTGGCGACCAATTCGTTGACGATCAACGCGAGTGCCACGGCTTGATCCGCATTCAGCCAGAGATGCTCCAACTCCAGCGTGACTTGGGGCGCTGCGCCGACCGTTGGCGCCGAACTCACCAGTGAGTCGACGATGGTTGTGATCAGTGCGTGGGTGTCCACTTTCTCAGGCATTTCCTTGCTGAGGAGGTGATGCACCTGGGCAATCGCCTGAATGCGCGAGATCGCCTGCCGCAATCGTTCCGATGAGCTGCCACCGCCTGCAATCTCCGCTTCCAGTTGCAGCAGTCCGGAGATCATTTGCAGGTTGTTCTTGATGCGATGGTGTGCTTCTTCGATGAGCAACTCCAGCAGTTCGTTCTTGTGGCGCAGGTCCTTCAACAATTGCACGTTGTCGATCGCGACGGCAGCACGGCTGGCAAATGCTTCCATCAAATCCAAGTCCGCCGCTGAGAAATCGCTGGCCGCATCGGACTCTCGCGTCAGGGCCAAGGCGCCGATCAGTTCGTTGCGCGAAACCAAGGGCACGACCAAAGCCGAGCGCACGTTCGCCCCTCGCAAGATCGGGTCGTCAACGTGCTGCGCCACCTCGTCCCGTGTAAATATTTTACCTTGCCGAAGCGCCTGAACCTGACCAAACAATCCCGTAGAACCTGCGTATCGCGTTCCAATCAGACGCTCAAACCCTGCCGTTGCCGCCACCACTTCAGCCTGATCGCCTTCATAGCGCACGATGTAAGCGGCATCGGCCTTCAGCAAGGCCGCTGACTTGATCAAAATCCGCTGCAATAGAGGCTCCAATTCCAATCGTTGCGAGCCTCCGCCACTGATATCCACCAGCGCGTTCAGCTTTTCGTTCTCGCGCAGTTGCATTTCGTAGAGCCGCGCGTTGGCGATGGCTATGCCGAATTGATTTCCCATGGCATTGACCATTTCCACCACTTCGGGTGCAAATTGCACTTCGTATTTGCCCATCAACCCCAACGTCCCAAGCACCTCTCCTTTTGCCTTTACCGGTACCACGATCAGGGATTTGAATCCGTGCTTGTGTGCCGCCGGGCGAGCCATGGGCGCCTCCGACGCCAGGTCACTGTAAATCTTGGCGTGGCCCGAAGCCGCGACCACGCCCGTTACGCCCACGCCCCAAGGCACCACGGCCAACTGTTCGACCAACTCCTGCGGAAGCCCGATCTGAACATACAGGCGCAGTTGTGTGTGATCGAGATCAACCAGATGAATGCCCCCACTTTCCATGCCCGTGCTCTCCAACGCCACTTCCAAGGTGTTGCGAGCAATTTCTTCGATGTTAAGCGATGAATTCGCCACTGCCGCCAGTGTGGTCAGAGCCGCCAGTTGGCGGTTGCGCCTGATCAACTGCTGCTGACGTTGCCGCATCTGCGTCACCTCGCGCACGACGAACTGAAATTCCTCAACCTGATCTCCATCGCGCGAGAACACGCTGGCATTGCACTGCAGATCGATCCACTGTCCGTCCTTGCGGCAAAACCGGTATTCCAAACTGTGGACGGATTCGCCTCGGACCAGTTTCGCCAACGCATAGCGAACCACCGGCAAATCGTCCGGATGAATGCGGTCAAACGGGTCGATTGCCGTCAGTTCTTCCATCTGAAATCCGAAGATGCGCGGGAACGCCGAGTTGGCGAACCGCGGGCGACCATCGGGGCCGGCGATGTAGATGGCGTCATCGGAGTTTTCAACCATCCCACGATACTGCTCTTCACTGGCGCGGAGGTCGGCCTCCAACTGTGCGTGCGCCATCGCATTACCGATCTGGTTGGAAATCACTTCGATGAGACTGATGTCGTCCGTCTCAAACTCGCGCGTCTTGTACGTCCCCAACGCCAGCAAGCCGACCACAAATCCCTGAGCGCGGATGGGACACATGATGGCCGAGCGGAACCCGGCGCGCACCTCATCGACTCCGAACGCGCGCGGAGCCAATGTGAAGTCCCCGATGATTTTCGTCTCACCTTCCAGCACGGCATCGACCGTGGCATCGTCACCCTTGCGAAGAGTCATCGCCTGCCGCGCAAATGCTTCGGAAATCCCGCGCCAAGCGAACAACCCCAATACTTCGTCGCTCGCCTGCCACACATACATCGCGCCTGCATCCAGCTTCGTGACAGAAAGGATGGCGTGCAGGGCGTTATCGGCGATTTCTTTAAGGTCGAGTGTGCGATTGACCGCGTCGGCAATGAAATTGATCGCGGCCAGCCGAACTTCACGTAATGGCCTCGCTGCCGGCGCGCTGGAGTCAAATAATCTCATATACCGGTTCGCAATCCGGTGTAATGCTAACAGAAAAGCCGTGATTTTTCAGCAACTTTCGCCAATACTAGATTTCATCCTATGACCAAACGGGACAGACTCGAAGAGATCTTCCGCCTCCAAAATGGGCTGAACAAGCGGATCGGCATGGACACAACGACCATGACCGAAGAACAGCGCCAGCAGTGGGTGTTGAATTACTGTCGCGCCATGAGTCAGGAAATCACAGAACTGACCGACAGTGTTCCTTGGAAATGGCGGGCCAAGTATCAGGAGTTCGACAAACGAAACGCCCGCGTCGAGGTCATGGACTGACTGCACTTCCTCATCTCGCTGGCGTAGATTCTTGGCCGAAGGCGGAAGATGGTCTATTCTTCGCTGATCAAGTTTGCTCCTGAGACAAGCGGTGGAAAGGAAGATTAGGTAATTCATGTCCGTTGCAGGCGAAAACGTTCTCGTTTTTCCTCGTTCGATTCTCGAGCGGCTTGGCGTTTTTCAAGGTTTCAGCGCTGATGTCGATCGCTATTTGCCAACGATTCTCGACCCCAAGAACAACAGCTTCCTGTCCCGTGCCCGAGCAGAGACCGATCCGAACTTCAAACAAATCATCCCGTACGTGGTGATAACTGACGGAAAGAGCGTTCTTCATTATGTTCGCGGCAAAAAGGCTGGCGAACAACGTTTGGTCGCGAAAGGGTCAATTGGCATCGGCGGCCACATCAATCATGAAGACCACACGCTCTTTGCAATCGGCTTGCAGGCGTTTCAAGACGCTGTTAAGCGAGAGGTCTGCGAAGAGCTTGCTGTTCAAGGTCCATTTGACGCAAGACCCGTTGGCCTGATCAACGACGATTCCACCGAGGTCGGTCGAGTTCACTTTGGCATTGTGCACGTGTTGTTTCGCCCGCCGGAGCAGGTAAAGAAAAACGAGCAGGTCATCACGCAGGTTGAGTTTCTTCCCATTGAGGAACTCAAGGCGAGACGCGAGCAGATGGAATCTTGGTCGCAGTTTTGCCTCGATAATCTCGGTGCGTTGCTGAAGTGAATCTGCACGCGCGTCGCAAGCGATATTACCCACACAGGAGATTTACAATGATTGGAAGTTTGTGCTTTGAGAGTTTCCAACGCTTGGAAATCGCCGAAAAGTTTTCAGCCCGCTGATCGGCGTGCGCTCGTGGTTCACCTCAAACGTTGAGCCTGCAATCCGGCCTTTACACACGGCAGTTCATACCGGCAATCTGGTCGAATCCGATGCGCGGCGCATGATGCAAGACGGCCGTCTGACTGCCGTGCGGCGCGCCAAAACAAACAGGGCCGACTGAATCCAGTCGGCCCTGCGCGTTAATGCTCTGCGGAACGTGGCTACTTTGCGGCTTCGGCTTTCTTCTTGCCTTCAGCCTTCTTGGCTTCCTCTTTCGGCTCGGCAGAAGACCCGGATTTATTCTCCGGCGCGGCCTTGGCGGCTTTCTTCTTGGCATCCTCAGACTCGGGCGCGGCGGGCGCGGTGCCGGTCCATTCGAGGATGGCTATCTCGGCGGCGTCGCCGATGCGCTGGCCGATCCGGATGATGCGCGTGTAGCCGCCGTGACGGTCGCTGTGCTGTTTGCCGATTTCATCAAACAGCTTTTTCACCGCCGGCTCGTGGCGCAGGAATGCCAGCGCCTGGCGGCGATGATGAAGGCTGGCTTTCTTGGCGAGTGTGACCATCTTGTCGGCGTAACGCCGGACTTCCTTCGCTTTCGCAATCGTGGTGCGAATGCGGTTGTGCGTGATCAGGCTGCAGACAAGATTGGCCAGCGTGGCGCGACGGTGCTGGGACTTCATACCCAGCTTTGCAGTGCGTTTGCGGTGTCGCATATCAATTCCTCATTCCCTCAACTGCCCTATTCTTTGGTGGCGGGTTCGAGCGCAGGAGGAGTCTCCATCGCGCTCGCAGGAGCTTCCAGCAGGCTTGGATCGAACTTCTTACCCAATTCCAAGCCAAGCCCGGCGAGTTTTTCCTTGATCTCGTTGAGCGACTTCTTTCCGAAGTTGCGGTACTTGAGCATCTCTTGCTCAGTCTTCATCGCCAACTGGCCGACGGTGGTGATGTTGGCATTGTTCAGGCAGTTGGCGGCGCGCACGCTCAACTCGATCTCGTTAACGCTCATGTTGAGGATCTTCCTCAGCTTCGCCTGCTCGGCGCTAACGCGCTCTTCAGCTTCCTCAAACTCGATTACCATGCTCTTGTCGTAATCGCAGAACACGTCGAGGTGATGGCGCAGAATGTTGCTCGCCTGCACCAATGCGTCTTCGGGTGTGATGCGTCCATCCGTCCAGGTTTCCAGAATCAACTTGTCGTAATCCGTCCGCTGTCCGACACGCGTGTTCTCCACCGTGTAGCGCACGCGACGAACGGGCGAGAACAACGAATCGATCGCAATGATCCCGATGGGCTGGTCGGGCTTCTTGTTTTGCTCGGCAGGGCAAAAGCCACGGCCGACCTTCACTTCCAACTCGCCTTCGAACCGCATTTTCTTATCCAGCGTGCAGATATGCTGGTCCGGATTGAGCACCTCGACCACTTGATCGCTCTTGATGTCAGCCGCAGTCACAGGGCCTTCCTTGTTGGCGGATAGATAAACGACGTGCGCTTCGCGGCTGTGCGACTTCAACAACACCTTCTTCAGGTTCAAGATGATGTCGGTCACATCCTCGACTACGCCGGGAATGCTAGCGAACTCGTGGGATACACCCTCGATTTTGATCGAAGTTATGGCCGCGCCTTCCAGCGAACTGAGCAACAAGCGTCGCAACGAGTTCCCGATGGTGTGGCCGTAACCAGCCTCGAACGGCTCAGCGATGAACTTCGCGTAGGTTGGTGTCGCGGAGGCATCCTCGCGACTCAACCGCTTGGGCATTTCGAATCGTCCCAGACGAACTGGCATATTGTGTCTCCTCCCGTGAGTTGGGTTCCCCGCGTTCTAGAAATGCGGACCAACAACTCGTTCGCCCGTTCACAGACCGGGCCTACAGTTTTTGGTTATCTAGAATAAAACTCGACTATCAACTGCTCGTTGACGATCGGCTGAATGTCATCGCGCGTCGGCATACGCACAATCTGGGCATGCAGCGCGTCACGATTGAGGCCGATCCACTCCGGCACCGGTCGAATTTGCGCCGACTCGAGGCTTTTGGTCACGAGTTGCCGCGAGACGGCGGCGTCGCGGATGTCGATCACATCGCTTGGTTTGACGTTGTACGAAGGCACGTTGACTTTGCGTCCATTGACGCGGACATGACCATGGCTGACCATCTGTCGCGCGAAGGGCCGCGTGGTGGCGAAGCCGATGCGATACACGACGTTGTCCAAGCGCGTTTCGAGCAATTGCAGCAGCGTCTCGCCCGTCACGCCGCGTTTCTTGCGCGCGATCTCGAATACGCGGCGGAACTGTCGTTCCAACAAGCCGTACTGATAGCGTAGTTTCTGTTTCTCCGCCAACCCGACCCCATAATCACTCATCCTGCGGCGCGATTTTTTCGGGCCGTGGACGCCGGGCGGATAGCTGCGACGTTCCAAGTATTTCGATGGGCCGAAAATCGGTTGACCAAACCGGCGGCTGATGCGAACTCTCGGACCTTTGTATCGTGCCATGACGAAAATCTCTCCTGCCTAAACGCGACGGCGCTTCGGCGGTCGGCAGCCGTTGTGAGGAACCGGTGTCACGTCCTTGATGATCGTGATCTCCAGACCGATGGCTTGCAGCGCGCGAATCGCCGCTTCGCGACCGCTGCCCGGGCCTTTCACCCATACCTCAATTTCCCGAAGACCATGCGCCATGCCCTGACGGGCCGCGTCCTGCGCAACCAATTGCGCCGCGTATGCCGTGCTCTTCCGCGACCCGTTGAAACCGACACGTCCCGCGCTCGACCAGCCGATCACTTTGCCGCCGTGGTCGGTAATCGAAACGATCGTGTTGTTAAACGTCGCCATGACGTGGGCGATGCCCTGCACAACGTTCTTGCTGTGCTTGGCCTTGACCACCTTCTTGACGACCTCACCCTCAGCCAACGCCTCGGCCGCGGTGGCTGGCGCTGCCGGTGTCGCTGGTGCTTCGGCCTTGGCCGCTGTGACGCTTGCCGCTTCGGCAGCCGTGGCTGGTTTCGCCTTCGGTTCTTCCGTCCGCTTTTCTTCCTTAGCCATCGTAATCCTTCAACGTTAGACTTTTGCTACCCTCGTTTCCTTGCTGCGGACAACGCCGACCGTCTTGCGCGGGCCTTTGCGAGTCCGCGCGTTGGTCGAGGTACGCTGACCGCGCACAGGCAGTCCTTTCTTGTGGCGGATGCCCTGATAACAGTTGATGCTCATCTTGCGCTTGATGTTCTGCTGCACCTCGCGGCGCAAATCGCCCTCGATCTTGTAATCCTGCAGCGCAGTGTTGAGATGCGAAAGCTGTTCGTCATTCAAATCCTTGGCCCGGATATTGGCATCGACACTCGCCTTCTCACAGACCTCAAGCGCCAGCGTCGGCCCGACGCCGTAAATGTAGCGCAGGGCAATGCCGATCTTTTTCTGATCCGGAACTTCCACTCCGATAAGACGTGCCATGACCAGACCTCTACCCTTGACGCTGTTTGTGACGCGGGTTGGTGCAGATCACCCGCACCACTCCTTTGCGCCGCACGACCTTGCAGCGTTCGCATAACCGTTTGACTGATGGTTTTACCTTCATTGTGTTTCCTACTTCTGCCGAAATGTAATTCGGCCTTTGCTTAAATCGTAAGGTGACATCTCGACCATCACCTTGTCGCCCGGCATCAGGCGGATGAAATGCAAACGCATCTTACCCGAGATGTGCGCCAAGATGCGATGCTTATTGGGTAATTCTACCCGAAACATCGTATTCGGCAACAACTCTAAGACTGTGCCTTCGACTCGTATGGGCTCTTCTTTAGCCACGTCAAAATCTCTGCATCTCCCTCCGTCACCAGCACGGTATGCTCGAAATGCGCGCTGGGCGCGCCGTCGGCGGTGACCACCGTCCAACCATCGCTGAGCATCTTCACCTCGCCGGTGCCTGCGTTAATCATCGGTTCAATTGCCAGAGTCATCCCCGGCTTCAATTTCGGCCCCTCGCCCGGTCGACCGTAGTTGGGAATCTGCGGCTCTTCATGCATCTTCCTTCCGACACCATGCCCGACGAACTCCCGCACTACTGAAAATCCATGCGCTTCGACCTTGCTTTGAATCGCGTGCGAAATGTCGCCCACACGATTGCCCGAACGTGCTTTCCCAATCCCCGCAAGTAACGCTTGTTCGGCCACCCGCAACAATTCTTGCGTCCGCGTCTCGATCACCCCGACCGCCGCGGTTGTCGCGTTGTCTCCCACGAAACCATCCAAAATGATCCCGACGTCCAAGCTCACAATGTCGCCGTACTGCACACGACGCTTGCCGGGAATCCCGTGCACGACTTCTTCGTTCACGGACACACAAATGTGTCCCGGGTATCCCTTGTACCCGAGGAAGGGGCTTTTCCCGCCGCAATTGCTGATCAACTCGCCCGCAGCCTCATTCAGTTCGCCCGTCGTACGGCCCGGCTGTACCAGGGCCGCTACAGCACTCAGAATCCGGGCTGCTGCGGCACAAGCATTCCGCATTCCCTCAATCTCTTTTGTCGATTTAATCGGAATCACATCTGAACCAACTTTATCATGGCGAGAAACACTGCAAGCTTCAAGCTCCGCTTCTCAGCCTGCCCCTTTTCGGCATGTCACCAAGAATGCACTGCCCTCTGTCAATGAACCACTCGGCCAATCCTCCGATCAGCCGCCAGATCCGCCAGATTTAGCGGCGACCGCGCAATCTGCCCTTGCGCAAAAACCCATCGTAATGCCGCATGATCAGGTGAGACTCGACCTGCCGCATCGTATCGAGCATCACACCGACGGTGATCAGCAAGCTTGTTCCGCCGAAAAAACTCGCAGTCAGGTACGGCAACCGAAAGTTATGCGACAAAATGTACGGGATCACCGCGATGATCGTTAGAAAGACTGCTCCGGCCAGCGTGATGCGCGTCATCGTATGATCCAGAAACTCAGCGGTGGGTCTGCCCGGGCGTATCCCCGGCACGTAACCGCCGTACTTTTTCAAATCGTCAGCAATTTGCAGGGGATTAAACTGGGTCGCCACCCAGAAGTAGGAGAAAAACAAAATCATCAAGCCGTAGAGCGTCAGGTACAATACTTCGCCTTCCGTGAGCGCACGCGCCAGCTTCTGGAGGGTTGCCATGTGCGACATAGAGAAGATTTTCTGCGGAAAAAACAAAATCGCCTGTGCAAAGATGATCGGCATCACGCCTGAATAGTTCACTCGCAACGGCATGAACGTTTGCCCACCTCCGAGCATCTTGCGTCCGACCATCCGTTTGGCGTACTGAACCGGAATCTTTCTCTGAGCCTCGGTTACCGCGACCACACCTGCCGTAACCGCCACGGCCATCACGATCAGCAAAATCGCGTGCAGGATGTTGAACTGGCTCTGTCCTCCCGGCCCGGGAAAGAACAGTGCCCATGCCTGCGCGATTGCGCTCGGAAGACGATCGACAATGCCGATCGTAATGATCAACGACACACCGTTGCCAATGCCATGCTCGGTGATTTGTTCGCCGAGCCACATCAGGAGAATGCCGCCGCTGGTCATGGTAATGACCGTGAGAATCTCGAAGCGGATTCCAGGATTCTGAACCAGCGTGCCCGTAAAGCCGGGAAACAGAATACCGGAAGGGTGCTCAAATGCCTTGGCCGCGAAGAACCCCTGAATCACGCATATCAACACCGTCATGTAGCGCCCGTATTGAATGATCTTGGTGTATCCCGATTGGCCTTCTTGTCTCAATCGCTCAAGTGAAGGCACAACCGCCGTCAGCAACTGCATGATGATCGTGGCGCTGATGTACGGCATGATGCCCAACGCAAACACGGCACCCCGCGAAAGTCCGCCGCCGGTCAGCATGATCGCCAGCCCAACTGCGCCGCCACCCACCATGCCCATTTGCTTGTCGATCCACAGGTTCAACTCCGTTGCATCTATGCCGGGACACGGGATGTAGGAGCCGAGCCGCGCCAACGCCACGATCCCCAACGTGAAAAGAATGCGTTTGCGAAGTTCGGGTATCTTCCAACTGTTGATGAAGGCCGAGAACATTGGTCAATGAGAGCAGGCTACTGCTTCGTAGCAGGCGCCCCCGCTTCCTTGTGATGGATGCCGGGGAGCGGCAGTTCTTCACACTGCCCGCCGGCTTTTGCTATCCGTTCGCGCGCCGCGGCGCTGAACTTATGAGCTTTGACCATCAGCTTCTTTTTGAGCTCGCCGTTGCCGAGGATCTTGACGCCGTCCAACAGCTTCTTCAACATGCCCCTTTCGCGCAGAGTCTCGGCCGTGACGGTCGCGCCGTCTTCGAATACGTTTAGATCTTCAACATTGACGATGGCAAACCTGGTGCGGAAGGCGCGATTATTAAACCCGCGCTTTGGAATGCGCCGCAGCAACGGCATCTGGCCGCCTTCGAACCCCAGGCGAACCGTGCCGCCCGAGCGCGCCGTCTGACCTTTGCCACCGCGACCGCTCGTCTTGCCGTGACCAGAGCTTTCGCCAATGCCGAGTCGCTTCGTGCGATGCTTTGCCCCCGGTCGCGGCTTCAAATTGTGCAAGCGCATTGTCATCTCAGCTCACTCCTGTCGCAACAGGCCGCGTCAGCCCGCGCACGCGGAGAATCTCATCCCTCAGCCGCAGTCTCGTCAGCGCGTCCAGCGTCGCTTTGACGACGTTGACGGCGTTGCTCGACCCGAGCGACTTGCTCAACACGTCGCGAATGCCCGCCGCATCGATGACCGCCCGAACGCAGCCGCCGGCAATGACGCCCGTTCCGGGTGATGCAGGACGCAACAGCACTCGGCCACCGCCGAATTGGCCCACGATTTCGTGAGGAATCGTGCGCTCCTTCAAATTGATCGGGATCATCGACTTCTTTGCTTTCTCCGTACCTTTGCGAATCGCATCGGCCACTTCGTTTGCCTTCCCGAAGCCGTAGCCCACCTTGCCGCGTCGATCACCCACCACAACGAGCGCGCTGAAATGGAAACGGCGACCGCCCTTCACAACCTTGGCGCTGCGGTTCACGTAAACTACCTTCTCAACCAGTTCGCCCTCGCGCTCAAGTTCGATCCCCAGTTCCTCCGCCGCAACGACAGGAGATGTTTCTTTGTTCTTGGGCAAAACTGGTTTGGCAATCTTCGGTTTCTTTTCTGGTGGCATAGTTAAAATTTCAACCCCGCTTCGCGGGCCGCATCGGCCAGCGCCTTGACTCGACCATGATACTTGAAACCGCCTCGATCAAACACGATTTCCGAAATGTTTTTCTCTTTCGCCTTTTGGGCGGCCAGCGTACCGATCTTTTTTGCGCCGCCCAGATTGGCTCTTGTCCCCTTGGCCTCGGGGGCAAGCGTGCTCACCGAGACGAGCGTACGGCCCAGCGCATCGTCGATAAACTGCACGTAGATGTGCCTGCCCGTGAAACAAACGCTCATGCGCGGACGTTCCGCCGTGCCATGAACTTTCTGTCGCAGCCGCAAGTGCCGCCGTTCTCTCAATTCAATTCGTGTAATCGGTCGCATCGCTCAATTAGCCCGCGGTAGTAACGGTCTTGCCAGCCTTGCGGCGGACCTGCTCGTTGACATAACGAATGCCTTTGCCCTTGTATGGTTCGGGCGGATAGAACCGCCGAATCCGCGCCGCAACCTCTCCGACCATCTGCTTGTCGGCGCCTTCAACGGTAATCTGCGGCCTCTTATCCGCCGTGTCGGCTACCGAAATCTTAATGTTCTTTGGAATCTGAAACACAACCGGGTGCGAGTAACCAAGGGACATCTGCAAGTTTTGTCCCTGCACCGCGGCACGGAATCCTACGCCTTCGACGAGCAACTGCTTCGAGTAGCCCTCGTTGACGCCCTTGACCATGTTGGCGATCAGACTGCGCGTCAGCCCCCAACGCGACTTGCCCATGCGATCCAGTTGCGAGGTCGTGGCGATGATCTTTCCATCCTTCACCTCGACTTTGATTGGCGATGGAACGGTCCAATCCAGTTTGCCTTTCGGTCCTTCGATGACAACTGTCTGGCCTTTAACTTCCACCTTCGTCTTCGGTGGAATCTCAACTGGTTGTTTACCGATGCGCGACATAGCTCACCACACGTACGCCAAAATCTCTCCGCCGACGTTGGCTTTCTTGGCCTCATGGCCGGTCATCACGCCGCGAGACGTCGTCAGGATCGAAATGCCCATGCCTCCTAGGACGCGCGGAATGTCCTTCGCGGGAACGTAGCGGCGCAGGCCGGGTTTACTCACGCGCTTGATGCCGACAATCGCCCGCTCTTTGCCGATCATTTTCAACTGGATCTTCAAGACCTGTTTGCCGTCCTCCTTCTTCTCCGCATAGAAATCGGCGATGTACCCGTTTTGCTTCAGTACCTTCGCGACTTCCGCCTTCAACCGGGAGTGCGGCATATCCGTTTCCGCTTTGCCCGCGCGGTTGGCGTTGCGGATGCACGTCAACATATCTGCAATGGGATCGGTCACGTTCATGAAATTACCAACTCGCCTTCACCACACCGGGGATCTTGCCCTGGCTGGCCAGCTCACGGAAGCAGATACGGCAGATTTGAAACCGACGGATAAATGCGCGCCGGCGTCCACAGTTTTTGCAGCGGTTGTACTTCCGCGTCGAAAACTTCGCGGGCCGCTCTGCTTTGATTTCCCATGTTAACTTTGCCATAGCCTCATGTCCTTCTAGCTGCTGAACGGCATGCCGAGCAGTTTCAGCAACTCCTTGGCTTCTGCATCGGTGTTGGCCGTCGTCACAATCGTCACATCCATGCCGAGATTGTGCTTGATCTTGTCTAATTCCACTTCCGGAAAAATTGTCTGGTCGCGCACGCCCATCGTGTAACTGCCGCGGCCATCGAATCCACGCGGATTGACGCCACGGAAGTCGCGAATGCGCGGCAGCGCCGCGTTGAAAAAACGCTCCATAAACTCATACATCCGCAGGCCACGCAACGTCACCTTCACGCCGACGGGCATTCCCTGGCGCACCTTGAAATTCGAAATGCTCGTCTTGGCGCGCGTCACAACGGGCCTCTGGCCGCTGATCGTCGCCAGTTCCTGCTGTGCTTCGTTGACAACGTCCTTCTCGTGGTTGGAGTTGATGCCCATGTTGATGACGATCTTCTCCACCTTCGGCACCTGCATCCGATTGGCGTACCGACCGCTCTTCATGAGCTGCTCCACCACGTCCTTCTTGTATGTCTCGTAAAGCTGAACCATAAGCCGCTAAATTTTCGCCTCGACCGTTGCGCTCGCGCCGCCGCGTTTCTTTTTCCGCACTTCGTAGCGCTCCTGCAACATCACCTTCGACGCTGCAATCGGCGCTTCCTTCGTGATGATGCCGCCCTTCGGGTTGTTCTGGCTCTTGCGCAACGCCTTCTTGATGACGTTCACTCCTTCTACGAGCACGCGCTGCTTTTCGGGCATCGTGGCCAGCACCCTGCCCATCTTGCCCCTGTCCTCCCCCGAGAGCACGACAACCATGTCATTCTTTTTCACGTGCAAGCTCTTCATCGTCACAAAACCTCGGGCGCGAGCGAAATGATCTTGGTGAAATTCTTGTCGCGCAGTTCGCGTGCGACCGGACCGAAAATACGCGTGCCCTTCGGATTGAGCTGTTGGTCGATAATCACCACCGCATTGTTGTCAAAACGCAGGTACGATCCGTCGGAGCGTCGTACCGGCGACTTCGTTCGCACGACGACGCACGTCACCACTTCACCCTTTTTCACAGTGCTATCGGGTGAAGCTTCCTTGATGTGCGCCTTGATGACGTCCCCGATCCGGGCGTACCGCTTTTGGTGGCCGAGCACACCGATGGCCCACGCCACGCGCGCTCCTGTGTTGTCCG
Source organism: Verrucomicrobiia bacterium (assembly GCA_049510215.1). Taxonomy (GTDB): domain Bacteria; phylum Verrucomicrobiota; class Verrucomicrobiia; order Palsa-1439; family Palsa-1439; genus JBEKZD01. The sequence continues at coordinate 97,381 of JBEKZD010000004.1, forward strand.
CTACGTCCAGATGTGTCCGAATCTGAATCATACTTCCACTTTTTCGATCTGCCGTGCCTTTTCAAGCACCTGCACCAGCTTCCAGCGTTTCAGCTTGCTCAACGGTCGTGACTCGATGATGCGCACCTTGTCACCGACGCCCGCTTCATTCTTTTCGTCGTGCACGTAGAACTTCTTGTACTTCGTCAGGACCTTCTGGTAACGCGCATGCCGAATACGGCGGGAAACCTCTACGACGACGGTTTTGTCCATCTTGTCGCTGACGACTTCGCCCACCAGTTCCTTCCGAATCGGGTCTTTAGTTGCTTGTTCCGTCATGTTCAAACCGTTCTCTTACTTGCTCGCCTTCGCCGTCTGCAACTGGCGTTCCCTCAAGATCGTTTCAACCCGCGCAATGTCGTGGCGCACCTCGCGCATGCGGCTCGGGCGTTCCAGCCGCGCGGTCTGCTGGTGCAGGCGCAGGTTGAAAAGCTCCTGCTGCAAATCGCGCAGCTTCGCCTGCGCTTCCGCTTCCGTCATCTCGCGAATCTCTTTTGGTTTCATCGGTTTAGCGTCTCTTCAAAAACCGCGTCCGAATGGGCAACTTGGATGCCGCCAATCGCAAGGACTCGCGCGCCAACTGCTCGGTCACACCACCCATCTCAAACAGCACGTTGCCTGGCCGCACCACCGCGACCCACAACTCGGGATTGCCTTTGCCTTTGCCCATGCGTGTCTCGGGCGGCCGCTTCGTGACCGGCTTGTCCGGGAAAATGCGAATCCACAGTTTCCCGCGCCGTTTCATGTTGCGTGAGAGCGCCACTCGGCACGCCTCGATCTGCGTCATCGTGATCCATGCCCGCTCGAGCGCCTGCAATCCGTACTCGCCAAAGGCAACCGTCGCACCGCGATAGGCCGTTCCGGTGCGACTGCCCCGCTGGGCTTTGCGGTGCTTCACTCTGGCTGGCATCAATGGCATAGCTGAATTTCTCTCCTATTCCAAGCTGGTTACGCCGGTGCTGGTGCAGTGGGCGCAGGCCCAACCGGCGCAGCCGCCGGGAGTTGCGCCTTCAACTGCCGTTCGCCCTTGCAAATCCACACCTTCACGCCGATTTTTCCATACACCGTGTTCGCCTCGGCAAAACCGTAATCGATGTCGGCGCGCAACGTGTGCAACGGAATCTTCCCCGTGCGATATTTCTCGCGCCGGGCCAGTTCCGCACCGCCGAGCCGACCACCGCACGCAACTTTGATTCCCTGCGCTCCAAAATCCATCGCCGTCTGCACGGCCTTTTTCATCGCGCGGCGGAAGCTGATACGCCGCTCCAATTGCAGCGCGATATTCTCCGCCACCAACTGCGCGTCGACCTCTGGAGTCTTAATCTCCACGATATCGACGTAAATCTCCTTGCCCGTCAGACGCGTCAGCTCTTCCTTGAGCTTGTCGATCTCCGCGCCCTTGCGGCCGATCACAATGCCAGGACGAGCGGTGAAAATGGTGATGCGCGCGCGGTTCGCGTAACGCTCGATCGCAATCTTCGGCACAGCGGCGGACTGAAGCTTCTTTTTGACGATGTCGCGAATTTTAATGTCCTCCAGCAACAGTGGCGCGTAGTCCTTTTTATTGGCATACCACTTCGACAGCCAGTCTTTGGTGACTGACACTCGGAAACCAATTGGATTGACTTTTTGTCCCATAGATTTACTGTCCGTCCGTCAATACAATCTGAATGTGGCTCGTCCGTTTGATGATCGGCCCGGCGCTCCCGCGCGCCTTCGGCTGCCAGCGCTTGAGCCGTGGGCCTTCGTTGGCAACCGCCTCTTTGACCCGCAACGATGCCGCGTCCAGCTTGTGGCTGTTGGGATCAGTCGCGTTGGCAATCGCCGATTTCAGCGTCTTCTCGACCAGGCGCGCTGACTTGCGCGGGACGAATCGCAACACTTCGAGCGCCCGCGACGCGCTCAGACCTTGAATCATGCGCGTCACTTCGCCCACTTTCGACGGACTCATCCTCGAATATTTTGTTACCGCTCTTACGTCCATAAAAATGATTTCAACTCTTCGTCACACGCGCCGCATCCCCCACCGCCAGTGCGACGCCTTTCTCCACTTTCTCAATCAGCGCGCCGCAAATCCGTCGGCGCACTTCCACGACTCTCAACTCCGCAACCGCACGGTCGCCACGTACGACAAGAAACGGCATCCCCACGCGCGCTCCCTGGAGCATCCCCACATCCAACACCACCAACTGGAGCTTCGGATTAACCTCCAGTACCTTGGCCGACTCCAGCGTCGATTGCGCTGCCTGGGTCGTCGTTGCCTGCCCCTGGGTCTCCGCTGCCGCTAACACTGTCTTCGTGCGCTCAATCTCGGCTGCAACGTCACGATTCGACTCAACGGCGGCGAGCAATCGCTTGATCTGCCCAATCAGCCGTTGCCGTTCCGCCTCGGCCAAGTACAACGAGCGAACGCTTTCGATCAACTGGCGTTGCGTTTGCGTCGCGTCGGCATCGGCAAAGTTCACGCCCAACATCTGTGCGCGCAGTTGCGCTTCCATCCATTTCTTCTGAAACAGATCACTCTCCGTTCGCGCAATGGCGAGGCTTTCCTGTAACTTCCGGATCACCGCCTCACGCTGTTCATGCCGCTGCTTTAAGTCAGCGTCACTGGCGCGGAGTTTCTCCAGCACCACGCGCAACTCTTCAAGCTCTGCCTGCTGCGGATCCGCCGCTTGCAACAACCCCATAAACCCAAAGAACAAAACAACCGCCAAACAGATTTCCGTTCGTGCTCGCCGTTCTGGCACGACGTACTCCCAGCGGCGTTACTTCGCGACCGCCTTCTCCGTGTGGGCGCCGTGCGCCCTGAACGTTCTGGTCGGCGAAAATTCGCCGAGACGATGCCCCACCATGTTTTCGGTGACGAACACCGGAATGTGCTGCTTGCCGTTGTGCACCAGAAACGTATGCCCGACAAACTCGGGGATAATCATCGAACGACGCGACCATGTCTTGATCGGCTTCTTCTCGCTCGTGGTCATCTCCTGCACCTTCACGAACAAGTGCTCGTCAACGAACGGACCTTTTTTCAGCGAACGTCCCATTTATTTCTTCCTCCGTTCCAAAATGAACGCGTTCGAATACTTCTTCTTGCGGCGCGTCTTGCCGCCCTTGGCCAGTTTGCCCCACGGGGAAACAGGATGATGCCAACCGCCGCCGCCCTTGCTCTTGCCCTGACCGCCACCCATCGGGTGATCGACAGGATTGCGCGCCATGCCGCGGCTGATCCCGCGTCGGCCGAGCCAGCGATTCCGGCCCGCCTTGCCGAGCGACACGTTAATGTGATCGGGGTTGCCGATCTGGCCGATCGTCGCGTAGCAATCGCGGTGAATCAGCCGCAATTCGCCCGACGGCAGCTTCACCGTCACGTAATCGCCTTCGCTCCCCGTGATCTGCGCGGCCATTGCGGCGCTGCGGCAAAGCTGACCGCCCTTGCCTCTATGCAACTCGATGTTGTGAATCGGCAGACTCGTGCCGACGCCAGCAATATTCTTCAGCGGCAACGCGTTGCCGACGGACAACTCCGCGTCGGGGCCGCTCATGACTTTCGCCCCGACTTCGAGTCCCATCGGCGCAATGATGTAGCGTTTCTCGCCGTCCTCGTACTTCAGCAGCGCGATACGCGCCGAGCGATTCGGATCATACTCGATTGCCTCAACTGTGGCCAAGACGCCGATCTTGTCGCGCTTGAAATCGATGATGCGATAACGCTGCTTGTGGCCACCGCCGATGCCGCGCGCGGTCATGCGGCCGCGGTTGTTGCGGCCACCCGTCCTGCGTTTCGCGACCGTCAGCGAGCGCTCTGGTTTGTGCTTCGTGATCTCTTCGAAATCCGGAAGCACAGTCGAGCGCAGCGACGGCGTTAATGGTCGGAACGTTTTTAAGCCCATGGCTGCCTATGAAATCTCGATTTTGTCGCCCTCTTTCAACATTACGAGAGCTTTTTTCCACGCGGGTGTGCGTCCAAACTGAATCGTGCGTTCGCGGCGCGGTTTGCCACGCACGTGCATGGTGTTCACGCGAAGCACCTTGACCTTGAACGCCTGTTCGACCGCGTGCTTGATGTCCACTTTGTTGGCGCGGCGATCCACAACGAGTTGATACTGATTGTTCTTCTCGCTGAGGGTCGTGCCCTTTTCCGTCACGCGGACGGTTTTGATCACTGCGTACGGATCTTTCATACCTTGCCTACGCGCGCCTGAAGTTTCTCGAATGCCGCCTTCGTCGCCACGATCTTGTCGAATCGGAGCAACTCGTACGTGTTCACCGAATCCGCCTGTTCGACCGACACATCCGGCACATTCCGTGACGCCAGTTTCAAATTGTTGTCCACCTGCTCGGTCACAAGCAGCGTCGTGCCTGCATCAGCCGCAAGCTTGTCCACCAACGCTAAAAAATCCTTTGTCTTGTGACTGGCCAGCTTCAACTCGTTCACGACAACGACATCGCCTGCCAGCAACCGCTCGCTCAGCGCCTTACGGAACGCCAACGCTTTCACTTTCTTCGGCACTTTGATTGAGTAATCGCGCGGATGCGGCCCGAAGACCACACCACCACCGCGCCACAATGGCGAGGCGAACGAACCGGCACGAGCGCGGCCTGTCCCTTTTTGCTTCCACGGTTTCTTGCCGCTGCCGTGGACCTCGCTAATCTGCTTCGTCTTGGCCGTGCCGAGTCGCTGATTCGCCATATACGCCACCACGCTGTCGTGAACCGCCTGCGAACCCTTGCCGTTCTTAATCAACAACTCCTCGGCGAATTCGATTTCGCCCGTGGATGCGCCGGCAGTGTTGATGACTTGAAGTTTCATTTAGGTTGTCTTGGCGACTGGTTTCGTTTTCTTCTTCGCGTGGCGGACGACCACAAACGCGCCGCGCGGCCCTGGGACTGAACCTTCGACGAGCAGCAAATTATCCGCCTCTCGAACCTGCACAACGCGAAGATTCTGTGTCGTGATCCGGGTGTGGCCCATGTGGCCCGGCATGCGCATATTCTTGAACACGAGGCCGGGGAACGAACGCTGACCGATCGCGCCCGAGCGCCGATGCGAACCTTTCGCGCCGTGCGTCGCATCGCCACCGCGGAAGTGGTGACGCCGCACAACGCCCTGAAATCCTTTGCCCTTGCTCGTGCTGATCACGTCCACGTACTGCCCCGGTTGAAATTCCTTCACAGTAACCTTGTCACCGACATTGAATTGCAGGCTGCTGTCGGCGCGCATCTCCCGAATGAACTGCGCCGGCGCCGCGTTGGCTTTCATGCAATGGCCGACGAGCGGTTTCGTGGCGTTCCTCGCTTTCCGCTCGCCGAAGCCGAGCTGCAGCGCGTGATAACCGTCGGTCTCGGGCGTCTTCTTCTGCAGCACCGTGCACGGGCCGACTTCAATGCCGGTGACGCCCACCATGTTGCCTTTGGCATCGAACAACTGCGTCATTCCAATTTTTCTGCCTAACAGTTCCATGACTAAATTTTGATGGTGATATCCACGCCCGCGGGCAGATTCAGCTTCTTCAACTCGTCCACCGTCTTCGCCGTCGGATCAATGATGTCGAGCAGGCGCTTGTGCGTCCGCATCTCGAATTGCTCCATCGACTTCTTGTCTGCGTGCGGCGAACGGTTCACCGAGTGCCGCCAGATATCGGTCGGCAGCGGGATCGGTCCGGCAACCTTCGCCCCCGTGCGTTTGGCCGTTTCGACAATCTCGTGCGCCGATTGGTCAAGCAACCGGTGATCATAGCCTTTCAGGCGAATGCGGATACGTTGGTTGTTCATTTCTTCGCCTGTCCTGCCCTCGGTGAGGTTGAGTTCTTGTCCAAAATCTCCGCCAGAATGTTCTCCGGCACCTTCTGAAAGTTCAACGGTTCCATCGAGTAACTCGCGCGACCCTTGGTCAGCGACCGCAGCGCCGTCGCGTAACCAAACATCTGCGCCAGCGGCACGCTGGCGTGAATGATCGTCGAGTTGGCGCGCGTTTCGAGGTGGCTGACCTTACCGCGGCGGCTGTTAAGGTCGCCAATGACGTCGCCCATGTGCTCCTCGGGCGTGATGACTTCCACGTCCATGATCGGCTCGAGCATGATCGCGCCCGCCTTGCGTGCGGCCTCCTTGAACGCGAAGCTGCCCGCCATTTTGAAGGCGATTTCCGAACTATCCACTTCGTGGTACGTGCCGTCGATAATGGCGACTTTCACGTCCACCATCGGATAGCCTCCGAGCACGCCGGTCTGCGCGGCCTCGAGGATGCCATCCTCGACGGCGGGAACATACTCCCTGGGGATCGCCCCGCCAACGATCTCATCCTCGACGACAACGCCGCTGCCTTTCTCCCCCGGTTCGATGGTGATGACGGCGTGGCCATACTGGCCGTGTCCGCCGGACTGGCGGATGAATTTGCCTTCGGCCTCGGCCTTTTTCGTGATCGTTTCGCGATAGGCGACCTGCGGTCTGCCGGCAGTGGCGCCCACGTTGAACTCGCGGAACATGCGGTCCTTGATAATGTCCAGGTGCAATTCGCCCATACCGGAGATGATTGTCTGTCCTGTCTCCTGATTGGTCGTGAGGCGGAACGTCGGGTCTTCCTCGGCGAGCCGCTGCAACGCCGTGGACATCTTGTCGCGGTCGGCTTTGGTATTCGGTTCGATGGCCATCGAGATGACTGGCTCTGGGAAAGTGATGGATTCGAGGAGGATGGGGTGGTCTTCGTCGCAGATCGTGTCGCCCGTCGTGATGTTCTTCAAACCGACGAGCGCGCCAATGTCGCCGGAAAAACACACGTCGATTTCCTGGCGGTGATTGGCGTGCATCTCGAGGAGGCGACCGATGCGCTCGCGCTTGTTGTTGCGCGGATTGTACACCGTCATGCCCTTCGGGGCCTTGCCTGAGTAGACGCGGAAGAAAATCAGTTTGCCCGCGTACGGGTCGGTCCAAATCTTGAACGCTAGCGCGCAGAACGGGCCGTTGTCGTCCGCCGCGCGCGTCTCCGATTCCTTCGTGTCCGGATTCGTCCCGACGACGTCGGGAACGTCGAGCGGCGACGGCAGGTAATCGACCACCGCATCGAGCAGCGGCTGAACGCCCTTGTTCTTGAACGCCGCGCCGCAGGTCACGGGAACAAGCTCGTTCTTGATGACAATGCGACGGATGGCAAGTTGGAGTTGTGCCGGCGTGATCTCTTTGCCTTCCAGAAACAGATGCATCAACTCCTCGTCCTTTTCCGCAACCGCTTCGACCAGCTTGGCGTGCGCGGCCTTCGCGCTTCCCAGCAACTCCTTCGGAATCTCTACGACGTCAAACGTCGCGCCCAGTTCCTCGCCCGACCAAACGACGGCGTTCATCTGGACGAGGTCAACGATCCCCCTGAAATCAGCTTCCTTGCCGACGGGAATCTGAATCGGAACGGCGTTGGCTGCGAGACGCTCGCGCATCTGGTGCACTGCCGCCTCGAAATCAGCCCCCGTACGGTCCATCTTGTTGACGAACGCAATGCGGGGGACCTTGTATTTGTTGGCCTGACGCCAGACGGTTTCGGATTGAGGCTCGACGCCGCCGACCGCGCAGAAGACGGCCACCGCGCCGTCGAGCACGCGCAGACTGCGCTCGACCTCGACGGTGAAATCCACGTGGCCGGGCGTGTCAATAATGTTGACACGATGCTCGCGCCAGAAACAGGTCGTCGCGGCGCTGGTGATCGTGATGCCGCGCTCTTGCTCCTGTTCCATCCAGTCCATCGTCGCCGTGCCTTCGTGAACTTCCCCGAGCTTGTACACCTTGCCCGTATAATAAAGGATGCGTTCCGTCGTCGTCGTCTTGCCGGCATCGATGTGCGCGCAAATCCCGATGTTGCGGGTGCGTTCCAGCGTCACCTGGCGATCCGGCGCTGACCGCGCCCGTCGCTGGGTCGTCTGTTTCGTTTGTTCGAGCACTGCTTCCATGTAACTTTCCAAATTTTTCCGAAAATATGACCGTGGCTTTATCGGCTGTGTAATGACACTCCAGGACTACCAGCGGTAATGCGCAAACGCACGGTTCGCTTGCGCCATCTTGTGCATGTCCTCGCGCTTCTTCACGGCCGCGCCGGTGTTGTTGGAGGCATCGATGATCTCCGATGCCAGCGCCTGCATCATCGCCGTGCCTTTGCGCCCTTTGGCGTAATCGATCATCCACCGAAGAGCCAGCGCTTCCTGTCGATCAAATGAAACTTCGATAGGCACTTGGTAGTTGGCGCCACCGACGCGACGGGACTTCACTTCCAGTCGCGGCTTCACATTCTCCATCGCAACTTGCAGCACGTCCAATGGAGACTTGTCCTTCTGCTTTTGACTGATCAAATCAAACGCTCCGTAAACAATGCGCTCGGCGACGGATTTCTTGCCGCACCGCATCACGGTGTTGATCATACGCGTGACCAACTGGCTATTGTATCGCATATCAGCTACTCGCTGCCTTTTCTCTGATCTTCGTCTACGCATGCTTTGAAATTGAGTTAGGCCGCAGCCTTCGGAACTGCGCTCTCTTTCGGACGTTTCACGCCATACTTGCTCCGGCTGCGGCGGCGTTTGTCGACGCCCATCGCGTCCAACGTGCCACGAATGATGTGGTAACGCACACCGGGCAAATCCTTCACACGCCCGCCGCGCACGAGCACAATCGAGTGCTCCTGTAAATTGTGCCCTTCATCGGGAATGTAGGCGATCACCTCAGTCCCGTTGGTCAGCCGCACCTTGGCGACCTTGCGCAACGCCGAATTCGGTTTCTTCGGCGTGCGCGTCATCACTTGCAGGCACACGCCCCGCCGTTGCGGACACCCGCCCAGCGCCGGCGCCTTCGACTTCGCCTTGAGGCTGGCGCGCCCTTTTCGTACAAGTTGGTTAATCGTCGGCATTTAACAATAATCCCGTGCCATTGCGCAAAGGAGCGCGCAACTTAGCACACACGCGCCGAACTGCGCAAGCCCTTTTCGGCAGATTCTTCCCGTGTTTAACTGGCCACCTGCGCCGGCTCTTCCGTCGGCTTCTCTTCCTTCTGTTCCAGCGGTTCCGGCAGTTCCGGCTGCTCCACCGGCTCGGCCAGCGGCACCAACCTCACATTGCGGTACCTGTAATAACCCGTGCCCGCAGGAATCAAGTGTCCCATGATGACGTTCTCTTTGAAGCCGCGCAAATGGTCCACACGGCCCAGCGTTGCAGCTTCCGTCAGGATGCGCGTCGTATCCTGGAACGACGCCGCGCTGATGAACGATTCGGTTCCCAGCGACGCCTTGGTAATGCCCAACAACACCGGCTGCGCCTCGGCGGGTTTGCCGCCCGCCTCCGCGACGCGCCTGTTCTCCTCTTCGAACGTGATCTTGTCCACCTGATCGTCCCAGAGGAAACGAGTGTCGCCCGGATCAACCACGCGCACCTTCCGCAACATTTGGCGCACAATGATCTCAATGTGCTTGTCGTTGATTTCCACGCCCTGCAGCCGATAAACCTCCTGTACTTCGTTGACGAGATACTCCTGCAGGTCCTGCGGACCGCAAACCTCCAACACCTCGTGCGGCACGACCGGGCCTTCGGTCAACTGCTGTCCTTTCTTTACCGTGTCGCCCCGGAACACAATAATGTGTTTTGAGTGCGGAATTAAATGCTCTTCTTCGGCGCTCGTTTTCGGGTCTTTGACGAGAATGCGCCGTTTGCCGCGCACCGTGCCCGAAAAGTCCACCACGCCGTCGATCTTGGCGATCTCGGCCGCGTCCTTCGGACGTCGCGCCTCGAACAACTCCGCCACGCGCGGCAGACCGCCCGTGATGTCTTTCGTGCGGAAAACCTTTCGCGGCGTTTTCGCCACCAGCGCGCCCGCCTGAATCTTGTCGCCTTCGTTAACAATGATGTGCGCTCCGGCGGGAATACCGTAGAACGCGAGCACTTCGCCGGCGTCGTTCACGATGTTGATCTGCGGGTGCAGGTCTTCTTTGTGTTCGATGACCACCGTCCCCATCAGACCTGTCGCCTCGTCGAGCTCCCGGCGCATCGTGATGCCTTCGACGATGTCGTGGAACTTAACTGTGCCAGCCACCTCGCAGAGCACCGGCACGTTGTACGGGTCCCACTGCACGAACGTGTCACCCTTCTTGACGGACGCGCCATCGGCCACCGTAATCTCCGCGCCGATGACGACCGAGTACCGCTCCAACTCGCGGCCTTCTTGATTGTACAATGCGATCTGGCCGTTCTTGTTGAGCACAACCCAGTTCCCCTCGACGCGGCGCACGGCACGCACGTCGTGGTAACGCACGATCCCATCGTTCTTCGCCTTGATCTGCGGTTGCTTGAACACCTGGCTCGCGGTGCCGCCGATGTGGAATGTACGCATCGTGAGCTGCGTGCCTGGTTCGCCAATGGATTGCGCCGCGATGATCCCGACCGCTTCGCCCACCTTGACCGGCTTGCTGGTGGCCAAGTTGCGCCCGTAACACATCGCGCAAACGCCGCGCCGTGACTCGCAGGTGAGCACGGAGCGGATCTTGACCTTCTCAATGCCGATCCGTGCAATTGCTTCGGCTGCTGCTTCGTCGATTTCGGTGTTGGCCTTGACAATTGCCTTGTGGCTCACTGGATCGGTGATGTCCTCGGCCGCAATGCGTCCAATGATGCGCTCGCTCAATTTCACCACTTCATCTTCACCTTCGAAGATCGGCTTGACCCAGATGCCGTTCACCGTGCCGCAATCTTCCTCAAGGATGATGACATCCTGTGCCACGTCCACAAGTTTGCGAGTGAGATAACCGGCGTCCGCGGTCTTCAGCGCCGTGTCCGCCAAACCTTTGCGGGCACCGTGCGTCGAAATGAAGTATTCGAGCACGCTCAACCCTTCGCGGAAGTTGGCCAGGATCGGCCGCTCAATGATTTCGCCGGAGGGCTTGGCCATCAAACCACGCATGCCCGCCAATTGGCGAATCTGCTGGCGCGATCCACGAGCCTTGCTGTCCACCATGATGAACACGGGGTTCAACTCAGGCTTGCCCCCGTTGTGTTCCATCGTGGCGTACATCAGGTTGGAAATCTTATCCGTCGCGTGCGTCCAGATGTCGATGATCTTGTTGTAGCGTTCGCCGTCCGTGATGATCCCGCGGCGATACTGCTTCTCGACTTCCGCCACGTCCTTGAGCGATTCCTCGATGACCTGCGTCTTTTCCTTCGGAACGATCATGTCTTCAATTCCGATCGAGATACCCGCGCGGGTGGCGCTTTCGAAACCGAGCGCCTTCAGCTTGTCGAGAACTTCGACGGTACGATCGTGACCAACGGTGCGGTAGCATTGCCAGATAATGTCGCTCAGCTTCGATTTATCGACCGCCCTATTGTAGAATCCAACTTCAGCGGGCCAGATCTCATTAAAGGCGACACGGCCGATGGTGGTCTCGATGGTCTTGGAGACCGGATCGCCATAAACCGTCTGACTGCCGTAATCGGGGTTCTTCAGGCGAATGTGCTCATGAATTCCCACGTCGCTTTCGTCGCGCGCAAAGAAGACCTCCTGCGCGTCGGCAAACAGTTTCAGACGCTTGTTCCCGCTGTTGCGGTCCTGCTTGCCGCCGTGCGTCAGGTAGTAGGTGCCGAGCGCAATGTCCTGCGTCGGCGTGGTGATCGGCTTGCCGCTCGAGGGCGAAAAGATGTTATTGGTCGCCAGCATCAGCAATCGTGCCTCCAACTGCGCTTCGACCGAGAGCGGCACGTGCACGGCCATCTGGTCGCCGTCGAAGTCGGCGTTGTAGGCGGTGCAAACCAGAGGATGAATGCGAATGGCGTCGCCTTCGATGAGCAACGGCTCAAACGCCTGGATGGACAGGCGGTGCAGCGTCGGCGCACGGTTGAGCAACACCGGATGCCCCTTGCTCACCTCTTCCAAAATGTCCCAGACCTCGGGCGACTGGCGCTCAATCAGTTTTTTGGCCGAGCGAATCGTGTGGACGAGATCCATCTCGCGGAGTCGGCGAATGATGAACGGCTCAAACAGCACCAGCGCCATCTTCTTGGGCAGACCGCACTGGTTTAGCTTCAGCTCCGGCCCAATGACGATGACCGAACGGCCCGAGTAATCCACTCGTTTGCCAAGCAGGTTTTGGCGGAACCTGCCCTGTTTGCCTTTGAGCATGTCGGCCAGCGACTTCAAGGCGCGTCCGCCGGCGCCAGTGACCGGCCGGCCGTGGCGACCGTTGTCGAGCAACGCGTCGACAGCTTCCTGCAACATGCGCTTCTCGTTGCGAATGATCACGTCAGGTGTCTTCAACTGGAGCAGATTCTTCAGACGATTATTGCGGTTGATGACGCGGCGATAGAGATCGTTCAGGTCACTCGTAGCGAAGCGGCCGCCCTCCAGCGGAACGAGCGGCCGCAGGTCAGGCGGAATCACCGGCAGAACTTCCAGCACCATCCACTCGGGCCGCATCTTCGCGTCGAGGAAACCTTTGGCGAGCTTCAGACGTTTCGCGATCTTCTTGCGAAGCTGTTTGCTCTTGGTGCTGTCGAGCTGGTGTTCGAGGTCGTGCGCCAGCTTGCGCAAATCGATCTTCGTGAGCAATTCTTTGACCGCCTCAGCGCCCATCTTCGCGACGAAGCCGTCTCCGTACTGTTCGCGCGCCTCACGGTACTCCATTTCGGTGAGAAGCTGCTTGGGCTTGAGCGGCGTCTTGCCTTCGTCGATGACAATGTAGTCTTCATAGTACAGCACCCGCTCCAGATCGCGCGCGGTCATGTCGAGCATCAGCCCCATCCGCGACGGCATCGCCTTGAAAAACCAAATATGGCTCACGGGCACGGCCAATTCGATATGCCCCATCCGCTCCCGGCGCACCCGCGCCACGGTCACTTCCACGCCGCAACGATCGCAGATGACGCCGCGATGTTTGATGCGTTTGTACTTGCCGCAATTGCATTCCCAGTCGCGAACCGGACCGAAAATGCGCTCGCAGAACAAGCCGCCTTTCTCGGGTTTGAACGTGCGGTAGTTGATCGTCTCGGGATTCTTCACTTCCCCATGCGACCAGGAACGGATCGTCTCGGGCGACGCAATCCCGATGCTGACGTGATCGAACACATCCGTCTTCTCCAGCCCCAGCGCAGCACGGGCCGCCGCCGTGGCGGCAGCAGCGGACGGAATTGCAGCGGCAGTTTTCGCGGCACTCGTAAATTGCTTCCCGCCCCCGTCCTTCCCGACGCGCACGTCGAGACAGAGACTTTGCATTTCTTTCATCAAGACATTGAAAGACTCAGGCGTGCCCGCTTCAAGCGTGTTGTCGCCTTTGACAATCGACTCGTAGATGCGGGTGCGGCCCTGGACGTCGTCGCTCTTGACGGTCATCAATTCCTGCAGCGTGTACGCCGCGCCGTAGGCTTCCATTGCCCAGACTTCCATTTCGCCGAAGCGCTGGCCGCCGTATTGGGCCTTGCCGCCCAGCGGCTGTTGCGTGACCAGCGAGTACGGCCCGACGGCGCGAGCGTGAATCTTGTCAGCCACGAGGTGACCCAGCTTCATCATATAAATGTACCCGACCACAACCTCCTGATCGAAAGTCTCGCCGGTGCGGCCATCGTAGAGTCGGCATTTGCCATGTTCGGAGACCCATGAAAAACCGTCCACCTTCTTTGCGTCCTTGATCATGTCTCTGATCTCGTCTTCCGTCACGCCGTCGAACACGGGCGAAGCGATGTTAAAGCCCAACGCCTTGGCCGCCACACCGAGGTGCGTTTCCAGCACTTGGCCAACATTCATGCGGCTGGGCACGCCGAGCGGATTCAGCACGATGTCAACCGCCGTACCATCGGGCAGGAACGGCATGTCTTGCTCAGGCACGATCTTCGCGACGACACCCTTGTTGCCGTGACGGCCCGCCATCTTGTCGCCAACGCTGAGTTTGCGTTTGCTGGCGATGTAGACCTTGACCTGCTTGATGATACCGGCCTCGACGTCCTCGCCGCTTTCTATCTGATCAAGCTTGCGATCCCGCTCCATCTCCAGTTCGCTAAACCGATGTTCAAACTCGCCGATGATCTCGCGAATCTTGATGCGGATCGGCGATGGATCGATCTCGACATGATCGTAGACGGTTGCCAGCTTGCGCAACAACGTCTTCGTGATCTTGCGGTTGGCCGGAATAATGATCTCGCCGGTCTCGGCATTGACCACATCCAACGGAATCTTCTCGCCCAGCAGAACGTTGCTGAGCTTCTCGGTCAACCCCTCGCGCAATTCTGTGGATTTGGTCTTGTACTCGTCTTCGATCTGCTTCTTCTGGCGTCGCACTTCGGTCGCCGTGAGCTTCGGTCTCGTGGGCTCTTTCCGCGATGAGACCTTCACGTCCATCACGATCCCATACGTGCCGCTCGGCACGCGCAGCGACGTGTCTTTCACGTCCGCCGCCTTCTCGCCGAAGATGGCGCGCAGCAAGCGTTCCTCCGGCGCAAGTTCGGTCTCGCCCTTCGGAGTGATCTTGCCCACGAGAATGTCACCCGGCTTTATTTCCGCGCCGACGCGAATCACACCATCGTGACCGAGGTCATTGAGCGCTTCCTCGCCAACGTTGGGGATGTCGCGCGTGATTTCCTCGGGACCGAGCTTCGTGTCACGGGCACCGACCTCGAATTCATCGATATGAATCGAGGTGTAAACGTCCTCCTTGACCAGCCGCTCGTTGACGAGAATCGCGTCCTCGAAATTGTAGCCGCACCACGGCATGAACGCCACCAGCACGTTGCGACCGAGCGCGAGTTCGCCATGGTCGCAGCACGGGCCGTCGGCCAGCACCTGATTCTTTTTCACCTTCTCGCCGCGCTTGACGATTGGCTTCTGGTTGAAACAAGTACCGGCGTTGGAGCGCATGAACTTGCGGAGTTCGTACACCCAAATGTGATTCTCGGGATCGGTCACGATCTTGCGCTTGCCTTCGGGCAACTCGCCGTCTTTGGTCACGATGATCCGTTGCCCCGTGACCGACGCCACCACGCCCGATTCATCTGCGATGACACAAACCTTGGAGTCACGCGCGATGCGGCCTTCCAAGCCCGTGCCGACAAACGGCGCTTCCTCCTGCAACAGCGGCACGGCCTGACGCTGCATGTTCGAACCCATCAACGCGCGGTTGGCGTCGTCGTGTTCGAGGAACGGGATCAAGCCTGCCGCCACCGAAACGAGTTGCTTCGGTGACACGTCCATGTAATGGACGCGCTCGGGATCGACCTCGATGAAGTCGCTCTTGTAGCGACACGAAACCTTGTCCACGGTAAAATGACCGCGATCATCAATCGGCGCATTCGCTTGCGCAACGACGTAATTCTCTTCCTGATCGGCCGTCAGATAATCCACCTGATCAGAGACGCGACCGTCTTTGACCTTGCGGTACGGCGTCTCCATGAAACCGAATTCGTTGATCCGCGCATAAATGCTCATTGCGCTGATCAGACCGATGTTCGGACCTTCAGGCGTCTCGATCGGGCAGATGCGCCCGTAGTGCGACGGATGCACGTCGCGGACCTCGAATCCCGCGCGTTCGCGAGAAAGCCCGCCAGGCCCGAGCGCGGAGAGACGCCGCTTGTGCGTCAGCTCGCTCAGCGGATTGGTCTGATCCATGAACTGGCTCAACTGACTGCGCCCAAAGAAATCGCGAATGACGGCCGACAGCGCTTTCGGGTTGACGAGCACCTGCGGCGTCATGGTGTCGGTGCTGACGTCGAAAAGTGTCATGCGCTCTTTGACAACGCGCTCGGTGCGCGCCAGACCGACACGGCATTGATTGGCGAGCAGTTCGCCGACCGTGCGGAGACGGCGGCTGCCGAGGTGGTCGATGTCATCGATCGAGCCCTCGCCTTTCCGCAGGGCCAAAAGATACCTGACCGCCTCGATCAGATCCTCCTTTTCGAGGACGCGGCTCTCGAGATCGACATTGCGGTTGAGTTTCTGGTTGATCTTGTAGCGGCCGACACGGCCCAGGTCATAGCGGCGTGGATCGAAGAAAAGTCGCTTGATCAGAGCGTTGGCATTGGCCACCGTCGGCGGATCGCCAGGACGCAACCGACGATAGATTTCCTTGAGCGCTTCCTCGGTGTTCTTGCAGGGGTCCTTCCTGATACACTTGACGATGCAACCGTCGTCGATCGACGTGTCAACGACCTTGACCTTGTCGATACCCATGTCAATGAGCTGACGACAGATCACTTTCGTCAACGGCTCGAACGCGCGCGCCACGACCAGTTGCTTTTCAGCATCCATTACGTCGGCGATGAGTACCTTATTGGTACTCTCCTCGCCTGAGACAAAATCTTTTAGCTTCACTTCCTCGATCGCGTAGAAGAGCTTGAGAATCGCTTCGTCCGTGCCGTACCCCAACGCGCGCAGGAACATCGTCGCCAAGAACTTGCGGCGACGATGACGGCGGTCGAGATAGACGTTGAGCAGGTCATTGTTGTCGAACTGACACTCCAGCCACGTGCCCCGGTCGGGAATGATGCGGAAACCGTAAAGCAGCTTGCCGCTGGTGTGCACACTCTGCTCGAAGCAGATGCCCGGAGAACGATGCAATTGGCTGACGATGACGCGCTCGGCGCCGTTGATGACGAGGCTGCCCGATGGTGTCATGAGCGGGATCTCGCCCATGTACACCTTCTCCTCTTTCGTGCCATTCGAATCCTTGAGGCGGAACGTCACGTGCAGCGGGGCGCTGTACGTAATTCCCTCGCGCAGACAATCCAGCCATGTCGTCTTTGTCTCGCCGATCTCGTAATTGGCGCAATCCAGCGTGGCCTGACCGTCGTAGCTTTCAATCGGGAACACTTCCTTGAACACGGCCTGCAAGCCAACGTTCTTGCGCCGATTGGGCGGAACGTCTGCCTGCAGAAACTCCGCATACGATTGGATCTGCGGCTCGATAAACGGAGGCGCTTCAATCACATCGCGAAATTTGCCGAAATATTTTCGTTCAGCCATTGCCATTTCCCGGGCATCATGCCCTTTGCCCCGGTGTCACCGGCCGGGGTGTTTACCGAACAGTTACTTCAATTCGACTTTTGCGCCAGCAGCTTCAAGCTTCTTCTTGATCTCTTCGGCTTCTTCCTTCGAAACGCCTTCCTTCACGGTCTTCGGTGCGCCTTCAACCAGGTCTTTGGCTTCCTTCAAGCCCAACGTGGTCACCGCGCGGACTTCCTTGATGACCGTGATCTTGTTCGCACCCGCTTCCTTCAGCACAACGTCAAAGCTCGTCTTCACTTCCGCCGGAGCCGCCGCGGCCGGCGCTGCCGCCACCGCCACCGGAGCTGCTGCGCTGACGCCCCATTTTTCTTCCAGTTTCTTCGAGAGCTGCGCCGCTTCAATCACAGTCAGCCCGCTCAATTGCTCCACCATGTTGTCCAGATCAACTGCCATGTTCGTTACCTTTCTTGCGGTATCGTCGCAATCCGAAGCCTCGGATCAATTCTCCCCGAAAGCCTTCGGGGCGACGAGGAACCCGTTTTGTTTTTCTTCTACGCGGCCCCGACCGGTGTCGGGGCGGCGCCTTGTTTGTCCGCGTGCGCTTGGATCACACGCGCAATCTGACTGGCGGGCGCGCCCAGCACCACCGCCAACCGCGTCGCCGGCGTCTGCAACAGACCGATCAACTGCGCCCGCAGCGCGTCCATCGACGGCAGGTCCGCCACCGCTGAAACGTCTTCTGCCTTGAGCAGTTGCTGGCCCATCAAACCCAGCTTCACCTTTGGTTTTGCGAATTCTTTCGCAAACGCCTTTAAAATCTTCGCCGCCGCGCTGATATCGGAGTGCTTGTCGCCGATGACAATCGCCGTCATGCCCGACAACGCTCCGTTGAAATTCTCGAACCCCGCTGCCTTCGCCGCGTGACGCAGGATCGTGTTCTTCACCACGTGACACTCGGAGTGGGCGCTGCGCAATCGTTTCCGCAAATCGGAAAACTGCTGCACCGTCAGCCCCGTGTAATCGGCCAGCAACACGAACGGCGATCCGGCCACCTGTTTGCTCAGGTCGTCAACAATCAGTTTCTTTTCAGCTCTCATGTCGTACCTGCCTGCTAACTCGTGCTCGGCGAAAATTCGTGAATGTCCAGCCGCAATCCCGGGCTCATCGTGCTGGCGAGCGTGCAGCTTTCAATGAAATGACCTTTGGCCGTCGCCGGCTTGGCGTGAAGCACCGCGCCGATGATCACCTTGGCGTTCTCTTCGATCGCTTTGGGCTCGAACGACAGCCTGCCGAAGGCAACGTGCAGGTTGCCGGCCTTGTCCATCTTGAACTCGACGCGGCCCGCCTTGACCTCTTTGACCGCCCTGGCGACGTCGTCGGTAACCGTGCCGGTCTTCGGATTCGGCATCAGCCCCTTTGGGCCCAGCACCCTGCCGAGCTTGCGCACTTCCTGCATCGCTTCGGGCGTGGCAACTGCGACATCAAAATCCGTCCAGCCCTCCTGGCATTTCTTCACCAAATCTTCAAAGCCGATGAAATCCGCGCCAGCTTCCTTGGCGGCTTCCGCTGCCTGACCTTTCGCGAAAACAGCGACGCGCACCTTCTTGCCGCTCCCGTGCGGGAGCGCGACGGTGCCGCGCACCATCTGGTCGCTTTGCTTCGGATCGACGCCCAGCTTGAAATCCAGTTCCACCGTCTCGTCGAACTTTGCCTTCGGCATTTTCTTCAGCAACTCCACCGCCTCGCCGAGTCTGTACTGGCGTTTGGCATCGACCAGCTTGACCGCTTCCTTATATCGTTTTCCTTGTCTCGCCATGATCTTCTCTTGCCTTCCCGACTAGTCCACCACGTCAATTCCCATGCTGCGCGCCGTGCCCATGATGACGCGGCAGGCTGCGTCCTCGCTCTTGGCGTTCAAGTCTGCCATCTTCGTTTTGGCGATCTCCAACACTTGCTTGCGCGTGACCTTGCCGACCTTGTTGCGGTTCGGCTCGCCACTGGCGGTGGCAATTCCTACAGCCTTCTTGAGAAGCGCGCTGGCGGGCGATGACTTCGTAATAAAGGTGAACGTCTTATCTTTGTAAACTGTGATTACCACGGGGATGATCGTGCCCGCTTGCTTCTGCGTTGCCGCGTTAAACTGTTTGCAGAACTCCATGATGTTGACGCCCTGCTGACCAAGCGCCGGGCCGACGGGCGGCGCGGGATTTGCCTGTCCCGCAGGAATCTGCAGTTTAATCATGCCTGTAACTGGTTTGCCTGCCATATGCCCTCGCCATTAAGCGCGTTCGACCTGCCAATACTCCAATTCGACTGGCGTCGATCGCCCGAAAATTGAGACCGAAATCTTGAGTTTGCCGCGCGCGGGATCGATTTCTTCGATCACGCCCGTGAAATTTTGAAATGGCCCGTCGCTCACCTTAACTGTCTCACCCGTTTCGAACGCCACCTTCGGCGCGACCTTTTCCTGCCGTTCCTCGATCTGTGCGAGAATGCTGTTCACTTCGTCGGGCTTGAGTGGCACCGGACGATCACCGCCGATAAAGCCGATGATACCGGGCGTTTCGCGAATGAAATACCAGGAACGTTCCACCAGTTGGTTCTTTTCGTCGAGCAACTTCATGTGCACCAAGATGTAGCCGGGATAGAACTTCCGCGTGCTGGTGGTCTTCTTTCCTTTCTTGACCTCGGCAACCTTCTCGGTCGGAATCAGCACATCCTTGATCAGGTCGCCCATCTCCTCGACCTTGACCCGGCGCTCGATGTTTTCCTTCACTTTCTGTTCCTGGCCAGAAAGCGCGTGGATCACAAACCACTGGAATTCCGATTTTGTCTCCTGGTCCACCATCATCTCAAATCCTTCAACCCGACCTGGTCAGCAAAGCGATCAGCTTCACAAACACCAGGTCGGCAAACGCCACAAACAAACCGAGAATCAACACGGTGACGATCACCATGATCGTTGAGTCCGTCAACTCCCTGCGCGTCGGCCAGGCCGACTTTTTCAGTTCGGCCGTGACCTCGGCGAGAAAATCCCGAATCTTGACAACTGGGTTTGCCATCGTCCTTGCGCCTAATCCCGAAGCTGGCACGCCAGGAGGGACTTGAACCCCCAACCTACGGTTTTGGAGACCGTCGCTCTGCCAATTGAGCTACTGGCGTATCCAACGGATTTCGTCGAGGCCTCCACGCGTCCCTATTTCGTCTCGCGATGACCGACGTGCTTGCCGCACTTCGGGCAGAACTTTCTCAGCTCCAACCGCTCCGAGCCTTGTTTCTTGTTCCGCGTCGAAACGTAATTGCGGCTCTTGCATTCCGTGCACGCCAGCGTGATCAATTCCCTAGGCATCGTGTGTCACCTGAACAAAATCGGGTGTTGACTATTCCAGAATCTCCGTCACGCGACCCGCGCCCACCGTCCGACCGCCTTCGCGGATGGCGAAGCGCATGGTTTTCTCCATTGCGATGGGCGTAATTAGTTCCACTTCTATGTTTACATTATCGCCAGGCATCACCATTTCAACCCCTTGTGGCAGCTTCACGTTGCCCGTCACGTCCGTCGTGCGGAAGTAGAACTGCGGCCGATACCCATTGAAGAACGGCGTGTGACGGCCGCCCTCTTCCTTCGAGAGCACGTACACCTCGGCTTTGAATTTCTTGTGTGGCGTGATGGAGCCAGGCTTGGCGAGCACCTGACCGCGTTCGACCGCGTCCTTTTCAATGCCACGGAGCAACGCGCCGATGTTGTCGCCCGCCTGCCCCTGATCGAGCAGCTTGCGGAACATCTCGACGCCCGTGACGACCGTCTTCTGCGTCTCACGCAATCCAACGATCTCCACTTCTTCGCCGACCTTGATCATGCCGCGTTCGATACGGCCCGTGGCGACCGTGCCCCGGCCCGTGATCGAGAACACGTCCTCGACCGGCATCAGGAACGGCTTGTCCACTTCGCGCACCGGCTCCGGAATAAAATCATCGATCGCCTTGACCAGATCGAGAATCCGCTTCTCCTCTTCCGGGTCGCCCTTCAATGCCTTCGTCGCACTCATTCGCACTACCGGCGTCTTGTCGCCGGGGAACTGATACGAGGAGAGCAACTCGCGAACTTCGAGTTCCACGAGGTCAAGCAATTCAGGGTCGTCCACCAAATCCACTTTGTTCAAGGCAACCACAATCGCCGGCACCGCGACCTGCCGCGCCAGCAACACGTGCTCGCGCGTCTGCGGCATCGGTCCATCCGCCGCACTGACCACCAGAATCGCGCCATCCATCTGGGCGGCGCCTGTGATCATGTTCTTGATGTAGTCCGCATGCCCGGGGCAGTCGATGTGGGCGTAGTGCCGCTTCTCGCTCTCGTATTCGACATGCGCCACGGCAATCGTCACGGTCTTGGTCTCGTCACGCACCGTGCCGCCCTTCGCGATATCGGCGTAGCTCTTGACCTCCGCCTTGCCCTGCTTGGCCAGTACCTGCAGCATTGCTGCCACCAACGTCGTCTTCCCGTGGTCAATGTGACCAATTGTGCCCACGTTGACGTGCGGTTTCGTTCTGACGAATTGCTCCTTGGCCATGTTGTCCTCCTGTTCGTTCGCTAGTTGCCTGTTTGTTGCTCTACGTTCCCACATCAATCTGGAGCCCACGATCGGGATTGAACCGATGACCTCGTCCTTACCAAGGACGCGCTCTACCAGCTGAGCTACGCGGGCCAAATCCCAAAACTCTCTGTTTTCGTGTGCCTCGTGTACGACGGATGCCTTGCCCGAAAGAAAAAATAACGAAGACGACAACCCTCCCCCCTTTCCCTTGTCCCTTCAAGCGACAGGTAGCAGGATCTTCTTCGATATCCTCTTGTTATTTAACTGTTCCCAGCCGACTGGGCGATTGCAGTATAGCCGGCTCTGGTTTTATGTCAACAGTGATTTGCAGTTTTTCTCTGCATTCAGATTCTTGTCCCGGAAGCAATCACTCCGTTCTTGGGAATGATCACAATCCCGTCACGAATGTAATAGTTCGGGCCATCAAAGTCCGCGCAGCCCGTCTTGTCTGTAATTACCACGGAGTCGCCAATATGAACGTTCTTGTCAATAATGGCGCGCTGAATCTTGCAGCCGCGTCCGATACTCATATGGGGTATCCCCATCGCCGGATCTTTTAAGATTTGATGGTGTGATTCATAAAAGTCGCATCCCATGATGATCGTGTCGCGCAGCTCGCACTCCGCGCTGATGAACGAACGCACCCCGAGAATCGAGTTTTCAATCTGCGTTTTGTAAATGATGCAACCCTCGGCAATCATCGCGTTGCGGATCTGGCACTCCATGATCTTTGACGCCGGAAGAAATCGCGCATGCGTGTAGATCGGCGCATTGCGGTCGAAAAGATTGAACGACGGCTTGGACGAGCACAACGCCAGGTTTGCCTCGAAGAACGATTTGATCGTACCGACATCCTCCCAATAGCCTTGGAAGACGTATGCGAAAACCCGGTGGCGACGGATGGCACCGGGGATGATGTCCTTGCCAAAATCAGGTTTGTCATTATCCAGAGCCTTCCGCAGGATTTCGCGGTTGAAGACATAAATGCCCATCGAGGCCAGCATATGATCTTCGCTGCTGGTGATGCGCAACTGCGACAGCAGCGGGTCTCCCAGCTTCAGCTTGTCCAGAGTCTTGTCTTCCTTCGGTTTCTCGACGAATCGGACAATCCGTTTCTCTTCGTTGACCTGCAGAATACCCAGCGAACTCGCTTGGTGCCGCTTAACGGGTATGGCTGCGACCGTAATGTCCGCATGCGTTTCCAGGTGCTGATGCAGCACATGCCGAAAATCCAGCCGATAAAGCTGATCACCCGAGAGAATGACGATGTATTCGTAATCTTCTTGGAGGATATAGTGGAGGTTTTGCCGCACGGCATCGGCGGTGCCTTGATACCAAAGGGCGCCGCCCGTGGTCTGTCGAGCCGCCAGGACTTGCACGAACCCACGCGAGAACCGATCGAACGAATAACTCTCGTGAATGTGCCGATGGAGCGACGCGGAATTAAACTGCGTCAGGACGTACACGAGCCGGATGTGGGAGTTGATGCAATTGCTGATGGGAATGTCCACCAGCCGGTATTTTCCAGCGATCGGCACAGCCGGCTTGGCCCGCTCCTTCGTCAACGGAAACAGTCGCCTGCCTTCGCCTCCGCCCAAAATCACGCCCAACACGTTGTTCGGCGTGACAGCCTTCATTCCAGAGGTCGCCATACGCGAAACTTTATCCCGCAAGTGCTGACTGCGTCAATTGACAAAAATCAAAACCTGGGTTAACCTCGTCGCAATCGGCGGAACAAACACAAACGCATCGAAGTCCACGCCATCGTGATTCGCCATCGCCGCCGATTGACCCGCAACACGGGTCTGGTGGAATCGCCGTGGTGCGACTTCAAGAAATGGTGAAAACCTATGTGTGGCATCATCGGCTACATCGGTACAAAGTCGGCCCCCAACATCATCCTCGAAGGCCTGCGCCGTCTCGAATATCGCGGTTACGATTCTGCCGGGCTTTGCATTCTGAACAACGGCAAGTTCGAGCTTCGGAAGAAGACTGGCCGCATCAACGATCTGGCCGCGCTCCTGCGCAAGCAACCCGTCACGGGCACGACCGGCATCGGCCACACCCGCTGGGCGACCCACGGCCCGCCGACCGACCAGAACGCGCACCCGCATCTTGACCAATCCGGCAAAATCGCGCTCGTGCACAACGGCGTGATCGAAAACCACCAGCAGCTCAAAGAACGGCTCCTCGCCAAAGGCCACAAATTCGTCTCGCAAACCGACACCGAGGTCCTCGCCCACCTCATCGGCGAGTATTACGCGGAACTTCAGAACTGTGGGAGTCCCGACGCTCGTGTCGGGGCGACCACAAGCACAACGGACGGTGCGGCATTGACCGAAGCCGTCCGCCGCGCCCTCAAAGACGTCGTCGGGACGTACGGCATCGCCGTCGTCCACGCCGACCATCCCAACGTCATCGTCGGCGCCCGCCGGGGCAGCCCGCTGCTGCTCGGCGTCGGACGCGACGAGAATTTTCTCGCCAGCGACGTGAGCGCCATCATCGCGCACACCCGGCGCGTCGTTTACCTGAATGACTTCGAAATCGTCACGCTGGCCCGCGATGATTTCCAGGTGTCAACGATTGAGGCGGCAGCCGTCAGCCCGCAAATCCGTGAAGTCGAATTCGCCGCCGAGGAAGTCGAGCGCGGCAAGTTCCCGCATTTCATGCTCAAAGAAATCTTCGAGCAACCCCGCGCCGTCGAGAACGCCTTCCGCGGCCGCATCAGCTACCAAGAAGGCACGGCGCGTCTGGGCGGACTGAACCTCACGCCCGCCGAACTCCGCGCCGTCGATCGCATGATCCTCATCGGCTGCGGCTCGGCGTTGCACGCCGCCATGGTCGGCGAATTTTTGATGGAAGACCTGGCCCGCATTCCGACCGAAATCGACTGCGCCAGCGAATGCCGCTACCGCAACGCGCCCGTCGAAAAAAACACGCTCGTGTTCGCCATCAGCCAATCGGGCGAGACAATCGACACGCTGGCGGCCGTCCGCGAATTTCGCCGCAAGGGACACAAGACGCTCGGTATCGCCAACGTCGTCGGCTCGACCATTGCGCGCGAAGTGGATGGCGGCACCTACATGCATGCCGGCCCGGAGATCGGCGTAGCCGCGACGAAAACGTTCACCTCGCAACTCACAATCCTGACGTTGCTGGCCGTGTTGATGGGCCGCATGCGCCACCTCGCCGCCACGCGCGGCACTGAGATTCTCAAGGAACTGGAACAAATCCCCGGCAAAATGGAACGCATCCTCCAGCAAAGCGCCGCCATCGCCGCCATCGCGAAGAAATACTGCGAGGCCAACAGTTTTCTCTTCCTCGCGCGCCAGTACAATTTCCCCATCGCCCTAGAAGGCGCGCTCAAACTGAAGGAAATCTCTTACATCCACGCCGAAGGTTATCCCGCTGCGGAAATGAAGCACGGCCCGATTGCGCTCGTCGATCCGCGCACCCCGTCGGTGTTCATCTGCACGAAGAACGCCGTGTACGACAAGGTCATGGCCAACATCGAGGAGGTCAAAGCCCGCAAAGGCCCCGTCATCGCTGTAGCGACGGAAGGCGACGAAGAGATTCGCAAAAAAGCCGACGACGTAATCTACATTCCCGACACGATCGACTGTCTCCAACCGCTGTTGACAGTCGTCCCGCTGCAATTGCTAGCGTACCACATCGCCATCCTGCGCGGCTGCGACGTGGACAAACCGAGGAATCTGGCGAAAAGCGTCACAGTCGAATAAGCCCCGGTAATGCGAGGAGTTTAGCAGGCACATGGGGGCTTCGGCAAGCGTGCCGCTTGCGATGAGCAGCGGCTATGGATTAGACTCGGTGCATATTGCGCATTGCCCATCGCCAACGCTGGAACGTCACGCCGACTTGTCCGCCGCAGCTTCAGCGAAGGCGGAAGGAGGCGGTGCAGATTCAGCGGCGGTTGCGCACAGAGATCGTGATGCGATTGTCCGCTCCCATGCCCCGCCATCCGCTTGTCGCCAGCGCGGACATTTCGTATGACAAGGGAAGCGATAAACTGTTTGCGGCGGTTGTGGTGATGAGGATCAACTCAACTGCGAAGGAACGGGCGAGACGCTGACCGCCAGCCAGTCAACCGGGGTTGGCGGGCGGGACGCCCACCCGACTATGAATTCGAAATCGTTGAGACGGCGACCGTCATTGACCGAGCGCGGTGGAAATCGTCTTGCGCTGCGCCCCCAAATTCCGTATCCCAGAACCGACACGGCAGGCGCACATTCTTGTTAACAAGCTCAGGAGTTCATCATGAAACTTGGTGTGATTGGCGGCAGCGGGTTGTATGAGATGGCAGGCATCGAGCGGAAACGTTGGGTCACGGTGACGACGCCGTTCGGCAAACCGTCTGACCAGTTCCTGACGGGTCGGCTTGGCAACAAAGACATCGTCTTTCTGCCCCGACATGGTCGGGGGCACACAATCCTGCCGAGCGAACTGAACCATCGCGCCAATGTTTACGGCATGAAAAAGCTCGGCGTGGGCTGGATCATCAGCGTCACCGCTGTCGGCAGTCTCAAGAAGGAATACAAGCCGACCGACATCGTGGTGATCGATCAGTTTTTCGACCGCACCAAGCGCAGCAGGGATTTTACGTTTTTTGGTGATGGGGTCGTCGCGCACGTTTCATTTGCCGATCCGGTTTGCGCAAGGCTGCGGCAAGTGCTGGTCGATTGCGCCCGCAAGGCCGGCGCGACCGTGCACGCCGGGGGCACGTACGTGAATATGGAAGGCCCGGCCTTTTCGACGCGGGCGGAATCGGAGTTTCACCGCCAGATGGGATGGGACGTGATCGGCATGACGAATCTCGGCGAGGCGCGGTGCGCGCGCGAGGCGGAGATTTGTTACGCAACGCTGGCGATGGTGACCGATTACGATTGCTGGCACGTCGTGGAGGAGGCCGTCACGGTGGAAATGATCGTCGGCAATTTGCAGAAGAACGCCAGGGTCGCCCATGAAATCGTGCGTCTGGCCGCCGATGCGATTGATGAGAAGGCAGACTGCGACTGTCGCCATGCGCTGGCCCATGCCATCATGACGCGTCCCGAGGCTATGCGGGCGGCGACGCGGAAGAAGTTGAGTCTGCTGATCGGCAAGTATCTCAAGAAGTGACGCGGATCGCGCGCAAACAAATTCACAGCTTGCGCGGCATTGGCGTTGCAAAAACCACCGCGCTTCGCTACGGTTCACGTTGCGATGAGCTTGGTTGGCAAAACCTATGCAGCGTACTCGGTGCTGGAAAAACTCAGTCGCGGCGGCATGGCGGACATCTACCTTGCGGCCGACGAGACAGGCCAGAAGTTTATCATGCGAGTTCTGTTGCCTGAATTCCATGACAATCGGAAATACACGCGCCGCTTCCGCTGGGGCTGCAAAGTCTTGAGCCAACTCAATCACCCCAACGTGATCCGGTTGTTCGCGCATGGAGAATTCCGCGATGAGTATTATGCCGTCATGGAGTACGTCGATGGCGCGAATCTGAAGGAAAGAATCCTTCGCGGCGATCCACAATTGCGGGCTCACCAGTTGCATCTCTTGCTCGGCATGGCGGCGGGGCTGGGGCACGTCCACGATCGCGGGTTCATTCATCTGGACTTCAAACCGGAGAACGTCGTCATCTCCAGCGATTACGAACCCAAGATCGTCGATTTCGACCTGTCCATCGCCCGGCCATCGGAACCCAGGCGCATCTCGAAGCTATCGGGCACGCCGTCGTATCTTGCCCCCGAGCAAATCATGCGCGAGCCAGTGGATGAACGCGCCGACATTTTTGCCTTCGGCCTCACCGCGTACGAAATGCTGTCCGGTAAAAAACCGGTGGCGGGCGAGACGCGCGAGGAAGTCATGCAGAAGTACATGGATTTCAACAAGTATCTGGTGCCGCTCCGCTCGCGCGTGCCGGACATCCCCCGCGCCATTGAGCACGTCGTCGTCAAATGTCTTGAAAAAGACGTGCGGCGGCGTTACCCTTCGATGGCGTTGGTGTTGCGCGACCTTCAAAAATGAAATCCTGGATCAGCATAGTGTTCATTGCCCTGTGGCTTGTGGGTTGCGGCCAAAAGCCGGCTCCGCCAGCGACTACGGCCGAGAACAGCGCGCCCCCACCGAGTCCTGCGCCCCAAGCAACCGTAGCTGCCGGTTCCCTCGATGACCAACTGCAGCGCGCGCTGGCTTTGAAAAGCGAAGGCAAGCCGGCCGATGCACGTGCTCTGCTCCAGCCGCTCGCCGCCAGCACGAATGCGTCGGAAAAAGTCCTGAACGCACTCGGAGACATTGATTCGCAAATCCTGTTCTCTCTGGCTCCAGCGCCGGAAAAGGTTGATTACACAGTCGAATCGGGCGATTCACTCGGAAAGATCGCGAAGAAATTCGGGACGACCGTTGAGCTGATCAAGAAATCGAACGGTCTGGCGCGCGACCTCATTCGCGTCGGAGATCGGTTGCGGATTTATCAGGGACACTTTGCCGTGGAAGTGAGCAAGACCGCCAACGTGCTCACGGTGACCGACAACGGAAAATTTTTCAAACGCTACCGGGTCGGCACGGGTCAATTCAGCAAGACGCCCGTGGGTGAGTTTAAGATTACGAGCCGCATTGAGAATCCGCCATGGTATCGTGCCGACGGAAAGACGATTCCGTATGGTGATCCCGAGAACATTCTCGGCACACACTGGCTGGGGTTGAACGTGCCGGGCTACGGGATTCACGGGACGTGGGAGCCTGATACGATCGGCCGGCAATCCAGCGCGGGTTGCATTCGGCTGCTGAACGATGACGTCGCCGAGTTGTTTGTGATGTTGCCGGTGGACACACCCGTAATCATTCACGACTGAGGTGGCCATGAGAATCTTTACACTGGAATTTGAAAAACCGATTGTCGAACTTGAGCAGACATTGGAAGCGCTTCAACAACAAGCGCAGGATCAGAAGATTGACCTGACAGCGCAAATCAAAGCCATCGAAGAAAAACTTGAGGCGACCAGGAAGGAAATCTTTACCAACCTCACCGCTTGGCAGCGCGTGCAATTGGCGCGCCATCCGAAGCGCCCCTACATGCTCGACTACCTCCAACGCATCGCCAGCGATTTCATCGAACTCCACGGAGACCGCCGCTACGGGGATGACCGGGCAATTGTCGGCGGACTGGCAACGATCGGCGATTACCCTGTGATGGTGATCGGCCAGCAAAAAGGGCGCGATACGAAGGAGAATCTGATGCGCAATTTCGGCAGTTCGCATCCCGAGGGCTACCGCAAGGCGCTGCGCCTGATGCAACTGGCCGAAAAGTTTGACCTGCCCGTTGTCACTTTCATCGACACGCCGGGCGCATACCCCGGTGTCGGGGCTGAGGAACGCCACATTGCCGAGGCCATCGCCGTCAACCTGCGCGAAATGATGGTGTTGAAAACGCCGTTGATCGCCGTGGTCATCGGCGAAGGCGGCTCGGGCGGAGCCTTGGGAATCGGTGTCTGCGATCGTGTCCTCATTTTGGAAAACGCATACTACTCCGTCATCTCGCCAGAAGGTTGCGCGGCGATTCTCTGGAAGGATCGCGCCAATGCCGCTCAAGCGGCACAAGCTCTCAAGCTCACCGCCAAGGATCTGCTGGAACTGGGCGTGGTTGACGAAGCGATCCCGGAGCCGCTCGGCGGCGCACACAAAGATTACGATGCCACAGCGGCGGCGCTGAAGAAGTGCGTTCTCAAGCACCTCGAGAAGCTGCTGGAAATGAAAATATCCGAACTGCTTGAGGCACGCTACAAGAAATATCGGCAGATGGGTGTTTACAGCCGCGTCGAACCGAAGAAACGCAGCGTCCGCGCCAAGAAAGCGCAACAACCCGCCGCCGTGCAGAGCCAAGCTTGATGCACAGGAACCGAAGCCTGCTGAAACCCCGGCCGTCAGTTCCAGCACCGACACAACCATCGCCTACTCCGACGACAAACACGAACGCACTCGCGCCTGCGCCTGTTCAACTCCACTGGCAAGGTGCTGAAAAGCGACTTTTTCAGCAGCCTGCTAGGATTCGACGTCCAACTTGATGTGCAGATTGCGGAGCTGTTTCGGCTCAACTTCGCTTGGGGAGTTGGTCATCAAATCCACGGCCTTCGCCGTCTTAGGAAACGCGATAACGTCGCGAATGTTCGTGGAGCCGCACAAGATCGCACACAAACGGTCGAATCCCAATGCGATACCGCCGTGCGGCGGCGCACCGTATCGAAACGCCTGGAGCATGTACCCGAACCGCGATTGGGCGATGTCGGGCGGAATCTTCAGCACTTGCTCGAACACCTTTTTCTGCAGGTCCGGTTGGTGAATACGAATTGAGCCGCCACCGAGTTCCACGCCATTGAGCACGATATCGTAGTGTTGACCGCGTACCTTCTCGGAGTCGGTGTCCAGCAATGGCACATCCTCGGCTACGGGTGCGGTGAATGGGTGATGCGTGGACAGGTAACGGCTTGTCTCGCGGTCAAACGTAATCAGGGGAAAATCGACCACCCACAGAAAGTTCCATTGATCATCCCGCACCTCGAGTTTGCCGTCCTTCTTCAGCATCTCGGCCACGATCAGCCGCAGTCGTCCCAACACTTCCCAGACGATGTCGCGCTTGTCGGCACCGAACAGAATCAAATCGCCCTCTTCGATCTTCAGCTTCTCGGTCAGCGCCGCCTTCTCCGCGTCGCTGAAAAACTTCACGATGGGCGATTTCCACGCGCCGCCTTCGATCTTGATGTACGCCAGCCCTTTTGCGCCGAAGCCTTTGGCGGTCTCCGTCAGCGAATCGATCTGGCCTTGCGTCGCGCCGGCCAATCCCTTCGCATTGATCGCCTTCACGACCCCGCCCGAATCGACCGCGCCACGGAACACCTTGAACTGGCTCTGGGCAAAGTCCTTTGTGAGATCGACCAGTTCGATTCCGAAACGGGTGTCGGGCTTGTCGCTGCCGAATCGTTCCATCGCTTCGATAAAAGCCATCCGCGGGAACGGAGTCGGAATCTTTTCCCCGCGCGCCGCCAGCCACACCGCCGCGAGCAATCCTTCAATCGTCGCGTACATGTCCTCGCGCGTAATGAAGCTCATCTCCACGTCGATCTGCGTGAACTCCGGTTGACGGTCGGCCCGCAGGTCTTCGTCGCGGAAACACTTGGCGATCTGGAAGTATTTCTCCACACCGCCCACCATCAGCATCTGCTTGAACTGCTGCGGCGACTGCGGCAACGCGTAAAACTCGCCGGGGTTCACGCGCGACGGCACCAAGTACTCGCGCGCGCCTTCGGGCGTGCTCTTGAACAAAATCGGCGTCTCGACTTCGAGGAAGCCTTTAGCGTCGAAATAGTCGCGCACGGCCTTCGCGGTCTTGTGGCGCAGCCGCAGGTTCTTCGCCATGCTCGGACGCCGCAAATCCAGATAACGATACTGCAACCGCAAATCCTCTCCCGCTTGCGCTCCGCCCGACTCGTCGATCTGGAACGGCGGCGTCTCGCTCGGATTGAGAATCTCGAGGTGATGGACGAGCACCTCGATCTCGCCCGTGGGCAACTTCGGGTTCTCCGTGCCCGCGGGCCGCTTGCGCACCGCGCCTTCGACGGCGATGACGAACTCGCTGCGCAACGATTGGGCGAGTTCCCACGACGATTTGTTGTGCTGCGGATCGAACACCGCCTGGGTCAAACCTTCGCGGTCGCGCAGGTCGATGAAGACAATGCCGCCGTGATCGCGCCGGACGTGAACCCATCCGGCCAAATCCACCTTCTGCCCCACGTGGGCTGCGCGCAACTCCCCGCAATGATGTGTCCGTTTCATGGAATCGTTAACTGGTTCTCCACAGGCTGTCATTCTGAGCGAAGCGAAGAACCTCTGCAATCACATGCCCACGCGTGAGCTGTCAAGCAGAGACCCTTCGCTGCGCTCAGGGTGACAACCTTTGGCGCAACTGCGCCGTCTTCACTCGTTCTTCCTTGCCCGTCGCAAGGTCTTTCACTTTCACTTCGCCGCTGTTCCACTCGTCAGGCCCGACGACCACCGCGTAACGAGCGCCCGACGCATCCGCCGCTTGAAACTGTTTGCCGACTTTCGCGGGCGTGAGCGAGTAGTCTACTGCAATCCCCGCATCACGCAACTCGTGAATCAGCTTGAGCGTCTGCGGTCGCAGCGATTCGTCGGCGATCACGACGTACGCATCGAGTGCCCAGTCGGCTTTCGGCAACAGCCCGCGATCCTTCAGCAACTCGCCGAGCACCACATCGCCCATGCCGAAGCCGAGCGCCGGCAGATCCACGCCGCCGACCTGCTTGAGCAAGTTGTCGTAGCGACCGCCGCCTGCAATCGCGCGAAGTTCACCCTGGCGGTCGTGTATTTCCCAGACGATGCCGGTGTAATACGCCAAGCCACGCACGATCTTGAAATCCACCCGGCAATACGCCGCCAGCGGGCCCAATTTTACCAGCATCGTGTCCAACTCCGTCGCGATGGCGACTGTGCCGCCTCGCGCGATATCCAAAACCTCGTCGATTTGAGCCGAGGACAAGCTAATGGCGGCGAGTTTTTCGCGGGTCTTTTCGACCGGCTCGCGCTCCAGTTTGTCGATTGCCTGAAACGCCGCGTTCTGTTGCTCGGCCCCAATGCCCATCGACGCAAGATGCCGCTGCCAAGCACGGCGATCCGAGACGCGCACAACGAAATCCTTTTCCGTGAGTCCGAAGCTCCGCAGGGCATCGATCGCCAGCGCAATCAATTCGGCGTCGGCGCTGATGTCGCTTTCGCCGATGATGTCGGCATTGAACTGAAAGTGCTCGCGCAAACGTCCGCGCTGTTGTTTCTCGTACCGGAACAGTTGCGGAATGGCGAACCATTTAATCGGCTTCTTGTAGTCGCGGTGGTGGGCGCCGACCATCCGCGCCAGCGTCGGCGTCATTTCGGGCCGCAGCGCGACCTCGCGTTCGCCTTTGTCGATGAAGTTGAAGAGTTGGCCGACGATTTCCTCGCCCGATTTCTGCTTGTACAACTCCAGCGGCTCGAGCGGCGGGCCGTCGTACTCGCGAAAACCGTAGCGCCGCGCCGCGTCACGCCATTTGCCGAAGATGTAACGGCGAATGGCCAGCGTCTCGGGATAGAAGTCGCGAAAGCCGGGAAGAGGATTCATGTGCCTCGTGATTGTGATTCGTCACTGGCGACACGACGCACGAATCACGTCTCGACGAATGATGGATTACGCCGCCGGCGGGCTGCCGCTTCCGATTTTTTCGGTCAGCCGCAGCACCTGCTCGCGCATTTCCTTGCCGGGTTTGAATTTGACGATGGCGCGGGCTGGAATCTGAACATCCTTGCCCGGATCGTTCGGATTGCGGCCGACGCGTGGCTTGCGCAGTTTGACCTCGAAGACGCCGAAGTTGCGCAACTCGACAGTCTCGCCTTTGACGAGCGCCTCGGTGATGTAATCGAGCGTCTTCTGCACCACCGCCAGCACGTCTTGCTGGATGAGATTGGTATCGTTGCTGATGCGAATGACAAGGTCTCGTTTGGTCATTGTTTCTTCTCCATTAGCTCCTTTAGTTTTTGAATCCATTCGTCTGCAAACTTGTGCACACCGTAAAACGCCGCTGCGGCCACCAATATGATGACCAGCGGATTGCCAAACACACGTCTCAACGCATAGCGAAACGCGCTGACGGCAGCCAACTGTGTCTGGCGGCCCTACCCGCTGACGATCTGCGGGGTTGTCGCGCGCCACTGTAGTGGCCGCTCCCCAAGTCGTCAAGCCAAATGGCCTGTCCACCAACGACTTCAGTAATCAGGATGCCGCGTTTCTCCAAAGATCTTCAATTGCCTGCCTCGTAAGCGTCGAGTCGTGCTCGCCAAACCGCACCACACGGACTCGCTCGCCACGGGGTTCCCAAATGCTCATCGAAGCCGAACCGAAAAGCGCCACCGTCGGTGTCCCCACCGCTGCGGCCAGGTGTGTAATCCCTGAGTCATTGCCCAAAAACAGTGCGCATCGCTCCAGCACCGCTGCCAACTCGACCAGTTTCAGCCCGCGCGCAATCAGTATTTGCCTGGGGCTGATTAACTTTGCCAGCTTGCCTGCAACTTGTTCGTCCGCCTCGCCTTGGACGATCAACAATTGCGCCGCGAGTTCGTCAACCAACCAACGGCATAACGCGGCAAACTTTTCGGTTGGCCAATTCTTCTTCTCGCTGCCGCTTCCTGGATGAATCGCCACGATTGGCTCGCGACCGATGTGCTGGAGAAAGCGCGATGCGGTTGCCCGGTCGCTCTCATTCGGGAAGACTCGTGGCCGCGGCGACTCGACGTAAATCGCCAGCGACGCCAATGGCTTGCAGTAATGCACCGCGGCATGCAATTCCGTCGGTCGAGGCGATGCTTCGACGACCTGTCGGACGCCGCACCGGCGCACGTTGCTGGCAAAAATGCTGTCGGGATCGAACAGATAGGAAATCACCAGGTTGAAACTGCCGAAATATTCCATGAGCGAAGGATCGAGCACCGCGTTGGGAATGAAAAAACCTGCGAGCGGTTTCGCATCGATCGAGCGCGTAGCGTTTGCGTAGTAGCGACCCCGCGCCAACTCCGTGATGTGCGGGTAACCGAGGATTTCCAGATGCGCCTCGGGCCAGCGCTCGCGCAGCGCGCCGACGGCGGGAAGCGTCATCAGAAAATCGCCGATCGCGCCTCCACGAACAACCAGGATCCGGGGAGCTTTCACGCTTTAGAATTAATACATGAACATACCCAACGCTACCAGCAAAACGCCCAAGCCGGCACCGAAGCTGCACGCCGCGCGGCAGCGTTTGTCGTTGGCCATGAAATAACCCAGCAGATCGCGGAAATGATGCGGCGCGATCGTGACCCAGATGGCAGCCACGACCCAGACATAGGCAAGGACGGTCACGAACAATCGGAATGGAATGTCGCTGGCGTCGGCTGCGTCCAGCATCTGCTTGGCAATCAGCAACGTCAACGCCGCCACGGCGCGCATGGCGAGAAAATGTGTCCCGTATTGGATGACCAGCCAGTACGCGACGGGCACGCCGATAAGAATAAACGGCCGCGCCCACGCCCACTCGTCGCTCGCGGCGCGATACATCACCACCCACGCGATGGCCGCGGCGATGGCCATCAGGATTCGCCCCCACAACATCGAGCGCGGAAACTTCAGGGCGTGCTCGCGAAACTTGTCCGGCCAGATGATTCCCGGCAACCGTGTCACCACCAGCAGGCCGCCAACGAGCGAAGAAACAAGACCGAGGCGAGTCATGCCAGACACCCTGGAAATCCGAAGCACGAAATCCGAAATCCGAAGAGAATGCGAATGCTCAAAACTCTGAAAAACCTTGGGGAAGCGTATCTGGAGGTCGTTGTTGTTTCAGTCATTTGGGATTTCGTATTTGTTTCGAGATTCGAGATTCGGACTTCGAGTTTCACACGCCATGTATCGCAGGGTCGCCGTACAAAGTTGTCAAGTTCGCGCGCTCGATGCGGACGGGCAGCAACTCGCCGCGGTGGCGTTCGCCACCATCGAAGACCACAATCTTGTTGGTGCGCGTGCGTCCGGTGAAACGCTTGCCGCACTTCTCGCTGCGCCCTTCGACGAGGATCTCGACGGTCTCCCCTACCAACTGCTGGTTCTTGCGCGCCATGCTTCGGTTAATCATCGACAGCAACGTCTGGTTGCGTTGCTCCTTCACGTCGTCGCAGAGTTGATCGGGCATCCCGGCTGCGGGCGTGTCGCGGCGTTTCGAGTACTTGAAAATGTACGCTTGATCGAACTGGACGCCGCGCATGAGCGACATCGTTTGCTCGAAGTCTTCCTCGGTCTCACCGGGGAAGCCGACGACGATGTCCGTCGAGATGGCGATCTTGGGTTGTGCCGCGCGCAGTTTCTCGACGATCCGCAGATACCATTCGCGGCTGTAACCGCGGTTCATTGCCTTCAGGATTTGATTCGACCCGCTCTGAACCGGCAGATGCGCGTGTTCGCACAGTTTCGGCAAATCACGGTACGCCTCGACCAGATCGTCGCCAAACCCTTTCGGATGCGGCGAGGTGAAGCGAATGCGTTCGAGGCCTTTCACCTCGTGCACCGCCTCGAGCAATTGCACGAAAGCCGTCTTGCCATTCTTCTTGCGGATCGTCTTGCGCCCGTAACCCGTCACGATTTGCCCCAGCAGTGTGACTTCTTTGACCCCCTGATCGGCGAGGCGTTGAACTTCGTCCACGATCTCTGGAATCGGTCGGCTGCGTTCCGTGCCGCGCGTGTAGGGCACGATGCAAAAAGTGCAGTACATGTCGCAGCCTTGCATGATGCTGACGAAAGCCGTGACCTGACGGTCCCCGTTCGTGCCGAGCACGTGGTCCTTGATGGTCGATTCGCTCCCCTGCTCTTCCGCGACATCGACGATGCGGAATGAGCGCCTTAACGCGGCGTCCGAATTGGTGGCACAGGCCTCCGTGCCTGTGTCCGCTGTGCCTGAGTCAGCACAGGCAGAGACGCCTGTGCCACCAGCTTTCTTTTCTGTTGTCAGCAATTGGTCGAGGTAATCGGGCACGCGATGAAACCGCTGCGTGCCGACGACGAGGTCAACAGCGGGAAGCTTCTTCACCAATTCACTCCCGCGGCTCTGGGCCATGCAGCCCATGAAACCGAGAACCAGTTCGGGCTTCTTGCGTTTGCGCCGTGCGAGCATGCCCATCTTGCCGACCGCCTTCTGCTCGGCGGCGTCTCGGACGCTGCAGGTGTTCAACAGGATCACGTCCGCGTCGTCTTCGGAATTCGTGACAGCGTAGCCGCGCCCGCTAAGCATGGCAGCGACCGCTTCGCTGTCGCGTTCGTTCATCTGACAGCCATAGGTTTTGATGTACACCCGTTTCATCCAGAAAACGCGCGGCAGTATAAAATGGCGGGAGGCCGTTGGCTACATCGAATGTTGGCCGCAAATCAGCGCCATGATTTCGGTGCGGGTGCTGATGTTCTTGCGAAACGCCCCGCGCATGGCGGAAGTGATGACGGTTGAGCCTGGCTTTTTGACGCCCCGCATCGTCATACAGGTGTGCACTGCTTCGCACACGACGGCGACGCCTTCGGGCTTAAGCTCTTCGTTAATGACGTCGGCGATCTGGCTGGTTATTCGTTCCTGCACCTGCGGCCGGCGGGCGAACGCCTCGACCACGCGCGCGAGCTTGGAAATGCCCACGATGTGGCCGTTGGGAATGTACGCCACGTGCGCCTTGCCGAAGAACGGCATCAGATGATGCTCGCACATCGAGAAAAACGGGATGTCCTTGACGAGCACGACTTCGTGATGTTGTTCGTCGAACTTCTTGCTGAGGCTGATGCGTGGATCCTCCTCGCCCTGGCTGAAAATCTCCTCGTACATCCGGGCCACGCGGTCCGGCGTCTCCTTCAACCCGTCTCGATCGGGGTCTTCGCCGATGGCTTCCAACAGCGAACGAACGGCCACCTTGATTTTCTTTTTATCCACAGAATGGTTTTTCACGATGAGACCTCATTTCCCGTCCCGCCTCAGAATTGTCGGAGCATAGGCTGAGAGAACGCCTCGGTCAAGCCGCGCCCGTCCGGGCGGTGCGATCAAAAGTCGTGGTCAACTGTTCCGCTTGATCGCCTTGGTGTCACCTCGGTGCAAACTGCCGTGCAAGGGCATCGGCGGAGCAACATTGCGTCGGGCAATTCCAACCGGTTCGCTGATTCATTCATGAGCGACTGCAAAGAATGATTCGTCGCTCGATTGTCGAATTGTGACACGAACGCCGTCGCGATTCGATCGGGCCGTGACGCCGCGCTTCTGGGCCAGTCCCTTGTACGCGTCCTCAAACGCGGCGGCGTGCTGTTCGTCGTCCCACGCGGTGATCCAGACCAACGCGGTCGGCCCGTTCGTGCCGCGCTCGTAGACGTTGTAACGGTCGCCGATCCAGCCTTGCGCGACCTGCAGCGCCTCGAACAGGCCCAGGGACTGTTCGAGCAGGCTGCGAATGCCGAATTCGCCCACCACGTTGTTGCCGATCAGCCGCCAGTCTTTGGAATCTAGGCGAGGCAACGTGAGCGATTCGGGATTGCGGCGGTCATGCAGGAATTTTTCCGGATGCAGAATCTGTTGGGTTGACACGGGCGGATGGCGGAACGCGTCATTCAATGCGTCGGTGCCGCCTGCAACTGAGAGCGCCATGACGAACTGCTGTCCCTGCACATAGGGAAACAAAAGCATGTCGCGCAGATACGGCGGCGCCGCCTGAAGCTTGGCGGTGTTTTGCCCAAGCAAGGCGGTCACGTCGCCGATCATTTGCGCGGAATCGGCGTTCTCGGCGTAAAAGCGCGTCATCAACACGGTCGCGTCCCCTTCCATCAAGGCGGCCGAGGCGAGCGCCAGGTCGTCGTTGTCTTTGACCTTCAAAGGAAACTTGGTCAGGTCAAAGTTCTGATCCTGCAAAGCGTGCGTCAGCTCGTGAGACAAAAGCATCTTGTCCAAGCCGCTTGTCCACGACTGGTCTTTGAACGTGTAAAGTGATCGCTCCTCAGGCAGGTAGAATGCGCCCACCTGCTCGTCGTAAAGACTGATCATTGCTCCCATCAGGTCCGTTCCCTCCGGCACCAGCCCGAGCGTCGCCAGCGAACGACCGTAGTCGCGAATCTCCTGGTCGGTGTACTGCTCTTTCACCTTCTTGATGAGAAACTCGCGCAACCCAGCGCGGTCGATCATTTTGTAGTTTACGGGGCGTTTGAATTGCAGTCCGCGCAACTCGCTTGTCCGCTGCTCTATTTCCTGACGAACGCTGGCGCTGGCTTCCGGCTTGGCAGCGGGGGCTTTCGCATCAACCTTCTGCTGCTGCAACTCGCGCCGCTCTTTTTCGAGTTGGGCGACCGTTTCGCGGAGAACCCGGACCTGTTGGCCGAGTTGAACGTTTTGCCATGCAAGATAACCGAGCGCCACCAACAGAATGAGGAACGCGAGGCAAAAGATTTTTTTCATTGGTGGGTACTCGGGCTCATGCTAGGTTGCGCGGCGAATCTAATGGACATCCGCGCCAAAATCCAGACGCTTCTGTCGTCTCCAAACTATCACCCACTTCGACGGGCCGAGATTGCCGGCAAGCTGCGACTCGACGCGGCGGAGCGGCGCGAGTACCGCCGCGTGCTGGAAGACATGCTCCAAAAGGGCGAAATCGCCCGCGTCCGCCAGGACCGGTTCGTCCTGCCCCAGGAAGCCGACCTGGTGATTGGTCGCATCTCGTTCAATGAAAAAGGATTCGCCTTCGTCATCCCCGATCCTCCGTCGGAAGACGGCGACATCTACGTCGCGGAGGAAGACACGGGTGTGGCGATGCACGGCGACAAGGTCGTCATCCGGCTCAATCGCGAGCGGAGGAGATTCAAGACGGTAGAGAAACGTTCGGGCCGTGTCATCCGCATCCTGGAGCGCGCCAACGAAACAGTCGTCGGCACGTTGCAGAAGACGCACTATTTCCACTACGTCATTCCCGATGAGCCGCGGATCATCCACGACATCTACACCAAACCCGCACGCAATGCACAAGTGGGTGACAAGGTTGTCGTCAAACTTGCTGAGTGGACATCACGCCACGTCAATCCCGAAGGCGACGTCATCGAGGTGCTGGGAAAATCCAGCGCGCCCGGCGTGGACATCCTCGCGATCATCCGCAAATACCATCTGCCGACGCAATTCTCAGAACAGGCGCTGGCTGACGCCAAGCATATCCCCGACACGATCCCGGTTTCCGAACTGAAACATCGCCTCGACCTGCGCGGGAAGTTCATTATCACCATCGACCCCGACGACGCGAGAGATTTTGATGACGCTGTGAGCATTGACGAACTGCCCACGCCTGAGCGGGGTTGGCGGCTTGGAGTTCACATTGCGGACGTGTCGCATTACGTGCGGCCCGGGAGCGCATTGGACCGCGAAGCGCGTGCGCGAGGGAACAGCGTTTACCTTGTTGACCGTGTCCTCCCGATGCTTCCCGAAAAGCTTTCCAACGGCCTGTGCAGTCTGCGGCCGCACGAGGATCGGTTAACGCAATCGTGTTTCATCGAGTTCACGCCCAAGCTCGCGGCGCGGAAGGTTGAGTTCGCGCTCAGCGTGATCCGATCACGCCATCGGCTGACGTACAAGGAGGCCTTTGCCCGGCTCCAGTCGCACGCGGAGGGCGATGAACTGACGCAGGAGCTGAAAAAGATGTGGCGGCTCGCATCGAAACTGCGCCAGCAACGGCTGGCACACGGCGCGCTCAATTTGGATTTCCCCGAGGTCAAGGTACGGCTCGACAAACAGGGCAAACCGATCTGTATCGAGAAGGTTTACTACGACATCTCGCACCAGCTCATCGAGGAATTCATGCTGGCCGCCAATGAAGCGGTTGCCCGTCACCTGTGCAACCTCCAAATCCCTTGTGCTTACCGCATCCATGAAGATCCGGACCTGGAGAAGCTCCGTGATTTCCGCCAGTACGCGCAGAGCTTCGGATACAAGGTCGGCGATGTGACGCATCGGCGGGAACTGCAGAAGCTTTTGGCCGCTGTGAAGGACAAGCCTGAAGAGTACGCGATCAATCTGGCGTTGCTGCGCTCGTTGAAGCAGGCCCGCTATTCGCCCAACCCGGTCGGCCACTACGGACTGGCGAAGAAGTTCTACACCCATTTCACCTCGCCGATTCGTCGCTACGCCGATCTGGTCGTGCACAGGACATTGCTCTCGGCGATGGGCGGGGTGACTGACACCAAGCCCGCGTCATCCCGTTACAGCCTGCCCGAATTGGGCAAGATCGCTGAACACGTCTCGCGCACCGAACGCGTGGCCGATGAAGCCGAAGAAGAATCGGTCGAACTGAAGAAGCTGGAGTATTTCCAGCAGCAGCTCATGAGTGGACGGCTCGACGCGATGGATGCGGTTGTTTCGAACGTGAAAAACTTCGGCATCTTCGTGGAGTTGACCGAGAGCCTGGTGCAGGGGCTTGTGCACATATCGACCTTGGAAGACGATTTTTATTACTACGACGAGCAACGGGAGCGGCTTGTTGGCAAGCGCACGAAGCGCACCATCCAAATCGGCGAAAAACTCAAGGTACAGGTCGAGCGGGTGGACGTTTTTAAGCACCAAATCGACTTTCGCGTGGTCAAAGAAACGGTGGGCAACCATCTAATTCAAGTTTGATCCTGCCACAGAAATGCCTGTTGTAAAGCCCATGAAGGGAGCAAAATGAATATCTCCAAAGGTTGCCGTCAAGGAATTGGAGAAAGCCGGGCGTCTGGGCATGGCAGACGCTGCAACTCTCCTTCAGGAGCTTCGTCAGAAGAAACAAACCCAGAGCGAGCGGTCATGAAGCCATCCGACTCGACGCCCTTGACGCCGGCAAAGAGTGCAGCTATAGTTAAACCCGCTGCACTATATGGCAAGAGAATTGATATGAGCGATAGGAAATTGCCACCGGTCACTTTCTTCGAGTGGGTTGAGTTCTGTTGGCTTTTGATTGTCCATCCGACTTTTCGGGCCAGCCGCAATAAACGCAAGACGTACTACGAGTATCGTCTGGCTAGAACCTATCATACTCCATGCCGATGAATCGGTTCTCCGGTTCATTTGCGGTCGGCTCACTTTACCTGCTGCTGCGGCGCTTTCGTTGCCGTCGCTGACGCAATTGCAGCCTTCGCCCGCTGACGTTTTGCCTTCTGACCATGAGGCAAGCTTGACCCTCTCCACACGCTGCGGCAGTATAACTGCGCCATGTGGCAGTGGACTGAAAACGTTGAACAATACGTCCTCGACGTGATCTTTGAGCGGCGCCGTGATTTCGGCGCGAAGCTGATGAGCGCGTTCTTGCTCGGTTTGTCGAAACTCTACGAAACCGGGGTGCAGGTGCGGCTGTTTCTTTGGCGCAACCGCATCTTCCGCGATCACACTCTGGGTTGCCAGGTCGTCAGCATCGGCAACCTCACGGTCGGCGGCACCGGCAAGACGCCTGTTGTCGAAACCTTTGCGCGCGCCCTGCAACAAGCTGGCCGCCGCGTGGCCATTCTCTCGCGCGGTTACAAGAGCACGCCGCGTCCGTTTTGGCAGCGTTTTCTCGCGAAGGTGACGTTTCAAGAAGACAAAATTCCGCCAAAAGTCGTTTCGGACGGTCGGTCATTGCTTCTGGACAGCGAGCAGGCCGGCGACGAACCCTACATGCTCGCCTCCAATCTCAAAGATGTTGTCGTGCTGGTGGACAAAAACCGCGTGAAAAGCGGCCGCTACGCCATCAGGCGCTTCGGTTGTGACACGTTGCTGCTTGATGACGGCTTCCAATATCTCCCCTTGAAAAGTCGTCTGGATATCTGTCTCATCGACCGCAACGCGCCCTTCGGAAACCATTTCCTGCTGCCGCGCGGCACACTGCGCGAGCCGATCTCCAACATGAAACGCGCCCACTACATCTTCATCACGAAATCCAGCGATCACAGCTCGAGAAAACTTCGCAAAGCGATCCGCCAGTTCAACACGACTGCGGAAATCATCGAGTGCGCGCATCACCCGCTCTATCTCCAGGACGTGTTTACGGGTGAACGCCACGATGTGAAGTTGTTGCGCGGTATCGATGTGGCGGCCATCTCGGGCATCGCTGTCCCCGAAAGTTTCGAAGACGGTCTACGGGCGCTGGGAGCGAATGTGATCTATGCCAAGCGCTACGCCGACCACCACCGCTTCTCCCAGCAGGAAATCATTAACATGATCAACCGCAGCTTGAAACGCGGCGCCGCGGCGATCTTGACCACGGAAAAGGACGCCGTCCGTTTTCCGAAGATCGACCGCCGCGACATTCCAATCCATTATCTGCGGGTTGAAATTCGAATCGTCGACGGGGCTAAAGACTTTGATGAAGCCGTTGCA
This sequence comes from Verrucomicrobiia bacterium, assembly GCA_049510215.1. Lineage (GTDB taxonomy): Bacteria > Verrucomicrobiota > Verrucomicrobiia > Palsa-1439 > Palsa-1439 > JBEKZD01. The sequence continues at coordinate 139,898 of JBEKZD010000004.1, forward strand.
AAAATCTGCCACCGTTAGGGGCCGCCAGCGGCGCATTCTGGTGCGCGCCACCAACTGGATCGGTGATTCGGTCATGAGCATGCCCGCCGTGCAGCGCCTTCGCGAACTCGAACCTGAAGCCCACATTGCCCTGCTCTGCCCCGCAAAACTTCACGGCCTGTGGCAATATAACCCTTTCCTCAGCGAAGTGATCCCGTTCGACCCGAAGCCCGGCATTCGGAGATTGCGGCAGGGTGAATTTGATGCTGCCATCGTCTTCCCGAATTCCTTCCGTTCCGCGTGGGAATGCTGGCGTGCCCGAATCCCCGTCCGCGTCGGCCTCGCGGGTCATCGTCGGCGATCCCTTCTGACCGACGTTGTCGCTGAGCCCCGCAGCGAAGACCCTGTCGACAAGAAGATCACGGTGGCAGGAAAAACTTTCAGCGTGAAACATTTCCCCGCCATCCGTCACCAGGCGCATCGCTATCTGGACATCATTTCCTACCTCGGCGGCAGCCGCGACTATGTGCAGCCCAAAATCTGGATCGAGCCGACCGCAATCCCCCCGTTGACGAAGCTCTTGCACGAGGGCGTCCGTCCATTTTTCGGCATTAACGCCGGGGCCGAGTACGGCCCCGCCAAACGCTGGATGCCGGAACGGTTTGCCGAGGTCGCGGCGAAGGTGTCCGACAAGGTTCCGTGTCGCTGGCTGTTGTTTGGCGGCCCAAATGCAAATGACATGCAGATTGCCAACATGATCGAGACCCAATTGCGCGCCCACTTCAGCGATCCGCGTGACATCGTCAACGTCGCAGGCGAAACGACGTTGTTGGAGCTTTGTGGGCTGATCAAGTTCTGCAAGTTGCTTCTGACGAACGACACCGGCCCGATGCATCTTGCCAGCGCCCTCGGCACACCGCTCGTCGCCGTCTTCGGCTCAACCTCAGCAGAGCTGACCGGCCCGTTGAGTGATCGCTGCATCGTCGTTCACCAACCGGTCGAGTGCAGCCCCTGTTTCCTGCGCGAGTGCCCGATCGACTTTCGCTGCATGGACCGCATCACCGTTGACCAGGTTGTTGAGGCCGTGTTGAGACAACTGGAAGGGTAAAGTCGGAAAGAGGAAGGAGAAACGTGGAAAAGCGCGGACAAGATATACAGTCTCATCCTTCATCCCTCATCCCTCATCCTTCCGTTAGCGTCGCCCGCTCAGCCCGGACGGTAAGCATCGCCGTCTTCGGCAGCCGCATTCTCGGGCTGGTGCGCGAGCAGGTGTTCGCATCGTTGTTCGGCGCCAGCCGCGAGTTCGACGCGTTTGTCACCGCGTTTCGGATTCCCAACCTGCTGCGCGATCTGTTCGCCGAAGGCGCTCTCTCGGCGGCGTTCGTCACCACGTTCACCCAGAAACTCGCCAACGAAGGCGAGAAATCCGCGTGGCGTCTCGCCAACATCGTGCTCAACGCGTTGATCATCGTGTTGGGCGTGATCAGCGTGCTGGGCATCTTTGTTGCACCATGGCTGGTCGACGCGATCGCGCCGGGTTTCCGGGACATCGCGGGCAAGACCGATCTGACGATTCTGCTCACGCGGATCATGTTCCCCTTCCTGCTGCTGGTGGCCGTGGCCGCGCTGGCGATGGGCATGCTCAACTCCAGGCACCGGTTCGGCGTGCCCGCCAGCGCGTCCATGATGTTCAACGTCGGCTCGATCCTCGGCGGCGTTGGATTTGCCTTCGCTCTGGGTCCTGGTTTCCTTCATGATGCCTCGCAGTTGCCGCGCGCGATGGTCGGTATGAGCATCGGCACGCTCATCGGCGGCGCGATGCAATGGCTCATTCAGGTGCCCAGCTTGAGGAGCGTCGGCTATCGCTATCAGGCAATCCTCGATTGGCGGGATCCCGGGTTTCGTCAGGTGGTTCGTCTCCTCGGACCTTCCATCATTGGGACGGCTGCGATGCAGCTCAATATTTTCGTCGATAACTGGTTTGCGTCGTACTTCGGCAACGGCGCGGTGACGTGGCTGAATTGCTCGTTTCGCCTCATGCAGTTTCCCATCGGGTTGTTCGGTGTCGCCATCGGCGTGGCCACGCTGCCGACAGCAAGCGCGCACGTGGCACGAGGCGAGATTCGTGAATTTCGTAGTACGCTCGGTCGCTCGATCCGTCTCGCGTTCTTTCTCTGCATTCCGGCTGCGTGTGGCTTGGCGGTTCTGGCGAGACCGTTGATCTCGGCGATTTACGAACACGGACGTTTCTCAGCGGAAGCGACCAACCAGACTGCTTTTTGCCTGCAAGCGTTTGCGCTTGGGCTTGCCGGATACGCGGCGGTCAAAATCATCGCGCCGACGTTCTACGCGTTGGGCGACTCGCGGACGCCGATGTTCGTGTCGATCTTCTCAATCATTGTCAATGCCGGCCTCGACTACGTCTTTGCCATCCAGATGAACATGAAGACGGCAGGCTTGGCGTTGTCCACGTCGTTCGTCGCGCTGACGAATTTCTTTCTGCTGATGATGTTCATGCGCCGGAAGATTGGGCGGATTGAGGCAACCGTGTTGTTGCGTTCGCTCGTCCGGATCGTGATCGCATCGGCGGCCATGAGCTTGGTCGTCTGGTGCATCCACACGAGACTTGCCGAGCATCGTTATCTCGATGTCGCCGTCTCAATCACTGTGGCGTTGATTGTGTTCGGCGTCGCGTGCAAACTGCTCCGTGTCGAAGAATTTAAGGAACTGCTCGACGCCTTGCGTCTCGGCAAAGAATTGTAGCTCCGAAACGTTTGCGGCTGTCGGCAACCGGTTTCATAAACCACCGGTGGCACAGGCGTCCCTGCTCCGACTGGAGTCGCGAGTCCTGCTCGGACCTGTGCAAGAGGATTTGGACAGGCACAGAGGCCTGCCCCACCAGATTGCCATAGAATCAAACTTCCGGTGGCACAGGCGTCCCTGCCTGTGTAAGAACTCGCCCCGAATAATTTGGCTGCCCGCTTCCCGCCCGTCCATCCGTCGTGCCCTGCCTGCTCATTATGCCTTGCTCGCGCCCGCGCCGGTTGTGTAGCATCCTCCTCGAACTGGGGATTTAGAGGCGAGGCGATGAGTGACCAATTCCAGTACGACGTTTTCCTCAGCCACAGCTCGAAGGACAAGGTGGTCGTTCGCGCTGTCGCGGAGCGGTTGCGGGCGGATGGACTGCGTGTCTGGCTCGATGACTGGGCGCAATTGGCCTGTCCCGCCGTAGCTTCGGTGCGAAGGCGGAAGGCCGGCACGTTTCGGTTTCGCGACCCGCTGAACAAGGAGCGCCGCTTCATTCCCCTGCGCCTCGACGACGCCCCCATCAGAGGCTCCCTAGCGTAATTTCCAACGAGAAAGAATCGCAGACATACCTCCCGGGCAAAACATGGAAATTCCACGGTTTGAAACACGGAACGTAAATCCTCGACTTGCTACCGCTGACATTGGCGATGCGTTTCAGGGGTTCGTTCACGAGTTGCTATTACCGGAACATCCACAATTGCACCGCTTCCCTGGTGGCGGCAAAGACGGAGGGATTGATCTAATCGAAACTTCGGACACGTGCCTCGTTGTCGAATGTAAGGTCGTCGGAGATGACGATTATACTCAGATAGAACAGCGCTGGAACACAGTGAAGGGCCACTTGGAGGAACACCTGAGCGATGCCAGGGGCCCGACCAAAGGCCAATCGCAATATTCGCCGTGGTATTCAACAGATACACCAATCGCTGAGTATGTGTTTTCTGTTAGTGCAGCGTTTGCAAACGAGCAACAGCGACGCGACTTCGGGAAGACGATCACGGACTTCTTCCACGGCCTTGCTGAACGGCGGCCACATCTTTCTCATCTTGCCGCGCTAAAGGTCTCGATCATTGACTGGAACGACCTGCGCGAACGTCTGCGAAAGCGTCCACATTCCATTTTCCGATGGTTCCCGTCATCGCGTCCTAACGGACTCCTTCCGCTTGATGAAACGGTTGATGTCGGCGCGTTCCGCGCTTACCTGAACAATGCCAAGTTGCCTTACTACAGTCTTGCCGAGCATCTACGCACAACGCCTGCGACGGACGGTTTCCCCATCCTGAATGAAGAAAGCCTCTTCGCTAGTTTTGACCGCCCTGACATCACCGGCTTGGTGATCACCGGTAAGGGTGGCATCGGCAAAAGCCGACTCACGCTGGAACTCGGTTGGAAGGCTTTGGGAGAGGGATGGACGGTGATGCGGGTCCAGCGCCGCCTCAAAGATGACGCACTGGAAGAGCTTGCCGAAAAACTCACGCCAGAAACGCCGGTATTGCTGCTGGTGGATTACATCGAAACGCAGAGTGATTTTGTTGAACTGGTCGAAAGCCTCAACCTGCTAAACGACAGCGGCGTTACGCGCATACGCTATGTTGCAGCATGTCGCACCGGTTATTACCACCATGCCATCGCTGCGTCCGGCAGGCATCTGCCCATTGATCTTTCCCCTCCGCCAGGAGCGGTTGCCCTCGGGTGGTTCGCCCAATACCGCTCTGAGACAGTCAGGAGAATTTTGGCGAAAGCCGGAATAGCGGTGACGAAGCAACATGTCACAATATGCCGCGACCTTCCCATTCTTGCTGTTTTCCTAGCCTACCTTCACACCTCCGGTCGCACTGAAGACCTAGCCGAATTGCTGTCAGAGACCGAGTTTGGGCGATGGGTCGCAAGACGTGTTCAACTGACCTTTCCGGCGAAGGATGTTTCGCGTGAGTTGGCCCTCCTCGTCCCGCTCTTCCCAATGGCGGACGCTGCTGCCGCGCAACTCCATCCGGAACGTCTCCGTCCGATATTCGACCGCCTAGCAACGGACGGCTGGATTGAGAGAGTAACCGCGTCTGTGCTTGGTTCGTTTGATGAGTGGGTCACCGCACACGATGTACTTGCAGACCAGATATTGTTGTCCTATCTCCGCAGCATCCCCAATACAGCTGACGCCTTTATTGCAGAACTGCTCTCCCTCGCTGCGGAGTTGGGTTGTCTCGCTTCCGCCGTTGTCGCGCTTCAAAGGATTGCCGATTCGCCACCGCTTAACGCTCTTCCGTGGGCGAACATCATCACAAATGGGATTGCTGCAGATGAGATTGGCTGGCGAAATGCCCGCGACCTCTTGATCCGAACGACCCTACTTGCTGTGCCGGACCGGCTTGCCTTGCTTCACGCCCACAAAGGGCTTTGGGTTGATGCCGAGCGAGACATTGGTTTCCAAAACGCTCTTGGATGGTTCGCCCGTTGGACAGCAGCCGCAGATGACGGAAGCATTCCTGAACTACACAAGCAGGATCTCATAGCATGGATTTTGAAAGCGGCGCCATTTGCTGAAAGGAGCAACTACGTAATCACTTGGGGCTTACGGCTCGCTCCTGCGGCTGTGCAAGACATCGGCTTACGCTGGATAACAACTCGACCAAACCTTTTCCAAACGCATTACCTGATGGTCGCTTGGCTGGAATGCGGCCTTCCAACACAGTCTATCGCCTTGCCGGTTCAGCGCTGGTGTCAGAAGTTTTCAAAGACATCTCACTTGAGTTTCGTAGCCCCGGCTTGGCTGGACGCCGGAGGGGACCCGGCGCTGGTGCAAGAGGGGATCAAAGACTGGCTGGGCGAACACAAGACCGACGCCGAGGCACGGTTCGTTTACAAGGCTTGGCTGGATGCGAAAGGGGACACGGCACTGGTGCAGGACGCGATCAAAGACTGGCTGGGCGAACACAAGACCGACGCCGAGGCGA
>JBEKZD010000040.1:0-22905 GCA_049510215.1 Verrucomicrobiia bacterium
ACGCTAACCTCCACATTCTCAAACGTCTTGTCCTGAAACTTCAACGAGGCGGCCCGAAACCGGATTCTGTCGGAAGAGCGTGAGAAAATCTCCTCCCATGTCATTCGGTCTTCACCGATGATCAACGCGTTGTCTTCGATTCCAACCACGGTGCCCGGCGGCACCGGTGCCTTGAGCCGGCCGAACGCCAGCTTGCCAAACTCACCGACCAGGAACAAAATCAGCCCGCCGCACAGAAGACCCCAGAATGATTGGAGCGCAGCCGCTGTGCGGGATGATGCGTGTTGGAGGGCGGGAACGAGAATCGACAGGCAAAAACCAAGAACCACACCGCCGTACGTCAGTTCGTTCGGGATGATGTAGTGCTCAAAATCGATAAACGTGGCAGCGGTCAAACCAGCCAGCAAAATCCAGTAGATCGGCACGATCCATTGCCATCCAAATTTCAACACGACCAGCAGAAACAAAATCGCCGTCAACAGCTCGACCACAAAGTAACGCGGCGTGATGGACGCGTGGCAATGACGACAGCGCCCGCGCAAAGCGATGTAGCTCAGTAACGGAATGTTATCGCGCCAGCCAATCGGCTGATCGCAGTGCGGACAATGCGACGGCGGCGACACGATGGATTGGCCGCGCGGCATCCGATGGACGCACACATTCAAAAAACTGCCAATCGCCGCGCCGAAGAGAAACGCAACAAAGTCCAGATAGACGCGCAGCCCGAAGCTCACGTGCGCTTCCCGTGAATGGCGCTCGGAGCGCCATAAACCGCCGCGTGCAACGCGCGGCGCATCACGGCCACCGGCGCCTTGCGCTTCGTCCAAAGCTCGAAGGATTTTGCGCCCTGGTGCAGCAACATACTCAATCCATTGGCCACCTTCGCCCCCGCCCCGCTCGCGGTCTTCAACAGCACGGTCTCGGCAGGCCGGTAAATCGCGTCGTAAACAAACAACCTGGAGGAAAAGAGCGATGCGTCCAATCCAAGCGATTCTCCTTCAGCGAGGCCAACCGACGTCGCGTTGACCAATAGATCGACTTCGCCAATCACGCGCCTGATCTCGGCGGACTTGAGTTCCAAGGCTTGGAAGGCGGTTTTGGCGGCCGACAATTCCCTGGCGACGGAATCAGTTTTGGAGCGGGTGCGATTGGCGACGAATACCTTCGCCGCGCCGTCCGAGGCGCACTGGATGGCAATCGCGCGCCCTGCTCCGCCGGCGCCGAGCACAAGGACCCGTTTGCCTTTCAGTGAGAAGTTGAATTCTTCCTTGATCGCCTTCGTAAAGCCGTAGCCGTCGGTATTGAAGCCGCGCAAGACGCCGTTTTCGATACAGACGGTATTCACGGCGCCGAGCTTGCGCGTCTGGGCGTCCACCTCGTTCACGATGTCGAGCGCGAGGATTTTGTGAGGCACGGTGAGATTGACGCCCACCAGCCCCAGATCGCGAGCGCCGCACAATGCCGAACGCAGATTCCGCGGATCGACGGGAAACGCCAGATAGGTCCAGTTCATCTGGAGCGCCTCGAAGGCGGCGTTGTGCATGGCGGGCGACGCCGTGTGCGTGATCGGCCAGCCGAGGACGCCTACCAGTTTCGTTGAGCCGTCAATCTGCATTGATCTCTGCCCTGCAGCCGATCAATCCCGCTCCGAGCGGAATCAAAAATGAGTCTGATGTCATGGGATCGTGATTATAGACGGGCGACGAGGGGTTTGAGAAGCGCAAGAAGTGGCTCAGGGAACACACCCAACAGGATCACCGCCAAGGCCGTCGCCGCGAGCGCCACGTTCAAATAGGTGGGCGTGGCAATGGCCGCGTCATCCTTTGGCGGCAGCACATAAATGTGCTTCAGCAAAATCAAATAGTAGTACAGCGACACGGCGCTCATGAAGATGCCGAGGATGACAAGCCAGAGCAAGCCAAAGCTCTGCGGGTCGCGTTCGACGGCTGCTGCGAACAAATAGAACTTGCCGAAGAACCCGCCCAAAGGCGGAATCCCTGCGAGCGACAGAATGAAAACGAGCATCAGCAGCGACAGGAACGGCGCTCTGCGCGCCATGCCGTTGAAGTCCTTCATGTCATCACCGCCGGCATGGCTGGCCAGCGCGGCCACCACACCGAAAGCTCCCATGTTCGTCAGCGCGTAAACGATCACGTAAAACAGGACGGACGTCGCGCCCATCTGCGTCGCGGCAATCAGGCCAACAAAGATGTACCCTGCGTGGGCGATGCTGGAATAAGCCAGGAGGCGTTTCACGTTGCGCTGCACGATTGCCACACAGTTGCCCAAGATCATGCTCAGCGCTGCCGTGACCGCCAGTAACATCGTCCAACCCGATGAGAAGTAAAAATTATTCCTGAATGACGTCGCCAACTGCCCGATCAGGTCGACAACGCTGCCCCGCCACATCGCAGAGACGCCGTAATGATAGGCCGCGCCCTCCATCCCGGAAAAGCCAAGCAGCATGACCTTTGCAAACACGAAGAAGCTGGCGACTTTCGAGCCTGTCGCAATAAACGCAGCCACGGGCGTCGGCGCACCTTCATAGGCGTCCGGCGCCCACAAGTGAAACGGCACGACCGCGACTTTGAATCCGAACCCGACGATGATGAACAGCAAGCCGACCGCCATCAACGGACTCGCGCCGTTGGCCTGAATCACCTTGGCGATCTCTCGCAGGTTCGTCGCACCGGTGAGGCCATATACGTAACTGAGGCCGAACAACAGGAAAGCCGATGAAATCGCGCCGAACATGAAATACTTCACCGCGGCTTCCTGCGAGCGCAACTCGCCCTTGTGAAACGCAGTCAGGATGTACAGGCAAATGCTGGTAAGTTCGAGCGCGACAAAGATGGTGATCAGTTCCTCGGTGCCGACCAGCAACATCATGCCGATCGCTCCGAACAACAACGTCGCGTAGTACTCCCCGACGTGGCGGCCGACATCGAAATCCATCGAGATCACAACAGTCAACAACGTCAGCACGATGATGACCAGATTGAAGATTGCGGTCAGCTCGTTCACGACGAGCGTGCCGCCCAACAGCGACACGGGATCCTCCCTGAGTTGTTGCCACAGGGGAATCACCGACGCGAGCAAACCGATAATGGCCACCGTGCCGAGCATCCGCGAACGCGTTTTCATACCGGCCCTATGCAACGACACGAGATCAAGCGTCAGGGCGACAAATGCCGTCACCACCAGCATCGCCTCGGCACTGAGCGCTTTGAAAACCCCGAAGTAAGGCACCCCTGTCACTGCAGTCCTCGCAGGAACAATTCGACGTTGGCCGTGATCATGTTGAGCATGATGGATGGATAAAGTCCGATGATGACCAGCAAGGACATCAAGATCGTACCCGCCACCACCTCGGGCCACGTGATCGGCGGCAAATCCCAACGCGACTCCCCTTCTCCAGTAGCGCGGGCGTCTCGCCCGTGAAGTTCATCAGCATGTGCCTCCTCGGCAAAGAACACCTTGTGGAGGGCGTTGAGAATGTATGCGACGGTGATCGGGATGCTCAGTCCCGCGCCGGCCGCCAGCCACGGACTCATCGAAAACGCGCCGATCAGCACCTGAATCTCGGCGACAAACCCGCTGAACCCCGGCAATCCCATCGACGCCGCGCCGGCGATCAGGAACGTCCAAAACGCGAACGGGATCACCAGTCGCAGGCCGCCGAGTTCATCCAGTTGCCGCGTATGCGTCCGGTCGTACACCATGCGCCCGACGACGGCAAACAACAGGCTGGCGACGACGCCATGAGAAAACATTTGCAGCACGGCGCCGGACATTCCTCTCACGTTGAGCGTCGCCAATCCCAGCAGCACGAAGCCCATGTGGCTCACGCTGGAATAGCCAATGATGAATTTGAAATCCTTCTGTGCGAACGCCACCGCCGCGCCGTACACAATGCCGATCACCGCAATCCAGGCAATCCACCACTTCCAGTATTCCAGTCCTTGCGGCATCAGCAGCATCGCCGCGCGCAGGCAGGCGTACGACCCGAGCTTCATCACCACGCCCGCCAGCAACATGCTTGCAGCGGTCGGCGCCGCGACGTGGCCCATCGGCGCCCAGGTGTGCAATGGCCACATGCCCGCCAGCACGGCGAAGCCGACAAAAAGCAGCGGGAACATCCACCGCTGCAGTTCGGGCGAAAGCGGGTGTTTTGCCAATTCGAGGATGTCAAAACTGTGTCCACCGGCCGCAAAGAACAATGCCAACACACCGATCAACACCAGCGCACTGCCGATAAACGAGTACAAGACAAGCTTCATCGCGCCGTACTCTTTGCGTGTTGAACCCCAAATGGCGATGATGAAGTACTTGGGGATGATCGCGAGCTCGTAAAAAACGAACAGCAGAAACAAATCCATCGCCATGAACACGCCGTATACGGCAGCGATCAGCGTCAGGAAAAAGGCGAAGAACTCTTTGACGCGTTCCTCGATGTTCCAGCTAAACAGAATACCCGTGACGCAAACAAAACCGTTCAGCACCACGAGCGGGTAGTTGATCCCGTCCACCGCCAGGTGGTAGTGGATGCCCAGAGCGGAAATCCATGGACGGTTGACAAGGGTGACGAAGCCGTCCCCTTGGCTCTTGATGAGGTCGCTGAAGGTGGCGTTGTAGGCGAAGTAACCCGCCAACGCGATCAGCAGGCCGATGCTCCCCGTCAGCAACGCGGTCCAACGGATCAGCGTCTTCGCGTTGCGCGGCAGCAGCATGACCAGGCCGGCGCCGAGAAACGAAACATAAATAGACCAGTCCGTTCGCATGAAATTCTTAATGCCCCAATGCCATCATCGTTTGGGGCGCGTTTTCAAACACCTTTACGAGCAGTTTGACAGCCTCGTTGGAGGCATTGACCAACGGCGCGGGATAGACACCGATCCAGAACATGAACGCCATCAGGACCGCGCCGATGAGAATCTCGCGACCCGACATATCGGGCAGGCCCTTCCATTTCTCGTTCAGCGGTCCGAAACAGACCTTCTGCATCATGCTCAGCAGGAAGATCGCCGTGACCACCAGCCCGATCGTCGCGAGCGATGTCCAAAGTGTGATGATCGGGAACGCGCCTTTGAAAATCATGAATTCGCCGACGAACCCGTTCAACCCGGGGAGTCCGAGAGACGAAAACATCGAAATCCCGAGCACGCCCGCATAGATTGGCATGATTTTGCGAAGCCCGCCGAAGTCGGCGAGGTCACGAGTGTGCGTGCGTTCATAGACAACGCCGACCATGAAGAACAACGCCGCCGAACTGATGCCGTGATTGAACATCTGGAGCATCGCGCCGTTGAGGGCTGCCGCTTTCTCGTTCACGACATCAGCAACGTTTTGCGCCGAGGCAACGGCTGCGAAGATTCCGAGCATCGCGTAACCCATGTGATTCACAGACGAGTACGCCACCAGACGTTTGAAATCCGTCTGCGCCATCGCGGCAAACGCGCCGAAGACAATGCTGGCAAACGCCAGAAACAGAAGCAGATTCAAGTGCCCGGCTACCTGGACCGGATAAATCGGCAGCACGATCCGCAGAAACCCATACACGCCCATCTTCAACAGAATCGCGGCCAGCACCATCGAACCGCCCGTCGGCGCTTGCGTATGCGCGTCGGGCAGCCACGTATGGAACGGCCAGATCGGAACCTTGATGGCGAAGCCGAGGAACGTTCCCCAGAACAGCGCCGACGCGAACCACGTCGCGTTGATATTCAGCCCCGTCCGCGCGTTAAGTTCACCAATCATTCCGGTGATTTTCGGCATCAGCGCGCCCGAACCCGCCATCTGCCGCAATTCAATGAAATCGAAGCTGTTGGTTGCCAGATAAAGAAACAGGAACGCGAGCAGCATGGCTACGCTGCCCGCCAGCGTGTAGATGAGAAATTTGAATGACGCGTACGTGCGTTCCTCCGCACCCCAAATCTTGATCAGGAAGAACATCGGAATCAGCCCCAGTTCCCAAAAGATGAACCAGTGGAAGAAATTCAGCGCCGTGAACACGCCGAACATGCCCGTTTGAAGCAGCAGGAACAGGAAGAAGAACAGCTTCACGTCGCGGTCGAGCTTCCAGTGCGCGAGCAGCGCCAACGGCGTGATGATCGCCGTCAGCAACACCATCGCCACGCTGAGGCCGTCCACGCCGAGGTGGTACTCGACGTTGATGGACGGAATCCACGCGAACCGCTCCTCAAACATCAGCCCCTTCGCAGGATCGAACGCGAGCCACAATTTCAGCGTCAGCGCGAGCGGGATCAGGCTCGCCAGCAACGCCACCGCCTTGATCGCGCGGTCATTGTTCTTGTTGAGGAACACGACAACCAGCGCGCCGATCAAGGGCATGAAGGTTATCCAGCTCAGAATGGGAAACGCCGCGTTCATTGATTCAGTTTCAAAAAGTAAATCACCAGCAACACCGCCGCGCCGATGCTGAGCACGCGGAAGTAATTTTGCACACGGCCGTTCTGCAGCCGCGAGAGCAATCCGCCCGAGTCGCGCACGCTGTCACAGGCGGTGTCGAAGCCGCCGTTAATGAAGAACTCATCGCCGACCCAGCGGAAGAACTGCGAGATGGCCCTCGTCAGCCACACGATCGTGTGCAGGATGCCATCAATCACCAGCTCGTCGATGAGTCGAAACAACACGCCGCACGCCATCGTCAGACGAATGATCGTCGCCTCGTACAACTCGTCGATGTACCACTTGCGGTTCAAACACGTGAACAATCCGCCCAGCGGTTTCGCCAGCGGGTCGGGTTCATCCGCGTGCTCCATCGGTTTGCGACCGTAAATGAGGCAGCCAAACAGGATGCCGAGCGCGCCGACGGCAATCGAGAGCACCATCACCGTGCCCGTGCCTCCTTCCGGCATGTATTCCCCGGGCGCAACGTAACGATGAAACAGATTGCCGCCGATGAACGGCGTGCCGAAGAACCCGAGCACAACCGCGAACACGCTCAGCACCGCAATCGGCATCCACATGTTCCACGGAATCTCGTGTGGCTCATGATCTCCATGGCCATGCCCATCCTCCTCATGCTGTTTCTCGTGCTCTTTCTCTTGCTCGTGCTCATGCTTCGCCTCGTGCTCTTTCTCATGCTCCCCCTCACGCTCGCCGCCGCGCCATTTGCCGAAGAACACCATGCAAATCTGCCGCGTCATGTAGAACGCCGTCAGAAACGCGGCGAACGTTGCCAGGCCCCATGCCAGCTTGCTGCGGTGATACGTCACCAGCAACACTTCATCCTTCGAGAAGAACCCCGCAAACGGCGGCACACCTGACAGCGCGAGCATGCCGACCATGTAACACGCGAACGTGATCGGCATGTACTTGCGCAGCCCGCCCATCTTCCGCATGTCCTGTTCGTGATGCGTGCCGATGATCACCGAGCCGGCGCCGAGAAACAGCAGCGCCTTGAAAAACGCGTGCGTCAGCAGATGGAATTGCCCTGCGACCAGCCCGCCGGCGCCGAGAGCCATCACCATGTACCCGAGCTGCGAGCACGTCGAGTACGCCAGCACACGCTTGATGTCGAATTGCCCGACGGCGATCGTTGCCGAGAATACCGCCGTGAAGCAGCCGATCCACATCACGAAATCCAGCGCAGGCGTCGAACCTCCTTCAACCGCGCCCGCGGTGAACAACGGGAACATGCGCCCCACCATGAACACCCCCGCCGCCACCATTGTTGCGGCGTGGATCAACGCGCTCACGGGCGTCGGACCTTCCATCGCGTCGGGCAACCACACGTGCAACGGGAACTGCGCGCTCTTGCCCATCGCGCCGAAGAACAGCAGCACCGCAATCAGTCCCGCCATCGAAAAGATCCACCAGCCGCCGATCTGGGCCAGCTTGTCGGCTTGTTCCAGCGCGCCGCGCCCATGGTCGTAAAGATTCAGCGTGCCGGTCTGCCAGTAGAGCGTCAGGATGCCGAGGAAGAACCCGATGTCGCCGATGCGCGTCGTGATGAACGCCTTTTTCATTGCGGCTGCCGCCGATGGTTTGAAGAACCAAAACCCGATCAGCAGGTAGCTGCACAAGCCGACCAGTTCCCAACAGATGAAGAACAACAACAGGTTGTTGGCGACCACCAGCCCCAGCATCGCCGCCGCAAACAGCGACATAAAACAAAAGAACCGCGTGAAGTTTTCATCCTCCGCCATGTACCCCGTCGCATTGATGAAAATCATCAGGCCGACGAACGTCACCATCGCCGCCATCCCCGCCGTCAGCGGGTCGAGAATGAAGCCGATGTCGAGGCTGCCGTTGTATCCGTACTTGAGCCACGTAAAATTCCAGATGGCCCGCTCGACTTCGTGGTGCTCGCCGCCGTGACCTCCGTCCATCGTGCCCCAGAACGCCCGCAACGCCACGAAGCAAGACAGCGACAGCGCACCGATGGCCAAGCCAGCCGACAACTTGCGCTGTTCGCGTTTCAGCAACGACTGAATCGCCGCCGCCAGCAACGGGAAGAACGGGATCAGCCACTGCTGAGCAGCCAGATGTTGCAGTTGTTCCATTATTCCTTCAGTTCGTTGAACGTTGAGCGTTGAGCCGTTTCATCCCTTCAAACTTTTCATCTCATCCACATCCACCGACCGGTAGTGCCGATAAATTGCGATTACGAGCGCCAGCCCCACTGCCGATTCCGCTGCCGCGATCGAGATGGCGAAGATCGCAAACATCTGCGCCGTCAGCGCCGCAAACTGCTTGTAGTGCCAAAACGCAATCAGGTTCAGGATGCCGGCGTTGAACATCACTTCGATGGCAATCAGCACGATGATCGCGTTCTTGCGCGTCAGCGCGCCGCACAGCCCGATCGCGAACAGAATGCCCGACAAAATCAGATAATGTCCGAGCGGAATGCTCACGGTAGCCCCTCCGCCCGCCACCTCACCTTAATCCTCTCCCCCGCTACGCGGCGGAGAGGAGACTTCCCTCGTCCCGTTTGCGGGGAGAGGGTCAGGGTGAGGGGCAGTCTTGTGTGCCATCCTCTCATGGCCGTCGCCTGATCTCCTCCAGCGCGATGACCACGGCGCCGATCAACGTCGCCGTCAACAGAACCGCCATCGCCTCGAACGGCACAATCCAATCGGCAATCAGGATTTTGCCGATCTCGACGACCGAACTCTTTGCCTTGTCGCCCGCCGAAAGGGCCGCGGCAATCTTGTCGCCGCGCACAGCCCAGCACAGCAGCACGGCCAGGACAGCGGCAATGAACGCGCCCGCCCACCATTTGCCGCCGAGCACCTCGCGCGGGCCTTCCGTGCCCGTGACGTTGCGCGTCAGCATGATCGCGAACAGGATCAGCACCGCCACCGCGCCGACGTAGATCAGGATTTGCACCGCCGCGATGAAGTCGGCGCGCAGCAAAAAGTAATGCGCCGCGAGGCCGAGAAAGAACAGGATCAGCGAGAGCACGCAGTGCACGAGGTTGCGCAGCGTCACCGCCAGGACGGCGCCGACAAGCGTGATTGCCGAGATGATCCAGAAGGCAGCGTTCATGAGCAGAAATCCGAAAAGGCAAAAACCTGAGTCACGCCGGCTTCTTTGGCGTGCGGCGGCTTGACGCCGCCTTGTCGTTTCGTTTCTGTCATTGCCATGATTCTGATTTGTTTCGAATTTCGGGTTTCGTGCTTCGAGTTTACGTGACGTACCGGTACGTACGCTTCTCAATGGTTTCGGCGGCGTTGAGCTTTGCGAGGAGGATGTACGACACGGTGAGAATGATCGCCGTCACGATCCAGGCCAACGCCTTCGACGCCGTGTAATGCCAGATGCCGACCGCCACAATGTTGATCAGCGACATCGGCAACAGGATCTTCCACGCGAACCCCATCAATTGATCCACGCGCACGCGCGGCCACGTGCCGCGAATCCAGATATTAAGCGCGATCATCGCTCCCAGCTTGAGGAAAAACCAAAAGGCGGAAATCAGTCCGCCGAGAAACCCGGGGCCGGTGCCTGGTCCGTAGTAACCGCCAAGGAACATCGAGACCGTAATGCCAGCCATGGCAATCGTGGCCAGATACTCGCCCATCTGGAACAGGGCAAATTTAAAGCCGCTATACTCCGTGTGATAGCCGGCGACGATCTCCGACTCACCTTCGGGAATGTCAAACGGCGTGCGCCCCGATTCGGCCATCGCGCCGATGGCAAAAAGAACGAATCCGACGAATCCCCAAGGCCGGAACACGAACCAGTTGCTCACGTTGAGGAATCCCCCGCCCTGCGCTTCGACGATGGCAACCGTTGAAAGCGAGCCGACCGCCATCACCACCGCCACCGCGGCCAGCACCATCGGCACTTCGTACGAGACGACTTGTGCCACCGCGCGCATCGCGCCGAGCAGTGAGAACTTGTTGCGCGATGCCCAGCCACCCATGAACAACGCCAGCACGCTCGCCGTGCTCACCGCAAAGGCGAACAGGATGCCGATGTTCAGATTGACGGGTACAAATCCCAACGCGACCGGAACAACCGAAAACAACAACAAGGAAGGAATCACCGCAATGACGGGCGCGAGAAAATGCACGAACTTGTCCGCCTGCCGCGGCACGATGTCCTCTTTGATCAACACTTTGATTCCGTCGGCGATCGGCTGGAGAATTCCCCAGCGACCGACGCGGTTCGGTCCGTAACGGTTCTGCACCCGGCCAAGCGTCTTGCGTTCCACCAGTGTCGTATAGGCGAAGATCAACAGATAGACGGCAAGAATGAACAAAATCGGCACAGCGATGGCGATCGCCAGCGGCATCCACGCGGGCTTGTTCGCAAACCACTTCGCTACCAGTTGATAAACAGTCTCCATGTTGAATTATCCCCACCCTCGATCTGTCACCCTGAGCTTGCGCCGAAGGCTTTCGGTGCGGGCGATGGCTCCGTGGCGGCTGGAGGCGCACCCGTCTTTGCCGGTGCTGCCGCTGGCTTGGCGCCAGCAGCCTTCTTCGCTTTTTTCTCAGCTTCGGCCTTGAGTTTGGCGTCCACCTTGCTCGCCTCCGTTGGCTTGACCTTGTGGTAATACTCGTTGGGTTTCAGCAGATCGGGCAGGTGCGTGACGAGTTCGTTGAAACGGCCGTGCTGCGATTTCTCGTAGTCGTTATCCATCTTGATCGCGTCAAACGGGCAGACCTCGACACAGATCTGGCACTGCATGCAGACGCTGATGTCGATGTCGAAAATCTTCGGTCGCTGCCGCGGCTTGCCCTTCTCGTCGCGGTCCATGACGATGTAAATGCATTGCGGCGGGCATTCGGTCTCGCAAATCTTGCAGGCCGTGCACCGCAAGCGGTCCGGCGTGCCGTCATAGACCAGGAATGGAAACGTACGCGAGTTCTCGGGCAACTCCATCCGCTCTTCGGGATACTGAATCGTGACGAGCCGTTCCTTGTCGAAGTAGCTCCCGATGAAGTTCCGGGCCGTTACGACCATGCCGTCCAGCAAACCTTTGCCTAGAAAGCCCATGGGCACCCCGAGATACCGTTAGAACCGGTAAAACCGTTAAAACGGTTAAAAGGTGCCGACGTGCCCACAGACCGAGCAACCGGATCTTTTAACGATTTTAACCTCTTTAACACTTTTAACGCGTTCACCGGTCCACTTCCCCCAACACAATGTCCACGCTTCCCAAAATGCTGATCACGTCCGCCACCTTGTGTCCGAGGCACATGTCTTCGAGAATCGTCAGGTTGATAAAGCTCGGCGGCCGCACGTGGTAGCGGTACGGCTGTTTCCCGTCACCCGCCGACACCAGATAAAATCCAAGCTCGCCCTTCGGGGCTTCGATGCGGCCGTACCCATCGCCGGCGGGGATTTTGAAGTTACGCAGTTTCACTTCGGGCGCGATGTGCGGTCCCTGTGGGATATTATGTAACGCCTGCTCAAGGATTTTCACGCTTTCTCGCATCTCCAACACGCGAATGTAATAGCGATCGTACACGTCGCCGATGTCGCCCAGCGGCACGCGGAAATCGAACCGGCCGTACACGCCGTATTTGTCCACTTTGCGAATGTCGTACTCGACGCCGCTGGCGCGGGCCATCGGACCCGTGATGCTGGCGTTGACCGCCAGTTCCTTGGGCAGGATGCCGACCTTCTGGCAACGGGCGAGCAACACTTCGTTCCCGGTGAGCAGTTTCTCAAATTCATCGAGGAACTTCGGGAACCTTGCCGTGATTTCCCTCGCCGCCGCCAACATCTTGTCGTCGAAATCCACGCGGACGCCGCCGAAGCGCATGTAATTGCACATCATCCGCGAGCCGCTGACGGCTTCGAAGACATCGAGGATCTTCTCGCGTTCGCGGAACGCGTACAGCAGCGGTGTGCCCCACGCTCCGAGATCCTGGAGTAGGAACCCAATCGCGCTGGCGTGGTTCTGCAGACGAGTCAATTCCGCGACGATCACGCGGATGTATTCGGCGCGTTCCGGCACCTTGATGCCCGCCAGTTTCTCGACGCTGAGGGCATAGGCCCAGTTGTTCGTCATCGAATTGAAATAATCGAGCCGGTCCGTGTACGGCATCGAACCGAGCCAGGCCATCTTCTCAGCGAGTTGCTCGTGGTTGCGGTGGAGATAGCCCATGACCGGTTTCAACCGCACGACCGTTTCACCGTCCAGCACCACGTCCATCCGAAACACGCCGTGCGTGCTCGGATGTTGCGGGCCGATGGAGACCTCCAGCGTCTGGGTCTCGATCATGCCCTCTGGCCCGGGCGTCAGTGTGGAACGCTTCTCTTCTGTCAGCGGCTGAATCATTTCTTCTATTGCAGTCCCCAAGCTCTTGTGGGAGCGACGTCCCTGTCGCGACCGGCGGCACTTTGCCCTGCAACCCTCGCGGCAGGAATGCCGCTCCCACGAGTTGATGAATGTGGTTGGATCATCTCTTCGCCTTGTGCGCCTCTTCAATTGCGCTGGGCGGCACGATGCCGCCGGCCTTCTCCGCGCGCGCCAGCGTATCGTCGTGCGGCGTCGGCTCCCACTCGCAGTCCAATAGCGGCTCGTAATCCTTCCGCATCGGATGATCTTTGAACTCGTCCCACATCAGGATCCGCCGCAAATCGGGATGTCCGTCAAACTT
This sequence comes from Verrucomicrobiia bacterium, assembly GCA_049510215.1. Taxonomy (GTDB): domain Bacteria; phylum Verrucomicrobiota; class Verrucomicrobiia; order Palsa-1439; family Palsa-1439; genus JBEKZD01. The sequence continues at coordinate 13,086 of JBEKZD010000040.1, forward strand.
CACGCCGTACAGGTCATATGCTTCCCGCTCCTGAAACTCGCAGCCGCGCCACAATGGCGTCAGCGACGGCACGCTGCACTGTTCGAGTTCGCGCGGTGCGCGCACTTTGAGAACGATCGGGCCTTGTTTCAACGCGACGGAGTACAAATGATAAACGACCTCGATGTAACCGGGCTTGTCATCCTTCGGGAGATAATCGACCCCGGTCACACACGAACAGAAATCCATAAGAAAGCGCGGATCTTCCTTGAAAAACTTCGCCACCGCGTAGATGTGTTCGCAATCCACCAGCAACGAAGGCTGCGCCGCCGCCGGTGTCGAGTTCACGATCTCGATCTGTGCGCCTGAAACGGCCTGTTCCGCGACCTCTTTGATTTTCTCGATGGCTTCCATGGTTCGATTGGGTTGTAGCCGCGCTTCTGTGAAGCGCGGAATCCGTCATCCTGATTCACTAGGGCGTTTCGCAGAAGCGCCCCTACAACAAAAGCTAGGCCTTTTTCACCTCCTCAAGGGTCACGTCGCGATAACTGCGGGGCGGTTGCCACACCTCACGGTTCACAGGCGGTTCCAAATCATGCTCGCCGTATGTAGGGATCAGGTACTCGGCCGGCGCGGTCTTGTCATACCAGCGCGGACGTTGTTCCTTCTCCAAGTGTTGGCCGGCGATCTTGCGCTGCAACGTCATGATCGCGTGAAGCAATGCCTCGGGACGCGGCGGACAGCCGGGAATATGCACGTCCACTGGAATGTAACGGTCGATGCCTTTCAGCACGTTGTAACCGTCCTTGAACGGTCCGCCGGAAATCGCGCAGGCGCCCATCGCAATGCAATACTTCGGCTCCGGCATCTGGTTGTAGAGCCGCACGACTTGCGGCGCCATCTTCTTGGTGACGGTACCGGCGACAATCATCAAGTCCGCTTGCCGTGGCGTCGCGCGGAAGACCTCCGCTCCAAATCGCGCGAGATCATGGCGCGCCGCGGCGGTGGCGATCATTTCAATTGCGCAGCACGCCAGGCCGAACTGCAACGGCCATATGGAGGATTTCCGTCCCCAATTGTAAAGCTGTTCAAACGGGAGGATGAACACCCCGTGGTTCTGCACTTCGCTTCTCAGTTCCTCGTCAATTGCCATAATCCCGAGCCGTTAAAACCGGTAAAACCGTTACAAGGGCTTATTTCCAGTCCAGCGCGCCCTTTGCCCAGGCGTACACCAAGCCTTCGACCAGCAGCAGCACGAACACCATCATCGCAATGAACCCGCCGAAGCTCAGCCCCGCAAACGCCACCGCCCACGGATAAAGAAACACGGTCTCGACCGCAAAGATCACGTAGATGAGCGCATAGATGTAGTAGCCGACGCGGAACTGGACCCAGGCGTCCCCCTTGGACTCCAGCCCGCACTCATAAATGTCATTTTTGGTCTGCGAGGGTTTGCGCGGCGCAAGCAACCACGCCAACGCCAACGGCGCCAGTGGGAACGCAACTGCCACCGCCAGAAATACCGCAACAAACAAATATTGAGCGACGTAGGTATCCTTCATTCAGTCACACGGAAAACCAACCAGACGACCCCAGTTACAAAATTTCACAATCTAGCTAACAAGATTACCCGGCCTTGTCAAGGTGCGCAGGCAGTTGGCGACGCACGGGCGTAACTTGACACTGCCCCCGCGAAACTGTCGGTTTCGGTGTAGCGGCGCTTCTGTGAAGCGCCGACTCGTTGATTTCTCGGGGATTTCGGCCCCGACATTGGATGTCGGGGCTACACCGGCCCAGTCACGACATTGCGGGCAGTGCCGAGATGCGCCCGCAACGCACCGAACCCAGCGCGGGCGTCCCGCCCGTTCAGTCCCCCGCAAGCGTTTCTGAATCGACCCCGATGAAACCAGATGAGCGGATTGCCGCCCAATCACCCCTCGGCGTCTCGCTACGCTCGGCTTCCATCAAGGAGGATTGCCGGTTGTGTTGGCGCACCAGGTCAGAATGAAGAATAATCAGACCCCGGAGACGCGATACCGCGCTCATTTGGCGGAAATGGGCACACTAAAAAAGAAGATTGACGCCACCGCCGAAAAGCAGAAACTGGCCACATTCACCACTTTTCACGTGGTCAAGACCAGCGCCGGGGCGAACAGGATATGCTGCCAAACATAACAGACCACCAAATTGCTTTGGTTTCATTGTTCGCCTCAATCGGTGCGACGATTGTCTCGATCATCGCCTTCGTTTATACGGCCAAGACGTTTTGGCTAAAAGCCGGGGCGTATATCCGAGGTTCGTTCACCATATGTTCCAGTGTGTCGTGTGAAGACAAGTACATAAGCAGCGTTACACTGGAAAACCTCAAGGATAGAGCGATAGTGATATTCAAGATCTACTTGAGGTTAGGGCATAGCTATTTTGTCGAAATAGAAGATTTCGAAAACAATCCGCTAGTACTGCGACCTTTCGAGGCATTCAGGAAAGATTACGACCCTCTCGATTTCTATAGCGTGAGTATGACGAAGATCAATATCAATGCGTTGTTATCCAACGACAAGATTAAGCGCCGGCTAGTTCTGGTGACAACGGATGGGAAATACGTCGTTCGGCATAGCATCAAGTACTGGGATCCGGTTTACGATTTCTTCAAGAATCATCTTACTGCCGTCATTCAGCCAATGCGTTCAACCTATAAGGGGAAGGCTTATGGAGGGAACGCAAAATTCCTAGTCGAATTCAAGATGGAGAACGGCAAGGAAGAGGTTATCCCCATCTTTCCACTGGATTATAAGATAAAGCGATTTAAGCGGTTTGACCTAACCAAGGAGTCGTTGGAGTCACAGGCATCACTTGAGGAGTTTTTGTATGACAGGGTCGGCGAAGGTACTCTGAAATGCGTCGACGTCGTGGTTCATGAATTGGAAGGATGGCGAAAGGAAGCATATGAAAGGCACAACAACAAGGAAGTCATAGAAGCTTCTTACGAAAGCTGGTTCACATACTACGTACTTGGCCGGATATATACCATCTTCAGTGATTATCGCCTCAGGAGAAAGAACAAGGCTACCAAACAACTCAGAAACAGCAATCCGAACGATACTCCGCAGTAGGTCGTGCCTTACTCGGAACGGGGCGTAACACCCCTAACAGTCACGCCGCCTTTGGATTTCTCCGTTCCTTTGGCCTCGCCACTGCCATAAGCAGAGAACGCAAGCGGGTCGCGTCCCACCATTAGCCCCATTGTGTCATCGGCTTCGTCCTACGCTTCTGTTGTTCGGCTGGTAGCTGACCACGATGGAACCAGATGAGCGGATTGCCGCCCAATCACCCCTCGGCGTTTGCCGCGGAAGTACAGCGTGCGGCGTCTCGCGGACTCGGCTCCGCTACGCTCGGCTTCCATCAACGAGGATTGCCGGCTGTGTTGGCGCGCTAGGTCAGAATGAAGAATAATCAGCCGCGACCCCGGAAACGCGGGGCGTACTCCACACGCGCTATATCCCTTCCTGCTGAAAAGCGGATCCATCTCTTTCGCTTTCGCCTAGGCTAATGGGGCGCAGTTCATTATCTTGCAGTCGGGCCTCATGAAGGAGGCCCGCCGAGTCACGACAGAGCATGATTTTCCCTTGCGCCTTGAGAACAGAGAAAACGATTGACTTCGGTAACAAACCGCCTCCAGGCGTTTCCAGTTGTCTCTCATTAAGCAGGTGAAAACGCCGTGATATGCGAAGCGCATCTGGTCGAGCGTCCGTCTGCATCTCAATCACGTACGCATACGACAGCGTACCTGCCAGCGCCTCTGTCACTCCAGGAAGTTCAACCGCTCTACTTAGGAGGTCATGGAATCTCGGTTGACCTTCAAACCAAAAGTCACCCAGGATTCTGAGAATTGCACACCCGACCGAATGCTCCGGCTTGAAGTAGGGATGCTCGACCAGAAGGCGTGCTAAAAATCGCGACATACTGTCCGCGTCGAAACATTTATACAGGGGTTCGCGTAGTATCAGCCCTCCGAGCCAATTGGACGGATCAGCCGATAACGCCACTGCAACCGCAACCGGCACAGGGTATTCACGGATGTATAACGCAAGGTGATCCGCAAATCCGGCGCGAACTAGATAATTCGCACACAAGTACTCCTGAAGTGAAAGATGAGAAAACTCATAGTGTCCGTAGCCCGAAGAAACAATGACACCGGTATGACTTTCAATCTCTCGAACGATAGATTCACCCGCTTCTTCTGGCAAGTTGAACGATTTGCTCGCGGTACGGTAGCAGTCGAGAAGGTTCGACTCCGAGAACCTCTTAGCTTTGATTCTGTAAGTAAGGAGATACGACAATTCAGATAAAAAGTCTGCCTTAATCTCCGGGTCGAAGCGTGCATAAGCTGATTCACGTCTTATCCCTCGCTCATCATCCCAATCTCTGAGAAGCAGGCGTACAACTTTCCGATAGACTAGGGATGGTTGATCTGGGATGGATCCTTCACGTGAGAACAAAAAGACCAGCTGCGCAAGAAGTAGAGGGCGATCAACCAAATCCTTATACGGCACCCCATCTAACGCACGGAAAAATGCTGTAGGGTCACCTAGCCAATGACGGGCCAAGTTGTACGATTGTGTGGGTGAGAGTGGGCAGATTTCGAGCATACTAAAACCTTCAAACCGTTCCGTGGCTTCCCCAGAACGACACGTTACGATTATTTTCGCTTCATCAATGCTCCTTGATAACGTAAGAATCTCGTTGCCAAATGATGCCATCGCCTCGGCAGGCAGTTCATCATAACCATCAAGAAGCAGGACGGCTTTGAGCGAATCGAACAGTTCTGCTAGGAAATGTTCGAGAGGAGTTTCACCAACCACCGCTCTCATTTCACTTGACGGTGTGCTCACGGCATCACAGCTCAAGCCCTTACTCCCGTCTGGATTATGCGATGGCCTTCTGATCCCTCCCAAAGGCTTCGGAATAGGGATTTCCCTATAGGGAATTCCGAGCACATGAGCGAGATTGCGGCAAAATGTGAGTTTGTGATTACACTCACGGAAAAGTATGACCACAGGGAATTGGAAAACATCACGAGGAGATGCCGGCTCTGTGGTGAGAAGAGAGCGTGTAAGCCGCTTCATTGTTGTAGTTTTTCCGGATCCCGGACCACCCAAGATGAAAAAGTGCCCGCCTTTCGCCAACAGCGCTTTTTCTTCAGAAAGTACCGCTTTAGTGCCCACAGCGCGGTAGCGGCGTGGCATGTCACTAATCATCAACGGTATTGTTGAACTGTCCGTACTTGACGGCCGTGGAGCACCGAGGCTTTGAACGTGCGAACTCCAGTTCTGTGCCCACCGCAGGTGACGGCCAATGTGCTCTTGAATTCCTTCGCGGATCGAATTCTCAATGGACGGCCTTCTGCCTAAGATGCTCGGCAGCGAGTCTACCAAAGAGTTGATTACCTTTTCTGCCGCTTTTTCCAAGATGCTCATATCGCTTAAGGCACAAGCTTGTTGAGCAGCGCCTCTGTCATGCCGCGCAGTGTAGCAGAGCGGGCAGGCTACTTCAATCCTTCGTTTCACTCAGGACTCCGGTTTACCAAGGTGACACAACGGTCGCAAGCCGCCCGGCGAATGTGGCAACGCCTTCGTGTTCCCGCCACGGCGGGCAAGCTTCGTGGTGAGACGACGATCCCGGGCCGACGACTGAGGCCTAGCCGCTGTCATTCCGCGTACGGCGAAGATGTGATTTCAGAATCGCGCGCCGATCAACGCCCGTATTTCTTGCCGGGCTTCTCGCGGACAACAGCGGTCTCTGCTCCGAGAAACCAGCCGCGCCGGCGATTCAACACCTGGTGATATTTCTTGCGCCCCACGCGCCGCGCCTCCTGCTGCAGTTCCTGGCGGATGGGGCGCACTTCGGTAACGGCTTTGGGCTCTTTCGCGGACTTCATAACCCCATGACCTCTTGCGGAGAAAGCCTCAACCACTGAAAAAACACCTCTGTCACCTGCTTCTTGACCGGCGCGTCGTCCGCAAACAGAAAATTCGGAATTGTCGTTTCGAGATATAGCTGCATCTCTTGGCGCTCTCCTTTCTGATCCACTTGGATTCAGTCGGAGCGTTCGGTTCGTCGCTCGGAGCCGGGCTCCGGGGAAGCCACGGTTTCCGCTACAGCCGGGAAGGCTCTCAAGGTTATGGCTCGACTGTGACGAATCCCGTTTGGTTTGTTCCAAGGAAGAAGCCGGCGCCGATATTTTGCTTCTGGAAGAGCGCGCCTCGAAACACTGTTGACTTATGCGTGCCGGGATTGATGAAGCTGCCCGAGAACAGTCCGGTATTGGGCGTGATCGTCAGCTTGAAGCCGTTGGTGACGCAGAGAGAGACTTTTTTGGCTGCGGTCAGCGTCACCGAATTGCTCGCGAACGAATCCAGATTCCCCTCGCCTAATGTAACGAGAATGTTGCAGGCCGTGTTCGTGACGTCCAGCACGGGCGTTCCGACCGGCGGAGCGGTGTACTCCGATCCCGAAAGTATGATCTCCGTCGCAAACCCGTTGGGATAGAATTTGGCGGCTGGGACCGGCGGCTTGAACCAACTCAGCGTGCCGCCGAGATCGCTGACGCCGACGATATTGGTGAACGTCACCCATCCTGAGAGTGAGCCTTTCTTCACATACAACGGGATGTAGACGGGCCACGTTCCATCTTTGGAGACGACCGCTGTCTGCGAAATCCGTGTGCCATCGCCCAGCGTTGCGGAAAACCGAATTCTGCCGCTCGCATCGACGTTGATGGTTCCGTAACCGTTCCCTTGCGGAAGGTCCGGGCCGGTGTCGTCTGGATTCGGCGGCAGCAGGACGGTGTAATAACCTTGGAATTCCTTGGCCGGATTGGTTTTTTGGTTGAACACGGTGAGGTTCGCGGTCAAATCGGAGGTAAAAGTTCCATCCGACACCGTGCCCGTGATTTGATCGGTTCCGTTCGTCAGATCGAGGTGTAGCGTCAGAGTCAGCGGGTTTGTTCCAGCGCGCGGAATCGGTGAAGATGAATCGCCGTTGTCGTCAAACGTCCCCTTCACAGAATACGAGGCTTCGCCGAGTGTGAGTTTGACGGAGAAGGCGCCGGTTTTTCCGACGGTGATGCTGATGGCACCAGAGGTCTGTTGCGAGGGATAATTGGATTGGACCAGTCCTTGATAAACGCCGGCAACCGCCGCGAAGGCGCCATTGGTGTTCGCGCCGCTGCCTGCGCAGCACGCAAGTTCGGAGACAGTGACCGTATCCACGAACCAGCCCGTAACGCTGGTGCTATTGCCGGAGTCCGTGCCGCAACGCCATCGCAACTGGACGTTCTGTCCCTTCGCGGAGGCGGGCAGGTTGACGATCGTGGTCACAAAGCCAGCGGAATCGCCGCTCCACGCCTGCCGGCCGGCCAGCGGATTGCCGAGTGCGATTGTATGGTCATAGCCCCCGGCGACAAAGGAGCCGCCTGCCGAGATGATGTCAGCATAGGAGCCGTTTCCGATCTTGATCTCCAACACGCCGCCATCGTACCCCACCGTTGAATCGACCGAACTGGCTTCCAAGTTGTAACTCTGTCGGAACGTCAGTTGGGCAGAGGCGGTCGCAATGGGAATCGGTGGCGTATCGAGTTCGTTGACGCCAGCACTGTCCGGATCGGGCGAAAACGCCGCATTGGGCAGGGTGTCCGCCGATCCAGTGGAGGCGGCCCAAGGAGATTGCGCGCCCGTGGCCGATGTCGCCCAGCCACTCGGCAGAGCGGGGGGCGTCACCTCATCAAAGTTTTCGGCAAAGTCGATGGTTTGCTTGCCCAACGGCAGGATAAACGTTGCGACGCCGAGACCGGATGCTCCGTCCTGGAGTTGAAAGGTGTTTGTGATGGTGCTGCTGCAGACTCCGGAAGCCGTGAAGGTGAACGGTTGCGCGACGGGACTGCCACCGGCGGTGAGCGCACCGAAAGTCTGAGGACCACTCGGGGTGCTCACCCCGCCAGTGGCCAGCAGTGTGGCCACAAGATTGCCGGTGTCGGCAGTCCCGACGTTCTTCAATGAGAAGCTCACCGTGACCGTTTCGCCGGGATCAATGGCGCCATTCGTGGGCGTGCAGCTCTCGGCGACAAGCGCGGTGGTATCAGCAACGATGCTGGGAGCATCGGTGGACGCACCGTTGTAGATAACAAGGGCAAAATCCTGGTTCAGCGGATCAGCATCGCCCGGCACGCCGTCGGAATTGATGTTGGCCGCTGTGATGGTGACGGTGAAATTGCCGGTTGTGCCGGCGGCCAGAAAGACGCTCTCCACGTTGTTCTGGTGGTCGGCGCCGCCGCCGGTGACGGAATAAGCGCCGTTGAATACGTTGCCTCGATACGTCGCCCCACCGACTGTCACGGTCAAATCGAGATCGTTGTTGAGCGCCTTGCTCGCCGTCGTGCTGCCGGGCGCGTCGGTCCAAGCGAGGGTGACACGGAACGGTTTGGAGGAGTCGCTGATCGTTCCCGTGAACGTGCGCGTTTGGCCGGTCGCCGTGAATTTGTCGGCGGCGAGTTCATCGCGCAGGATGCGCGGCGTGCCATCGAAGGCCATGCCGAGGTCGAGTTCACCCATTCCCTGATTGTTGGACCACAGGCTGTCGTTGGCACCCGAGCCGGTCATGTAACGGGCGGAGTTCATCAAGTACGCCTTGGTCATGGCGGGACCGGGTGGCGTGACCGATTGATTGATAAAGTATTGTCGCAGCAAGGCGCAGGCACCCGAGACAGCCGGCGCGGAGTGGCTCGTGCCGGAGGATTCGGTGAAAAACTGCTGGCCGACGGGAAAGAAGTCGTTCACGCCGCCGCTGCCGGTGCCGCCGCCCTGCACGCCGCAAACGCCGTCGCCATTGGCAAGGAAACAGGACAACGCCGCTCCGGTGCCGCCCGGCGAAGGAGGCGGAGAACTTTGGGGCGCGCCGCCCGTGACGTGAGAGCCGGGTGCCACGAGATCCGGCTTGATCCGCCCGTCCGCGCACGGCCCGCGGCCGGAGAAACTGGCGATGTCGTTCGCGCTGTTGGCGTCGGTATCGGGCGTGTCGCAGCCGTCGTTGCCGTCGGAATTGTTGCCGCCATTGGCCGTGGACATGGACCGAACATTCTCGGCGGCCCCGACCGCAAAGACGTTTTTCGCGCTGGCCGGAGCCGTCACGGTCTGGGCGGTGGGGCCATCATCGCCAGACGAGAAAACGATCACCATTTCCTGGTTGCCATTGGCCGGGTAGGCCGAACCGGCGGGCTGGGCGTCGCGCACCAGGGCGTCGTAGGCCTGCGCGTCGGAATCGTAGGCGCCCGCCGATACGGTGTCTCCCCAACTGTTGTTGCTGATGCGCGCGCCATCCTGATAGGCTTGGGAGATAAGATCGGCGTAGTTCGGGTTTGTGAAATTGTCCGGATCGAAAATCACTGAGGACCCGACGTTGACAAACGGGCAGACACCGAGGCCGTAATAAAATCCGCCGCTGTCCGTGTGGGGAAAACCGGCGGGCTGGGCGTCATATCCGCAGACAATGTGCGCGTTGATCGTCCCGTGACCATCACAGCCTTGGATGCTGCTGCGCCGATTGGGTGAGCCTTCCAGCCGGTTATAGATGACGCGGCTGGGCTTCTTCGTGTCTCCGAGCGTGTAAAGAGCGAAGTGTCCCGGCGCCGTCGTGCCGTTATCGATGCCGCTGTCACTGATGTCCACCGCAAATGCCGAGGCCGTGAACTGTTCCTGTGTGAATCCCTTGCTTGCCAACCATGCCAGAGACCCCGCCGGCCCGGTCGGCGCATTTCCGTTGAGGTTGCCCGCCACGATTTGATCCT
>JBEKZD010000041.1:0-22587 GCA_049510215.1 Verrucomicrobiia bacterium
GCCGGGCGCCGACCACGCGGATGAGTTTTCCGTCGGACCGGTACACGCTGAAAATCCCGCGACCCGTCAGCGTCTTCCCCAGACAAAACGCGCGCGATTCTTGAGCAAACCGCGCGGAGTCAGGAAACAACCGAATCCCATGCGGATCTTCAAACGATTCCTCTAGCTCACGGATCGTTGGCGCATCCTTCGTGTTAAACGGCGGATCTGACCAGTCAAACTCCATACGCAGTACCTACATTGTATTTACATGGTGATTACCCCCATGTCAACAGAATTGTAGCCGCGAATCTCATTCGCGGCCCTTCCGTCCCGCCGCGAAAACGTTTCGCGGCTACAATAACAGTAGCGCGGGCCTTCGCCGCGACGAAGTGGCTTCGGCCACGCAGGCGGGCGTCTCGCCCGTACGGTCGTTTGCCGGGTTGAATCCGAATGGCAGGCGGGATGCCTACCCTACCATGCCTTGGCCGCGAAGTTCCTTGACGAATGTTGCGGAGGGGAGTATTTAGTTTTAGCAAAAGTGCTGGAGAGCCACGATGCAAACCACTAACTGCCGTCGGTTTTACGCTTTCACATTAATCGAGATGCTGACGGTGCTCGCCATCATCGGCATTCTTGCGGGGTTGCTTTTGCCTGCTCTGAGCAACGCTCGTGAAAAAGGCCGTCGCATAGCCTGCTCCAGCAACCTCCACCAGATCGGCATCGCGATGCTATCGTATGCGGGCGACCATCAAAACCACGTGCCGACGGTGGAAAACAATGCGAATGATCCTCCGACCAACAACTGGTATAATGCATTGATCGATGGTGGCTATGTCACGCCGAAAGTCTTCCAGTGTCCCGATGACAGACGGCTGGCTGCGCCAAAGGCTACGCCGCGTTCCTATGCGATTGTTATTGCGGATTCTAGTCCGGACACGGATTTCTGGATTGCGGGATCACGGCTCACGTGCCCTTGGTTGACCAACACTCAGGTCGCGGTCGTCGTGGAATATTACAACGGGCCGGACACCACGATCATCGAAAGTGCTGACGGTAATTGGATCCGTGGTCCGTCTATGGCCAAACGTCCCAATTCGAAGCATTCATCGGCTTCGCCCATGGCAGGTAACTTCCTCTTTCTTGACGGGCATGTCGAATGGCTGGACGGGCTGAGCAGCACTTGGGTCCAAGGCTCTCGTGAGGACCAGATGTTTCCGAAGCTCAGGACATGGAGTCCGCGCTTGCCGACTCCTCCTTGCCCTTAGCTGTTAGCGCGGCGCCTGCTCACGGCACCAGACGCACGCGATAGAACCGCGACGGGGCATTGGTGAGGGCGCCGGCATCGAGGTAGTTGCTCACGGTGCCAACGGTGTTGGTGACGATGAACAGGTCAGTGAAGTTGTTCGTGCTGTAGCTGCCGTTTGCGTCACCACTGGTGACTTGCAGCGCGTTGGTCTTGCCGCTGCCCGTCGTCCACGTGATCCGCAGGTCCTTGCCCTGGGGCGTGATGGAGGTGATGCGGAAGGCCGAGGCGCTACTGGTCGGGTCGGTGCCTGCCAAGAACTCGTTGGTGTTGCTCACGCCGTCGCCGTCGTAGTCCACGTCACCTGCTGCCTGCGGACAGCCGATGCAGCCGAAGTACTGCTGCTGCCACGCCTCCCACGCCGTGAGCACTTTGATCAGATTCGACTGCGTGTTCGTGCTGGTACCGCAAGAACCACTGTAGGCGACCTGAGTCACCGTATAGACGCCGGCGTTGGTGTACGTATACGTCACGGTGGTCGGCGCGGTGAAGTTCGTGGTGCCGCCATCACCGAATGTCCAGGAGACGCTGGTGATCGTACCGGTGGAGTTGTCGGTGAAGATCACCTGCAAGTTCGCCGCGCCAGTCGTCGTGTTGGCCGTGAAGTTGGCCCACGGCGGCGTGCACGACGACACAGCACCTGCCACGATCAGGTGCACGTAACCGTTGGAACTGATGTCCACCGTATAGTTCCAGTTCGCATTCGGTGTAGTGCCAATCGTCAGGATGCTGGAACTGCCGTTGGTGGTCAACGTGCCCCCGTAGCTGAACAGAGTGTACGTACCGTTGGTGAACCCGCCCGAGTCGCTGACGTTCAGCGTGCCGCCCAGCGTCAGGTTCCCGTTGACAACCACCAGATCGCTGTTGGTGCCAAGGTCGAAGTTCAAGACGGCACCGGGTTGCAAGGTCAGGTTTCCGGAATTGGTAATCGTGCCGGGCGATGATCCTGGCGATAGGATTCCCGCCAATGTTACGTTCGAATTGATCGTGCCGGTTCCTGCCAGAACTGCGTTGTTCGTGATCGCCAATCCGTTGACGAACGAATGTGTGCCCCCGGCAAGATTCAGTGTCGCCGCACTTGTGCCGTCGCCTACCATGAACGGCACGCCGTTGCTGACCGTGGTGGATTTGGTGATGAGCACACCGCTGTTGAAGGTGATCACGCTGCTGGCATTGGTCAAGGTCAGCCGATCCACCGTTACTGTCCCGCTGTTGAGCGTCAGCGTGCCCCGTCGAACGTCCAGTACGGCGTTGCTCGATCCGTTGGTCACATACAACGCGCCACCCGAGACGGTAAGCTTGTTGCTGACCGACGAGGCGTTGTAGCCGACGCACAGACTGCCGCTGTTGCGCCAGACCGAGCCGGCGCCTGTGACAGACACGTTGTTGCTGGCGCTGGTGTAGCCGATAAAACCGGAACTGCTGTACACCGCGCCGCCGTTGCTGATGACGAGCTGGTTGCCAGCGCCATTATTGCCGACGTACAAACCAGTCAGGTTGCTCCAGACCGAACCGGTGCCTGTGACCAGGACCGTATTGCTCGGGCTGGCACCATTGTAGCCCACATAGCCGTTGGGGGAGTTATACACCACGCCGCCGTTGCTGATAACGAGTTGGTTGCCTGCGCCGTTATAGCCGACGTACAAGTAGCCATCGTTGTACCAGAGCGAACCGCTGCCACTGACCACCGCAGAGTCGTTGCTTGCGCCCACAACGTAGCCCATATAGCCGTAGAAGTTACTCAGCGCACCCGCGTTGATGACCTGCAACTGACAAAACTGATGGTCGAAGATGTAGTCGTCCTCCCAGTCGATGACTACGCCGCTGATCGTGTTGGTCTGGTAGTTGTTGGTGAACTGCGCGAATGCCGCAGGCGATAAGACCACGACGGCGGTCAGTATCGCGACTAGCGCCACTGCAGAAGAAACACATCCCCTAAAAAGGCTGTTAGATTGCACGACTTTCACTCTTGAATCCCTCTCTGGATAAGCAGCGAACAGAATCAACGCTTGTCGCGCCGGCTTCTCCAAGGACACGTGGAAGTAAAGCAGACATCGGCGTCGCTGTCAAGGATGGATTGGCTTGGCGGGCACAGTAATGAGTGCATCTTGATACTACCACCATAGCCAGCGTCGGGCGTTTTGCAGGGCTGTAGGTAGGGGCAGACCGCCCTGCTGCCCGTAGTTTGACAGTAGCGCGGGCGTCCCGCCGCTCGGAGAATTGTAGCCGCGAATCTCATTCGCGGCCCTTCCATCCCGCCGCGAAAACGTTTCGCGGCTACAACCACAGTAGCGCGGGCCTTCGCCGCGACGAAGTGGCTTCGGCCACGCAGGCGGGCGTCCCGCCCGTTCAGTTGGAGAGCCCCATTGCTACTTCGCGCGTCCTGCGCCGCCTGACACAATCGCCAGCCTGGATATTTCACACCTGCCAGAAGGTAGTGGTGAAGTATCCACCTCGGGAGCGCCGCGCGTGGGGGCGCGGCGCTCCCGAGGCCGACGCACTCTGTGTGTCGGGGTTGCCCCGACAATTTGGCAGCTTTCGCCGAATTGTCGGCCCTGCTGGCGCATATTTCACACGGGCGTGTGAAATATGCGGGCTAGCGCTTCCTTGGTCAGCTTGGTGATCGCCGTCCAATTCTTTTCCGTGATGAGCTTGCGCTCAACAATCCACGAGCCGCCCACGGCTGCCACGCCCGGCAACGCGAGATACTCGGCGGCATTCGTCGCGTTCAGGCCGCCCAACGGGATGAATTTGACGCCCGTGTGCGCGTACGGCCCGGCGATTGCCTTCAACGTTTTCACGCCGCCAGCCGCATCGGCCGGGAAAAACTTCAGCAGTTTGCATCCCAAAGCCAGGGCACGCTCGACTTCGGAAGGCGTCATCACGCCGGGAATGAATAACAAGCCGCACGCCTGCGCTTTCCTGACGACGGCTTCGTTCAAACCCGGTGCCACTCCGAATCGTCCGCCGGCGGCGACCACGCGCGGGATTTGAGCCTCGTCCAGAATTGTCCCCGCACCGGCCAGCATCTGGGGAAACGTCTTCGAGATTGTGGCGAGCGCTCGCTCGGCGGCAGGTGTCCGCAGTGTGATTTCGATGACGTCCAAGCCGCCTGCCAGCAACGCTTCGGCTAATGGAACGGCTTGCTCGGCGTCGTCAATCACGGCGACAGGAACGATTTTCCCGGCTGTGATTCGGTCGATAACTGCTTGCTGATTCATGGGTTGAGAGGGTATTTGCCGACGGAATCCATTGCAAGGGAAAAGCATGGGGTGCACGTCAGATCGGGCGCCACTGGACACTACCACCGAGATATTGATGATCTGTTGGTAGGGACGGACCGCCGGGCCGTCCGAACTGCTGCAAGGACGCGGCGCGCCCGCCTGCGTGGCCGAAGCCACTTCGGCGCGGCGAAGGCCCGGCGGCCTGCTCGCGTGCCGTTTACGGAGTCGCGCCCTACCGGTTGCTGCGGTCGATGTAGCGGCGCTTCTGTGAAGCGCCGTTTTCATTCAGGAATCTGCGCTTCACAGAAGCGCAGCTACAACAGATTCAAAACACTGACCCCCGTTCCTTTCGGCGAAACCATCAGTCTCGGCTCGCGCCGCCAATCGTTTCACAGTCATCGCCACGGTCACGTAGTCGATCCCGCCGACCGCTTCTCCCAGTTGTCTTGGTTTCAAGCCGCTTCGCTTTCGCCCCAGGTACAACTGAATCGTTCCGGCTTGAGTCTGAGCGCGCTTGCCAAGCGCGGCTGCAATAGCATCAGAAACTGGCAAATCTGCGCAAGAAAAAAACAGGCCGCCTCGCCGAGGCGGCCTGCAACCATCGAGGATCAAAATGTTCTACATTTACCTTCGACCACGGCGCAACGTGAACTGAGCGAGGAGCAGTCCGCCCACCGCCACAAGAGCAACCGTGCCGGGTTCAGGAACCGGGGTCATCTCTTGAGTGAAGGTGTAGGAGGTGTTGCCGCTAAAATGCAACTGGTAGCTGAAATCCAATTCGCTAACGTTATCGTTCGGAATGGGTGCTCCGGTGTCAAACAGGATTGTCCCAACGTAATTGCTGCCGGTGTAGATGACTGGCGAGACGCTGACGACCGTCCAATCTCCGGGAGCGGTCACGGCCGCATTGGCAAGCGTGAAGGTATTGTTCATGTACACGTTCACAATAAAGGCGGTCCAAGCGAACGAACTGTCATTATTGATGCCAGTGGCGAGAGTGAGTGTCGGATCCTGTTGGGTATCGGTCTTGACGGTTCCCAGCATGTGCCCCGGCGCCCAGTACTGATCTCCTGACATGCTCAAGACTGCGGTGCCTGGATTCCAAGCAGTATTACTACAGACGATCGCACCGTCACCATCGTCCCACCAAGACGCACTCGTAATACTGGCACGGCTGGTCGAGCAACACAGCATCGTTGCCAGCACGATTAAAATGATATCTCGCCTTTTCATATAACATACCCCTCCGCTGCTAACTCGATTCGGACCCTATAAACGATATTACTCGCTCAGCTTTGAAAGATATACACCACCCTGCCATTCTGTCAAGCACATATTTCCAATTTTTTGGGAAACTACAGGTACATCGTGCCCCTCCAAAAGCGCGCGTGCGCGTTTGAAAAACCGTGGTTGGTCTTCGGTTACTTCCGGCCGCCGGTGTGCCTGACTGACTTGGCGTAACTTGACACTGCCTCCGCGACAAGTCCTGACACAGTAGCGCGGGCCTTCGCCCGTTGCTGGTACGGAATGCCGCACGACACGGGCGAGACGCCCGCGCTACTATGGGGGGAGATACGCCCCCAGCGGCGCAAATCAGGGGATTGCTGTTGCTTTTCGCGGGCGGATTCCATAAAAGTTGCCGTTGCGGGTTTCCGCAGACTGAAAGGACTACAAGCTATGCCGGTACCATTTCATGTGAATCTGAAGAACCAAGTGGCGGTTGTCACCGGCGGCGGCGGCATCCTGTGCAGCGTTATGGCCAAGGCGATGGCCGAATGCGGGGCCAAGGTCGCCATCCTTGATCTGAGACCGGAGTTCGCACAGAAAACCGCCGATGAAATCAACAAGGCCGGCGGCGTGGCGCGTGCGTTTGCGTGCAACGTGCTCGAAAAACCGAGCATCGAAAAGGCCCACGAGCAGATCAAGGCGGCGTTCGGGCCGGTGGACATCTTGATCAACGGCGCGGGCGGCAATCACCCCAAGGGCACGACTTCGAAGGAGCACCTCGCCGTCGAGGACCTCACGCAGAAAAAGGAAGGCGTCGTGACGTTTTACGATCTGACGGTCGAGGGCATACAGTTCGTGTTCAACCTGAACTTTCTCGGCACGTTCCTGGCGACGCAGGTGTTCTCGAAAGACATGGTGTTGAAGAAACACGGCAGCGTCATCAACATTTCCTCGATGAACGCCTTCAAGCCGCTGACGAAGATCCCGGCGTACAGCGCGGCCAAAGCCAGCGTCAGCAATTTCACCCAGTGGTTGGCGGTGCATTTCTCGAAGGTCGGCGTGCGCGTCAACGCCATCGCTCCCGGATTTTTCCTGACGGACCAGAACCGCAGCCTGCTGACGCAGCCCGATGGCTCGTTGACGGCGCGCGGCAACACGATCACGGCTCATACGCCGCAAGGTCATTTCGGGAAACCGGAAGATTTGCTCGGCACATTGCTCTGGCTGCTCAGCGACGAAGCATCCGGGTTTGTGACCGGCCAGGTCATCCCGGTGGACGGCGGATTCAGCGCGTTCAGCGGCGTGTAACGGAATCACCCGGCCAACTTTCGCGGAGATGAAACTGCCGGCGTACACGCCGCAGGGATGGAGTTTTGGAAGGAGATGGTAGGGCGCGACCGCCGGGCGCGCCGCTGGTTGCCCATTGGCGGACGGCTCGGCGAGCCGTCCCTACCAACGACGGTTTTGTTACGCCGTGTTGGAACGGAAACAAGATATACACGGAGAGTTGATGGACTACGTTGCACAACTGAAGGTGCTACCGAAGCAGCACGATTTTTTCATCGGCATTGACAGCGACGGCTGCGTGTTTGACACGATGGAGATCAAGCATAAGGAATGCTTCTGCCCGGCGTTCATCAAGCATTTCGGTCTGCAGGCGGCCAGCAAGTACGCGCGGGAAGTTTGGGAGTTTGTGAACCTGTATTCCCGCGACCGGGGCTGCAACCGGTTCGTCGCCGTGCAGAAAGCGCTGAAGCTGATCGGCGAACGCGACGTGTTCGCCGAGCGCGGACTGAAGGTCACCAACATCCCGGCGCTCGATGCGTGGCTCAAGGAGGAATCGAAACTGGGCAATCCGACGCTCGAAGCCAGGGCCAAAGCCACCAACGACCCGGCGCTGGTCAAACTCCTCGCGTGGAGCAAGGAGGTCAACCAACGGATCGCGGACATGGTTTATGGCGTGCCGCCGTTCCCGTGGGTCCGTCAATCGTTGGAGAAGATCCGCACGAAAGCCGACGTGATCTGCGTGAGCCAGACACCGGTGGAGGCGTTGGTGCGCGAATGGCAGGAACACAAGATCGATCACCTCGTCAATTACATCGCCGGCCAGGAAGCCGGCACGAAGACCGAGCACATCAAGTACGCCACGGGCGGCCGTTACGCCGACGGGAAGGTGCTGATGATCGGCGACGCTCATGGCGACCTCAAAGCCGCCAAGGGCAACAACGCGCTGTTTTTCCCCGTCGTCCCCGGCAGAGAAGAGCTTTCGTGGAAACGGTTTTACGAGGAAGGCGCCGGGAAGTT
The DNA here is from genome assembly GCA_049510215.1 of Verrucomicrobiia bacterium. GTDB lineage: Bacteria > Verrucomicrobiota > Verrucomicrobiia > Palsa-1439 > Palsa-1439 > JBEKZD01. The sequence continues at coordinate 8,041 of JBEKZD010000041.1, forward strand.
TTTCAGCGGCACGTTTGCGGGCGCGTACCAACAGGAACTACTCAAGGAATTCGACGCCGCCCTGCCGGAAAGAGCGCCCTGGCAGAAGTAACGGAAGGAATTGAACAGAAGGTAACTCCGTAAACGACACGCGAGCAGGCGAAGAGAACGAAGTGCATCCGGAGTTCAAACGGGCAGATGCGTGGAGCAAGAAGATCATTGGGGCGGCGATTGAAGTCCACCGCAACAAAGGGCCTGGACTCCTCGAATCCATCTACGAGAAGTGCCTGATGCGAGAACTGGAGTTGCAGGGTATACCGGCGAAGGATCAGCTGATCGTGACGGTCGAGTACAAGGGCTACACGTTTGACGAGCCGTTGAAATTGGATGTGTACGTGGACAATTGTTTGATTATGGAGTTGAAGGCGGTGGAGAACGTGCTTCCCATCCACAAGGCGCAGTTGATGAGCTACATGAAACTGCTGAACGTACCCGTCGGACTGCTGATCAACTTCCACGAAGTCAAGCTGGTGGACGGCATCCACCGGATGATCCTGCCCGGAGCCAACCGCGAATAGTTCTTTGTTTCCTTCGTTACCTTCTGTAAAAAAGAGAAATCAATCAAAAGGACACATTGCAATGAACCAACAATCTGAAATCGGCCTGATCGGCCTGGCAGTCATGGGCGAAAACGTCGCCCTCAACATCGAAAGCAAAGGGTTCCCCATCTCCGTGTTCAACCGCACGGTCTCGAAGGTGGACGACTTTATCAACGGACGCGCGAAGGGTAAGAAGTTCTTCGGCGCGCATTCGCTCCAGGAGTTCGTCGCGTCGCTGAAGAAGCCGCGCAAGATCTTCATGCTCGTCAAGGCCGGCAAGGCCGTGGACGAATTGATCGAGCAGTTGGTGCCGATCCTCGAAAAAGGCGACATCCTGATCGATGGCGGCAACAGCCATTTCCCCGATACGATCCGCCGCACGTCATACGTCGAGAGCAAGGGACTACTGTACATCGGCACCGGCGTTTCGGGCGGCGAGGAAGGCGCGTTGAAAGGGCCGTCCCTGATGCCGGGCGGCAGTCCGGCGGCGTGGCCGCTGGTGAAGAACATCTTCCAGGCGATCTGCGCCAAGACGCCCGACGGCGAGCCGTGCTGTGATTGGATTGGCGAGAACGGCGCGGGCCATTTCGTCAAGATGGTCCACAACGGCATCGAGTACGGCGACATGCAGTTGATCTGCGAGGTGTACGACCTGATGAAACGCGGCCTCGGCCTGACCAACCAGGAGATGCACGACGTTTTTGCCGAGTGGAACAAGAGCGAACTCGACAGTTATCTCATCGAGATCACGCGGGATATACTTGCCTACAAGGACGAGGAAGGCAAAGAAGTGGTGGACTTGATTCTCGACGCCGCGGGCCAGAAGGGCACGGGCAAGTGGACGGTCGTCGCGGCGCTCGACGACGGGATGCCGCTGACCCTGATCGGCGAAGCGGTGTTTGCCCGTTGCCTCTCGGCGGTGAAAGAGGAGCGCGTCGCAGCTTCCCAGGAAATCAAGCCCAAGGTCAAAACGTTCACGGGCGACAAGGCGAAATTCGTCAACGATCTCCGTGCCGCGTTGTTCGCGTCGAAGATCGTCAGCTACGCGCAGGGCTACCAGCTCATGCGGGCCGCCGCCAAGACGTACAAGTGGAACCTCAACTACGGCGGCATCGCGCTGGTGTGGCGGGGCGGCTGCATCATCCGCTCGGCGTTCCTCGCTGATATCAAGAAGGCGTTCAAGCGCAATCCTGATCTGGTGAACCTGTTGCTCGACAAATTCTTCAAGAAGGCCGTCAGCAGCCGGCAAGCGGGATGGCGTCGCGTCGTGGTGAAAGCTGCCCAACTCGGCATCCCGACGCCGTGTCTGAGTTCGGCGCTGGCGTATTTCGACGGCTACCGGAGCGACCGGTTGCCCGCGAACCTGCTGCAGGCTTTGCGCGACTACTTCGGCGCGCACACATACGAACGCGTGGACAAACCGCGCGGCCAGGCGTTCCATACGAATTGGACCGGCCACGGCGGCACGACCACCTCGCAGACGTATACGGTGTGATGACAAGAACGACAATTGAACAGAAGGTAACAAAGGTAACGAAGTCTTTGTTTACTTCGTTGGCTTCTGTTTAGCCAGTCGTGTCGGCCGTTGATCCGAGTAGCGCGGGCGTCTCGCCCGTGTCGTACGGGCTCTCCACGCCAAGCTTGTCGATGGGCTGCTGACTGACTACACTGCGCGGCATGGCAAAGCAGAAGTTTACCTCGAAGAAATCGAGGCCGTCTTTGTGCGGAATATCCCGCGTTATGACAAAGTGAGTTTGTGCGATTAACACTGTTAGCCGCAAGAAAGCCAAATGACCATCGAAGAGCTCGTCCGGTTTGCTGAATCGCAAGCGCTGAATGCAACTGTTGTTGAGCAAGCTTGCATTAAGGAGAAATTATCACTCCAAGAACTCTACACAGCCTTTGCACGAGACGTAGCCGAAAAGTATGCCAAGGGTGTTTATTCGTGGAGTTACTGCGATGCAGCGATGAACAGACTCTTTGCATATGCTTACCCCGTTACAGATACCGGTCTGCCAGAATTCGCATGGAAGGTTTACATAGCCTTTGATGAAGGCGAATACTTTCACCCCGGAGACCCAAAAGACTTCGACCCTGAGTCGAGAACCAAGGCTCTACTAGCTGAAATTAGCGAAAGGAACAGCAGATGAAAATTGAACTGAAGAAGAATTGTAAGTATGCGCTCGTCGTGCCCTCGAGTATGGGGATTCGGATTACGCCCCTCAACGGGCAGCCGGTGCATTGCGACGGCTCGATGATCATGCAGGCCAGCAGCGCGGAGACGAACGTGGCAAGCGTGGCGTCGTTTCTGGGTCTGCCGGTCAAGGTCCTGACGACGTTCGTCAAGGGAAGTCCGATCGCGCAGGTTATCAAGGACAACCTCAAGAGCCGCCACATGGACTACGAAGGCGTCGAGGTTCCGCAGGGCGGTCCCTGGGGCTATCGGCATCAGTTCAATATCGCCGACAGCGGTTACGGGTCGCGCGGACCCCGCGTGTGGAACGATCGCGCGGGCGAAGTGGGCCGGACGCTGAACGTGAAGGATTTCGATCTGGACCGGATCTTCGGCAAGGAAGGCGTTCAGATTCTCCACCTGTCGGGCCTGATCGGCGCGCTGTCGCCCGAAACGGGGAAGTTCTGCCTGGAACTCGCGCGGGCGGCGAAGAAACACGGCGCCAGGATTTCGTTCGACCTGAACTACCGCGCGTCGTTCTGGAAAGGCCGCGAGAAGGAACTCTCCGCCATTTTTGCCGAGATCGCGAGCGTGTCGGACATTCTGGTCGGCAACGAGGAAGACTTCCAGCTTTGCCTCGGCATCGAAGGTCCCGAAGCGGGCGGCAAGGGCCTCAAGTCGAAGATTGACGGATTCAAGGGGATGATCGAACGCGTGAAGAAAGCGTATCCGAACGCTTCGACGTTCGCCACGACGCTTCGCGAAGTCGTCGATACGAACCACCACCTGTGGGGCGCGATCATGGCGGCGGGCGACGACTGGCACGTCGTCGAGCCGCGCGACATCACGGTCCTGGACCGCATCGGCGGCGGCGACGGGTTCGTCGGCGGCATGCTCTACGCGATCCTCAAGGGATGGGAACCCGAGAAGTGGGTCCAGTTCGGATGGGCAAGCGGCGCGCTGGCGACGACGCTTCTGACCGACTATGCGCAGCCCGCGGACGAAGATCAGATTTGGAGCATCTGGAAGGGCAACGCGCGCGTCCAGCGGTAAGAGAGGAAAGCAGTAGCGCGGGCGTCTCGCCCGTGTCGTATCCCATTTCCCAATAGCGGCGGAGAGGAACGATCCGTCTCCCCGCAATGCGGGGAGAGTGGCTTGGGTGAGGCGCAACTCAACACTTTGACCCGGCGCGGCGGACTGGATTCTTGAGGAGCGCTACGCGATCGTGTATGGTTGGTTGAAACGGAAAGCCGGAGAGACAAATCATGGCGACATATTTTGGGCGCGGCGGCGTAAACGATAACATCACCACGGCGGAGAAGCGGGAGGCGCTGGCGCAGGCCCTGAAGGTCATTGGCAAAACGCTGCGCAAGGTGCTGGTGTTGCCGCCGGATCATACACGATTGAATTCCGATGCGGGGGAACTCACACGGCTGCTTTACGAGATGCTGGCGCCGAAGGTTGAGGTGGACATCATGCCGGCGCTCGGCACGCATACGCCGATGTCCGCCGAAAAGCTGCGGATGATGTTCGGCGAGAGCATTCCACTGGACAGATTCAAAGTGCACGATTGGCGGAAGGGCTTACGGCACGTGGGCGACGTGCCCGGCAAGCTGGTGCGCGAGTGGTCGGAGGGACGCGTGGATTACGACGTGCACGTCGAGGTCAGCGATCGGTTGTTTGCCGGATACGACCTGATTCTATCCGTTGGACAACTCGTCCCGCATGAGGTCGTCGGCATCGCCAATTACACCAAGAACATCCTGACCGGCGCCGGTGGCGCGGACACGATCAACAAATCGCATTTTCTCGGCGCGGCCTACGGCATGGAGAGGATGATGGGCCGCATCGACACGCCGGTCCGCCGCTTGTTCAACTACGCTGCCGAAAAGTTCCTGCACGATCTGCCCATCGTTTACGTGCTCACCGTGATGGAGAAGAACAAGGCCGGCAGCGGCATGATCATGCGCGGGTTGTACGTCGGCGACGACATGGAGACGTTTACAATTGGCGCGCGCCTGTCGCAGAAGGTCAACCTCGACCTGCTCGACAAGCCGTTGCAGAAAGTGCTCGTCTATCTCGATCCGCACGAATTCAAAAGCACCTGGCTCGGCAACAAGGCGATTTACCGCACCCGGATGGCGATGGCCGACGGCGGCGAACTCATCATCCTCGCTCCCGGTCTGAAGGAATTCGGCGAAGACCCCGAGATCGACCGGCTGATACGCAAGTACGGTTACCGTGGCACACCGGCCACGCTGGCCGCCGTCAAAGCGAACGCCGAACTGCGCAACAACCTCGGCGCCGCCGCGCATCTCATTCACGGCTCGAGTGAAGGCCGATTCCGCATCACCTACTGTCCGGGCCGCGACCTCAGCGCCGATGCCATTCGGTCGGCGGGCTTCGAAGCCGGCAATCTCGACGCGATGATCAAGCGCTACCAGCCCGACAAGCTCAAGGACGGTTACAATCGCCTTCCCGACGGCGAGGAGATCTTCTATATCAGTAATCCCGCCCTCGGCCTCTGGGCGCTCAGAAGTCAGTTCGAGCCAGCAGCGTAACAGCAGTCTGCGGCTTGCGCCGATGGCGGCGATGGTTTCCTTGGGCAATTCGTGGCCGGTGCGTGCGCAAGCCAATTTATTTGACCGGTTGTGAAAACGCCCTTATAAATCCTGGGTGCACTGCTGTGGAGAGGTGGCCGAGTGGTTGAAGGCGGCGGTTTGCTAAAGCGGCCAGGTCACTTTGTGCTTTGTTTTGCTATCGTTAGCAATGTGCGATTTTCCAATGCCGGCTTACGTAGAGTCTACTTCTCGACTTTTGCAAAGATTTGCAGAAACTGGCGTCAAAAGGGTGTGAGATTGCCAATTTTTGCCAACTGCTGAAAATACGGTTTGTCATGTTCCTACCCCGATTTGCCAATTTTGCCAATTGCGCGCGTCAGCGCCGTGACAAGAACCGGAGGCCCCTCCACTACCTGATGGTGAGCACAGCTTTCAGCAGGCCAATGCGAGGCGGTGTAGCGGCTCTGGGGATCGTGGCAGCACCGACCAGTGCCGGCGGTTTGGCTACGACGTGGCCGGCTCAGGTGTGACGCGCTGCATTCGGCGTCTGCGCGGGGCGGCCTTACTACCCGGAGCCAAAGGTGGGACGGTCAACGTGCCGGTGTCGATTGACTGGCGGCGTGGTTTCGGTTCGCCGACGGCTGCGATGCGGTATCGGTCAATCGCGGCTTGGATGTCGGCAACGGAAAACAGTACCGTGCGACCGATGCGACGGAAGCCGATGACACGAGCCGACTGCCACGCCGAGAGGGTGCGACGGCTGACACCAATGACGCGCGCGGCTTCGTCTGGGCGCAAATACAAACGCGGCAGTGGTGCCGTCGTATCCTTGTTGTCGCCAATTGTCGTCAGCCCATTCATGCAGTTACGCGGACGCTTGCTGGTTTGTTTTCGTCGCCATGGATTTCTTCTGAATCACGTGAGCGAAAATACCACGGCGAAAATCGAAATTCCGGAGTCCGCCGAAGTCGAACATTGCCCGGAATATCCATCGGCATCTGCCTTTGGCTATGCTTGCAAAAAATTCTCACTTTTCTGCTGGACATGTTTTTGAATCTCGCCCGGTTCAGTTCCCCGAAGTGAATTGCCCGCGCGTGAAATCTTAGGAGCCAGGCCGGTGGCGGAGCGCGCGCAGTCAACGGTGGACCGCAGCGCAGCGAGGAGGACCTTGACGGCGCGCAGCGAGCCGTACAATCGTCTGGCACCGCTTCACGCGCAGTCGATGGCTGATCGAATGTAATCATTCGTATCAGAGATAGCACGAGGGCGTACGCGGGGGGCGTGTAGGTGCAACACAAACTATTGCGCGAACGCTGCGAGAATTACTCGCGGACAGTGAGTGGAATAACCGGGTCAGTGAGAGGAAATGGCGTGGAAAATGCCAGGCCGCGACCGGTTCGCGGACAGGGAATATCCGCGACCACGGACTGTTTGCGGACAGACTGCTGCTTGGACAGCAGAATGTCGTCTCCGTGGGCGTGGCGCGTCTTTCCAGCGGCCAGTACGCGGACACACTCTGGTATTTCTCACGTCCATGCGGTGGCCGATTAACCGGCAATGGTTGGTTGCCTCCGGCTGTCGGTGGCGAGCAGCGCGGGGCCACCAGCCCACGCAGCGCGCAGCCACGGACAGAGGCGCCTGATCGGTGCCGCGTCACAGCGCGGCAGACGCGGCGGGCGGAACGCGAATGCAGCGTCCGTCCCGCCGGGTCTGCGCGCATTACATCCACGAGTGAGTGGCAACGATTCCGACGCGGCTGCGTTTAATGCTGCGGCAGTTTCAAGCCGGTCTGACTCTCACTTCCCCGTCCGGCCTGGTTAGCCGGAATCGTCGGCTGATGGTTCGTCACCGCGCGTTTCGATCGGCGGCGATTGCGCGGCTTGGCGGCGCCGTTGCCGCCCGTCATCCAGCGGCTCAAGCACTCGCGCAAGCGTGCCGGACTCACCGGCACGCCGGCGGCTTTCAATTCTTCTGCCAGTTGGCCGCTGCTCCAGCCTTTGCGATGCAGCGTCAGCAATTGCTCGCGCAACGGCTCCAGCAAGTCGGCGGCAGTTTTGCGTTTCCTCGGTGGGGCGCGTTGCGACAACTGTTCCATCTTTTTCTCCAGCGCCGCGTAATCCAATTTCGTGGCGATCTGCGCGTAATCAGCGCGTGTGCTCATTGTCAGTTCCTTTCACGTTTTTTCCGTCGGTGATGCGACATTGCATCCGATAGCGTTTGGCTCGCCATCCGACATTTATGCGAGCAGCCGTGGTGCGCGGTGGCGAGCAGCCGCGCGCACTGGCCTCCAGCAGCCCGCGTATCGGGCGAGGAGGGGTTGGTGTCATACCCCATTTCTGCTTTTTCTCTACCACAGTTGGTCCGGTCAATTCGTTCGCGCTTGCGAACAGGTTGCCCGGCGCTTCCGGCTACAGTGCTCGGCATGAGACCCGTTAACATCGGTGGCGTTATAGCCCAGCCAAGTTCGTTCTTTTGTGTGGCCAGTACACAATCTGAACCGGTGTTCATGGCAGACTCCGATTCAATGAATTCATGCCATTGCATCGCCGGCATATCAGCACAGGACACGCACCCAATCGTTCCCGTTTGGGAACAATTGCATTATCGGTGTTCGCTACTCTGAGCAGCCATGTTCACGGCCAAACCACAGAAGCACCGTGCCGCCGCGACGACCTACTTCGACGAGCATTTGTCGCGAAACGATTACTACGCGCAGAACGAGTCGCAGGCCGGTCACTGGATCGGTCAGGGAGCAGAACGGCTGGGACTGACACCCGGCGAAACCGTGACGCGCGATGTGTTCCTCAAGCTGTGTGACAACGTGCACCCAATGACCGGGGAACACCTCACGCCGGAGCACCGTCGGGATCGGCGCATCTTCTTCGACTTCCAATGTGCTCCGCCCAAATCGGTGTCCATTCTTGCCGTCACGATGAATGACCGGCGCATCCTGCAAGCGCACCGAGAAGCTTCGGCAGTGGCGCTCCGAGAACTGGAACAGTATGCCGCCACGCGCATCCGTAAGGGTGGCATCGAGGACCGGGATCGCGTCACCGGTAACCTGGTCGGCGCGGCGTTCCTGCACACGTCGTCGCGCGCGCTCGACCCCCAATTGCACACGCACTTCGTCCTGTTCAACGGCACCTGGGACAACACCGAGCGACGGTGGAAGGCGCTGCAAACCTCCGCCATGTTTGATGCCATCCATTACGGCACCGCCGCCTATCGCAATGAACTGGTCCGGCGTCTCCGCCAATTTGGGTACTCGCTCCGGCGCACCGGGTCGGCGTTCGAGATCGAGGGCGTTTCACGGGCACTCATCGACCGATTCTCCAAGCGGTCGAAGGAACGGAATACCGCCGTTGCTCGCGCAGAACAGCGCCTCGGTCGGAGACTCAGCCGCAACGAGATCGCCCATGTTGTCCACCAGACCCGCCCCAAAAAGATCAAGGGCGCGACTGATGAACAAGTCCGCCGACAGCAACTCGGTGAGATCGGATTTTTCGAGAAGCGGGCACTGCGCAAGGTGGTCGAAGCAGCCAACGGCCAGCCGCGCGACGTTGCGCAGCGAGTGACCACGGACGATGCCATCGAGCATGGCGTCCAGCACGTTTTCGAGCGCCAGTCGGTCGCACGGCAGCATCAGTTGCTGGAAGCCGCCTTGGTCAAAGGCTGCGGGCAGTTGGACTTGGCGGAACTCAAGGGAAAGCTGGCCGAACGTTCCGAGTTGGTTCGCGTCGGTGCGGAATTCTCGACACAGGATATTCTCACGAAAGAGCTCTTGCTGATTCGTACAGTCAACGCCAGCCTCGACACCGTTGCCCCGATCAGCAGCCGGTACGAACCGTCCGACCGCCTCGGCCCCGACCAGCGCAACGCCCTGGCGCATGTGCTCACCAGTAGCGACCGGTTCACGGGCTTCCGTGGCCTGGCCGGTACGGGCAAGAGCACGGTGCTCGGCGAACTGGCCCGTGTGCTCGACAACGAGGGATTCGAGCCGGTGTTCTGTGCGCCGACCGCAGCCGCCGCCGACACGCTGCGCAAGGACAACCTACCAACAACGACGTTGGCCCGGCTGCTCGTAACCGGCAGCACTCAGCGCACGCTGTCCCAGCGAAGCGTGATTGTGCTGGATGAAGCCGGCGCTGTCGGCCTCGATGACATGGTGAACCTGTTCAAACTGGCTGTGGCCACCGATGCCCGCGTGGTGCTCTCCGGCGACACCGGCCAACACGCGTCGGTTGCTCGTGGCGATGCCCTGCGCATCCTCGAACAGTATTCGGGCTACCGTTTCGGCGAATTGACAACGATCCGTCGGCAGAAACCTGCCGCTTTTCGTCAAATCGTTGAACTGGCTGCCGACAAACACACCGACAAGGCGTTTGCAAAGCTCGTGGAATTGGGCGCGGTGACGGAAGCGCCGACAGAGGATGGACAACTCTATCAGCGAGCGGCTGACGCTTACTTGTCGGCCACGAAGCAGGGCCGGTCGGTGCTGCTGGTCTCGCCCACTTGGGCGGAGATTGAAGCGGTGACCGACAGGGTGCGCGAGAATTTGAAAACTGAGGGTGTCGTCGGCCGGGATGACGAAGCGGTGGCCGTCTTTGATTCGCTCTCGTGGACGGAAGCCCAAAAGAAGAACGCAAGCCAGTATGAACCCGGTCAGCGCCTGCGCTTCATGCGAAAGACAAAGGCGTTTGACCGGGGCGAAACGGTCGAAATCGTGGCCGTCGTCGAGAACGGCTTGCGCGTACGCCGTCCGGATGGGACGGAAGCCGATTTTATTCCGCAAACTGCTGCCGCGTCATTTGACGTGGGCGAAGCGCGGGAACTGAAAGTCGCCGCTGGTGACTGGCTTTTGCTGCAAGCCAATGCTCCCGGCTTTGTGAACGGTGAGCGCGTCCAGGTGCGGGAGATCCACGGCGGCCGCATCTCGTTGGCGGATGGGCGGGAGTTGCCCAGCGCCTTCAACACGTTCACGCACGGTTACGCCGTCACGTCGCACTCGTCACAAAGCAAGACCGTCGATGACGTGCTATTGGTGGCGTCGTCACGCTCGTTCGGAGCGGTGAACCGTGAACAGTTCTACGTTTCTGTTTCTCGTGGGCGCAAGCGCATCCACGTGTTTACGGACGATGCCGACCTGCTCGCCCGGCGCGTTTCCGATTCGCACGAACGCAAGGCCGCCGTCGAACTCCAAGCCCTGCGCGATGATCTGGCAAAACTCGGTTTCGTGCGAAAACTCCAGCAGCCACAAAACAACACCGCTCCGTCGAATACGACACCTGTAGATTTTCGGGCAGTACGCCCGATGCGTCAGACGGCGCGGGTGTCCCGCCCGACACGGCTATCGCCGGTGCAACGGCTTGCTCGGACTGTGGAGGATGTGCGCCGCTGGCTCACTGAACGGTTTGGCGTTGAGCAAAAGGAAACGGTCACGGACACGGTTAAGCAGACGGAGTCCATCAAGCCGGCTGAGTCTGTCAAGCCAACCAAGACCATCAAACGATCGCGCACGGTCAAAGAAGCTCTCCAGCAAGAGCAGCCTTTGCGTCGCAAGTTTGGTCGCGGGATCACCCCGCCACGCGACACCGGCCACTCTCACGGCATCCACATTTGAACTTTCACCCTCAAACAACATCAACCACGGAGCAATCCATGTCCCTCACGAAAGACCAATGCCACACATCCTCCGGCAAGTACTGCGCCTGCGTCGAGTTCCACCTCGACGAGGAACACCGGCACGGTTTTCACACCAGCCAGTTGATTGACTACACCTTGGAACCGAATCCGGACGCCGGCGAGGACAAGAACGCGCCACCGCAAAAACTCGCAATCGCGTTTTCGACCGCCGACGTGGTGATCCTGGGCTGGCGTCTGGGTCGGTTGGCCGATCTGCTCCGCGAAAACGACCTGGCCACGGTCCACGTCGTGTCCGAACGATATGCCAACCTCGACCGGGGCCGTCCCTTCGTCGCGGCCATCATTATCACCCCGATCAGCAGAAGCCCGTCGTAGGGTAGGGCTGGACAAGGCAGTCTCACCGTCACGAGGCGCACCTCTTGACCGCGCGTACCGAGCCGAATTATCGACGGGCGATCACGCAGGCCGACGGAGATGTGCGCGCGGGCGTGCTGACGGACCGGCCAGGTGATTCCGAACTTGTGAGCAACCTGTACGACGGTTAAGATTAGGGGTTTATCCCCTACGCATAAGTAAGATTTGGCTTTACCTAATTGGCGGATTGAGACAGTATGTAAACGCATGTATCAGTTCCTTCTTTTCTGGTGCAAGTGTGCGCTTCAGGGCTGGCATGTCGGCGATTCCGCTTTTGGCATTGTTGAAGGGCTTTGCATCCTCACCGCTGCTCTATCTTTTACACTCAAAAATCGCGTGCCCGTATTACGCAATCATCCAGAATGGGAAAAACAAGTTATGAAGTGGGCGGGCAGAATTTTTGCCGTGGCATTTGTGATCTCTACATTGTTTGTAGCACCGTTCCTTCAGAATCAGGCAGGAATTGCGAAAGAAAAGAAGTTAGCCAGTGCGACGAATGAACTAGCTTCTGCTTTGGGTGCTGAAAAAAAAGAAACTGCTCGTCTCAATCACTTATTTCAGGACAACGATAGGGCGTTCCGGTCCCTTCAAGTTGAAAACTCAAAACTGCTCCACGAAAACGCAGGCCTAAAGAGTGACAACGAGGGACTTAAACGTCGGGTAGCCGATTTGGTTCAAACCCTTTCTTCCGGCTGGACTACGGAAGACCAGCAACGGAAAGAGAAGGCATATAACGCTTCAAGTCAGGCAAAGGTGTATCGAGAGGGCGGAGATTCGCTGTCATCAGTTGCACCGTTTGAGGAATGCTATGTATATGGTGCTCCGATTGCCTTAAAACATCCAGAGTATCGCGGTGAGGTATCCCACCAGTTGGGCAATCTTGCTGAGGCTTATCAAAAGAACAATAGGCCAAGTGATGCAATTATGACGACCGCTGCTCGGAGCGCCCTTGATCATGCGCCCAACCGAGGATTCACCTCGCCATTGGAACCGTTGCCTCCCGAACTACAACCCGTCGTCATTTTATATAACCGACTGAAGGAGACATGTGCACCTTAAAGAAGCCAGAGCAAAAAACAAGTTGGAGCAGTTCATCAAGGAACACGAGAAAACACATCCACGCGCCAGCAAACATCATTGCCACGCCGTCTTGAAGTCTATGGCTTCGGGAACTGTGAAACCAAAGCGGGGAACATCACGGAAGGGTTCGCGCGGGAGTTGAACCGATACTCGAATTCCTTGGCGTATTTATGCAGATGCTTCTTGGAAACGTGAATGTGGGTGCCGCGAATGCTTCCCTTCAGATGCTTCCAGAAGTTCTCAAGGTTGTTGACGTGCGTTTTACCGTTCACGTACTCGCCAGCGCCGTGATCTACGGTCTGGTGTTTGTAGCCTTTTTTGTTGAGTCCCCGATAGGAACTCAGTTCGTCGGAGTGAACCGTCGAGCCATTGACCACGTTTTCCTCAATCAGCGGTTGAAGCGTTTTGCGTTTCACATCCGGGACAACCTTTGTCATCACTTGCCCCTTGCGTTGCAGCATCCCGAACACGACCGTCTTGCCAGCGGCTCCGCGTCCACGGACACCAGCACGACGACCGCCGACATAGGTTTCGTCAACTTCAACGTCACCAAACAACGGCCACTCGCCGTCCACTTCCGCGATGTGCTGGCGGATAAGATCGGCCATGCGCCACGCCGTCTTGTAGGTTACACCAAGTTGACGTTCCAATTCCTTCGCGGGAACACCGTGGCGGGAAGTCGTGTAAAGGTAGATCGCATAGAACCAGAGTTGCAGCGGCGTGCGGCTGTCCTCGAAGGGAGTACCAACAGTCGGGTGCAGATGATGACCGCACCACTGGCAGGCGTAGGCTCGCTCGGCTTGAAACCGAAACCACTTGCTCTTGCGGTTGCATTTGGGGCAGGCATAGCCCTGTCCGAACCGGCAGTTGAAGATGTGCTCCAAGCAAGCTTCATCGGTGCTGAACCGCACAAGAAATTCCCGAATTGTTACGCTGGCTTTACTGGCTTTCTCTTTGAGCGTTTTCATGCCTACAATATACGCCTAAACTACTACTTATGTCAAGGGGATAATTCCGTAAGATTATGTCCGATGAAGGCAGGCACATACTGGGACATTGTTGATCCATTGCGGCAGCTGTACGTCGCCGCCCCTCGTCCCTGGCTCGTCAGCTATCCGCCGCCCAACCGCACCTTCCGCTGGTGCATCCAGCGTTCCAAGTAGCCCAGATCGAAAAAATGAGTTGAGCATGGCCTCTTTCCCTAACCTTTTCAGCAAACTGGCCGATGATGACGGGCGCAAGGGTAGGCAGTTTGAGCACGTCTGTAAGTGGTTTCTCCAGAATGATCCCGAATACAAGCGCGAGCTGAAGCGTGTATGGCTGTGGAACGAGTGGCCGCAGCGATGGGGTCGAGACAAGGGAATCGACCTCGTAGCAGAAGCCTTCGATGGGAAGCATTGGGCGATTCAAGCAAAGGCATACGCACCGCAGCATTCCATCACCAAGAACGACGTCGATCGCTTCCTCAGTGAATCATCGCGCGAGTTGATCTCCTACCGGCTGCTGATCACCTCGGCGGCAGAACTCGGACACAACGCCAAGGAAGCAATCGAAGGTCAGGAGAAAAAGGTCGGATATCTGCTCTTGTCCGATCTCAAGAAGCGCAATCTCAACTGGCCTTCTTCACCGGAGAAACTCCTCGCAAAGCAGGTAGGCCCGCGCAATCCCCGGCCCGATCAACGCGAGGCAATCGCCGATGTGCTTCGCGGCTTCCGTAAGCACGACCGCGGGCAACTCATTCGCGCCTGCGGCACCGGCAAGACCTTGATCGGACTGCGAATCGCTGAGGCGATGAATGCGCGCCGTACACTTGTCCTCGTCCCGTCTCTATCGCTGATCTCACAGATTCTACGGGATTGGACTGGGGATGGCCTGCGACCATTCCGATTCCTGCCAGTCTGTTCCGATGACACCGTCCGGGGCGAAGACCACCTTGTCTCCCGCACGAACGAACTCGGTGTGCCGGCGACAACTGATCCTTCGGAGGTCGCAGAGTTTTTGCAGGGTTCGGGAACACGAGTCATTTTCTCGACTTATCAATCCACACCCATCATCGCCGCTGCCTACGAGCGACACAAACTGCCGCCTTTCGATCTGG
>JBEKZD010000042.1:0-20044 GCA_049510215.1 Verrucomicrobiia bacterium
TCGCCGTCCATGAGCACTTCCGGCTCGACGACGGGGACCAGTCCGGTTTCCTGGCACAACGCGGCATAGCGAGCCAGCGCCTGCGCGTTGGCCTCGATGCAAGCCCGGCTGGGAATGTCATCGCCCACGGCAATCACCGCGCGCCACTTGGCAAAACGGGCGCCCATTCGAGAGTATTCAGCCAGGCGGTCGCGCAATCCGTCCAGGCCTTCGGTTATTTTCTCTCCGGGATGACCGGCCATGTCCTTTGCGCCGGTGTCAACCTTGATGCCGGGAATGATTCCGGCGTCCGTGAGGGCTTTAACGAAGGGAGTGCCATCTTTCTTCTGCTGGCGGATCGTCTCGTCGTAAAGGATCGCGCCACTGATGCTCTCACCGAGACCGGGCGTGGTCACAATCAACTCCCGATAGGCGCGCCGGGCCTCTTCGGTCTGGGGAATCCCCAGCCTGGCAAATCGTTTGTTGCAGGTTGGATTACTTTCATCCATCGCCAGCAGGCCCTTGTCGCCGGCGACCAGCGCCCTCGCGGTGTTGATGATCTTTGTTCTCATAAATAAGTTTTGGAGCTGGGACTCATGGCGTTTCTAATCCCGAGCCAGCGCCTCGATGGGGTCGAGTTGTTCGGCTTTTCTGGCCGGGCGTGGCGCTCAAGGAATGGCCTCTGTCCTTCCATGCGAAACATCCCAGCCGCCACCCAGCGCTTTGATCAACTGGACGCTCGCCGTCATCTGTTGCATCCGGAGATTCATCGCCGTACGCTGATTGCTCAACAGAGTGGTTTGCGCGGTGATCACATTGAGGTAACTGTCCAGGCCGGATTTGTAGCGGTCGTTGGCGAGCGTCAGGTAGCGCTGTGACGATTCGACGGCGGCATTCTGTTGTTGAAGTTCCTGTGACAAGATTCGCAGCGTCGATAGATTGTCTTCGACTTCTTGAAAAGCGGTGAGCACGGTCTGACGGTAGTTCGCGACGGTGCCCTGGTAGATCGCCCAGGCTTGTTCGGTGACGGCTTTGCGTAATCCGGCGTCAAAAAGTGTTTGCGCCAGCGTCGCGCCGACGGACCAGGCAAGACTCGGCCCGGAAAAAAGATTCCCCACAGATGTACTCTGATATCCCGCCGAGCCGCTCAAAGTAATCGTCGGAAAATAAGCCGCGCGCGCCACGCCGATTTGCGCGTTCGCCTCCGCGACGCGGCGTTCGGTGGCGGCGACGTCGGGACGGCGTTCGAGCAGTTGCGACGGAATGCCGGAGGGAATCGCGATGGTGGTCGCGGTCAACGGATTTGTTGCGATGGAAAATGATGAAGCCGGTTTCCCGAGGAGCGTCGCGATGGCGTGTTCGAGTTGCGCGCGCTGGATGCCGAGGTCGGTGGCCTGCGCGCGCGTGGTGTTGAGTTGCGTTTCGGCTTGCGCGACGTCCTGGCCGGACGCGATGCCGGTGTCATACTGGACTTGTGTCAGCTTAAGCGACTCCTGATAAGCGAGCGCCGCCGCATCCAAAAGCTGCTTCTGCGCATCCAGCACGCGAAGCTGAAAATAATCCGCTGCCACTTCCGCCTGAATGGTCAGCCGCACGTTTTCGAGATCGGCAAGCGTGGCTTGCGCTTCAAGAGAGTTTGCCTTCACTGTGTTGCGAATGCGGCCCCAGAAATCCAACTCCCAGGAGGCGTCAAATGGCAGCGAGTATTCGGTGACAGTCAAAGGGGCCGGCGACGAACTTGATTGAGTTTGTAGCGATGACTGCCGTGATCTCGTGACAGAAGGACTGGCGGTCACGGTTGGGAAATACTGCGACTGGGTTTGTTTCACCACGGCTCGCGCGGCGAGGAAATTGGCGAGCGCCGCAGCAACGGTCTGGTTGGAAACAGCCACCTGGTCTTCGAGCTCGTTCAACTCCGGTTCATGGAACATTTCCCACCACTTGCCGCGAATCATGTCGTCCTTTGGCTCCGCTGCTTTCCAACCTTCGGCTTCTTTGAGTTGTTCCGGAGCCAGTTCCTTGAAGGCGGCGGGCGTTTGGACTACAGGCTTCGCATACTTCGGCGCGAAGCTGCATCCGGCGAACAGAACCAGGCACGCAAGTGCAACTACTGTCATTCTGGTTTCCGTTTTGAGCAGTGAGATTATGGTTTTCATTGAATGGCTCATTGCTATCCCCTGAAGATATCGAAGGGCTCGATTTTGAGGACCTTGCGTATCCCGACATAGCTTGAGATTCCGGCGATCAGTACGACCATGCCAAAGGCCAGCCCCAGGTTCCAGAACGTGATCATCGCTGCGTAATTGGGCAGCCGGGATCGGGCGATCGAGATCATCAGCGTCACCAGACCGACGCCCAGGCCATAGCCGGTCAGCGCAGTAAAGGTCGCCATGAACAGGATCATGTAGACCAGCTCGCGCCCCTTTGCGCCGATGGCCTTCAGCGCGCCAAATTTCTCCAGGTTTTCGAGGATGAAGGTGTAAAAAGTCTGGCCCGAGATCGACAGTCCAACGATAAAGCTGATCACGGTCATCAACAGGATGTTGGTGCCAATACCCGTCTTGTAGGTGTAGTAGTCGGCGATCTGTTTGTTGAATTCATCCTTGGTAAGGGCCACGTAGCCGAGCTTGGTGACTTGTTGCTTGATGCCGGCCACGGCAGTCTCACTCTTCGTCTGCACCAGTACATAAGAGATGGTGAAACGCGTCGTCGGGATGTATTCGATCGCACGACTGTAGGTTGTATAGAGCGTCGGCACGCCGTTCAGTCCGTTCGCGGCGACCCGGGCGATGCCCACAATGGTACCGCGGTGATCATTGAGTTCAAACGTAGTGCCGATCTTCGGGTTCTCCAGCTTCGAGAATTCAGCGTCGTTGACTACCAGAAACGCGTTGTCGGCATAGATGTCCTGAATATTGCCCTGTTCAACTTCGGGACGGCCAAACAGGCTGGTGTCGTCCAGACCGACGACAGTTACAGATTGATAGGTACCGCTATCGAGCCTGACCTGCGCGCCACCTATAAAGAGCGGCACCGCATAGCTGACCCCATCCATGCTGCGCACCGCGTCCAGCAGGTAATCGGGCATCGGAATCGAACTGGTGGCGGTATTGACCGCCGGGTCCATGATCCACATCGAAGCTCCGATATTAGTGACAGTCGAATAGGCACGGTTCAGGATGCCGGCGAACATCGCCGTCATTTGCATCATCAGGAACACGGCGAAGGTGATCCCGATCAACAGCGCGGAGAATTTGGCCTTGTCATTCACCAGCAGCTTGAATCCGATCCGCAGGATGCCACCGTATTTCATGGTGCCTAGCCTAGGCCCGTCGAGCGTTGCCCGTATGATCGAAAGTTGTTCATCGCATTCGCTCTGACGGGGACGCTACTTCTTTCCGATGAAGACATCCACCAACTGGCCGGGGTAGACCGGGGCGTCCTGTTTCTCGAACCGGAAAATCACCGGCAGCACCCGCAGGTCGACTTTCTCCTGGCGCTGATTAGACAGCTCAATCTTGGGCGAAACATAAGGCTGCACCCGGACGAACTCCAGCGGCACCTTAATGTCGGTTCCGCGGATCGACATCTGCGCTTGAATATGCCACGGAGACGGCAGCCGTGAGACCAGTATCTCATCGACATAACAGCGCACGGCCAGATAGTCTTGGGGCGCTCCCATTACCACGAGCGGGTCGGATGCCTGCGTGTAGGCGTCATAGGCACCCTGCGACGACACATAGCTACCGGCCGTTGCGTTGACGGCCAGCACGACTCCGTCGACCGGCGCTTTGACCGAATATTTTTGTAGCAACGCGTTAGCTGCCTTCAGTGCGGCTGCCGCCTGATTGACTGCGTCTTCCGCAGTATCCAGCACGTCCTTGCTGATCGATTTCGGGTCAATGTCGTAGGAGGCGCGGCGCTTGTCGTACTGGTCGTGAGCCGCTTTCAGGTTGGATTCGGCCAACTCCGCGTTTGCTCTCTGCACGGAATCGTCGATGGTGAACAGCGGAGTGCCGGCCGACACCCGCTGGCCCTCGCGCACGAGCACCTGGATGATCGGACCGGAAACTTCAGGATAGATATTGATGTTTGCACCGCTCGCCTGTTCGCTCTCGATAATGCCATTGGCATAGATTGCCGACTCGTAAGGGCTGCTGACCGGTTTGAACACGGGGGGCTGGGCCTTCCTTTCAATGCCAAAGATGTAGGCGGCGACCAGTCCGGCCAAGATACCTATTATCGCGAGGGCAAAGATGATCTTGTTTCTGACTTCACGCTTAGGCTTGCCCGCTTTGGCTTCAGCCTTGGCATCAGATGCTTTGGCTTCAGGCTTAGGCTCGTCTGCCTTGGCATCAGGCGCTTTGGCATCAGGTGCTTTGCCTTCAGGTTTCGGCTCGGCTGGTTTGGCTTCAGGTTTAGGTTCGTCTGCGTTCATTCGGCTCCCTTGTCCGACGCGGAGAGATGTCCATCTTCCATATGGAGGATCCGGTCCGCATACTCGTTGATGCGCGCATCATGGGTGACGATCAGGATGCAGCGGCTTTTATTGAGAATTTTCTCTTTTACGAAGGCGATGATCATCTTCCCGGTGTCACCGTCAAGGGATGCGGTCGGTTCGTCGAGAATCAGGATCTCTGGACTGCTGCTGATCGCGCGCGCGATCGCCACGCGCTGTTGCTCGCCGCCCGAGAGCTTCACTGGCAGAATCTCGCCCCGGCCTTTCAGACCGACGATCTCGAGGTATTTTTTTGCCTCGGTGATTGATTCGTCCCAGTCGCGCTTCTTCAGGATCAACGGGATCGCGACATTCTCGGCCGTGGTCAGCCGCGGAAACAGATGATAGTCCTGGAATACGAAGCCAACTGTATTCAGACGGAAGTCAGCCAACTGGTCATTGTTCAGAGTCCAGATATCGGCCCCTTTGACTATCACCTTGCCGGCGTTGGGACGCAGGATGCCGGAAATCATGCTGAGCAGCGTGGTCTTGCCGCTGCCGGAGGGGCCGACGATGAACAACATCTCGCCAAAGTGAGCGACAAGCCCGACACCATTCACGGCAGTCATCTTGGCATCGCCTTCGCCAAACCATTTTGTCAGATCGGTTGCGACGATCGCCTGATTTTCTATTGGTTTTACGCTGTCGGAGTTCACAGGCATACCTCGGACCCTTCATCGGAAAATCGATCCTCTTGTTTCTGACCGTGCGAGTGTATGCCGGAAGGCCGCTGCGAGCAACTGGTTCTCTTCCACCTGATCGCTGCGGTTGACCTTCAGCGATTTAAGCTTGCCGGAGGTCTGAGCGCCGACATCAGCATACTTGATGGGCTGCACGATGCCCGCCGCCACGACCGTGCTTTCGACATCGCCGCGTTCGACGGCAGCGGTGGCATAGCGGACCTTGGCTTTGCCAAACGCCCAGTGATACCCGAACGCGCCTGCACTGGCGACGAGGAGTGCGCCAATCAGCCACAGGCTGCGTCGCTGCAGGAAGGCTCGATGTTTCCAATTGACGATCCCTCGGAGGCGTTGCAGGCTCATCATTAGCTGTCGCTTCGGATTTGGCTACCGGACTGATGTTTATCGTTTCCACTTTCGTGATTTCCTGTTTCTTGTTCGTTCCACTTCCAGTTCCGGATTTCCGGCATGTCTTGGCCGTGCCTGTCGATGTACTGCTTGTGCTCGATGAGCTTGTCCTGCACCATCTGCTTCAGGTAGGCCCCCTTGGCGCCCAACTGCGGTAGCCGATCAACCACATCTTGCACCAGGTGGAACCGGTCCAGCTCGTTCTGCACCCTCATGTCAAAGGCCGTCGTGATCGTGCCCTCTTCCTTGTAGCCTCGGACGTGCAGGTTGCGGTTGGTCCGGCGGTAGGTCAGCCGGTGGACCAGCCATGGGTATCCATGGAAGGCGAAGACGATCGGCTTGTCTTTCGTGAAGAGCGAGTCGTAATCCTTGTCGCTCAGCCCGTGCGGGTGCTCCGTGCTGGGTTCAAGCTTCATGAGATCGACGACATTGATCACCCGGATTTTCAGATCAGGCAGATGTTTGCGAAGGATGGAAACGGCAGCCAAGATCTCCAGTGTGGGCGTGTCTCCGCAGCAGGCCATTACCACGTCCGGCTCGGCGCCTTGGTCGTTGCCGGCCCATTGCCAGATGCCGATTCCTTCCGTGCAATGCACGACCGCCGCTTCTATGGTCAGCCATTGGGGCAGTGCGTGTTTTCCCGCAACCACCACGTTCACATAGTGCCGGCTATGCAGGCAGTGATCAAAAACCGACAACAGGCAGTTGGCGTCGGGCGGAAGGTAAACGCGCACGATATCGGCCTTCTTGTTGATGACGTGGTCGAGGAAGCCGGGATCCTGGTGCGTGAAGCCGTTGTGGTCCTGCTGCCAGACGTGGGAGGCAAGCAGATAGTTCAGCGAGGCGATCTTCCGCCGCCACGGCAGTTCCGCTGTGACCTTCAGCCACTTGGCGTGCTGGTTGAACATCGAATCGACGATGTGAATAAATGCCTCGTAGCAGTTAAATAACCCGTGCCGCCCGGTCAGCAGATATCCCTCCAACCAACCCTCGCACTGGTGCTCGCTGAGCATCGAGTCCAGCACGCGTCCGGCGGGCGCGAGGAATTCATCGTTCTTTACTGTTCGGGCGTCCCACTGACGATTGGTTGCTTCAAAGACCGCGCCCAGGAGATTCGAGAGCGTTTCATCGGGACCGAAGATACGGAAATTACGCTGATCCTGATTCAGCTTGGCCACGTCTCGCAGGAACTTGCCCAGCACGAGCGTATCCTGGCCGTCAACGGCGCCGGGCGAAGGCACATTCACCGCGTGGACACGAAAATCCGGCATCAGCAAGTCACGCAACAATATCCCGCCGTTGGCGTGGGGATTGGCGCCCATCCGCCGGTCGCCCTTAGGCGCCAGCTCGGCCAATTCCGGCATGAGACGACCGCGCTCATCGAAGAGTTCCTCTGCCTTGTAGCTTTTCATCCAACTTTCAAGCTGCTTGAGATGATCGGGATGCTCGGAATCCACCAGGAGCGGAACTTGGTGCGCCCGGAACGTGCCCTCAACTTGCAGACCATCGACGACTTTCGGTCCCGTCCAGCCCTTGGGTGACCTAAGGACGATCATCGGCCAGCGCGGCCGAGTGGTGTCGTTCTTGTTCCGTGCATTCTTTTGGATTCGCCGGATGTCCTCGATGGCCGTTTCCAAGGTGGCAGCCATGAGTTCATGCATCTTTTCCGGCTCATCGCCTTCTACAAAGTAAGGCGTCCAGCCGCAGCCACGGAAGAATTGCTCCAATTCCTCATGCTCGATGCGGGCCAGGACGGTCGGGTTGCTGATCTTGTAGCCATTGAGGTGCAGGATCGGCAGCACGGCTCCGTCGGTAATTGGGTTGAGAAACTTGTTGGAGTGCCATGCCGTGGCTAAAGGGCCTGTTTCCGCTTCACCGTCGCCGACGACGCAGGCGACGATCAGATCGGGATTGTCGAACGCGGCCCCGAAGGCATGGCTGAGCGAGTACCCTAACTCGCCACCTTCGTGGATCGACCCCGGCGTCGTCGGCGCAACATGGCTGGAAATCCCGCCGGGAAACGAGAATTGCGTGAAGAGCTTTTTCAGCCCGGCTTCGTCCTGGCTGATGTTCGGATAAATCTCACTGTAGGTGCCTTCGAGGTAAGTATTGCCCACCAGCGCCGGGCCGCCGTGACCGGGACCGGCGATGTAGAACATATCCAGGTCATACTTCTTGATGACCCGGTTCAAATGGACATAGATGAAGTTCTGGCCCGGCGTCGTGCCCCAGTGTCCGACCACCAGCGGCTTCACGTGCGACAGTTTCAGCGGCTGCTTCAGCAGCGGATTGTCGTAGAGATAAATCTGGCCGACCGACAGATAGTTGGCGGCGCGCCAGTAGGCATCCATCTTGTGGAGCAGTTCCGGGGAAAGAGTTTTTGTCTTCATGGTTCAATTCTCCTTTTTTCAGCCAAGGCCGAGAACGCGGCAAACCGTCCTGGCGATCATGCATTCTTCGTCCGTGCGAATGACGCGGACCGCAACCCGGCTGGCATTCGCGGAAATCACACCCTCATTCGCCGCGTTTCGCTTTTTTTCGAGTTCGATTCCAAGGAATCCCAGCCCATCGCAAATCCGGGCACGGACCGTGGGCGCATTCTCTCCGATGCCGCCAGCGAACACCAACGTGTCCAGTCCGCCGAGCGCCGCCGCGAATGCGCCCATCCACTTCTTCGCCTGGTAACAGAACAGCGCCACAGCTTCAGCCGCCCGCACGTCCTGCGTTTCACGGTCGAGCAAGTCGCGCATGTCGGAACTGGTCTCCGACACGCCGAGCAGCCCGGATTGGAAATTGACCATCTCGTTGAATTGCTTCGCGCTCATTTTTTCAGTGCGCGCCAGATACCAAACCAGTCCGGGATCGAGATCGCCGGAGCGGGTGCTCATCGGCACCCCGGCGGTCGGGGTAAAACTCATGCTCGTGTCCACGGGTTTGCCGTGATGCACCGCCGCCAGGCTCGCGCCATTGCCGAGGTGGGCGAGGATGACACGGCCTTGTGCCGCTTCCGTTCCGGCCAAGCGGGCCAGTTCTTCCATGAGAAACGCGTACGATAACCCGTGAAACCCGTACCGCCGCACGCCCTGCGCCTCGTACCGGCGCGGGATCGGCAACAACTGAGCCACACGCGGCAGGTCATGGTGAAAAGCCGTGTCGAAACACGCCACTTGGGGCAGGTCGGGAAATCGGTGATGAAACGCCTCGGTCAACTGGATCTCTTCCGGTAGATGCTCCGGATCGAATGGTTTGAGTTGACGCAACTCCTCGACCATTTCCTTGGTGATCAACGCCGGGTCGTGGTACTTCGGCCCGCCATGCACCACGCGATGCCCCACCGCGGTCAATGCGTCACGCCCAATGTGTTCCTCGATCCAATCCATCAGAGCGCCCACTGCCACCGTGTGATCCTTCGCCGTCACCGGCCGCGAAAAGTTGTCCGCCCGGTTCACGCCTTTCACCCGCAAGATGGGGTCCGGCAGTCCAATCCGCTCAATCCCGCCCTCCAGAATCCGTCGCAGCGAGTCACCGGCCTCGAACACCGCGAACTTGATGCTCGACGAGCCGCCATTGATCGTCAGGATGCGTGGGTTAACGGGTTTCATGGATGACTCCTTTGTCATTCTGCAATCCCAACGAAGCCAGTTTCGCACACGTGGACTTGTAATCCGTGTGGAGAATGCTTCGAATCCCCAAACCTTCCGCGACTTCAACGAACATCGGGGTGTTATCGATATAGATCACCTGATTGGACGGAACCTGTGCGGTATCAAGCGCAACACGAAAGATGTCCGCGTCAGGCTTTCGCAACTGAACATAGCAGGAGGAAATAAAAGAATCCGCAAATTCGTCCAGCTTGAACTTTCGAATCCGATACTCATTCAGTCCGCGCCCTTCGTTGCTGACGACGGCGATTTTTAATCCATATCGGGCCTTAAGCCGACGGACCAACTCGATCATTTTGGGATATGGCTTCGACTGGGCGAAGATGAATTTCCGAAACTGAGCCGGAGTAAACGGCCTCTTCTCGTAGAACACCACCAGGCTCAAGTATTCCTCAATGGTTAGCTTACCCAACTCATAAGTGTCTAAGGCCTCGCTATGCCGTTTGTTAAGCTCTTCGAAATTCAGGTCGAACTCCTTAGCCGCCAATTTACTGGTCCCGTGACTCCATCCGTCGGTAAGCAAAACGCCGCCGATATCCAGGAACAATGTCGTGATCGAAATCGCTCTCTTCATTTGGCCTCCTTCAATGCCGTGCATCGAGCCAGAAGTATGGCGCTAGATCGGGGGCCCAGGTGGTAGGTTTGTGGATCTTCCCAAAGCCGTTCCTCGCCCGCGGCAAACAGATCTTGTGGCGCTTCGCGAGAGGTGTCAACGGCCAGATGCCACTGAGCCCCCGGCAATACGGGGGGCAAACCGAAATCGACCGCATCGGCGCCGGCATTGAACATCAGGCAAAGTGCGCGCTGCTCATCTTCATGGATCAGACAGGCAAACTGTTTTTCTTTCGGGTCGGCCCAGTTGGGCAATCCTCCTTGCGGGCCAAACCAATGGATCTCGGCGTCCGTGTAGAATTGCTCCTTGCTCAGAATCGGATGGGCACGACGAAAGGCGATCATGCCATGGGTGAAGCGGTAAATTTCCCTGTGCTGTTCCAGGCAGAGCCAGTCATGCCAGCTCGTTTCGTTGTCCTGGCAGTAGGCGTTGTTGTTGCCGTGTTGCGTGCGGCGAAATTCGTCGCCGCCGAGCAGCATCGGCACGCCGCGCGAGATGAGCAGGGTCAGCAGGAAGTTCTTGATCTGGCGTTTCCGCAAGGCCTCGATCCCGGTATCCTTCGTCTCGCCTTCAGAGCCGTAGTTCTCGCTGAAGTTGGCGTCGGTCCCGTCATGGTTGTTTTCCCCGTTTGCTTCATTGTGCTTGTAGCGATAGCTCACCAGGTCGTTCAGAGTGAAGCCGTCGTGGCAGGTGACGAAGTTGATGCTGCCTTCGGGGCCTTTGCCGGACTTGGTATAAATGTCGGCACTGCCACAGATGCGGCTGGCAAACAAACCGAGCATCCCATCATCGCCGCGCCAGAAACGCCGGACATCATCTCGGTATCGGCCGTTCCACTCTGCCCAACGCCGCTCTGAAAAACTACCCACCTCGTACGCACCGGCGGTGTCCCACGCCTCGGCGATGAGTTTCACGTCTCTCAAGATCGGGTCCTCGGCGATCCGTTCGAGAAGCGGGGCATTGGCCAGCAACTTGCCGGTACCGTCCCGGCCGAGAACCGACGCCAGGTCAAACCGGAATCCATCTACATGCATCTCGACCATCCAATAACGGAGCGCGGCCAGGATATGGTCCCGCACCACGGGATGGTTGGCGTTGACGGTGTTGCCGGTCCCCGTGTAGTCCTTGTAGTAACGTTTGTCGCTCGCCAACGTGTAGAAGATCGCGTTATCCATCCCGCGGAAACAGAGCGTCGGCCCCAGTTCGTTTCCCTCCGCCGTATGATTGAACACCACGTCCAGAATCACTTCGATGCCGGCGTTGTGAAAAGCCCGTACCATTTCCTTGAACTCCAGCTTTTGTTGGCCCAAACCTCCCGAACTGCTGTAGGAAGCCTTGGGCGCACAGAAAACCACGGGATCGTATCCCCAGTAATTCCTGAGCGGTTGACTTGTTTGCGGATTGCTGCGCGTCACAGAAGTTTCATTGAACTCCTGCACGGGCATCAGTTCCACGGCGGTCACTCCCAGGGTTTTGAGATAGGGAATCTTTTCCATCAGGCCCCGGTAGGTTCCCGGATGGTCCACGCCCGACTTGGGATGAATGGTAAAGCCGCGAACATGCGTTTCGTAAATGACCGTCTTCGACCACGGATGCCGTGGCGGCTGGTCTCCATCCCACTCGAAGGGCTCGTTGACAAAGACGCATTTCGGCATCGACCTGGAATTGTCCAGCTTCGAGAGAGCCAAGTCTTGCTCCGGCGCCGACGGGTCGTATCCACGCGCCGATGCAAAATCCCACGGGGGCAGCCGCGAAATCGCGGTAGCGAAGGGATCGAGGAGAAGCCTGTTGAAATTGAAACGATGTCCTTCGCTGGGTTCGTAAGGGCCATCCACGCGGTAAGCATAGAGTTGACCGGGACCGATCCCCTTTACCCAAACATGCCATACGTCGCCGGTGCGGTTGCGCGCTGAATCCAGATCGATTACGCGGGCGGGCACTGCGTCTTCGGGATGGTCGAACAACTCTAGTCGAACGCGGCTGGCGTCACGGCTGAAAATGGCGAAATTAACTCCTCCTCCCCTTTCCTGGGTTCCCAAAGGCAGAGAATAGCCCGCCCGGACGTCAGCGCGCTCGGAGATCTCCGAGATATAATCGTGCAACTCGCGTTGGGGCGTTTTTATCATCGTTGCCATAGGATTCGTGCATCTTCCAGTGGGATCGCAACGCCGTCGCAGTGCGGTATCACTCGGGCCGTATAATCCGCTGGCGGGCGGGTTGCGGACACAGCCGCGCTGTAAACGTAGCCGCCCGACGCGCCAGCCAGTTGGCGAACGCGCTTCATCTCCTGCCGCACCAGGCTACCGCCGTTAACTCCGTCGGCATAAAGCTCGACTCGCACCGCATTCGGGTCGAGGTTATTGAGATAGACTTGAACCTCAAATACATGCTGTTCGCCGCGAGTCTCAACCTTCACTTCACCGAAGTGTAGCGTGGCCAACTTCTGTTCCAGATCGTGTTGCCAATCGACCATTTGCCTGCCGATTGCGCCTTTATTGGCAATGCGCAAATGGTAGGCGGCGGCAGCCGGGAGGTAGTGTTGCTCGGTGTATTCGCACACCGCGCGGTTTGCGGAGAAGCGCGGGGTCAACCGCGCCATGCTTTCCCGCATCCGCTTGACCCATGCAGTGGGAATACCATTCTCGTCGCGGGTATAGAACTCCGGGATCACCTCACGCTCGAGCAGGTCGTACAAGGCTTCCGCTTCGGCAGCGTCCCAGGCCGGGTCGTCGCCATGTTCCTGGCCGTCTCCCAACGCCCAACCAACCTCCGGCGTATAGGCTTCCGCCCACCAGCCGTCTAACTCCGACAGATTGATGCCGCCGTTGACGAGCACTTTCATGCCGCTCGTGCCACACGCCTCCCAGGGCCGGCGTGGTGTGTTGAGCCAGACATCCACACCCTGCACCAGGTGCTCCGTCAGGAGCATATCGTAATCACTGAGGAATATCGCATGAGGACGGGCCTCGGGCTGGCGAATGAAGTGTATCCATTTCTGGATCAGGGCCTGTCCCGCCGCGTCCGCGGGATGGGCCTTGCCAGCAAGGATGAGTTGCACCGGTCGTTGCGGATTGGATAACAGGCGAAGCAGTCGCTCCGGGTCGTGCAGCAGCAGGTTCGGTCGTTTGTAGGTGGCGAAGCGGCGCGCAAAGCCCAGTGTCAATGCGTTGGGATCAAATAGATGTTTCGCCCTGTCAACCGCCTCGGGCGACGCGCCGGCGGCGGCGTAGTGCCGGGCCAGGCGTTGGCGAGCGTAGTCAATCAGCGACTTGCTGGCGGCCATGCGAAATTGCCAGAGCCTGGCGTTGGGGATGCGACGAATGTCCTGCCCCAGGGTTTCCGTCGTCCCCAGCCAGCGGTCCTTGCCACAGGCCTCCGTCCAAAGATCATCCGCCGCTGCGGAGTCCCAGCTCGGCATGTGGACTCCGTTCGTGACGTGGCCGATGGGCACCTCATCCGCCGGCCAGTGCGGAAAGAGAGGCTCAAAGAGGTGCCGGCTCACCTGCCCATGCAAGCGACTTACGCCATTGACCGCCCCGCTCCCGCGGATCGCCAGATAGGCCATGTTGAAACTCTCCGACGGGTCATCCGGGTTCTGGCGGCCCAGGGCCAGCAAATCGTGGAGTGTCATGCCGAGCTTCTGCGTGGCATAACCACCGAGGTATTGCTCGATGAGGGCCGGAGCGAAACGATCAAAGCCGGCGGCCACTGCCGTGTGGGTGGTGAAGAGGTTCCCCGCTCGCGTGGCGGCCAGCGCGACTTCGAAGGGCTGCGCGTTCTCTTGCATGAAACTGCGGGCGCGTTCCAACACGGCAAAGGCCGCATGCCCTTCATTCAGATGACAGACTTCCGGTTTGATGCCAAGCGCACCAAGCAGTCGCCAGCCGCCAATCCCTAGAAGCAGTTCTTGCTTGAGGCGCAACTCCGGCCCGCCGCCATACAGCTCGCTGGTAATCCCTCGATGAGCGGGGAAGTTCGCCGCGTCATTGCTGTCCAGCAGGTAAAGCTCCACTCTGCCGACCTGGACCTGCCAGGCCCGCAGCCAGACCGAGTAACCGGGTAAGGCGATCTCCAACCGCAACCACTCGCCGTTCGGGTGGCGCAACGGCGTGATCGGCAACTGTCCGGGGTCGTTGTACGGGTAAAGAGCCTGTTGCGCTCCATCCTTGTCGATCACCTGGCGAAAATAGCCTTGCTGGTAGAGCAGTCCCACGCCGACTACCGGCACGCCCAGGTCGCTGGCGGCTTTGAGCTGATCACCGGCCACATTTCCCAGCCCGCCCGAGTAGATGGGCAGCGCTTCGCTCAACATGAATTCCATGCTGAAATACGCGACGCAGGTCAAGGGAGCCTGCGGATGCTTTTGCTGGAACCATGCGGGAGTCTCCGCCGCCTGACGCTTGGCTCGCAGCAGGTCATCAACGTTCTTACGAAAGGCAGGATCGGCCAGCACGCGCTCGATCTGGTCGCGCGAGACCGTCTGCAGGACAACCCAGGGGTTCTGCGTGAGTTCCCACAACGCAGGATCAAGCTGCCGCCACACTTCGTCGGTGGCATGGTTCCACGACCAGCGCATATCCAGGGCCAGCTCCGCCAGGGAATCGGATCCTTCGACATCCGTAGGTAAAAGGCCGTAGTCCGGCTTGCTGACAGGTGTTTGTTTGCTCATGGTTTCTTCTTCACTTTTTTCGACTCGGACGGAATCCCCGGCTTCTGTGGGGATGCCGCCAAAGCATCGTTGACGATTGTTTGCGCTTCCTCCAGGATGCGGCGCAGATGATCCGCTCCCCGGAAGCTCTCCGCATAGATCTTGTAGATGTCTTCCGTTCCTGAGGGACGCGCCGCGAACCATCCGCTTTCCGCTATTACTTTCAACCCGCCGATGGGCGCGCCGTTGCCCGGCGCGTGGGTGAGGACAGTCTGGATTTTTTCGCCCGCCAGCTCGGTGAGCTTAACTTTCTGGGGTGAGAGTTTCGCCAACAGTTCCTTTTGATCCGGAGTGGCTGGCGCCTCAACGAGGTCATAGGCAGGCTCACCGAACTCGCGCGTGAGTTCGTGGTAGATTTCGCCGGGATCGCGGCCTATCCGGGCTGTGATCTCCGCCGCCAGCAAAGCCGGGACAATTCCATCTTTGTCCGTTGTCCAAACTCTGCCATCCAAGCGGACGAAAGACGCGCCCGCGCTCTCTTCCCCACCGAAGCCAAGCGAACCGTCGAGCAAGCCATCAACG
Source organism: Verrucomicrobiia bacterium (assembly GCA_049510215.1). Lineage (GTDB taxonomy): Bacteria > Verrucomicrobiota > Verrucomicrobiia > Palsa-1439 > Palsa-1439 > JBEKZD01. The sequence continues at coordinate 15,071 of JBEKZD010000042.1, forward strand.
AACCATTTGAAACCGACCGGCACCTCGTAGAGCTTGCGGCCAAGCTTCGCGGTGACGCGATCAATCATCTGGCTGCTCACCACCGTTTTGCCGATCGCCGCTTCCTTGCCCCACTTCGGCCGGTGTTGGAAGAGATAGAAAATGGCGACGGAAAGGTAATGGTTGGGCGGCAGTAATCCCGCGCTTCGGGTGACGATTCCGTGCCGGTCGTGGTCGGTATCGCAGGCCCAGGCGATCTCGAAGCGATCCTTGATGTCGATCAACCTCTGCATCGCATAGGGTGAGGACGGGTCCATGCGGATCTGGCCGTCCCAATCCACCGTCATGAAACGAAAGGTCGGATCGACGGCCTTGTTGACAACCGTGAGGTTCAACCCGTATCGCTCTGCAATCGGCTCCCAGTAGTGGACGCCGGCGCCGCCGAGCGGATCCACTCCCATGCTGATCTTCGCGCCACGAATGGCGTCCATGTCAATCACATTGGCGAGATCAGTAATGTAAGCATTGAGATAGTCGTGCCGGTGCGTCGTGCTGGCGCGAAGCGCTTTCTCGAAAGGCATCCTTTTTACATCCAGAAGGTCTCTCTCAAGAAATTCATTCGACTTCGCTTCGATCCAGGCGGTGACGACGGATTCCGCCGGCCCGCCGTTTGGGGGATTGTATTTGAAACCGCCGTCATGTGGCGGATTGTGTGACGGCGTGATGACGATGCCGTCGGCGAGTCTGGTCTTGCGCCCGCGGTTGTACGTGAGAATCGCGTGGGAAACGGCAGGGGTTGGGGTATATTCGTCGCCCTGCGCGATCATGACTTCCACCCCGTTTGCCGCCAGCACCTCAAGCGCGCTGGCAAGAGCCGGCACGGAAAGGGCATGCGTGTCCATGCCGAGAAACAGCGGGCCATAAATTTTATGCTGATTGCGGTAGAGGCAAATGGCCTGACTGATGGCGAGAATATGCCTTTCGTTGAATGCTTTATCGAAGGCTGAGCCACGATGCCCTGAGGTGCCGAACGCAACCCGTTGCGCCGGCACCGACGGATCAGGCACCTCGGTATAATAGGCCGTGACGAGTTTGGGCACGTTAACCAGCATCGCTGGTTCGGCAAGTTTTCCGGCAAAAGGACTTGCTTCCATCGTGCTCTCTTCAACTACTCTGATGACTTTATTGTTAAGGTCTCCATCAGTTTGTCGAATGGCTCGTCAAATTTCTTGACGCCTTCGTCTTCAAGCTGTTGAGTCACCTTGTCGATGCTGATTCCCAGTTCCGGCAATTGCTTCAATACGCGCGCCGCTTCGACGATATCTTTTTCGAGTCTGGTTTTCGGGACGCCGTGATCGCGGTAGGCGTTGAGGGTTTCGACCGGGACCGTGTTGACCGTGTCCGGTCCGATGAGTGTCTCGACGTATTTCACGTCGCTGTAATCCGGGTTTTTGGTGCCTGTGCTGGCCCAGAGCAGCCGCTGGACGCGAGCGCCCTGATCAGCCAGCTTCCTAAACCGGTCGCTGACGAAGATCTCTTTGTAGATTTGATAAGCCATCTTCGCGCTGGCGACAGCCACCTGCCCGAGCGCTTGCCTGGCGAGGTCCGCTTTATTGCCGCCTTGCGCGATAATGTTTTCCAGCAGCGGATCCACCAGCGTATCAATACGGCTCACAAAGAAACTGGCCACCGAGGCCACCTGCTTAACGGCCTTCCCCTGGCCCAGGCGCGCTTCGAGACCTGCAATGCAGGCTTCCGCAACCTGTCGATAACGAGGCAACCCAAAGAGCAACGTCACGTTGACATTGATTCCTTCGCTGATGAGTTGCTGGATGGCGGGCAGACCGTCGGATGTCGCCGGGACTTTGATGAAAACGTTGGGTCTGTTCAGTGCGGCCCACAATCGGCGGGCTTCATCAATTGTACCTTTGGTGTCATGCGCCAGATGAGGGTTGACCTCCAGGCTGACATACCCATCTTTGCCGTCCGTCCTTTCGTACACCGGCCGGAACTCGTCAGCGGCGCTCTGCACGTCGTGCTGGCTGAGCGCTTCATAGATTGCTTTGACATCTTTTTTCTTGAGTGCCATGTCACAAATGTCCCGGTCGTAAATATGGCTTTCCGCTATCGCCTTCTCAAAGATGGATGGGTTCGAGGTCATCCCTCGTAGTCCATCTTCCTCGATCAAACGCCGTAGCTCACCGCTTGCGATCAGATCACGTCGGATGTAGTCGAGCCAAATTGACTGACCGAGTGTTTCCAATTTTTTCAAAGGATTGTCTTTCATTATTTTGCCTCCCTACGTTCCAGTGCCGCAACTTTCTTCAGGCGGCGTTCGAATCGCTCGGCGCCGCTGAATTTAGCCTGAAGAAATGTTTTGACCAATTCCCAGGCGAGCGCATGGCCAACCACGAGGCCGCCCAGGCAGATCATGTTCATGTCGTCGTCTTCGACGCCTTGGTGCGCTGAAAAAGTTTCATGGATCAGGCACGCCCGCACGCCCGGCACCTTGTTGGCGACGACGCACGCACCAACGCCACTGCCGCAGATGGCCACGCCGCGATCCACCTCACCGCGGGCAACTGCGCGGGCCAGCGGCACGACAAAATCCGGATAATCGTCGTCCGGCGTCGGCCGGCTGTCGCCAAAGTCAATGACTTCGTAGCTGGCTTCGCGCAACTTTCCGACAAGTTGTTCTTTCAATTCAAATCCGCCATGGTCGGCGGCGATCCCGATGCGTTTCGGCATCCTCGTCAATCCCGTCAGTGGCTCGGGCATGGTTTGTCTCCGTTCAGTTCTGCACTCCCTGGCGTCCGTTCGTCTTTTACGATATCCGGGGAGGCGTTTAGTTCAACTCACGGCACTTTGGCCCCCGGAACGGCGTCGTATCGGACGTCGTATTATCTCGATAAATGCTGTTGGTCTGTTGATTGCCCAACGGCTTCGCTGGTCAAACTTATGAACACTGTGGATTCATCCCAACTGATCCGTTCGACCTTGCTCGTCGGTATCTGCACCTCTTTTTCGGAAAGTAGATGCCCGGTTTTGATGATCAGTTGACCAATCGCCCAACTCTTGTCGTGCATCATAAAATCACAGACGTGGCCGATCGTTCCATCGGTCGCCTTGACATGGTAACCGTTCACGGCTTGCGTGCTCCGCAGATACGCATCGGCGCGTTGGGGGGCCCGGCCACTCGCCGTGGCTTGCTCACTCGGGAAAGGTTTTGAGGGCAGTTCCAAAATCGGGAAGCCGCTCATGCCCCACAACGCACTGCCCTGCCAGTAGTATGGCCAGCCGTAATATCGGTGATACTCCTCTTCGTATTGTCGCGACACCGGCTTGTGCGACTCAATCGAAGGGCTGTCCTCAATCTGTTTGCGGGTCAGGTTCGCGCGCAGGACTTTTCCGGCCTGATGGAGACTGCCGAAGGCATGGGGAGAGATGAGCACCTGTCGCCCCGGCAGCCACGAGCCCGTGTCCGCGACCAGATAACGAACTACCCAGTTCTGATCGTCAAAATAGAAATCCTTCACATGGCCGATTTCGCCGTCCGACGCCCCGAGTTTCTGTCCGTATAATTCTTTAATGCTTTGTAACATAAACTTATCCTTTCGTGTAAATTGCGTGGGCCGCTATGCATCCCGGCAGCGGCTCATCGGTGGTGCGTTTACTGGTGGTGCTCCAATGACGTAAGCCAGCGGCTCGTCGTCGCCGCAGCTCATCGGTGGTGCGTTTACTGGTGGTGCTCCAATGTCTCCGGCTTGGTACGGTTGAGGATTTCTTTCGCACGGGTTATTTCATCCAAGGAGCCGTGAGCAATCAAGACAAACTTGCCGGTCTTGAGCGCCGTCTCGTACCGCAATATGCTGTCCTTGGGGATGCCCAGGCTGTACAAGCCGGCCCCAATCGCGCTCAGACCGCCCACCACGACGGCGCCTTCCAGCGCCCCGACGATCCAACTGACCAACGGCCCCGCAACGAGCAATGGCCCGACGCCTGGAATAAAAAAGAACGCGGAACCGAAGAACAATCCCCAAATCCCGCCCCAGAAGGCTCCCATTTTCCCCCAGTATTTCATGCGGTCCCCCGTATTGTAGTAGCCGACCACGTGTTCATCCGTGTGATAGTCGCGTCCGACAATCGACAGCTTCTTCATATCAAAACCGGATTGCTGCAGTTCCTTGACAGCCGCTTCGGCCGCCGTGTGTGATGGATAGATCGCTACGACGGAGTTGTTCTTGTTCATGCTCTTCCTTTCGTTGTTGGTTGTTGTGTTCGTAATGCGAAAATAATCCGGGTAACCGTACGGGCGCTATGGGGTATTTTACCCATGCCAGACTGGGTGAATCCAGCCCCGACACGGCAGGTCGGAAGGGTGGTGAGCTAAACCTGACGCGACCGGGACAAGTCGGAGCGAGGCGGAGAACCCCAAAAGCTTCCGGCGCTAAACGATGGTCAACTGGACGCTGCTCTCAATGATGCCCGCGCTGATGGCGTAGCGGGTGAGTCCGGCGGTGTCGTGGATGTCGAGCTTGCTCATGACCTTCTCGCGATGTTTTTCGACGGTCTTGATGCTGACGCCCAGTTCCGCGGCCGTTTCCTTGTTGGCTTTGCCTTCGGCAATCAGTTGGAGCACCTCCATCTCGCGCGAAGTCAGGCGGGCGTTGCGCGACTGCGGCCGTCCGGCTCGATCCGGCGACTTGCCATCCAGTTGGTGAAGACGCCTGGCAATCGTAGGGCTGAAAAACGTTTTTCCCTTTTGGACTTCCCGAATTGCCTCGCACACGACGTGGGAGGAGGTTTGTTTGAGCAGAAATCCCACCGCGCCGGACTCGGTTGCGTTTTTGACATACGCGTCATCACTGTGCGCGGAGAGAATGACCACTTTGGTGGTGGGGACGGCTTTGAGCACCTGGCGGGTGGCCTCCAAACCATTGAGCAGGGGCATCGCGATGTCCATCAACACCACGGCGGGACGAAGTTTTTTGACCA